>NZ_AP025503.1:2400000-3000000 GCF_024347575.1 Vibrio pelagius
GTCTGCCTGTACCATCGAGTCACCCTCACTCGCGCACTCGTGGCATTAACGGCCACTATGTTTGCTCTGACCTTCGCCGCGGATGTCGGCATGACGGGTTGGCTGAGCTACCTACTTGCTGTCGCTATTTTTGCTATCCCAGCAATTAGACAAACACTGATTAGCCAAAAAGCACTAACCGTCTTTAAGAAAGTGCTGCCTGCGATGTCTCAAACAGAAAAAGAGGCACTGGAAGCAGGTACAGTTTGGTGGGAAGCAGAGCTGTTTAAAGGCAAGCCAGATTGGAAGAAGCTGCAGAATATCGCAGACCCTAAACTGTCTAAAGAAGAGCAAGCTTTCTTAGACGGCCCAGTCAATACTGTGTGCGAGATGGTGAGTGATTATCAAGTTACTCATGAGCTTGCAGATCTGCCACCGGAAGTTTGGCAGTATCTGAAAGATGAAAAATTCTTCGCGATGATCATTAAGAAGAAATACGGCGGTCTTGAGTTTTCTGCTTACGCACAATCACTGGTACTACAAAAACTGACTGGTGTTTCTAGCGTTCTGTCATCAACCGTAGGTGTACCTAACTCTTTAGGTCCGGGTGAATTGCTACAGCACTACGGTACTGAAGAGCAAAAGAATCACTACTTACCTCGCCTCGCGGAAGGTAAAGAGATCCCTTGTTTCGCCCTAACTAGTCCAGAGGCAGGCTCAGACGCTGGCTCAA
Source organism: Vibrio pelagius (assembly GCF_024347575.1). NCBI lineage: Bacteria > Pseudomonadati > Pseudomonadota > Gammaproteobacteria > Vibrionales > Vibrionaceae > Vibrio > Vibrio pelagius. The sequence goes on from NZ_AP025503.1 coordinate 2,400,713, forward strand.
TTCCTGACTACGGCATCGTATGTAAAGGGGAATGGCAAGGTGAAGAAGTGCTGGGTATGCGCCTTACATGGAACAAGCGCTACATCACTCTAGCACCTGTGGCGACAGTGCTTGGCTTAGCATTCAAACTGCGTGACCCTGACGGCTTGCTCGGCGACACACAAGACCTTGGCATTACCTGTGCACTTATCCCAACCGACCTTCCGGGTGTTGAGATTGGTAATCGTCACTTCCCACTAAATGTCCCATTCCAAAATGGTCCAACTCAAGCTAAAGACCTGTTCGTTCCAATGGATTTCATCATTGGTGGACAAAAAATGGCGGGGCAAGGTTGGCGCATGCTAGTTGAGTGCCTTTCAGTAGGACGTGGTATCACATTGCCATCAAACTCAACCGGTGGCCTGAAAACGGCAGCTCTCGCAACCGGCGCTTACGCACGTATCCGTCGCCAATTCAAACAGCCGATCGGTCGAATGGAAGGTGTCGAAGAGCCATTAGCGCGTTTGGCGGGTAACGCCTACGTCATGGATGCGGCAAGCAACCTCACTGTTGCTGGTATCGACCTAGGTGAAAAGCCTTCAGTAATTTCAGCTATCGTGAAGTACCACTGTACTCACCGTGGCCAGCGCAGCATCATTGATGCGATGGACATTGTAGGCGGTAAAGGCATCTGCTTAGGCCCATCAAACTTCCTCGCGCGTGGCTACCAAGGTTCACCAATTGCCATCACAGTAGAAGGTGCCAACATCCTAACTCGTTCAATGATCATCTATGGTCAAGGTGCTATCCGTTGTCATCCTTATGTACTGGAAGAGATGAATGCGGCCTACTCTGAAAGCAGTGATGCACTTGAAAAGTTCGATAACGCTCTCGCAGGGCACGTTAGCTTCACCATGAGCAACCTAGTACGTAGCTTATGGTTCGGTTTGACTGACGGTCGTGGTTCAAGCACTCCTTCAGATAAAGAGACTAAGCGCTACTACCAACAACTGAATCGCTACAGTGCGAACTTAGCGCTACTGTCTGATATCTCGATGGCGGTACTGGGTGGTTCTCTGAAACGTAGAGAGCGTTTATCTGCTCGCCTAGGTGATATCTTGAGTCAGCTATACCTTGGTTCAGCGACTCTAAAACGCTTTGAGAGCGAAGGAAGCCATAAAGAGGATTTAGTTTTGGTTCACTGGGGGATGCAAGACAGCCTTCGTCAAACAGAAGTTGCGATTGATGAGTTCCTAGCAAACTTCCCTAACCCAGTTGTCGGTCGTCTACTGCGCGTTATCTTGTTGCCATTTGGCCGTATTCGCCGCGCACCAAGTGACAAGCTAGATAGCCAAGTGGCGCAAATCATCCAAACGCCAAGCGCAACCCGCTCTCGCCTTGGCCGCGGACAGTTCTTGGCACCAACGGAACACAACGCAGTCGGTAAGATTGAACGTGCGCTAGAGGTGATTCTAGAGGCAGAGCCGCTATTTGATAAGGTGTGTAAAGAGACGAGTCAGCGACGTCCTTTCCTACGCTTAGATCTAGTGGCTGAGATTGGTTTGGATAAAGGCATCTTAACCAACGAAGAGGCGGCACTGCTGAAGAGTGCTGAAGAGCATCGTCTATACACCATTAACGTTGATGACTTCGCACCAGAGGAACTGGCAGCAAAGCCACAGTACCCAGAGACATCGATTGATAATGTTGCATAGGGTTAAGAACCGTTAATATTAGAAGCAAAACGGGACTCAGTGAGTCCCGTTTTTTTATACTTCATCTTAGCCGTTCAAACATCAAGGTAAAGCTGTTTAATCGCTTCTTCACCCCCACTACGCCTTACTAGCAAGTAGCAATCACCCTATAGCCAATATCAACAATTCACATCATGGCCTTACTGCCGTCACACCAAAAAACAATGTTAAGTGTTAATCGACTAAGACTTAGGTACAGATAGCTGCATCTCTGGTTGCGCTTGCTTCTTGGCTCTGATTTTACGAACAACAAACCAAATCAACAGACCTAAAAGAATCGCCACAACATTCCCAACACCAATAATGATCATGCTGCGTTGTCGCTCTTCTTCACGCTGCTTCAGCAGCAACTGCTCAGCGGCAATACGTTTTTGCTCAGCTAAAGCCTCTTCCTGTAGGCGACGAGACTCGGCCAAGTCAATATCTTGAACCACGCTGTAGGTCTGCTGTTTAATTGGAAACATCAGTGGACGTTGATTCGAAGCGTCCGTTGCAAATACCTTTCCAGACCAAGAATAGATCCCCACCTCACCAGTGTAAGGGATCTCCATCGAGACCTTCATACCATCCGTCGCTGCTTGTCCTTGCTGATAAGAGACGTATTCATCTGGCGCTGTATGCTCGACATGAGTGGCCAACGAGCTTGGCGCAATCATGCCCTGCTCACCCGATACAATAATTGTATGTGGAGAACCCTCTTTGCGAGACTGGATAAAGGTGGTTGATATCGGTGACGGATAAACAAGGACTTGCTGCTCTTGGGCACGTAGGAAAACCCCGTTTCCAGATGTGATTCGAGCACGATACTTACCCGGCTCAATATCAATCGGTAACGCAACCGTGAACACGCCATCACCCGCTTTCTCATCAAGATCTTCACCGTTATCGGCAAATTCACCCATGATAACAGGTACAGGGCGAGCTTCTCGAACCAAGGCATCTTCGTTTTCTATGTATTTAGTAAAGGTCACCTTGAGGTTAACCCTATCCAGAAAATCTCGAAGTACCAGAGGTTTACCATCGGAAGTCAAACGCGCCGTGAATTTCAAAACTTCTGTTTGATAAAGTTTGTCTGGGAACTGCTTTGCATCAAGCACCAAGTGAGAAAGCAGCTTGATCTTGTTCTTAGGAGAGACCTTCCCTACCGCCTGCCAAGGCCCCGGCATCGGGTGTTCAATCGAGACAATGTCCATCGATGACTCTTGATACCAACGAACATTGTCTGCGTTACGCCACGAATAGTATTTTTTACCATCCGGGCGAACCAGTACTACAGGTTGAGAGTTGTCGGCTCGGTAGATAACAAATGTAATCTGTTCAATACTTGGATCCACTCTAAAGCGGTTATCCAAGAGTCGAATTGAAGACTCTGTTGCCGCCTGAACACCGATGCTGATAAGTAACAAGCAACTCCAAGCCAATGCCTTAAACATACTCTCTCCCTACTGACGCCAAAGGCAGCTTCCACTCTCCTCGACGAGATCTAAACGATTTTGATGCGCTTCTAATTCATCGGCCGTTGCACGCAAAACCTTTAGCGATTTTCGTCCACTTTCGACACGACGGATCCCTTCAACTGCACCTTCTTGCTGACCCGCATTGAACTGCAGTGAGGTTTGTCCACCCGTCATTAGTAGGTAAACGTCGGCTAGGATCTCGGCATCGAGCAAAGCCCCGTGGAGCGTTCGGTGAGAGTTATCAATACCGTATCGCTCACAGAGAATATCGAGGTTGTTGCGCTTGCCTGGGAAGATCTTCTTCGCCATAGCTAGGGTGTCGGTGACCTTACAGTAATCGTCGGTCTTACCTATACTTGGGTCGAGTCTCTCAAACTCGTAGTCCATAAAGCCGGTATCGAAGGGGGCATTGTGCGCGACAAGTTCCGCGCCTTTGATGAATTCGAGAAACTCTTTATGAACATCTTGGTATTCAGGTTTATCCACCAAGAACTCATCGGTAATACCGTGAACGCCAATCGCCTCTTCTTGAATCGCACGATCGGGCTTGATGTAAACGTGGAAGTGACGCCCCGTTAGTTTTCGGTTAATGATCTCTACAGCACCGATCTCGACAATGCGGTGCCCTAGGTAGTGCGGTCCACCCTCGGTATTCATACCCGTGGTTTCGGTATCGAGTACAACTATACGCCTGTTTTCAGCGTTTGAGTGGTGTTCAGAATTGTTACTGGTATTCATAAGGATAACTGTGTCAGACTATGCCGATAATGTGCTTGAGGTAATAATATCAAATCATGACGAAACAAGTTGAAATTTTCACTGATGGTTCGTGTCTTGGAAATCCAGGGCCTGGTGGCTATGGGATTGTACTCCGTTATAAACAGACTGAAAAAACTCTGGCAAAGGGCTACTCGTTAACGACGAATAACCGTATGGAGATGATGGCTGCAGTAGTCGCTCTGCAAACCTTGAAAGAGCCTTGTGCTGTTATCCTGACAACCGATAGCCAATACGTTCGCCAAGGCATCACTCAGTGGATCCACAACTGGAAAAAACGCGGCTGGAAAACAGCTGACAAAAAACCAGTAAAAAATGCCGACCTCTGGCAGTTACTGGATAAAGAGACGGCACGTCATCAAGTAGAGTGGCGTTGGGTAAAAGGCCATGCGGGTCATCGCGAAAATGAGATGTGTGATGAGTTAGCGCGCACCGCTGCAGAGAATCCGACTGAAGAAGATACAGGTTACCAAGCGAGCTAAGCTTTTCTAAACAAGCTCGTTAACTTGATCAGTAGTGCATTCTGAAACACAGACTGACAACAACAAGAGCCAATAAAACATCAACGTGACGAGCCGACCATCAGTCGGCTTTTTTATTGCGGTTGGATAGTGAAGAGGGCTCAAGAGCAGTACTGCGAACACCAGCCCTGAAGCTTGCACCAACCGGAGAAAAACGTCGTTTAAGATGCCAGTGAGGTTTAATCGGCTTAAGTGGGTATGTGCGTTTGCGCGCCACAATAAAGTACTGGCTACCCGCGACCGAAGCGCAACTGCCGAGGCTGTTTTCAAGCCATGTCCAAAATGCGCGATAGCGACTCATTGGGAATAACGCATAGGTATCACAATGAATCACCTGATAGTTAAGTACACCCAACCAATCTTTAACTCGGTTCGGTGTGTACATTCTGCCACTCCAAGGTAGACTGTTCTTACGCCAAGGCAATAAGCTGGCGAGCCCAGTGAAACTGAACGGATTGAACCCCGTGACGATCAGATAACCGTCGTCCATCATCACTCTATCGACCTCTCGCAATATCCTGTGAGGGTCATTGCTATAATCTAATTGATGACTGAGGACGACAACATCGAAGCTCTTCTCTAAAAAGGGCAAATTATAGTCATCTGCAATCACATTGTGTAAAGGGTTCTGGATATCTAGATTTACTTGATGTTGAATATTGCATGTGCAGCTGGATATCTCGCAACTGAGACCACCGAGCTTGAGCATATGATAGCCAAACAGCTTAGGGCACCATTCATCCAGACGAGTTTGAATAGATTCGCGGAGCCAAGGGCCATTGTGTAATTGTTCCCAAGTATAAGGTCGCTCAAACTTCTTGCGGCTGCGTGCTGGCTTCATCAATAATCTGTCTCACTTATTCTGTCGCACTAAAAGTGACTGGAGAACCAATAATGTTACATATCAAAAGCATACCTGCATTCAATGACAATTACATCTGGCTGATTGAAAATAGCGATCGTCGTTGTGCTGTTGTCGATCCTGGTGATGCGGCTCCAGTACTTGAGTACCTAGAGCGTCATGAGCTAACTTTAGATGCAATCTTGATTACGCACCACCACAACGATCACATTGGTGGCGTTCCGGAGTTAGTAAGACAATTTCCAACCATTGATGTTGTCGGTCCTAAAAACGAGCCTATTCCAACCCTAACTCACCCTGTTAATGATGGTGATCAGTTAGAACTGTTCGATGAAGTATTCTTAGTGCTTGGTTTGAGCGGCCATACCGCAGGTCACATCGGTTACGTTGGCGACGGTAAGTTATTCTGCGGAGATGTGCTGTTCTCTGCTGGCTGTGGCCGTATCATGGAGGGCACCCCGCAACAGATGTTTGATGCCCTCAATAAAATCACCGCTCTGCCGCAAGAAACTGAGGTCTACTGCGCCCACGAATATACAGCTGCCAATATTGCGTTTGCCCTTGCTGTTGAACCTGATAATATGCAACTTCAACAATATAGAGACGACGTAAACCGTTTACGAGCACAAAATAAGTCGACCATTCCAACAAATTTACGTTTAGAGAAGTGGATCAACCCATTTCTTCGCTACAGCGAACCAAGTGTAATTAAATCAGTATCTAACCGAACTGAGCACACAGACCCCCTTTCAGTGTTTACAGCGCTTCGTGCGTGGAAGAACGAATTTTAACAATTAGAGACTTGTCACTCATAGGGAGTGGCAAGTATTATCAGCAGCCGTTTAAAAAAAAGGCTGTAACATGCGAGTTAAGTACAGCTGGGCTTTGGTATTACTACTTTCTGGTTGCCAATTAACTCAGCCAGATAATCAAGACCAAGCTTCCGAGCAAACCAACATTTCCCCTGCGAAAGAGATTTCTCAACCAGAAGTTTCAATATCAAAAGCAGAAAAAGAACAACCTAAAGTTGAAGCACCCGTCGTTACCCCACAAACACAACAAGATGTTTGGAAACGTATTGCAATGCAACTTGAAATGGATGTACCCAATCACAAAAAAGTCGACTATTACCGCACTTGGTATTTGAAGCATCCTAACCATCTAAAAACCGTATCAAAACGAGCAGAACCTTTCCTTTATTTGATCACTGAGAAGATCGAAGAGAAGGGTCTACCGCTTGAGCTCGCTTTACTCCCTGTCGTAGAGAGCTCATTTGATGCGTTTGCCTACTCCCATGGTAGTGCTGCAGGTTTGTGGCAATTCATCCCAGGTACTGGCAAATACTATGGTCTTGAACAGAACTTCTGGTACGACGGACGTCGTGATGTTGCAGCGTCAACCGATGCTGCTCTTGAGTACCTTGAGTCACTAAATAAGCGCTTTGACGGTGATTGGAGTCACGCTATCGCGGCTTACAATAGTGGTGGTGGCCGCGTAAACAGCGCGATTCGTAAGAACAAAAAGTTGGGTAAGCCGATAGACTTTTTCTCTCTTGACCTCCCAAAAGAGACCAGCAGCTATGTCCCAAAACTGCTGGCTCTAGCGGACGTGATCGCTAACCAAGAAAAGTACGGCATCGAGATTCCGCCTATTGCCAACAAACCCGTTCTTAAACTGGTGAACCCTGAAGAGCAGCTTGACCTAGCGATTGCGGCTAATTACGCAGGTATCCCAGTAAAAGAGCTACAAAGCTACAACCCAGCTTACAACCAGTGGGCCACTGCGCCAGAGAAGCACCAACAGCTCCTTCTTCCAATCCATTCGGTTGAACAGTTCAATAAAAAAGTGGCTGCGAACAAAGGCAAAGGCATGAAGCTGGTGCGCTATAAGGTGAAATCTGGTGATAGCATCAGCGTACTTGCTCAGCGTTACAACACCACCAGCAAAGTCATTCGCAACGCTAATGGTATGTCCAACAACAACATTCGCGTTGGTCAGCATCTGATGATTCCTTCATCAACTAAAGATGATAAAGCGTACGCTCTGAGTGCCTCTAACCGTTTAGCGAGCACACAGTCGAAAAGTCGCGGTCAGTATAAGCTGACCCACACAGTAAAAAGTGGCGAAAGTCTATGGACAATTGCACGTGCCAATAAGGTCTCTCATCAGTCTCTTGCTAAATGGAACGGCATGGGGCCTCGAGACACGCTGCGAGTTGGTCAAAATCTGGTCGTTTGGAAAAACAGCGCCGATGGTGCAATCATCCGAGCCGTCTACTACAATGTAAAATCAGGTGACACAGTCAGCGGTATTGCATCAAAGTTCAAAGTAAAAACTTCGGATGTTGTAAAATGGAACACTTTACAAAACAAGAAGTACTTACAGCCAGGTCAGAAGCTTAAGCTGTATGTTGATGTAACTAAGGTAAGTGTATGAACCCGTCAAGTAACCCACTCGTAATGCTGTTGGATATTTTCCGTTCTCCAACCGCGTGTTTCCTCGCACTGTATCAGCGAGGAGCCTGGGGGTGGCAACCCTACGTTGTCTTAATGCTCAGCCCATTTCTATTTTGGGGTGCCTATTTTTCTAACGTAGATTTCACCTGGTTGAGTGCAGAGTTGACTCGCCAACTTGCTCAAACCAACCCAGCTCAATTGGAGTTACTTGATAGCAACACACTGCTCGCCAGTGAAATCATCAGCGATGTCTTTGGCCGTACGCTAACAATAGCGATGCTGGCATTCTGGTTCAACCTTGCAACCAAACCGAGCCAACACCAACATGGCTACTGGAAATGGTTTGCTGCGTCTGCGGTGATTACCTTCCCAGCCGTGATAGGCGATATTGCGAGCTACGCAAGCCTGCTGCTTAAGCATGGTCAGGTCATGAACTACGCCGCTGATCTGAACAGTATTAATGGTCTTATTAAGCTGCCACTAACCAATGATTGGTCGCAATTTGCTAGTTCATTCCCACTGTTACTGCCTTGGTACATCGTACTCGGTTACGCAGCAGTGCTCACTTGGACCGAGTTTGAACGTGGTCAAGCACTGGTAATCTCGGCACTGCCATGGGTTGGGTACTACCTAATCTGGGCACTGTATATTTTGGTGTCTTAATCTAGCCAGACTACTGAACATCAAACGTAACCTGCATAGGGTTATGATCAGAAGCGTCCGATTCGGGCGCTTTTGCGTTTCTCACAATCAGTCCGCGATAGAAGATATGATCCAGCACTAACCCAGTCACGAACTGAGTTCGATGATCTGGTGAAAAGGTAACCTCAACTAAACCAATCTCACTCAAAGCTTTCTGCAGCGCCCCAAAGCGAGCTTCACTCCAACTGTTAAAGTCTCCAGCAAAGATAATTGGACCACGGTACTCTCTCAGTACTGATGTCAGTGCAGACAGCTGTTGTACATAGTCTTCGGTGCCCAAAGTAAAGTTGACCGCATGAATGTTCACCACAGCAAGCTGCTCACCATTACTCAATTGGTAACGCGACCACAACGCCGATTTCGGTAACTGTATCCAAGGCTCTTCGTGAGTATAAGCACAGGCCTCAATAGGAAGATGAGATGCAAGATTCAGCACCCCAGCACTTTTATTAAACGCTTCAAAAGCATTAACACGACTACTCCCCCACAAACCACTGGTGATCCATGATTGCATCTCTTCAGTCATACTCGCCTCTTGAAGCAGCACCAACTGGCTTTCATTGGTCAATGCGTTAAGGGCTGTGCGCCAGTTATCACGATTCTGTTTGTAGATATTCCACACCGTCACATTCAACCCATTAGTGACATCTAGCGCTTTGGGTTCTGAGTTTTGATAGCAGCTATAAACGTCATTACTGATAGTGGGAGAGTGAGTAACAAGATGAGGTTGAGTAGGAATTTTGAAAATCAGTTTAAAGCTTCCAAAAACAAGCGCAGAGCCAACAACAAAACCAAACAGCACTTTCTTCAACATACACCACGCCCTAGAAAATAAAAAAGGAGCGATAATCGCTCCTTTTAGGGTAAATGTTTTTTTAAACCGCGTCTTCGTCTTCTTCACCTGTGCGGATACGAACCACACGTTCAACGTCGGTAATGAATATTTTACCATCGCCGATTTTACCCGTTTGCGCTGTTTCGATGATGGTATCAACACATTGATCCGCCACTTCATCAGTCACAACGATTTCTAGTTTCACTTTTGGAAGAAAATCAACCATGTACTCTGCACCACGGTAAAGCTCAGTGTGACCTTTTTGACGTCCAAAGCCTTTTACTTCAGATACCGTCATGCCCGTAATACCTACTTCAGCCAGTGCTTCACGTACATCATCAAGTTTGAACGGCTTGATAATGGCTTCAATCTTTTTCATGTTCATCCCTTAAACTCTACGAATAGCCCATTATCGAATAGCTATCATAAACATTCAATGAAAAAAGCCAGCGCTAACAAGCACTGGCTTAGAAATCACGTTCGGATGTAAAACTATTTTAGGCTTGCATAGTAAGCCGCAAGGTTCGCGATATCTGCATCGCTTAACATTGCAGCCTGAGCCTGCATTACAGCAGCAAGACCGCCATTACGCTGCTTGTTTTTGTAAGCATTAATTGATGTAACAAGGTACTGCTCGTTTTGACCTTTCAGGTTTGGGTAACCTGGGATCACCGCGATACCGTCAGCACCGTGACAAGCTGCACACACTGCTGCTTTAGCCTGACCTGCTGCAACATCACCCGCTAGAGCATTGCCACTCAATAGTCCCAGTCCAAGGACAAATCCTACTGCTATCTTCTTCATTGCTTATTCCATTGATTATTATTGATATAAGTGCCTTTAAATTGTGCCACAAAGTTCTATTACTTGCTCCAGACAGCTTCACAATCTTGGCCTTGGTAGCGCCTATCAACAAAAAGTCCCATTACGGCAACAACATGATCCCCATCGATAAGTATCGGTGTTCTTCGACGTAACCAACTCGGAACCTTATACTCTTGGAATAACTTTTTCATTTTTCGGCTATGCCCGCGCCCCACAGGGTGAGCAGTTAATCCTTCCGGGTTAAACATCACTGTTATTGGACCTGAAGCATTAGATAATGAGAATTTGACCATACTCTGAGCCTCTTGGGATACTGCACTACCATTGATATTTAGAGAGAGAGAACCCAGATTATCGGGTAATTCCAAAGATTGCCCTACTTTTAACTCAGCTTGCCAAGATTCTAATGAAGGTCGAGACTCGACGATAAACAGCTTGTTGTCAAAGCGTCGCACTTCGGTGTCGCCTAACACCAAGACCGGATTCGCATCTTGCTGTGCACAAGCGACCTCACTCCACAACAGTTCTAATTGCTTCTGGCTTGGCATAACTAGACCATTTTCAGCCAACCACATTCTTAATAACCGAGCGCGCATCACATTTGAACAATCTAACAAGCTCTCTATTTTCAAGCTTTGGTACAGCCCAAGAGCTTGGTTCAACTTAGGAACCAACAGTTCATCAAGTAGTAACTCTTGCTCTGCGCACAATTGGGCACTGCGAGCCACTGAGTCCGGAAAAGAGGGCCAGCGCGCGACCAGCTTAGGTGTCACTTCGTGACGAATAAAGTTTCTGTCAAAGCGCTGGTCTTGGTTACTTTCATCTTCAACCCATTCAAGTCCGCTTTGGTCAGCAAACGCTTCTATCTCTTGGCGAGAAACCCCGAGTAAAGGACGCACTAAAACCGCTTCACCAAACGACATCACTTTTGCCATTGAAGACAAACCTTTAGGTCCGCTGCCTCGCTTCAAGGCAAGCAAAAACGTCTCTAGCTGATCATCTTGATGTTGCCCGGTAAGCAGAATGTCTCCTTTGCTCAGGTGTGCTTTTAAAGCGCCATAACGCGCATCTCGAGCAAGCTTTTCTAGGCTTTCACTGCTTGAGGTATCCAAAGAGACTCGTTCGACATATAGCTTAACAGCTGACTCCAAACACCATTGTTGGCATTTTTTTACCCAAACATCGGCGTTGGTGCTCAAGCCATGATGAATATGAACGGCAATGCACTCAATGCCTTGCGCTTTACCATAACGAGCAGCCAACTCTAGCAACACTCGTGAATCAACACCGCCACTGAATGCGATAACAATCCGATTGATGGAAGGTGAATAAGGTTCGAGTACAGATGAGAACACTTGATATAGCTGGGACATTAGAATTTGGCAGTTAAGAGGAATGTCATAATAATAAAAAAGGGTTGGCACTGAGTCCAACCCTTTCATTGTCGCTTATCCAATCTAAAAAGATTGTCGTCGCCAAATTAGCAGTAACCGTAGCTCATTAGGCGCTGGTAACGACGCTCTAATAGCGTATCGTTATCAAATTGCTCTAGCTCTTCTAGTTGTTTAACGAGTGTTGCTTTCATGTTCTCAGCCATTTGGATCGGATCACGGTGAGCGCCGCCTAGTGGCTCAGGAATGATCTCATCAATCAGCTCAAGCTCTTTTAGGCGAGGAGCAATAAGACCCATCGCTTCTGCAGCTTGTGGAGCTTTGTCTGAGTCGCGCCATAGGATTGATGCACAACCTTCTGGAGAGATAACTGAGTACGTAGAGTACTGAAGCATGTTCACGTAATCGCCAACACCGATAGCCAGAGCACCGCCTGAACCACCTTCACCAACAACGTTACAGATAACAGGAACCGTTAGACCCGCCATTACCTTTAGGTTCTTTGCGATCGCTTCAGATTGACCACGCTCTTCTGCACCAACACCTGGGTATGCACCAGCAGTATCGATGAAGGTAATGATTGGCATGTTGAAACGCTCAGCCGTTTCCATTAGACGAAGCGCCTTACGGTAACCTTCTGGCTTTGGCATACCAAAGTTACGGATTACTTTTTCTTTCGTCTCACGACCTTTTTGGTGACCAATAACCATAACTGGACGACCGTTTAGACGAGCCATACCACCAACGATCGCTTTGTCGTCAGCGTAAGCACGGTCACCCGCTAGCTCTTCAAATTCAGTGAATACGTTCTCTAGGTAATCTAGCGTGTAAGGACGCTGTGGGTGACGAGCAAGTTGAGCCACTTGCCATGCACCTAAGTCACTAAAGATTTTCTGTTTAAGCTCTAAGCTCTTTTTCTCTAGTTGTTCAATTTCTTTGTCTAGATCTACCGCAGCATCACCACCGTGACGAGAAACGTCACGTAATGCTTCAATTTTTGCTTCAAGTTCAGCGATAGGCTTTTCAAATTCTAGAAAGTTCAGGCTCATCTATGAATCCTTGTTGACTCAGCTCCCATTAGCAAGAGCTGAATTTTAGTTAAATTCGAGTTCTACTTGGCTATTTCCAAGTAGCTGTTTTAATTCATCTAGTAATGTATCACTTGGCGTTACGCGCCATTCTGTGCCCAATGTTAACCGCGCTCTAGCGTCGGCACGCTGGTAGTATACATTGACTGGGACCGTTCCGGCTCTATATGGTTCTAAGATTTGGCTAAAACGCTCAAAAAATTGACCATTAATTTGTGATTGATCGATAGAAATCGATAATCCGCGAGCATATTTTTCTCGGGCACTTCCTAAGTCCATGACCTCGCGCGCGGACATTTTAAGTCCACCATTGAAGTCATCAAAGCTGACCTGTCCGGAAACGACCACAATTTTGTCTTTTTCGAGCAATTCTGCATAGCGTTCGAGCGCATCTGAGAACAACATCACTTCCATTCGACCCGATCGATCGTCGATCGTCATCAAACCGATTCGTGTACCGCGTTTAGTGGTCATCACTCGAGCTGCAATCACTAAGCCCGCAATCGTCAGTGACTGATCACGACGAGTCGGCGTCGCATCTTTTAAACGGCAACTGGTGTATTTCGCAAGCTCTTTAATATACGCATTAACCGGGTGACCTGTTAGGTATAGGCCTAGAGTTTCTCTTTCCCCTTCTAGCCATACCTTCTCAGGCCACTTAGGTACTTGAGTATACTTCTGTTCAACCTCTTCTGGCGCATCAGTCAACACACCAAACATATCCGATTGACCAAACGATTCTGCATGGTGATGTTGGCTCGCCGCTTTCACCGCATCGTTAAGTGAAGCCATCATTGCTGCACGGTGTGGACCTAAGCGATCGAGTGCACCCGACATGATGAGCTTTTCAATCACACGCTTATTGACCTTTTTAAGGTCGATACGAGCACAGAAATCAAATAGGTCTTTAAAATACCCGCCCTTGTTTCTGGCTTCGATGATCGCTTCAATCGGGCCTTCACCGACCCCTTTAATCGCACCGATGCCGTAAACAATCGCACCATCTTCATCCACATTAAAGCGGTATAAGCCGGAGTTGATATCTGGCGGCAACAGCTTCAGCTTCATACGGAAACACTCATCCACCAAGCCGATGACCTTTTCAGTGTTATCCATATCCGCCGTCATTACCGCAGCCATAAACTCCGCCGGATAGTGCGTTTTCAGCCATAGAGTTTGATAAGAAACCAGAGCGTAGGCAGCAGAGTGAGATTTGTTAAAGCCGTAACCCGCAAACTTCTCTACCAAGTCGAAGATTTTCATGGCCAGTTCGCCATCCACTCCGTTGGCTTCTGCACCCTCTTTAAAAATACTACGCTGCTTTGCCATCTCTTCTGGCTTTTTCTTACCCATTGCACGACGCAGCATATCTGCGCCACCGAGCGTGTAACCCGCTAGGATTTGGGCAATCTGCATTACTTGCTCTTGGTACAAGATAATGCCGTAAGTCGGCTCAAGCGTCTCTTTTAACGATTCGTGTTGCCATGTTTCATCTGGGTATGAGATCGCTTCTCGGCCATGCTTACGGTCGATAAAGTTATCTACCATGCCCGATTGCAGTGGACCAGGACGGAATAGAGCTACCAATGCGATGATATCTTCAAAACAGTCCGGTTGAAGACGTTTGATGAGATCTTTCATACCACGCGATTCCAGCTGGAATACCGCAGTAGTTTCTGAGTTTTGTAACAGGTTGAACGACGCTTGATCATCTAACGGAATCGATTCGATACGTACTGGATCTTTGCCTTCACGCTCAAGTCTTGGGTTGACGAGCCCCAATGCCCAGTCAATGATCGTCAGAGTACGCAAGCCCAAGAAGTCAAACTTAACCAGACCCGCGGTTTCTACGTCGTTCTTATCAAACTGAGTTACTGGGAAGTTACCCTCGGCATCAGCATAGATAGGTGCAAAATCCGTGATGGTGGTTGGTGAGATTACAACACCACCCGCGTGCTTACCGGCGTTACGAGTACAACCTTCGAGGATACGACATTTGTCGATCAGCTCACGTACCTCTTCATCACCATCATACAATTCTGGTAATGCAGGCTCAGCTTTGAAGGCTTTTTCGAGGGTCATCCCTGGATCAGGCGGGACGAGTTTTGAGATTCGATCAACGAAACCAAATGGGTGACCAAGTACACGACCTACATCGCGGATAACCGCTTTTGCCGCCATAGTACCGAATGTGATGATCTGAGATACCGCATCACGACCATACATTTCTGCTACGTGATCAATAACTTGGTCACGCTTATCCATGCAGAAGTCGATATCGAAATCAGGCATGGAGACACGTTCTGGGTTCAAGAAACGTTCAAAGAGCAAATCATATTCAAGCGGATCAAGATCGGTGATATCTAACGCATAGGCTACCAATGAACCCGCACCTGAACCACGTCCTGGACCAACCGGTACGTCGTTATCTTTAGACCACTGGATGAACTCCATTACGATCAAGAAGTAACCTGGAAAACCCATGTTGTTGATTACTTCAAGTTCAACTTTCAAACGCTCATCATACTCTGGTCTGCGCTCGGCACGTACTTGTTCATCAGGGAAAAGAAACGCAAGACGGCGCTCTAAGCCCTCTTCAGACTTCTTAATCAAGAAGTCTTCAATCGCCAGACCTTCTGTCGGAAAGTTTGGCAGGAAGTACTCACCTAAACGAACCGTAACGTTACAACGCTTAGCGATCTCAACACTGTTTTCTAGAGCTTCTGGAATGTCAGCAAAGAGCTCGCACATCTCTTCTTCACTACGAAGGTATTGCTGCTCACTGTAGTTTTTAGGGCGTCGAGGGTCTTCTAAAGTGTAACCATCATGAATCGCGACTCGAATCTCATGCGCTTCAAACAAGTCTTCTGAGATGAAGACTACTTCGTTGGTCGCAACCACCGGCAATTCTACTCGTTCTGCAAGATCCAGAGCAAAGTGCAGGTATGACTCTTCGTCAGGACGACCAGTACGAATCAATTCAAGATAAAAGCGATCGGAAAAGTGTTCTTTGTAAAAAGCAACACAGCTATCGACAAGAGCTTGATTGCCCTTCAATAGTGCTTTACCAATCTCGCCGTCTTTCGCACCGGACAGAATGATTAAGCCTTCCGCATTCTCAATCAGCCACTCCTTATCAATAACAGGGTGGTGTTGAACATGCCCACGAAGATAGGCCTTCGATATCAACAGAGTTAGGTTGTTGTAACCCTTGTTGTCCGTCGCTAGCACGGTTAAACGCGTAAGCTCTTCACCAAACTCTGGAGACTGCATCAGGAAGTCTGCACCAATGATAGGCTTCACACCACAACCATGAGCTGTGCCATAAAACTTCACCAGACCACATAAGTTGGTAAAGTCGGTGAGCGCCATCGCAGGCATGCCCATCTCAGCAACTTTTTTCACCAACGGCGGTACTTTGGAGAGTCCATCGACCATTGAAAAGTCACTATGAACACGAAGGTGGACGAATTTAGGATCTGACATTCTTCTTCCTGATTTCTAGGCGAAGCCTAGGGGGGTAACAACGTTTTGTTAATTCTATGAGTTTCTGTTGGCCAACGCGACTGCTAATCAAGCCCTAAAATGCGTTTTACAGGCTTAAAGCTCTTACGATAATGCTCAGTCACACCATATTTTTCAATAGCTTCAAAGTGTGCTTTGGTTGGATAGCCCTTGTGTTTTGCAAAACCAAATTCTGGATGCAGCTTATCCAGCTCTTCCATCTCTTGGTCTCTCACCACCTTGGCAATGATCGAAGCCGCACTGATCTCTGCAACTCGAAGATCCCCTTTGACAACGGCTTGACCTGCCATTGGTAAATCAGGTACTCGGTTACCATCAATCAATGCCATATCAGGTTGTACATCTAACCCGGCAATCGCACGCTGCATCGCTACCATGGTCGCTTGAAGGATATTTAACTCATCGATTTCTTGAGGTGAGCAGCGTCCTACAGACCATGCTAGCGCTTTCTCTTTTATCTCAGGCAATAGAGCTAGGCGCTTCTTTTCTGATAGCTTCTTTGAATCATTAAGCCCTTCAATTGGGTTATTGGGGTCAAGAATCACCGCGGCGGTCACTACATCGCCGACCAAAGGCCCACGGCCCACTTCATCAACGCCAGCAAACAACTGGTAACCTGCTGGGTACTCGAAAGGAGGAAGTTCTTTTTTATCTTTTACTGCCATAGTGTTCTCTGGGCATTTAGTAATCTGTTATTAGTCTTGCGTTGGCCAGCCAATCAGCTTCAGCACTTGGTTGGCAGCTTGTTTATCCGCATCTTTACGAATCCAGTGGTGCATCTCGGTAAAGCGCTCGATTAAAGCGGTGTTATCACGAGAAAGCATGGCATCTACCGACGGGAATAAAAAGTCAGGGTGGCACTCTTCAAGGATGTGCTCTTTGACGATCTCTTCGCCAGCAAGAATGTTTGGCAAAGAAACAAACTCGGTAATCGCTAGCTTTTTAACAATGTAGCCCGTCAGTTTATTCACCTTATAACCAACCACCATAGGGCGTTTCAGTAGCATACATTCCAGTGCAACGGTGCCAGAAGCGAGCAGGACTGAATCGGAAGCCGTAATGACATTGCGCGCAGTATCTTGCACTATCACAAAATCGAGCTCAGGTGCCGTTGCCTTCCAGATCTCGGTAAACTGCTGTTTTCGGGTCTCATTCACCGCTGCGACAACAAAGCCGATATCCGGGTACTTTTGATGAATGCGTTGACAGGTCTCAATAAATGGTTGAGCAATCAGCTTCATCTCACCACCACGGCTGCCAGGAAGAACCGCTAACCACCTCTTGTCTTGCTCTAAACCGAGCAATTCACGCGCTTGTGCTTGATTTGGCTCTAATGGAATCGCATCCGCTAATGTATGCCCAACGAACTCACAGGCAACGTTATACTTATCGTAAAACGCCTTTTCGAATGGAAGGAATGCCAATACCAAGTCGGTCGCTTTATCGATTTTAAAAATGCGTTTAGGACGCCATGCCCACACAGATGGACTCACATAGTGAACCGTTTTAATCCCAGCATTTTTTAGGTCTAACTCAAGGCGTAAATTGAAATCTGGCGCATCAATACCAATAAAAACGTCAGGTGGGTTACTGGTGAAATACTTCACCAACTCCGCCTTAACCTTCAGCAATCGTGGCAGTCTTCCAAGCACTTCCACCAACCCCATTACAGCAAGCTCTTCCATTTCGAACAGAGACTCACAACCCAAGGCTTTCATTTTTGGACCACCAATACCAACAAACTCCGCATTAGGATACTGCGCTTGAATCGCTTTCATGAAGCCTTCACCCAGGGTATCACCAGAGAGTTCACCAACCACAATCCCCACTCTTAATGGGCGTTCAGAAGGTGCTTGATTATGGTTTGATTGCATCGTTTCTACTGACATAAACCTTTCCTGATTCCTTACGGCTTAAAACAAAAAAGATCGCTAATGTGAGAGCGATCTTTTTGTTAATGGGTAAATGAAACTATGAATACACATAGACGACATCTACCCTGTCATTTTCTATCGGATAATTCCGCGCTCTGAGCGTTCAAGCATCTCAAGCATTGGATTAATTGATGGGAATTCATTCGCCATCTCTACCAATGTCTCTTTGGCTTCGTCCAGTGTTTTTCCTGAACGGTAGATTTCTTTATACGCTTTTTGTAGCGCACGAATCTCAGGCTTCTCGAAACCATTTCGCTTCAGACCTACAAGGTTGAGGCCAAATGGTGCTGCATGGTTACCTTGTGCAAGGACGTACGGAAGTACATCTTGAACAACAGCGGAGCAACCACCAATGTATGCGTAAGCACCGATTGAACAGAACGGGTGAATTGCAGAAAGCGCCATAACACCGGCGTAATCGCCAACCGTTACGTGACCACCCAAGATAGCATTGTTACCAATGTGAGTGTGGTTACCAACAATAACGTCGTGCGCTACGTGGGCGTTAACACACAGTAGGTTATCATCACCAATCACTGTGGTTGCTTTATCTTGAACCGTACCACGGTGGATTTGAACCGCTTCACGAATCACATTGCGATCACCGATAACTACTGTTGTGTCTTCACCACCGTACTTTTTATCTTGGTTCTCTTCACCAATCACAGCATGCGGGAAGATTCGGTTATCTTTACCGATTGTCGTGTGACCTTTAATCACAACATGCGACATAACTTCAGTGCCTTCACCAATAGTTACGTTGCCAGAAATGTAAGTGAATGGCCCCACAGATACATTTGCACCAATGGTCACCTCACCTTCTATTACCGCTGCTGGGTGAATGTTTGCTGTTTCATGGATCATATTAAAACTCTCTACGAGCACATTTTAGTTCAGCTGAACATACTACTTCACCGTCCACTTTTGCTACACCATTGAATGATGCGATGCCACGGCGTTCTTTAAGGAATTCCACTTCAATAACAAGCTGATCACCAGGGACTACTGGCTTGCGGAACTTCGCTTTATCAACACTTGCAAAGTAGTACAACTCATTCTCTGATGGCGCACCAAAAGATTTAAATGCAAGCAGACCGGTCGCTTGAGCCATTGCTTCAAGAATCAACACACCTGGGAATACAGGAAGTTGTGGGAAGTGGCCAGTAAACTGAGGCTCGTTCACAGAGACATTCTTGATCGCTGTCAGTGTTTTCTCTTCTTCAAAATGAGTAACACGGTCGATCATTAGGAATGGGTAGCGATGAGGTAGTAGTTCCTGAATTTCAGTAATGTTCATCGTTTTCTGTTCAGTAGTCAAAGTCGTATTCCTATTTGTGTTCTTTAGTCAATTAAAGGGATTATAAACGAAAAAGACCCGCATGACGCGAGCCTTTTAATTAGAAATGCCGGAATTATGATTCCGAGCCCTTCTCGATAAGTTTTTCAACAGTTTTCAGACGTTTGTTCATCTCATCAATACGGTGAACACGCGCTGCCGTTTTACGCCACTCTCTATTTGGCTGTAAAGGAATACCTGAAGAGTACATGCCTTTCTCAGTGATGCTACGCATAACCATCGACATACCGGTGATTGTCACGCCGTCTACGATCTCAATATGACCATTGATAACGCTACCACCACCAATAATACAGTACTTACCTATCGTTGTGCTGCCGGCTACGATAGTACCACCCGCCAATGCCGAACCATATCCGATGTGAACGTTATGAGCGATTTGCAACTGGTTATCAATGATTACGTTATCTTCGATAACCGTGTCATCAAGAGCGCCACGATCAATTGTGGTACATGCACCGATCTCAACACGGTTGCCAATGCGAACCGTTCCGACTTGAGGAATCTTGATCCACTCACCTTTGTCATTCGCATAACCAAAGCCATCAGAACCAATTACTGTACCGGATTGAACCAAACAAGCTTCACCTAGCACAACTTCATGGTAGATGCTCACATTCGCCCACAGCTTCGTGCCTGAGCCAATCTTCGCATTTTTACCGATGAAACAACCGGCACCAATAACAACGTTATCACCTAGCTCAGCGCCAGACTCAATCACTGCATTAGCACCGATAGATACATTCGTTCCTAAAACCGCTGACTCAGCAATTACTGCAGAATCTGCAATAGCCGAAGCCGGTTCAGGAGTAGTATCAAGAGCTTGTGCGACTTTCGCAAACGCAATATAGGGGTCATCAACCACGATTACGTGAGTTGTACACAGTTCGCGTTCACTCTCTTTTACCATCACAGCAGACGCTTTACATTCAGCTAAGTGCTTGCTGTACTTTGCATTTGAAAGGAATGTCACGTCCCCTTCTTGTGCCTTGTCCATTGGAGCTACTGCAGTGACAACAACGCTGCCTTCGCCATGTAACTCGCCCCCGGTAATTTCTGCCAATTCGGCTAAAGTCAGATTCTTCATAGAGCTCTTATTTTAGTGATTTGATTACTTTCTCAGAGATATTGTATTCAGGTTTCGCGTATTGAAGCGTAGAGATATCGACAATCATGTCGTAGCCTTCTTTCTCAGCTACTTTTTCTACTGCTTCTTGAATCACTTTAAATAGCTTCTGTTTCTCTTGAGCTTCGCGACGTTGGCTCGCTTTCTCAAGAGCTTGTGCTTTAATCTTGTATTTGCTGTCTAGTTGACCCACTTCAATACGTAGTTTTTCTACTTCTTCAGGGCCAAGAAGCTCGCCATCACGCTTTAGCTTTTCGATCTTGGTTTGAGCTTCCGCTTGAATGCTCTGCAGTTCAGCGGCTTTATCTTTAAACTCTTCCTGCATTTTTTGAAGAACAACTTCACGCTGAGGCAGAGCTTGGAATACTTGTGCAGTGTTCACGTAGCCGATTTTCTGTGCCGCTTCTGCAGCTGTTGCAAAGAAAGAAGAGCTAAGAACGATTAGGCCTAGGCCTGCTGCTTTCATCATTTTTTTCAAAATATTGTCCTTTAAGTATTAGAAAGTTCTACCAATGGTAAATGTGAAGAACTCTTCATCATCACCTTCGTAAATTTTAATTGGTTTCGCTAGAGAGAAAACCAGTGGTCCCATTGGCGACATCCACTGTAGGGCTGCACCATATGAAGATCGGTAATGTGTTGGGTCAGAGTAGTCATAGTAGTACTGAGAGCCGTTGCTTGGTGCGCCACGGTCTACGAACTCTGTATCCCATACACTTGCCATATCAAAGAACACACTGGTTCGGATCTGGCTACGCGCTTCGTCAGAGGCAAATGGTGTCGGAACAATCAACTCTAGGCTTGCGAGTGCGATTGCGTTACCACCAATTGAGTCGTCCGTTGCTGTGTCGTAAGTTGGGTTGTTACCCGTGCTATTTGAGTAAACGGCCTTTGGACCTGCTGAGTTAGAGCCAAAGCCACGCAATGTGGTGAAACCACCAGCGTAGTAGTTCTCATAAAATGGGAACAAGTTATCATTACCATCGGTCTGACCATAACCATTACCATAGCCCAAACGACCGCGCATCAGTAGCGTAAACTCATGCTTTTTAGTCAGTGGAATGTAATGTTTTACGTCGTACTGCATTTTGAAATACTTAACATCAGAACCCGGTACTGTCATTTTAGCGAAAGCACGTTGGTGGTTACCTTCTGTTGGGAAGAAACCTCGGTTCAGATTGTTACGCGTCCAAGAGATATTGATATCAAAATCATCGGTAAGGATATTTTCATCACCATACTGGTTGATACTGCGAGCAAACTGTTCAACCTGAATATAAGTTGGGACATTACCGATCTTGTTGTGAGTGTAACCTACACCAAACTCAAGACGGTTCAGTTCATCCATTGGGAAACCCCATGTCAGACTAGTACCATAACTTTGGTTGGTATAGTCAACAATACCCGCTTCAGACGCTTCAAATTCGTTGTAGAAGATCTTGCCACCCAAACTCACACCATCAAGGTTCCAGTATGGGTCACGGTAGTCCAAGCTAACGTTCTTTTGGTAATCGTTCATCATGGCGCTTACACCAACACGGTTACCTGAACCTGCGAAGTTATCTTGCTGTAGACCAACTTGGAAACTCACCCCAGATTCAGTACCGTAACCGACACCGAAGTTGATGCTACCCGAGTTTGCTTCTTTCACGTTGTATACCAAATCGACTTGGTCTTCGGTTCCCGGAACACGTACCGTCTGAACATCAACGGTTTCGAAGAAGCCCAAACGATTCAAGCGGCTCTTACCCGTATCGATAGATTTCGAGTTGAGCCAACTGCCTTCCATTTGACGCATTTCACGACGTAATACTTCGTCTTTAGTTGAATTGTTACCCGTAAAACGGATATCACGTACGTAGATACGACTGCCCGCTTCTACATTAATCACCAAAGAAACTTCTTGAGTCTCATCGTCAAACTCAGGAATAGTACGCACTTGTGGGTACGCATAGCCCGACTCACCTAGGATACGCTTAACGCCCTCTTCTAGAGAGGTCACAGCCGAACCGTTATAAGTCTCACCCTCTTCAAACGGGACTAACGCTTCAAAGTCAGCTTCGCGACCAATAAGTTCACCACGGAACTTAACGTCTTTCACCTTGTATGGTTTACCTTCATCGAGGCCAAGCGTAATGTACACGCCCTTCTTGTCTGGTGAGATAGAGACTTGAGTAGAATCAACCTGGAATTTTAAGTAACCACGATCAAGATAGTATGATTTCAAGGCTTCAATATCGCCCGCTAAAACTTGCTTCTGATACTTTTCGTCAGCTAAGAAGTTCCACCATGCAACATCGACATTTAGATTGAAGCGGCTTAGCAGCTCTTCATCACTGTATACTTCGTTCCCGATAAAGTTGATCTGTTGGATCTTCGCAGATACACCTTCGGTGAATACAAACTTAAGATCTGAACGGTTACGAGGAAGAGGGGTTACCACCGCTTTTACGGTCGCATTGTATTTACCCACGCTGTAGTAAAAGTCTTCTAGACCTTTCTCAATATTGCTCAAGGTCGTACGATCTAGCGCTTCACCTTCACGTACACCTGATGCATCTAGGTTCTGCTGAAGCTGTTCTTCCTTGATCGCTTTGTTGCCAGAAAAAGAGATACTAGCGATGGTTGGACGCTCTTTAACTTGAACAATCAAGACACCTTCATCACGTAATACTTTCACGTTCTCAAAGTTGCCTGATGCGTAAAGCGCACGAATGATCTCAGATACATCGCTTTCGTCTACTTGGTCGCCAATACGCACTGGCATTTTCAAGAGAGCCGCACCTAAGGCGACGCGTTGTAAGCCTTCAATATTAATATCTTGAACTACGAAGTTTTCTGCTCCATTCGCAGCCACGCTGGTGGCTAATAGACTTGCGAATAGAATTTGCTTAATCGCCATACTTATTCTAATTATTCCTTGCTACTACCAAAGCCTGTGAGGAACCATTCACAGACGAGTAAAGTCGTTAAATATTGCTAGGGCCATCAGTGAGAAGATAATCGCACTGCCCACTCGGTAACCCATCTCTTGTACCTTTTCTGGTACAGGTTTACGAGTAATTGCCTCAATAGCGAAAAAGAGCAAATGACCGCCATCTAACATCGGCAGCGGTACTAAATTAATGATGCCTAAGTTCACACTAATTAGAGCTAAGAAACCTAAAAAGTAAACCAAACCATAATCTGCGGTGGTGCCTGCACCTTTTGCGATCGAGATTGGTCCACTAAGGTTGTTTAGTCCTACATCACCCACGATAAGCTTCTTAAGCATCGTCAGCGTTAGGTCGATGATTTGACCCGTTTTATCAATCGCCTTCCCTACTGCTTCAAATACACCAAATTGCAGTTCAAAGCGATAATCTTCCGGCCATTCTGCGACTTCTGGAGCAATACCAGCATAACCAATTGAACTACCGTCAGACAGATCACGGGATTTCGGTGTTAAAGTCAGCTCAGTTTGATAGCCATTACGTTCAATACCGACACTCAGCGCTTGTTCAGGATTAGAACGAATAGCTTCGACCACACTCGGCCAGCCATTAATCGCTACGCCGTCAATACTGACAATCTGATCACCAACTTCAAAACCTGCGGAGTACGCCGCACCATCTTCCATAACCTGAGCAAGCGTTGTTGAGATCTCAGGAGAAAATGGTTTAAAGCCCAAAGTGGACATCGCCGATTCTGTTTCTGGGTCAAAAGACCACTGCGTCAGATCAAGAGTCAACTTCTGTTCTAAACCAATATTGTCTTGAGAAGCTACGGTCACCGTCATACTGTCGTCACCAATATGTGAGATCAGACCAATGTTCACAGATTCCCAATCAGCGGTTTTGATTCCTGAAATAGATTTAAGTTCCATTCCAGATTCAATTCCCGCTTGAGCAGCGATAGATTGTGGAGCCACCTCACCAATTACAGGCTTAACAGCAGGCACACCAATCAAAAAAACTAACCAATAAGCAAAGATGGCGAACAGAAAGTTAAATGCGGGGCCAGCACCCACAATCGCAGTTCGTTTCCATAGAGGTTTCTTGTCAAAAGCATACTGTTGCTGCTCTTCAGTAACGTCATCAACTCGACCGTCGAGCATTTTAACGTAGCCACCAAGAGGAATGATCGACAAGCTGTATTCAGTGCCATCTTTTCCTACTTTACTCCAGATTGATTTACCAAAACCAATCGAGAACTTTTCAACTTTTACACCACAACGACGAGCAACCCAGAAATGGCCAAACTCGTGAACGGCGACCAGTATCCCTAATGCGACGATGAAGGATACAAAGTTCCATAAAATTCCACTCATAACAACTGCTCTTCAATAAACTGAACGGCAAGATCTCGTGACATAGTATCTAGCTCTAGCAAGCTTTCCAAGCTATCTAGACTTTCAGACGTATGCTGTTCACAGACTTTGTTCATAACGTGTTCGTTAATCAAGGCAATGTCGGTAAATTTCACTTTTTCATTTAGGAATGCGTCCACCGCCACTTCATTGGCCGCATTAATTGCCGTTGTCGCGTGCTGCCCAAGGTAACAAGCCTCGATAGCTAATTTTAAGCATGGGTAGCGTGCGTAATCGGGCTCTAAGAAAGTCAGTTCACCGACTCGGGTAAAGTCGAGAGGCTTGACACCAGCATCGATACGCTCTGGATAAGACATCGTCAGTGCAATGGGTGTGGCCATATCAGGTTCGCCCATTTGCGCTAACACCGAGCCATCTTTATATTGCACCATAGAGTGAATCACGGACTGTGGATGAATAATCACTTTCAGCTGATCTTGAGATGCATTAAAAAGCCACTTTGCTTCAATGTACTCAAGACCTTTATTCATCATAGTCGCGGAGTCGACTGAAATCTTAGGCCCCATAGACCAGTTAGGATGCGCTATCGCTTTCTGAGGAGTCACCGATTCCAGCTCAGATACGTCTGTGTAACGGAATGGACCGCCAGAACCCGTTAAAAGGATATGGTTGATGCCACTTTCGGCAAGATCGCAACGCCCGAGCTGCGTTTGAACTTGCTCAGGCAGACATTGAAAAATCGCGTTATGCTCACTATCGACCGGAAGCAGCTCCGCGCCGTACTTTTCAACAGCATCGATAAACAACTGCCCTGACATAACCAAGGCTTCTTTGTTGGCAAGCAAAATGCGTTTACCGGCCTTTACCGCAGACATCGTCGGCAACAAACCTGCTGCACCAACGATAGCAGCCATCACTGTATCGACATGCTCCAATGACGCAACCTGACACATGCCATCATTGCCACTTAGCACTAATGTTGAAACAGAGTCTTGTTGAAGCTGACGCTCTAGCTCTTTAGCCGCTTGAGAACAAGCCATTGCTACGTATTCTGGCTGCCACTTATTTACTAGCGCTCGCATTTTTTCTACATTAGAACCCGCCGCTAGCGCCACAATATTGTATTGAGTAGGATTCTGTTCAACGACTCTTAGGGTACTCGCACCGATTGAGCCTGTTGCGCCAAGGATAGTTAGATTTCGCATCTCAGTAAGACCGTAGGAATAAAACAAAGGGCAGATGGTCTGCCCTTATAATTTAGAATGCTAAGTAAAGCAGAGCAAAGACAGGGAAGGCAGCAGTTAAGCTATCAATTCGGTCCAGTATTCCACCGTGACCAGGAATCAAGTTGCTGCTGTCTTTAATGCCAGAAACTCGCTTGAACATACTTTCAACGAGGTCACCCAATACAGAGATCACGACCGTAATTAGGGTAATCGCTATCATTTGAATCGAGCTTGCAAATTGAATATCAAATAGTCCCGCGAAAATCCACGCGACAATCAGAGCAGTAATGATACCGCCAATCAAACCTTCAATGGTTTTATTTGGACTCACTGCCGGCGCCATTTTACGTTTTCCAAAACTCTTTCCAGCAAAGTAAGCACCGCTGTCCGCTGCCCATACAAGCAAGCAAACAAACATCACCAACTTAGCTCCATGATAAGGATCTTGGTCAATACCATTGGCTCTTAAAATCACTACGCTCCAAAAAAACGGGAGTAGTGTCAAAATACCGAAACAATGTCTCAGTAGACTGGAACCTTGCCACGCAGGTGTAGACTTGGGATAAGTTACCGCTAAACCACTTGCAATAACCCACCATACCGAACCGATCGCTAACACCGCGAAGTGCGCGCTTGAAAGGTGGTTTAAACTAAACGCATCAAATGGAATCAAAGCGAAGCTGGCAACACTGATCGCCACCGTCGGCACAAGAGCCAAGTAGCGCGATTTACTCTCTACAAACTGAGTCCACTCCCAGTAACCTAAAAGGGTAATCACGAATAGTGATAAAATGAAGGTTGCTAGTGATAACTCGAAGATGCCCAGAATAACTAGAGGAGCTAAGATCAGCGCAGTTATAATTCGTTGTTTCAAACTAAAAAATCCTTATTAACTGTCCATCATTGCTTTGATTTGCTCACCAGTACAGCCAAATCGACGCTCTCGATTTACAAACCAAGTTACCGCTTCAACCAAGCTATCTTCGTTAAAGTCAGGCCAGTACTGTTCTGTGAAATACATTTCTGCATAAGCAAGTTGCCACAACATGAAATTGCTGATTCGGCATTCACCGCTAGTGCGAATAAGCAGATCGACTTCTGGAATATCAGACATAGTAAGATGCGAAGTGATCAGTGGCTCATCGATCTCATCAATGCTGAGTTCGCCCTCTTTCACTTGAGCCGCAATTGACTTCACTGCCTGTTGAATATCCCATTTACCACCATAGTTGGCAGCAATGTTAACCACCATACCCGTGTTATTGCTGGTTAAAGCTTCCGCTTCTTCGATTTTCTTTTGTAATCGCTCGTTAAAACGACTTTTGTCACCAATAACACGTAACTGTAGATTGTTCTTATGCAGCTTTTTAACCTCGCTAGCGAGAACGGTAATAAAAAGCTCCATAAGGACACCCACCTCTTCTTCTGGGCGGCGCCAATTTTCACTACTGAACGCAAACAAGGTGACGGCTTTGATACCGAGTCTTGCAGAAGATGATATGGTTTTACGAACCGCTTGAACGCCATTTTTATGGCCAAATACGCGAGGTTTACCCTGAGCCTTAGCCCAGCGGCCATTACCATCCATGATGATAGCAATGTGCTTTGGGAGAGAGTCTGTGAACGCTTGAGAATTATGCATAAAAGAGTGAATCAAATTCTAATAGTCGGACAGAGTAGCATAAAAAAACGCTGAACGGTGAGAACAGCGTTTTTCCAACAGAGAAGAATGTGGAAAATTAAACTTCCATCAACTCTTTTTCTTTAGCAGCTAGAACTTCGTCTACGTTCTTAACCGCAGCGTCAGTTAGCTTTTGAATTTCGTCTTGAGCTTTGCGATCTTCGTCTTCAGAGATTTCTTTGTCTTTAAGAAGCGCTTTTAGGTCGCTGTTTGCGTCACGACGGATGTTACGGATAGCAACACGGCCACCTTCAGCTTCGCCACGAACGATTTTAACTAGGTCTTTACGACGCTCTTCCGTTAGCGGAGGAAGTGGAACACGGATAACCGTACCTGCAGACATCGGGTTTAGACCTAGGTCAGATGTCATGATCGCTTTTTCAACAAGCGGTGTCAGTGTTTTATCAAACACTGTGATTGCTAGAGTACGAGCGTCTTCAGCAATAACGTTAGCAACTTGAGTTAGAGGCGTTGGTGCACCGTAGTACTCTACAGAGATACCAGATAGTAGGCTTGGGTGCGCACGACCTGTACGGATTTTTTGCAGGCTATTTCTTAGTGCTTCAACACTTTTTTCCATGCGCTCTTGAGCGTCTTTTTTGATTTCGTTAATCACAATTTCACCTTGATTATGTTCTTTCTTCAAGAAAGCTTTTAGGAGTGATGAAAATAAACTCGCCAAGGCGATACCTTGGCGAGAGGGTCATTATTCAGTTTCGCTGATTAATGTACCTTCAGTCTCACCCATAACCACGCGACGTAGTGCGCCTGGCTTGTTCATGTTAAATACGCGGATTGGCATCTTGTGATCACGTGCTAGCGTAAATGCAGCCAAGTCCATTACTTTTAGCTCTTTCTCAAGAACTGTGTTGTAAGACAAAGTATCATACAGCTCTGCGTCTGGGTTTGCTACTGGGTCAGCCGTAAATACACCATCTACTTTAGTTGCTTTTAACACAACATCAGCTTCAATCTCGATACCACGTAGACATGCAGCAGAATCTGTAGTGAAGAATGGGTTACCTGTACCCGCAGAGAAGATCACAACACGACCCTGACGAAGTTGAGAAATCGCATCAGCCCAGTTGTAATCGTCACATACACCTTTAAGAGGGATTGCAGACATTACACGTGCATTTACGTAAGCACGGTGTAGAGCGTCACGCATAGCAAGGCCGTTCATTACTGTTGCAAGCATACCCATGTGGTCACCCACAACGCGGTTCATACCAGCTTCAGCAAGACCTGCGCCACGGAAAAGGTTACCGCCACCAATTACAACACCTACTTGAACACCTAGTTCAACCAATTCTTTTACTTCTTGAGCCATACGATCAAGGATCGTTGGGTCAATACCAAAACCTTCTTCGCCTTGTAGCGCTTCACCGCTAAGTTTTAACAGAATACGTTGATACGCTGGTTTAGGGTTCGTAGTCATGGAGTTTACCTTCCAAAGAGTTGATGATTAACAGTCATGAATAGACAAAAATGTGTCGAGATTTTTATCCATTCATCACGGCTAATTTTCCATATGCTATTCATAAAAAGACCGTAGCATGGGCCACGGTCTTTTTTCGAACAATACGCTAAGGATTAACCTTTTTGTACCGCTGCAACTTCTTCAGCGAAGCTCATTTCTGCAGCTTTCTCGATACCTTCACCAACTTCTAGACGTACGAAGTTAGTTACTGCAGCGCCTTTTTCTTTAAGGATTTCGCCAACAGTTTTCTTAGGTTCCATGATGAAAGCTTGACCTGTTAGAGAGATTTCGCCCGTGAATTTCTTCATACGGCCGATAACCATTTTCTCAGCGATCTCTTGAGGCTTGCCTTCGTTCATAGCGATTTCAACTTGAACAGCTTTCTCTTTAGCTACTACGTCTGCAGGTACGTCTTCTGGGTTAACGAACTCAGGACGAGATGCAGCAACGTGCATTGCAACGTGCTTAAGAGTTTCAGCTTCGCCTTCACCAGCTACAACAACACCGATTTTCTCACCGTGACGGTAAGAAGCTAGTGCAGCACCTTCAACGTAAGATACGCGACGGATGTTGATGTTTTCGCCGATTTTTGCAACTAGAGCAACGCGAGTTTCTTCGAACTGTGCTTGTAGCTCTTCAACAGAAGCTTTAGAAGCTACTGCTGCAGCTGCAACTTCTTCTGCGAACGCAGTGAAGCTAGCATCTTTTGCTACGAAGTCAGTTTGACAGTTAACTTCAAGAAGAGCAGCTACGCCGTTCTCTTCTTTGATGATGATTGCGCCTTCAGCAGCAACGTTACCAGCTTTCTTAGCTGCTTTCGCTGCGCCAGATTTACGCATGTTTTCAATTGCTAGTTCGATGTCAGCGTTTGCTTCTACAAGCGCTTTCTTACATTCCATCATGCCAGCGCCAGTGCGCTCGCGAAGTTCTTTAACTAGAGCAGCAGTTACAGTTGCCATTCTCTATTCCTCGGTTGATTCGAAAATAAGGTAAAAATCAGGGGCCAAAATGAGGCCCCCGATCTAACTATAACTTAGCTTACATTTAATAAAGATTTCAAAATCTAGATTAGTAAGCCAAGCGTGATTCAGAGCCGCTATTATTCAGCTTCTACAAAACCATCTTTTTCAGCAGCTACAGCAGCAACGTCTTTGTTACGACCTTCTTTAACCGCGTCTGCAGCAGCATTTAGGTAAAGCTGTACTGCACGGATTGCATCGTCGTTACCTGGGATAACGAAGTCAACGCCGTCTGGGTTAGAGTTAGTATCAACTACAGCGTAAACTGGGATACCTAGGTTGTTTGCTTCTTTAACTGCGATGTGTTCGTGATCAGCATCGATTACGAATAGAGCGTCTGGTAGGCCGCCCATGTTCTTGATACCACCAAGAGACTTCTCTAGCTTCTCCATTTCACGAGTGCGCATTAGAGCTTCTTTCTTAGTTAGCTTGTCGAAAGTACCGTCTTGAGCTTGAGCTTCTAGGTCTTTTAGACGCTTGATAGACTGACGAACAGTTTTGTAGTTCGTTAGCATACCGCCTAACCAGCGGTTGTTAACGTAGAACTGATTGCTGTTTACAGCAGCTTCTTTAACAGCTTCAGATGCAGCGCGCTTAGTACCAACAAAAAGAACTTTACCTTTCTTCTCGCCAACTTTAGCTAGTTCAGCTAGAGCGTCGTTGAACATTGGTACAGTTTTTTCTAGGTTGATGATATGAACCTTGTTACGAGCACCAAAGATGAATGGCTTCATTTTTGGGTTCCAGTAACGAGTTTGGTGACCGAAGTGAACACCAGCTTTTAGCATATCGCGCATTGATACAGTTGCCATTTTAAAATCCTCTATGGGGTTAGGCCTCCACATCCCCCATGAATCCGACCCCTAACAACTAACAGCTTAAAGCAGCGGTTATCTTTGTTGTTGAAGCACCCCGGAACATGTGTCGGAATGTGTGTGATTTAAAGATATAGTAAGTGAACACAAAGGCTGTTTCGCCAAGAGGGAGAAAACAGTCCTGATGTCCGGCGCGCTTTATACCATATTTTGTCTATCTTTGGCTAGAAAAAATTCTGTTTTAGGGCTTAACAACAGCGACTGATAAAGTGCATTTTTACGTCGCTGTGATGGAATAAGTTGTCGCCTCTCCATCAGCACCAAGAGTAACCACCCTTTTCGTATGGATATGGCAGTGTTGCGCTAAACTGCTGCACTGCTAGAATAGCCCCATACGCACACTTAGGTGCGACCTAATTAAGAGATATGCAATGGCTGTAAAAATTAAAACTGCTGAAGAAATCGAAAAAATGCGCGTTGCCGGTAAACTGGCTGCGGAGATGCTAGAGATGATCGAACCTCACATTCAAGTGGGTACGACAACGGAAGAGCTTAACAAGCTTTGCCACGAGTACGCTCTAGAGAAAGGCGCATATTCAGCTCCCCTTGATTACCATGGTTTCCCTAAGTCGATCTGTACTTCTATCAACCACATCGTTTGTCACGGTATCCCGGCAGAGCAAGATGAAGTGGGCAGCACTGGTCAACACAAGCCAGCTGTACTGAAAGACGGTGACATTCTAAACGTCGACATCACGGTTATTATCCCTGATGACAAAGATGCAGACTTAAGCGTACGTCCTCAAGGTTACCATGGTGACACCTCTAAAATGTTCCTTGTAGGTGACGTTTCACCTGCCAACAAGCGCCTATGTATGGTGGCACAAGAAGCTCTATACGAAGGTATGCGCCAAGTGAAACCAGGTGTTCAACTGGGTCAAATCGGTACTGCGATTGAGAAGTACATCAAGACCAACAACAAGAATAACCCGCGTGCTAAGTTCTCTATTGTGAAAGATTACTGTGGCCACGGCATCGGTTCTGAGTTCCACGAAGACCCACAAGTCGTACACTACAAAAACAATGACCGTACAGTGCTAAAAGCGGGCATGTGTTTCACTATCGAGCCAATGATCAACGCAGGTAAGTTCGGTTGCCGTCTTGATGACGAAGATAGCTGGACAGTGTACACAGCAGACAGCAAGAACTCGGCTCAGTGGGAACACACTCTTGTTGTGACGGACACTGGTTGTGAAGTTCTAACACTGCGTAGTGATGATACTATTCCTCGTATCATGAAGAACGCTTAGTTCATCGAAATCACTAACTTAAACAGATGAAAATATCCTCGCTTAGTTGAGGATATTTTTTTACCTGTCGATCTTCTTACCTCTTAGCAAAAGCGTTTGAACAACCATTTCGGTTTCCAGGCAACCTCTGGTAAATTGTCTGTTATTACTATTTTGCTTGCACGGATAGCAGACTATGCCATACCAATGTCCTCTCACGTTCAAAGAAGAACAGATAGAAATCAGTGAACTCAAACAGAAACTCGAACAGTTCACCGAGTATCAGAAAAACGAGTTTCTCAGCCACCACCCCGTTACAGACCTTGTCCTCTCCCGCTCCGAATATATGGATCGTATTTTAACTCGATTGTGGCAACATTTTGGGTTTAGTGACTTGCCCCACATTAGCCTGGTTGCTGTTGGCGGCTATGGGCGTGGCGAACTCCACCCACTTTCAGACATCGATATTCTTGTCGTCTCCCAGAAAACCCTGCCAAAAGCGTTAGGTGACAAAGTCAGTGAATTCATCACACTCCTGTGGGATCTAAGATTAGAAGTCGGCCACGCTGTGAGAACCGTGACTGAATGTTTGGACATCGGCAGTGCTGATCTCACTGTAGCCACGAACCTGCAAGAGTCTCGTCTGTTATGTGGCAGTGAAGATACCTTCCAGCAACTTAAACTGAAGATTCATTCTGACTCATTTTGGCCTAGCGAGACCTTCTACAAAGCCAAGATCCAAGAACAGAGAGAGCGTCATGCACGCTATCACGACACCACCTACAACTTAGAGCCAGACATCAAGTCAACCCCAGGCGGACTGCGTGATATTCACACTCTGAGTTGGGTTGCTCGTCGTCACTTTGGCGCGACGTCCCTGCTTGAAATGAGCAAATATGGCTTCCTTACCGATGCGGAGTATCGTGAACTGGTTGAGTGTCAGGATTTCTTATGGCGTGTACGTTTTGCACTGCACATCGAACTGAGGCGCTACGACAACCGCCTCACTTTTGCCCATCAAGCTCAGGTTGCCGAGCACCTCGGCTACTCAGGTGAAGGTAATCGCGGTGTTGAAATGATGATGAAGGAGTTCTATCGAACCCTACGTCGAGTCGCTGAGCTCAACAAGATGTTACTTAAGCTGTTTGATCAAGCGATCATTAACGGTGGAGAAACCGAAGACGCTCAAATCCTTGATGACGACTTTCAACGACGCGGCTCTCTGATTGAAGCGCGCAAACCAGCCTTGTTCCAAGCGCGCCCAGAGACTATTCTCGATATGTTTATACATATCGCTAATGACTCCTCTATTGAAGGAGTGAGCCCCCCAACGTTAAGACAGCTACGTACTGCACGACGCAGGCTTAACCGCTTTCTGCATACGATCCCTGAAGCTCGTGAAAAATTCATGGCCTTGGTACGTCATCCTAATGCGCTGCATAAAGCCTTTAGCCTGATGCATAAACTGGGGGTACTTTCGGCGTATCTACCACAATGGAGCCAAATTGTCGGCCAGATGCAGTTTGATCTTTTCCATGTCTATACCGTAGATGAACACAGTATTCGACTGCTGAAGCACATTAACAGCTTTAGCTATGCCGCTAACCATGACAAGCACCCAATCTGTTGTGAAGTGTACCCACGCATACAGAAAAAAGAGCTGCTGATTCTTGCCGCAATCTTTCATGATATCGGAAAAGGACGCGGTGGTGATCACTCTGAGATTGGCGCTGTGGAAGCGTACTCTTTCTGTATCGAACATGGATTGTCTAAACCTGAAGCGAAACTTGTCTCTTGGTTGGTTCAGAACCACTTACTCATGTCCGTGACTGCTCAGCGTCGTGACATTTACGACCCGGACGTGATCACCGAGTTCGCCAAAAAAGTACGTGATGAAGAGTCACTGGAGTACTTAGTTTGTCTGACTGTTGCTGATATATGTGCAACCAACCCTGAGCTCTGGAACAGCTGGAAACGAACTCTATTAGCTGAACTCTTCCACTCTACTCAGCGAGCTCTGCGCCGCGGGTTAGAGAACCCTGTTGATGTTCGCGACCGTATTCGTCACAACCAGCAAATGGCATCAGCCCTACTGCGCAAAGAAGGGTTTACTGCGCGCGAGATAGAGGTGTTGTGGCAACGCTTCAAAGCCGACTACTTTCTGCGTCACAGTCACAAGCAGATCGCTTGGCACTGTGAAAATTTGCTGCGTCTTGAAGACTCTAACCAATCACTGGTACTGATCAGCAAAAGGCCAACACGTGGCGGCACAGAAGTATTTGTTTATTCAAAAGACCAACCTGCACTGTTTGCAACTGTGGTCGCAGAGCTGGATAGACGCAACTTCAACGTCCATGATGCTCAAGTGATGGTAAGTAAAGATGGTCACGTTCTCGATACCTTTATGGTACTCGATCAACACGGCGAAGCGATCGACGAGGCGCGACATAAAGCGGTTATTAAACATCTAACCCATGTATTGGAAGACGGTCGACCAACCAAGATCAGAACTCGTCGTACACCACGTAATTTGCAGCACTTTAAGGTAAAGACCTCCGTAGAGTTTTTACCAACCAAGAGTAAGAAGCGTACCTTGATGGAGCTAAGAGCACTCGACACGCCAGGATTATTGGCGCAAGTTGGTGCAACCTTTGCCGAGCTCAATATCAACTTACATGCGGCCAAAATTACTACCATAGGTGAGCGTGCCGAAGACTTGTTTATCTTGACTAGCGATATTGGAGGACGCTTAACTGAAGAGCAGCAACAAGCTCTACGTGAACGTCTCACTGAGCACGTATCGGAGCTTGCGCCATAGTTAGACCACCTCTAGCAGGTAGTTGAATATTCTGCTTTTAGTGTGGGCAAGGTCGAGAGAGCGATCTTGCCCACAACTTAGTATCAATTCATTCACCAGCGCTATCTAGCTCATGATTAGGCTGCTACATTAACCTATGTAATCCGTCTTCCATTCAGATACTAGAGGTCGCTTATGTATCCAAACCTCACTGGTTTAGGCATCCATGAACCTAAACAGATTGAACGTTACTCACTTCGTCAAGAAGCTCACAAAGACATCCTAAAGATCTACTTCCGCAAGCAAAAAGGCGAGCTGTTCGCTAAAAGCGTCAAATTCAAATACCCACGCCAAGTAAAAAGCGTGTTGGTCAGCGGCGGTAACAACCAATATAAAGAAGTTACTGAGATCAACCGCAATCTAACGCTAGTGATTGATGAGCTGAATAAGATCACCAAGCCATCTCCAAGCAGTGACGTCGATGTGAAACAGAAGATACTGACCGACTTACGTCACCTAGAAAAAGTGGTTTCAAGCAAGATCGCAGAGATCGAAGCGGATCTAGAAAAACTGAAGTGATCCCTTTCTTAAGTTAATAAAAAGGGCTGGTAGTCTTCTACTATCAGCCCTTTACTTTATTTTGTAGTCAGCGATTTACTTCTGCGCAACTAACGCAGTATCCCACTCAAACTGTCTAAACAGGTTCAGCCAAGTCTCGTCTAAACTCGCTCTCATCACCACCTCTTGCTGAGTAAACGGATGAATGAAGCGTAATTCTGAAGCGTGTAGCAGCAAACGGTGTGAATCGAGATTCTCTCTAAATAGTCGATTGTGCTTTCCATCACCATGAGAGGTATCCCCGACAATTGGATGTCTTAAGTGGGCCATATGGCGACGCAATTGATGTTTTCGCCCCGTCTTTGGCAACATTTCAACTAAGCAGTAGCGACTGGTTGGGAAGCGACCTGTCGAATAAGGGACTTCAACCTTAGCTAACGGTTCATACACAGTGACAGCCTCTTGAGCTTCCTTATCTTCTTTTGCGAACTTGTCAGCGATCTTATCCAGTTCAACCTTAAGCGCGTAATCTAGAGTGTCCCCCTCTTCTATCCACCCACGTACAATCGCATGATAGGTTTTCTGCATCTCATGGTTCGCAAACATCGGCATTACCTCAGAGGCAACTTCGCTCGACAGAGCAAAAACGAGCACACCCGATGTCGGCCTATCTAAACGGTGCAGTGGGAAAACATGTTGACCGATTTGATCACGCAGCGTCTGCATAACAAATTGTGTTTCATGTTTATCAAGCCACGAGCGGTGAACCAACATACCTGCAGGCTTATTGACCGCGACAAAGTATTCGTCTTGATAGATGATCTCTAACATTATGCGCACACCTCATCAATCTGCTTTATGAGCATCAATAGTTCACTCTTGGACGCATCGTTTTTCCACACTTCAACAAAGTAAGGAGCCATTGAAAAACCTTTGGGCAATGCAGCACCTGATGCGATCATCGCCTTGATTCGAACAATGAATATCCACTGGAGCCACTGTTCAGGCTCTAGGGTATCAATAGCAAAAGGCTGCGTGCTCGTCAGTGCTTCATCGCTAGGTGGCATCTCACTCCATAGCTGTGCGTGTTGTAATTGCAGCTCCAACTGCTGAAGCAAAGAGAATAACTGTGTGGTTGACGTCATTTTTCACCAAGTAATTTATCGCATGACCTTGAAATTGAGCCATAGAGTACCATCTATTGGGGAAAGAAAGTTAGGAGCTTATTACTGATGGAAACAATTCACACGCTCACCCAGCTGTTGAAAAATAGCGGCTGCCAATATGAAATCTATGATCTTGGCCGTCGAATTCAAAAAGTCGACAACGATCTATTTGCCGATGTTGAACAAGGCATGCAGCCCTACCCGTTCCCATTACAAAAACAGGCACACCTAGCAATCAGCTACTGGAACGAACAGAAACAGCCTTGGATCTGGTTCTTGAAGTTTAAACTCGATGAGCGTGGTCTACTGAGCCAAGCAGATATCGGAAACTTCCTAAAGTTCGTCTTAGAGGCAATGGGCACTCGTCTGAGCGGCGATATGAGTGAAGAGCAGCAGCAGAAGCTCTCTAACAACCCATACACCTTTAAGCCATCAGAAGACAAAATGGCGGTATTCCATAGCCAAGTTCGCGCTGAGCTATCACTGCCAACGAGCCAGTACTATGAGCATGCACAGCACTACTTTACCGGCGATCTTGGTTGGGAGAACTGGCAGACCGTCGGCTTGCAAGGTATCACAGATATGTGTGCTCGCTTAGGCGACAAGCAAAACGGCGTTGCCATTCGCAAAGCCCTTCGTAAACTGCCTTCTGAACCACTTTATGCCACCCTAGGTGCACTGGAACACGCCACTCTTAGCGATAAGCTTGCAGAACGTATTCAAGAGATGGCTAACGACCAGATCAATAGCCAAGACCCAGATCTGTTCTTACTGTCTGCACTGGTCCGCGCGCTGTCAGGCGCTGACTCTTCAATCACAAAACAAGTCGTCACTAGCGTACTGGCTAGCCCAAGACTGAGTCACCAAGAGGTATTGATTGGTCTAGCAGGACGAGGCTGGCACACATTACAAGGCGCTACAATCGCCGAGCAGTTCTTGCTTCGCCTTGCCCAAACAGGCAACCAGAACCTGTTCAATCAGCTGTTTGCTGACCTTGTGATGATTCCAAGCTTACGAATGGTATTCTTACCACTCTTAAACTCGAACCCATCACCAGAACTGGCTAACGCTTTGATTAAGTTACAACAAGCCGCAAAAGCGTAATGCTGCAAGCACCATAACGATCGAGTTTAAAAATTAAGAGTTGGTACAAAAGGACGTGTCGAAGAATGATAGATAATTTATTGGGGATTCTGTTTCTTTGTCTCTTTTGCTTTCTGTTTTGGCAGCAACGCCGACAGTCAGAGCTTGCTAAGGCGGCGATTGCGAGAAAATGCAAAGAACTCGATCTTCAGTTGCTAAGCGTGGCATTCAGTGGTCATAAATTGAAAATGCGTCATGAGTTAACCACAATTTGGCGTTGGCACACCGTATATCAATTCGAATTCTCTGCTCTAGGTGATGACTGCTACAAAGGCAGTCTTACCATGGTTGGCTTTCGCGCGATGCGTTTTGAGCTGCAGCCTCATAGAATGTGATTTTCTTCTCGCTAAGCTCCGAGTAACGATACTCGTGGTAGGGGCCAAATTCATCTTGTTTGGTCCCAGCAAACTCAAAACCTAGCTTGTCTAGCAGTTTAATCGATGGGTTGTGAGTGACATTCACTGTTGCCACTATCTCATTCAGATCCGCTTCAAACCTCGCCATATTAAAGAAGGGTTTCACCACTTCGCTGGCGATACCTTGATTCCAAAAGCGCTTGTCTAGAATAAATCCCAGCACATCACG
This sequence comes from Vibrio pelagius, assembly GCF_024347575.1. Lineage (NCBI taxonomy): Bacteria > Pseudomonadati > Pseudomonadota > Gammaproteobacteria > Vibrionales > Vibrionaceae > Vibrio > Vibrio pelagius. The sequence continues at coordinate 2,439,370 of NZ_AP025503.1, forward strand.
ACCTTCACTGTGAGAGATAAAGATATGCCCCATGTATTCGCGAGTTTGGTTATTAAGAATGGCGCGGGCAAAGCCTTCTTGATCAGATAAAATATGCTGAAACAGACGCTTTGCTGATGAGATGGTATGAGGTCCATTCATTTCTGCTCGATTTACCGGACAACAGTTAAGCTTGATAAAATCAAGTTCTAGCTGCTCGGTATACGGCACGATTAAAGTTCTTGCAGTCGCAATCGTCATATCACACTCCTTGTGTGGACAATATTGAATTTGAATAGATAAAGAAAAGCCCCGACACCGAAGTGTCAGGGCTAGGGTCTTACTCGCAGCAGTCCGGCTACTAATTAATGCTCCATGCATCGTCCATAATAGTGGCTGTAATCCTTCAGCTCTTTCCTTTACTTCGCCGTCCTAGCGGTGTCCTATCGTCCTGAAAGCTAACAATCCTCGTTAGCGCACATCACTTGTTCCGTGAGCGGTGTCCTTTACATCATCCTGATGTTGTTCCTAACCTTTATCCTAAAGGTGTCCATTGCCAATCCGTTGCAGTTAATGTCCTATCAACTGTCGTATCCCTACAATGTCCTTACGCTCCATGCTTGATCACTCATCCTAAGTAACCAAATCTTCATCCTGAAGATAACCAAATCCTTGGTGCTTTCCTGTTCCGTGTCAGACTCCTTCCGACAAGGTTTAATTTACGCTTTTTCAGATTCTGAACAATAGATTGATATCACACTTTAAGCTCAGCTATATTGTTAACAAAATAAAACCATTAAAAATCAACACCATGGAACAAGATGAAGTTATCAGCTCGATATCGAAATCGCTTTATCTTACAGCCTTTGTAAGAGATCTCGCACAAACGAATGTCGCTTTTAGGATTCGCTATCCACAGCTTGAGCGAGTAACATACAAAGAGATGACGTTATGGAGGTTAATATGCTAACGAAAGATGTCTCAGACGAGCTAAAAAGTGTCTTGGAAGGACTGCAAGCTCAAGGAAAAGAGCCGACGGTTGCACTGGTCAAGGCACGTATGAGTACACCGGTGCCAATGCCGGCACTGATAACGACGATTAAAAGCTGGAAGAGTGCCAACCGAGTTCCAAAAGTCGAAGTCGCGGCTCCGCAAGACAATGCCACCGACAAACTTGCACAACTCGAGCAACAGGTTATCGCTCTTACCGAGCGCGTAACTCAGCTTGAAGCAAAATTAGCAGAGAAAGAGTAAATGATGAAAATTTGGGTTGATGCCGACGCCTGCCCTAAGGTAATTCGAGAAACCATCGTACGTGCCGCAGAACGTACAGGCGTTGAGTGTACCTTTATTGCCAACCACGTAGTGCCTGTTCCAAAACGCAATAATATCCACTCGGTTCAAGTACCTAGTGGCTTCGATATTGCTGACAATGAGATCGTAAAACGTACCGAAGCGGGTGATCTTGTAATTACATCCGATATTCCACTCGCTGATGAAGTCATTACCAAAGGTGCATTAGCACTCAGTTCTCGTGGTGAGCTATATACTAAGGAAACCATCAAAGCACGCCTTAATATTCGTGATTTTATGGAAACCATGCGCTCTAGTGGAGTACAAACCGGTGGTCCTGCATCTCTGTCACAGACGGATCGACGAGAGTTTGCCAATCACCTCGACCGTATTCTTGCTAAACGCTAAGAACCCTAGAATCCCCCTCTGAAATAAAATAGGCACTGCTCCGTTCTTATCTAAAACGACAATAACGGAGTATTGCTTATGATGTCTCGCATTGCCTTATCATTGACTCTCGCTATCACGGCCAGTCCCACCACTTTTGCCAGTGAAGAGTACGGTATTGTAGGAGGTAGCCTCACCGTAGGTGAAAGCGTCTTTTCGACCAAAGACTCAGCTCAAGTAGGTGTAACGCCCAACCTTTTCTACTCAGGTCCCATTGGGTTTGTTGACGGTAGCTTAGCCAATTGGCAAGTCTTACCCTATGTTGGCCTTTCAGGTCAGTGGCGTTTTGCTGAAGTGTCCGACACCTTTACCGATTTACCCAACGGTATCGAAGACAGAGACGGGAGTGGTGAACTCGGTCTAACACTCGGCACTGTAGGTGCGCGCGTGACCTTTCTGCACGATGTAACCTCTGAACATAAAGGCTATGAAATTCAGCTACACCTAGGACGTACCCTTGAGACCTGGGACTCTGCATTTACTCTAACCCCCTACTTTGAAATCGACTATCGTGACGAAAAACTCTCAAATCATCTTTATGGCATAAGCGCAGCAGAATCGACCGCATCTGGCTTAGCCGTCTTTGATGCAGACGGGACATTTGTTTATGAGGCTGGTGTGATAGGACTCTATGAGTTTACTCCTCACTGGATTGGTATCAGTAAGGCGGAGTTTATTCACCATGATACCAATAGCCCGCTTATCCAAAGAGACGTAGGTTGGTCGTTAGAAGTAGGTTTAACCTATCGTTTTGCAGGCCTGTAATCTTTTAATATTCGCTATTAGCTCTTCTATTAGTTGTTGTAGTTAACTGGTGTATGAACAAAAAAAACCTGCACACTGTGCAGGCTTTTACATTGATCATGAATTCACAATTCAGTACTAAGGCGTGTAGTAAGTTGCAGCGCCAGGACCGACAGGTAGACCGAATACGAATACCCATACGTAGAACATTAAGCTCCAACCAACGATGAATACGATCGAGTATGGAAGCATAGTTGCAATCAGAGTACCAATACCTAGATTCTTCATGTAACGCGTTGCTACTGCAAGGATAAGACCGAAGTAGCTCATCATTGGAGTAATAATGTTCGTTGTTGAATCACCGATACGGTAAGCCGCTTGAATCGTTTCTGGAGCGTAACCAACAAGCATTAGCATTGGAACGAAGATAGGAGCTGTTACTGCCCACTGTGCAGAAGCAGAGCCAATCATCAGGTTAATGAAACCACACATTAAGATGAATGCGAAGAACAGCATTGGACCTGTTAGACCGATTTCCTGTAGGAAGGTTGCGCCTCCTACTGCGAATACTTGACCGAAGTTAGTCCACTTGAAGAAAGCAACAAACTGAGCAGCGAAGAATACAAGTACAATGTACATGCCCATAGAAGACATAGACTTAGACATTGCATCGATAACGTCGCGGTCGGTCTTCATTGAACCAGTCACTTTACCATAAACAAAACCAGGAACAGCGAAGAATACGAAGATAAACGCTACGATACTCTTAAGGAACGGAGAGCCTGCTACCGTGCCTGCTGCAGAGCGTAGTACACCGTCTTCAGGAACAATCGTCCAAGCAAGAAGTGCTGATACTGCTAGCACAGCGATACCTGCTAGCTTAAGACCTTTTTTCTCAATGTCGGTTAGCTTGCCCATTGAGTCATTTGATAGGTCTTCAGACGCTTCTTCATCGTTGTATTTACCCAGTTTCGGCTCAACAATCTTCTCGGTTACAAATGCACCTGTAATTGCGATAAAGAAAGTAGAAACAAACATGAAGTACCAGTTTGATTCTGGACCAACTGTGTACGTTGGGTCGATCATTTGTGCTGCTGTTTCTGTAATACCAGAAAGCAGCGGATCAACCGTACCGATTAGAAGGTTTGCAGAGTAACCACCGGATACACCAGCGAATGCTGCCGCTAGACCAGCAAGAGGATGACGACCCAGAGAGTGGAAAAGCATTGCTGCTAGTGGGATAAGTACCACATAACCTAGCTCAGAAGCCGTGTTAGAGATGATACCTGCGAATACCACAGTTACAGTAACCATGCGCTTAGATGCGCCCATTACCATGCCACGCATCGCAGCAGATAGTAGACCAGAGTGCTCAGCAATAGCTACACCTAGCATTGCAACAAGCACAGTACCTAATGGCGCAAAGCCAACAAAGTTCTTAACGAGATTCGTTACGATAAGTTGTAAGCCTTCAGCATTTAGCAAGCTTACAACGTGGATCATGCCGTCAGCAGCACGCCCTGGAGCGCCTTCTGGACGAGGATCCATAACAGACACTTCAAAGTACCCTGCGATACCTGAAGTAACTAGAATTGCGACACAGAAGATTGCAAAAAGAGTGATCGGGTGGGGTAATAGATTCCCCAAATACTCAACACCATCGAGAAAACGGGTAAAAATAGGTTTCTTTGGCGAGTTGTTTTTTATTGAAGCTGATGAACTCATCAGTTCCCTCCTTGTAGTGATTCCTATGCAAATGTGACAAAAATGTTCAAATTGCAGGCGCAGAGTACTCGACAAAATAGTCAATTAGAAATGTAAAATGTTACAAAGTGTGTATTAAATCATATAAATTAACGCCATTTGAACAAAAAATTAGCAAATAACACCAAATAAAACAAAAAATACAGTCTTATAATTCATATAAATACATTCATTCTGTTTATATACCGCACCCTAACTACTTGATTCAACGTCGCCTAAAATTCCCTCTATACAATAAAAACAGTCTATCGCCGATGAAGAGCTCATCAGAGAAAGAGATCACAACTCAACAAAGAAAAATGTGACCTCGTCTCCTAGATTGTTACATGTTCTTCACATGCCAGTGACGCTTACTTTTGCACCGCTTTGAATCTTGGGTTGGTTTTGCAGATCACATAAAGGCGCCCTCTTCGCTTCACGATTTGGCAGTCAGGGTGACGACTTTTCGCACTTTTTAGAGATTTAACGACTTTCATTTACTTCTCTCCTTTGCTGAATTGACCAAAGCGACGTGTAAAGTTCGCCACGCGACCCTCTTTATGGATCACACGCTGCTTACCGGTATAGAAAGGATGTGATTTCGAGGACACTTCAATCGTGAAATATGGGTAGGTGTTACCGTCTTCCCATTCGATAGTACGATCAGTTTTTAGGGTCGAACCAATTAGAAAATACTCATCAACACTCGTATCGTGAAAGACAACTGTACGGTACTCTGGGTGAATATTCGGCTTCATTTCTTTACTCCATCATTTAAAGCGTTATGATATAACATATCAAATGATAATCATTATCAAAAGAAACACAAGCGGTTTTATGCTATTTTTGCCACAAATCGTAAGTTGAGACGCCTCAAACATGTACACAATTGAGCCTATTGGTTTTATCGAATCGCCATATAAAGAGAAGTTTGCCGTACCTAGACAACCAAGGTTAGTGCCTTCAGCGCGTGCTCGCGTCAAACTATCGGGAGCCGCGAATTGCTTGGAGTCTGTGCGGGAAATAGAACAATTCAGTCATGTATGGTTGCTATTTCTATTCGACCAAAACTTACAAGCGGGCTGGAAGCCTACAGTTCGCCCTCCACGTTTGGGCGGCAACGATAGAGTTGGCGTATTTGCTTCTCGAGCCACTTTTAGACCAAACGGTATTGGCATGTCAGCAATAGAGCTAAAAGGTGTCACACAAGAAAAAAGCCAAACTTACCTAGAATTAGGCAGCGTTGATTTGGTTGATGGCACACCAATTATCGACATCAAACCCTACATCCCCTACTCAGATTCTATTCCGGATGCTCTGGGAGGGTTTGCAGCCGAAGAGCCAGAAGTGTTGGAGGTTAATTTTTCGCAGCAGGCCCAAAGCAAGCTGGCACAACACCCGCAAGCGCGTCATATTATTCAGGTGATCAAAGAGGTATTAGGCCAAGATCCTCGTCCCGCCTATAAGAAAGGTAAGCCCGATACCAAGGAATATGCAGTAAATTTGTTCGATCTGAACGTCAAATTCACTGTAGAGGCACTTTTCATCAATGTTACTGACATTGAACGCTTTTGAGATCCTAAATAGGCTGATATTATATGCGGCTAAATCGGATTTATTGTGGCAAAAGCTACAGTGAATTTTCTTTAATTTATGATGAAACGGATACCATAGAATGCGTACCAGTAACTATCTTCTTTCTACTCTGAAAGAGACTCCAAACGACGCAGAAGTTATCAGCCACCAGCTGATGCTACGTGCAGGTATGATCCGTAAGCTAGCTTCAGGTTTATACACTTGGCTACCTACCGGTCTGCGTGTACTGCGTAAAGTCGAAAACATCGTTCGCCAAGAGATCGACAATGCAGGTGCAGTTGAGACTTTAATGCCCGTAGTGCAGCCGTTTGAACTATGGGAAGAGACTGGTCGCAGCGAAAAAATGGGCCCAGAACTGCTGCGCTTTACTGACCGTCATTCTCGTCCGTTTGTTCTTAGTCCAACCGCTGAAGAAGTGATCACAAGCCTAGTTCGTAACGAAGTAAACTCGTACAAGCAGCTTCCTCTGAACCTATACCAGATTCAAACTAAGTTCCGTGATGAGCGTCGCCCTCGTTTCGGCGTAATGCGTGCACGTGAATTCAGCATGATGGATGCGTACAGTTTCGATATCGACAAAGAAGGCCTAGAGAAATCCTACCAAGCGATGCACGATGCTTACTGTAAAGCATTCGACCGCATGGGCCTTGAGTACCGTCCAGTACTGGCTGACTCTGGCGCTATCGGTGGTAGTGGCTCTCAAGAGTTCCACGTACTCGCAGAAAGCGGCGAAGACCTAATTGCATTCTCTACAGAATCTGATTACGCAGCAAACATCGAGAAAGCTGAAGCACTAGCTCCTACTGAAGAAGCTGCGGCTCCAACTCAAGAGATGGAACTGGTTGACACTCCAAACGCGAAAACTATCGCTGAATTAGTGGACCAGCACGGTCTAGCAATCGAGAAAACGGTTAAGACTCTATTCGTAAAAGCTTCTGATGAAGTAGACGCAGACATCATTGCTCTAATCATCCGTGGCGACCACGAACTGAACGAAGTAAAAGCGGAAAACCTTCCACAAGTGGCATCTCCACTAGAGATGGCTTCTGAAGAAGAGATCCGTGCACTAGTAGGCGCAGGCCCTGGTTCACTTGGTCCTGTGGGCCTAGAGCTACCGTTCATCGTTGACCGCTCTGTTGCAGTAATGAGTGACTTTGGCGCAGGTGCAAACATCGACGGTAAGCACTACTTCGGTATCAACTGGGGTCGTGACGTTGAGCTTGCTCAAGTAGAAGACCTACGTAACGTAATTGAAGGTGACCTAAGCCCATGTGGTAAAGGTACACTTCAGCTTAAACGTGGTATCGAAGTGGGTCATATCTTCCAACTAGGTAACGTTTACTCACAAGCGATGAACTGTGGCGTGCTTGGTCCTGACGGTAAGAACGTTATTCTTGAGATGGGTTGTTACGGTATCGGTGTATCACGTGTTGTTGCTTCTGCAATCGAGCAGAACCACGACAAATACGGCATCATCTGGCCAGACGCACTAGCACCTTTCCAAGTGGCTATCGTTCCTATGAACATGCACAAGTCCGAAGAAGTTAAAGAAGCGGCTGAGAAGCTATACGCTGAACTAACAGCTATGGGTATCGAAGTACTATTCGATGACCGTAAAGAGCGTCCAGGCGTCATGTTCTCTGACATCGAGCTAATTGGTATCCCTCACACTATCGTGATCGGCGACCGCTCAATGAAAGAAGGTAACTTCGAATACAAGAACCGTCGCGAAGGCACTAAAGAAGCAATCACAATGGATTCAATCGTTGAGCACGTAACTGCTCAGTTTGCTAAGTAAGCAGACCGTCATCGATTGAAACTCTAAAAGGCTGCCACACGGTAGCCTTTTTTGTATCTCTTCTTTTTACCTTTCTTAATTCATGATAAAAACTGTATGAAAAAGCGTACCTCAACGAGCTCGCTCGCCAGTTATACCAATCACAGTAAATAAGAGATCAAAAATAGCGCAGGAAAAAGGCTTGAGAACAAGGCAGCTTTTCTGCAACAGAGAGTTTCGATAAGTAGTTATTCTACAATCAAAAATTCTAACGCAGTTATCGAGCATTTTAACAAGCTAGGATGAGCAATTATTTACTACGATTGGTATTAAACCTAGCCGACGAAGTGAAACTACAGCGAGAACAACAGGTCACCATTTAACCTCGTAAAATGAGATCTTGAGCAAGAACAAACTTAAATGAATATTCGTTGAATGCGCTTTGTTTTTGCTTTTCTCTGTGTGTATATTGAGAGAAGTTATCATTTAGTTAGGTATAGAAATGAAAGTATACGATTGTTGTGATTTAGTTCGTGAGCTTTATTCTCAAATCGGCAGTGGCGATCAAGGCTACATCCCTCAAGCTATTACATGTGCAGTGAAAACACTCAACGATTTAGCCGCCGATGAATCTCTGCCACGCGAAGCGCGCGAACGTGCCGCTTTTGCTGCCGCAAACTTGTTGATCTCTGATTTCGAGGACTAGACATGAACTTAGCGAATTTTGAAACCATGGATCCTGTGATGCTAATGAGCATCGTAAACATGAAGCTACGTGACGACTTCTCTGGCGACCTCGATAAACTCGCTAACTTCTTCGATATTGATAAGGCTGCACTCGAGGCAAAACTTGCGACTGCAGGCTTTGAATTCCTACCTGAAGCGAAACAATTTCGATAAGTCTAGACAGATTGACAAAGGCCAACCTCGTGTTGGTCTTTTTTATTGGCGCGAGTTAAAGCAAAAAACTCATTATAAATTATCTCTTTACACCTATACTTTTATATCTCAGCCTTAGAGCAATCGCTCCAGCAGTGGAGCTTGTCGCAATAAAGGGTTTTCAAAAACTAAAAAGGCTCCTATAGAAGGAGCCTCTAGTATCATCGTTTTTCAAAGTAGATGAGCGAAGTTCAAGGAGCTCACACGGAGTTTGCGCTAGCAAATGAGTATGTGCGACACAGAAATTCGTTCACTCTCTAAGCATTTCTATGCCAATAAAAAGGCTCCCAACAGGAGCCTTTCAAATCGTATTTTTCAATCAAATAGCTTTAGTTCAAGGAAAAGGCGCGGAGTTTACGAATGTAAATGAGCACCTTTGACACAGAAATTAAGCTATTTGAGCCAGAAAAATTAAGCGTAAACCGGTAGACGCTTACAGATCTCTAGCACTTTTGCTTTAGTTGCTTCGATAACAGACTCATCACCCATGTTATCTAGGATGTCACAGATCCAACCTGCTAGCTCTTTTGCGTCTGCTTCTGTGAAACCGCGACGAGTAATAGAAGGAGAACCGATACGGATACCTGACGTTACAAACGGGCTGCGTGGATCGTTTGGTACTGAGTTCTTGTTTACTGTGATGTTTGCTGCACCGAGTGCTGCATCGGCTTCTTTACCCGTGATGTCTTTGTCGATTAGGTCGACTAGGAACAGGTGGTTCTCTGTTGAACCTGAAACGATGTTGTAACCACGAGCGATAAACTCTGCAACCATTGCTTTTGCGTTGGCAACTACGCGTGCTTGGTACTCTTTAAACTCTGGCTCTAGAGCTTCTTTAAACGCTACTGCTTTACCAGCGATAACGTGCATTAGAGGACCACCTTGGCCGCCTGGGAATACTGCTGAGTTCAGCTTCTTGTATAGATCTTCGCCTTCGTTAGAAAGGATAAGACCACCACGTGGACCTGCTAGCGTTTTGTGCGTTGTTGTTGTCACAACGTGCGCGTGTGGTACTGGGTTCGGGTAAACGCCTGCCGCGATTAGACCTGCTACGTGCGCCATATCTACGAATAGGTAAGCACCGACTTTGTCCGCGATTTCACGCATGCGTTTCCAGTCACAGATTTGAGAGTAAGCAGAGAAACCACCGATGATCATCTTAGGCTTGTTCTCGATAGCTAGCTTTTCCATCTCTTCGTAATCGATTTGACCTGCTTCGTCGATACCGTAAGGGATGATGTTGTAAAGCTTACCAGAGAAGTTTACTGGAGAACCGTGAGTTAGGTGACCACCGTGCGCTAGGCTCATACCTAGAACAGTGTCGCCTGCGTTCAGTAGCGCCATGTATACAGCGTTATTCGCTTGAGAACCTGAGTGAGGCTGTACGTTCGCGTACTCAGCACCAAAAAGCTCACATGCGCGCTCGATCGCTAGAGTTTCAACTTTATCTACGTACTCACAACCACCGTAGTAACGCTTGCCTGGGTAGCCTTCAGCGTATTTGTTTGTTAGCTGAGAACCTTGAGCTTCCATTACACGTGGGCTTGTGTAGTTTTCTGAAGCGATTAGTTCGATGTGTTCTTCCTGGCGAAGAGTTTCTTCTTGGATAGCTGCGAATAGATCCGCATCGTAATCAGCGATGTTCATGTCACGCTTAAGCATCTGTATCTCCTGACTCAGATTGTACTGAAAGTTTCAAAAAAACCACATAACGACCGAAAGCAAACGTTTTCGTCACCGTTTTAATGGGACGCATCATACATAATTTGATCTAGGTCATAAAGAGCTAATTGCAATTTTATCATGCAGTTTCTTCATAATGACATATAAGCTTCATCATACTTATGCGACACATCGCATCAGCACGCGACTTACTGTCAATTTTTCGCTTTACACCCTGTAAAACGAACATTACATAGGTTTACCTTAATTTTGAGTCTCAAGCTACCGAAAATCCATGTTTTTATCTACTATGCACGCCTTTATTGGCTAGGTAATTATAAAAACGATGGAAAAACACTCACGTAAAGAAGATTGGGTTGCCATTCTTACAGGAACCTTCTTAGTCGCACAAGGCGTCTTCTTTTTACAGTCTGCTCAACTACTTACTGGCGGGACCACGGGCTTGGCTCTACTATTGAGTCAATTTCTACCTATCACCTTCGGTGTACTTTACTTTATCGCAAACTGTCCATTCTATGTATTGGCGTGGAGACGTTTTGGGCGTAATTTTGCCATTAGCAGTGCTTTTTCCGGTGCTTTAGTGTCTGTTTTTGCAGATCATCTGTATTTAGTCATCTCGCTTGATGCCTACAATGAGATTTATTGTGCGATCGCTGGCGGCTTGCTCATGGGGCTTGGCATGTTGATTCTATTTCGCCATCACTCCAGTTTGGGGGGCTTCAATGTTTTGTGCCTCTACATCCAAGACCGCTATGGTATTTCAGTGGGTAAAACTCAAATGGCGATTGATGTCTGTATCCTATTTGCGTCGTTCTTCTTTGTATCACCTTGGATTATCGCCGTTTCAGTACTTGGGACTGCGGTATTGAACGTTGTGCTCGCTATGAACCACAAACCGACACGATACTCGGTTAGCTACAGCTCATAAGCTTGCAGGTTAGCCCTCGCTTTCTCGATTTTGAGTCAAAATAAAGTTAGTGCTTTTGTTTGGGATACTTAGCTGCTTTTTATAAACAAAGCAGCTAAAATCGTTTACTTTTATGACACGCGGTTTCCTATGCAAGACTTCCTCTCTGCTGCTCAGGCGAACAATACCTCTATCGTTATTGCCGATTTGGTGTACAACCCTAGTACCCGAGAGTTAAGCACACCTCAAGAAGTCATCAATTTGGAACCACGCTCAATCGAGTTGCTGGAACTTCTGCTACGCCATGTTGGAGAACCACTTTCCGCAGAGTTCATCATCCAAGAGATTTGGCAAAGTAGCTTTATCTCCAAGAATGTCCTAACCAACCGAGTAAGCACGCTGCGTTCGCTATTACAGAAACACCTTCCTGACAGCGACGCCACTAAGATACTGGTGACTTACCCGCGCAAGGGCTATTTTCTCAACCCGAGCTCTGTTCATCTAGAGAGCGTTGAAAGCGAGCAGCCTGCTGAACCAGAGACTGAGTACAGTAAAACATCAGCAAGCCCACGCTGGCTATGGCTAGTGACACTTATGCTACTCACAAGTACAATCACATTGGGCTATCTGTGGTGGCAATCTCCAAACCACAGCTCTGAACTCACTCGACAGCAACGTCTAATTCCTAAGGTTGAGCTATTGCTCAGTCGCATTGATGTCGTCGGTGACAACGCTAGACAATACCGAGCAGCGATTAAGGCTCTGTTATTACAACAACAGATCGAATACTCCTATACTGATCTCGCGAATCAGGATGCTCCGAGCTACTTTGTCGACCCGTTAGATAACTCTCCTTTCTTTCCGGGCGCAAAAAACATGCGTACCAGCGATTATCTGTTAAATATCCAATTGAAAGACCAAGAAACGGACGATCACCTTGCAGCTCAGGTCAGTCTAATCTACCCAAGCTCCGGTAAACTGGCCTTTCGTGGCGTCTATAGCATTGATGTCAATGATCTGATTGATAGTCTCATGGCGATCAATCGAGAACTGGCTGACTACTTCGCGTTACCTCAGCCAGAAATGCCGCATTGGTCTATCGATAACAGCCAGCTTGGTGCATTGCTGACTAAGCAATTTGTTGATTTGGAGTCGATCAAGCTGAACTGCATGAACTCGACCCTAATGGCTCGTCAGTTGGCACTATACGAAACTGACCATCAACGCCTGATTCGTTTTACTAACCGAGTACAAACACACTTTAAGTTGCTTCCAGACGAACTCAAGCTGTGGCTTGGTGTGATTCACTTTAAGCTGCGCGATCTGCCAACAGCCAAAGCGCTGCTCACCAATCCATCAGGGCACTCTAGCATTGAGAATGCACTTATCTACATGATGATCTCATACATCAGTTTTCAACAAGGCAACCTCGACAACTTTCGTTTGAACTACATGGAATCTTTAGTCGCCCTGTTAAGGGTTATTCCTTCCGAAGCACTGTTTTCTAGACTGTCGCAACCGGAGTCAAAAGAGACCTGCTTGCAGCCTTGGAGAAGCTTAAAACTGAGTATCAAGGAGCCTTTAATCATTAAACCTTGGGAAGACCTGATGATTAATTACTGTACTTCAGTAGGTGAAGAGTTTGCTGACAAATAAAGATAAAACAATAAAAATCAAAGACCTAAATATAAATTAAGAACTCATGTGACTTCGTTTTTTGCCCTATAAACGATTTAAAACCTAGTATTCCGAGCAATTTCGGCAAGCCTTGCCCATTCACTTTCGGAATACTCAACATGAATAAAACTTTGACTCTCCTTACCGCTTCATTGGTTGCTCTGTACGGCTGTGGTGGCGGTGGTTCTTCTTCAGGCTCCACCAGCAATCAGAAAGGTCCAAGCAACCAAGCAGACTTTCCAATCAAGAATGCGCTGTTTGCCCCTAAGCCGAGTACTATCTTGAACTATGTATTCGAGGCTGATAGTCAACCAGACGGCAATATGTCTATGCTCTACTCTTCATTGAGTGCAGACGAACTCATCGAGCGATTACAGCAAGATCCAGAGAGTGAGGCATTGCAAGACGTTGTCAACCTTCTGAGTAATTTTGGCGTCGATCAGTTCTACCAATCGGAAGCCGTCTTCAATGAAGACCAGACGCAACCGGAATATACATTTTACTTTGCAGGCACCGATAACGCTCTTCATGAAATCACCGATCTTTATTTCATGAAATCTCTTCCTACGGCCATGCTAATGGGCAGCAGCCCACAATTTTTAGTCAAAGGCTCTCTTGTTGAAGACGAAGATCCGAACATTGATATAAGTTCAAACCCTGTGTCTGTAATCGTAGATCTGTCAGGAGAGGAAGTGAAGCGCATGCTTGACTCCTTTGATTACGATGTTTGGGTGGAAACATTAGAAGATACCGCTCAGTGTCGAACGACCTGGAGTCAACAAATCGGTAAAACAGGTGCTCGCAAAACGTTAAATGTATCAGGCCAATCGGTTGAAGCAGCATACCTAACAGAGAAAAACACTTACAACCTTGTATGTGGAGATATGGAATTGAACGATTCTAAGGAGTTTGAGAGCACGATTGAACGCTGGTTTAACCCAACTCTCGGATTGATTGAGCAAACGGAAAAATTAAAGAGTGAAGAGAGTCCGCTAGTGAACGTAAAAGCGTCTCTCAACAAAATCGAAACAGCCTCGCTCTGAGAGCCGATTGTTTGAAGGTACCGCAACGCCTTTCTTCTATATTAAGCCCCTATCCTACTGAGGTAGGGGCCTATTTAGAACAAGCCTATGGCTCAATATTAGGCTTGGTTATCAATCAACAAAATACGCGTCTCATATGGGCGCAGTACTTGATGATGCGATGTTACTGAGTCGTCTGTCTCTTGGTAGTTAGAAAGCAAGCACTTGGCATTCGTCATCTCAAAACGCTCAGGTAAAGCACACTCCGTCTCTTCACCATAATAGTTATTTATACACAACAGAGCTTGCCTTTCGCTCTCGCGAGAATACGCAAATACCGATGGATGCTCGGGTAGCAAGTCTTGATAATCACCATCAGTGATCACTGGCACTTGTTTGCGTAACTCAATCAATTTTTTGTAGAAATAGAACACGGAATCAGCATCTTCAACCGCTTGTTTTGCATTCACTTCACGGTAGTTACTGGCCACTTCTAGCCAAGGCTCAGCCTTTGAGAAACCAGCATAATCAGAAGCATCCCACTGCATTGGTGTACGAGAGTTATCACGCGATTTCTGCGCCAGAATTGCCATCATATCTTGGTGTGAAACGCCTTGCTCGTTAACCATTAGTTGGTAGATGTTGGTGCTCTCTACATCACGATACTGGGCAATATCTTGGTAGCTCGGATTCGTCATGCCAATCTCTTCGCCTTGATAGATGTATGGCGTGCCTTGCATCATATGTACTGACGCCGCCAACATCTTCGCAGACTCAACGCGGTAGTTTTGATCGTCACCCAAACGGCTCACCACACGAGGTTGGTCATGATTACACCAGAAAAGTGCGCCCCAACCTTTACCGTTGAGTCCACTCTGCCAGTGGTTAAAGATCGACTTCAGCTGTAAGAAGTCAAACGGCGCTTTGGTCCACTTTTCACCATTCGGATAATCCACTTTCAAATGGTGAAAATTGAACACCATTGATAGCTCTTTATTATCTAGGCTCGAGTATTGCTGACAGTGCTCAAGGGTGGTCGATGACATCTCACCAACCGTTACGCTGCCGTACTTTTGGAAAACCGCTTCGCTGATCTCTTGTAAGTATTCGTGAACTCGTGGGCCATCTGTGTAGAAACGGCGACCATCGCCAATCTCATCGTTAGGGAAATCTTGCTGCTTAGAAATCAGGTTAATAACATCTAAACGGAATCCATCGACGCCTTTCTCCGCCCAGTAACTGATGATCTGTTTAACTTCACCACGAACCTTAGGGTTTTCCCAATTAAGGTCGGCTTGTTCTTTTGCAAATAGGTGCAAGTAGTATTGACCAGTTGCTTCATCTAGCTCCCAAGCATTGCCACCAAATTTGGATTGCCAGTTGGTTGGTGCCTTACCATCAACCGGATCTCTCCAAATGTAATAGTCACGATATTGGCTCTCTTTATCGCCCAAAGCCGATTGGAACCAAGCGTGGTGAGTCGAGGTATGGTTAACAACAATATCCATGATGATGCGAATACCACGTTGGTGAGCCTCTACCAACAATTGGTCAAAGTCCGCCATAGTGCCGAACTCTGGGTTTATCGCGTAGTAATCAGAAATATCGTAGCCATTATCCACCATCGGTGATTGATACACTGGTGTTAACCAAATGGCGTCTACACCCAGTGTTTTTAAGTAATCTAGTTTGGATATCACTCCTTGAATGTCACCAGTTCCTTTGGCGCCACTATCACAAAAACTCTTCGGATAAATTTGATAGATGGTTGCGGTCTTCCACCACATCGCATCACGATTCTGATTGGTCATCTCTACTCACTTACAAAAATAAAAATGGAGCAACAGTGACTCAAAACACTATTGCTCCTTATAAAATTAAGCGCTTGCCGCTGTTAACTCACCCTTAGCCTGTGCTCGCTTGTAGAAGAACAGTGTTAAGATGATTGGAACTGCAATCGCCACCGCCAATGCCAACAGATAAACCGTCCAGTATTGCGGCTGAATCGATAGAATGCCTGGCAAGCCACCAACACCGATACCATTTGCCATCACCCCGGCACCACCACAAATTGCAGCCGCAGCAGCACTGCCTAACATTGCGCTCAGCATTGGGAACTTGTATTTCAAGTTAATGCCATACATCGCAGGCTCTGTTACACCCAAGTAAGCTGAGATCGCTGCAGGCACAGAAATATCACGTTCACCTTCGCGCTTGCTTAAAATAATGATGCCGACAACGGCAGATGCTTGAGCCACATTTGAGAGAGCAATGAGCGGCCAGATGGGTGTGCCGCCAAGCTCTTGCATTAATTGCAAATCAACGGCGTTGGTTGTGTGGTGAATACCGGTAATCACAAGTGGCGCGTATAGGAAGCCAAAGATTGTGGAACCTAGAATCGCGAAGTCACCCGTCATAGCCGCTTTCGCAGCAAAGGCAACACCATCGCCAAGCACTCGACCAAATGGACCGATGAAAGCATGCGCCAAAATCACAGACAAAATGATAGAGACGAATGGCACAACCACAAGATATAGGTAAGCCGGAACAATACGCTTGAGGTTGGTTTCTATGAAGGCCAAAGCAACGCCGGCTAACATGGCTGGAATCACTTGCGCTTGGTAGCCCACTTTTTCAATGACAAACAGGCCGAAGTTCCATACCTCAGGCACGGCTTTACCTATCATGTAGGCGTTCATCAGTTGTGGTGAAACCAAGGTGACACCAAGCGTGATACCCAAGATCGGTGTTCCGCCCAGTTTCTTCACTGTAGACCAACACACCCCAACCGGGAGGAAGAAGAAGATAGCTTCACCAATCAACCATAGGAAAGAGTGGACCGTAGCCCAAAACTGGCTGAGCTCAACCAGAGTCTTACCATCGAACATACGAATGTCGCCGATGACATTACGAAAGCCAAGAATAAGACCACCAGTAATAATGGCAGGCAGCAGCGGTACAAAAATTTCGGCAAGGTGTGAAATACCGCGCTCTAACACATTCATGTTTTGACGAGCAGCCAACTTGGCCTCATCTTTCGACGACTCTTGTTTGCCAGTCTGTTCAATCAGTAACTTGTAGACCTCATCGACCTCAGTACCAACCACGACTTGAAATTGACCCGCGTTGGTAAAACACCCCTTTACTAAGCTCAGTTTCTCTAACTCAGTTTTGTCCGCTTTGTCTGTGTCATTCAATACGAAACGTAAACGAGTTAAGCAGTGACTAACACTCGCTATATTGTCACTTCCACCCACTAACTCAATAAGACGCGTAATGTCTTGCTTCGCCATCTTACCCATACTACCCCACCCTGGTTCTCTTCGTTCTACACTCAAATTCAGTTGAATTCATCACCAATGGGAACATTCCCATAACTTGGTAAATATAGTGCCTGCATGATAATAGAATTAAAATGGGAACAGTCCCATTAATTGAATGAGATCACACTCTTCAGTTTAGTAAATAGACCGAGCTCACCCTAGAAATGAGGACTTAAACGATGGGCTTTTGGGTATGATGAGAGATAGGAGTTTGACCAAGTAATTGAGATATCAGCAACTTAGCAGCCAAAGTACCCGCAGATTGATAACCAGGATCAATACTAAATACACGTGGGAATAAAAATGAAAGCAGATCACTGCCACCGACCCCAGTTACCATCACATCTTCACGTTGCAACTCTTGCAGACGTTTTATCACGCCCAGTGCTAATGTATCACTCGCACAAGCGATCGCTTGAGTCGTCGATCTAAGCACTAGGTCAACCAGTTGGTAGGCACTCTCATGGTGCAAAGCACCAGTCTGGTAGTTTGGCTTAATGTTGTTGTCACTACACCAATTCAGATAGGCGTTCAGACGTAATTCACCCGTCGATTTGTCACTAGGATCAACACCGATAAAGCCGATCTCGGATAAGCCCTGCTCTTGCAAGTAAGCAAGGGCACTGCCAATCACCTGTTGGTTATCGTAGTTAATCGAGGTGACGTTCTCAGTATCTAATGCAATCACAACTGCGCGGTGTTCCCACGATTCGATGGCTTCGATATCACAATCGGTAAAGCCAAATACAATAATGCCATCAACATTACGCTGCTTAAGAACTTGAAGATGCTCATTGGCTTTCTCACGATCGAACAGACTCTCCATGATCACCACATCATAACCAGCGCGATACAGCTCTTCGAGCATCGTACTTACGGCTTTGTTCTCAGACGGAGAATCCAGACGAGAGATGATCACACCAACCACTTTTTGGCTGCCGCCACGCATCGATTGCGCTGATTTAGAGGGAGTGTAACCCGACTCCTGAATCACTCTTTCTACTCTTTCACGTGTTTCTGGCTTCACTTTAGGATCATTAGTGAGAACACGGGAAACCGTTGATTTTCCAACACCTGAGAGCTTTGCGATATCAAGAATAGTGAGTTTTTTTTGCATCGAGTCTTATAAAGTTATTGATAGAAAAACGACAAGTAACGGATTTTCCGTGACTTGTCGTTATTGATTGATTATTGGATACGGCAGTTGCGGTAAGTCACTCTTCCAAGTTCCAATCGAGCATGTTCGCCTTTGGTAAACAGGGTGATGGCGTCCATCTGTTCCGTGGTTTCGGCATCACTAATATACTTAGCACCAGAAGCAGACACCACGTGTTTAAGGCGATATTGGTTATCAGGCAGTCGAAGAACCGCTTGCCCGTCACCGTAAGCAACATCAAATGTTTGGTCAGATTCGCACTGGTAAGTCATGTATTCACCACTGGAGATATCTTTCTCTACCACCTCAGATTGAGAACATCCCATCAGTGCTGCCAATGTAAATAGGCAAACGGTATACTGTCTCTTCATAAACATCCCTTTCGATTAAAAAACAACCCAACTGCTGTTGTTGTTGAATTAACGCTTCAGGTAAGCAGGCACGTCTGCAATGCTATCGAGGACTACGCTCGCTAAGGCTTCACCTTTTTCTGTAACCGGTTTACCCGTTCTGACGAGCACCTTAGTGCCAACACCTGCAGCTTCTGCTGCCATCATGTCTTCCGCTTTGTCGCCGATCATGACTGACTTCGCCATATCAATCTTCAAGAAGTCACGCGCCGAAATGAACATTCCAGGCTTGGGCTTGCGACAATCGCAATCTTGCTTATATTCGCCAATACCGTGCTCTGCATGATGTGGACAGTAGTAAATACCATCTAACTCTACGCCATTGTCGACGAAATTCCAGTCCATCCATTGAGTTAAAGATAGAAAGCGGTCTTCGCTAAACATACCACGAGCGATACCTGACTGGTTGGTGACCAATACTAAAAGGTATCCCATGTCTTTGAAGGCTTTTGCTGCTTCAAAGACGCCGTCGATATACTCGAAATCATGCTCATCATGCACGTAGCCGTGGTCAACGTTAATTACGCCATCACGATCTAAAAATACAGCCGGTTTTGACAAAATTTGGTTCTCAATCAACTCTCTATTAATCACTAATTATTGCACGCTTTAGTAGCTTCATCACCTGCTAATTGTAGTACTTGATATAGATATTTTTACGTTTAGACGTCTAGACGTAAAAATATCTATTGACTTAGATCACGTAACGCCATAGCATCGTCTGTAAATCGAACAAACTATCAACATATTATTCTGTTCACCGTTACAGGTTTATTTATGATTAAAGTGAATCAAGTCAACAAGGTTTTCTATCAAGGCGCGAAAGAGATCAACGCCTTAATAGACATCAATCTTCACATCCCTCAAGGTCAGATCTTTGGCGTTATCGGCTCATCAGGTGCAGGTAAAAGTACGCTGATCCGCTGCGTGAACATGCTAGAGGCACCTACCTCAGGTGAAGTGATTGTTGATGGCGTCGACCTCACAAAGCTAAGCAAGTCAGAGTTGAGTGAAGCACGACGTAACATCGGTATGATTTTCCAACACTTTAACCTGCTCTCTTCTCGTACCGTATTCAATAATGTGGCACTGCCGCTAGAGCTTGCTGGTACAGACAAGGCAATCATCGAAGAGAAAGTGAGCCAACTGCTTGAGCTTGTTGGCCTCGCAGATAAGCGCGACAGCTACCCATCAAACCTAAGTGGTGGTCAAAAGCAGCGTGTCGCGATTGCTCGTGCACTGGCGTCTGATCCTAAAGTCCTGCTGTGTGATGAAGCGACCAGCGCACTAGATCCGGCAACGACTCAATCTATCCTTGAGCTACTTAAAGAGATCAACCGCAAGCTAAACATCACTATGCTATTGATTACTCACGAGATGGATGTCGTGAAAAGCATTTGTCATGAAGTGGCAATCATCGGAGGTGGTGAGCTGGTAGAAAAAGGCACTGTTGGCGACATTTTTGCTCACCCTAAAACAGAACTGGCGCATCAATTCATTCGCTCAACGCTCGATCTTTCTATTCCAGAAGACTACGAAGTAAGACTGCAAACAACGCGCGTTGAAGGTAGCTACCCTCTGGTCCGTCTTGAGTTTACTGGCGCCACCGTTGATGCTCCGCTAATGACTCAAATCGCACGCAAGTTCAACATCGACGTTAGCATTTTAAGCTCCGACCTCGATTACGCCGGTGGCGTGAAGTTCGGCATGATGGTCGCTGAACTTTTCGGTACAGAAGCAGACGACAACGCAGCAATCGAATTCCTACGTGAACACAATGTAAAAGTAGAGGTACTTGGCTATGTCCTTTAATGAAATCACAGATTGGTTAAGTCTTAACGGAAACCTACTACTTGGCGCGACTTGGGAAACGCTCTACATGGTCGCAGTAGCTGGCATCGTCGGTTTCGCTGTAGGTATTCCACTTGGCGTTATTCTGCACACCACTAAAAAAGGGGGTTTGTTAGAAAACACCAAGCTAAACAAAATTCTTGGCGCAATAGTGAACGTCGGGCGTTCTGTACCTTTCCTAGTATTGATGGTTGCTATCATCCCACTGACTAAACTACTGATCGGTACGTTTATTGGTACAACAGCAGCGATTGTTCCTCTGACTATTGGCGCAATCCCATTCGTGGCTCGCCTTATTGAGGGAGCGCTATTAGAAGTACCAACCGGGCTTGTTGAAGCAGCACAATCTATGGGCGCAACACCAACGCAGATCATCACAAAAGTTCTGCTACCTGAAGCGTTACCCACTATTATCAATTCAGTAACCATCACACTAGTCACTCTAGTGAGCTACTCTGCAATGGCTGGTACCGTGGGCGGTGGTGGTCTCGGTGACGTAGCGATTCGTTATGGCTTCCACCGCTATGATGTAACGATTATGGCTGTCACTGTGGTGATGCTGATCGTTCTAGTTCAAATCATTCAATCCATTGGTGACTCGATTGTTCGCCGTGTTGATCACAGATAAAAAGATGTATTAAAAGGAGATTATTATGAAATTCAGTCTAAAAAGCTTACTTGCTATCGCAGCCGCGGCATCAGCGCTCGTGCTATCTGGTTGTGGCGAAAAAGAGATCGACACATCAAAAGTTAAAGTCGGTGTTATGGCAGGCGCAGAAGCTCAAGTAGCAGAAGTTGCGGCTAAAGTTGCAAAAGAGAAGTTCGGTCTAGACGTTGAACTTGTCACCTTTACTGACTACGTGACACCAAACGCAGCATTAGATGACGGTTCAATCGACATCAACGCGTTCCAGCACAAGCCATACCTAGACCAGCAAGTTGCTGACCGTGGCTACAAGCTTACTATCGCGGGCAACACATTTGTTTACCCAATTGCAGGTTACTCTAAGCAAGTGACTTCTGTTGACGAGATTCAAGACGGTGCACGTATCGCGGTACCAAACGATCCAACAAACCTAGGTCGTTCTCTACTGCTTCTTGAGCAACAAGGTCTACTAGAACTTCGCGACGGTGTTGGCCTTCTTGCAACCGTGCGTGACATCGTAGGTAACCCAAAGAACCTAACTATCGTTGAACTAGACGCAGCACAACTTCCACGTTCACTGGATGACGTAGCGCTATCTATCATCAACACCACTTACGCAAGCTCTATCAACCTAACTCCACAAAAAGATGGTGTTTTCGTTGAAGGTAAAGAGTCTCCATACGTAAACCTAATTGTGTCACGTGAAGAGAACCTAAACGCAGAGAACGTTCAAAACTTCGTAAAAGCGTACCAAACTGAAGAAGTGTACAACGCAGCATCTGACATATTCCAAGGCGGCGTAGTAAAAGGCTGGTAATCCACGCTTTGAGCTTACCTCAATTAAGAAGGGCTGACATGATGTCAGCCCTTTTTTATAGGTAGCTTTGATTAACCTTTACTACGATTGGCGTTCCACCCCCAGCCAATTGAAAAAGTTACTTAATATGATCCCATGACATATTAGAAACGATACGACAGTCGTCGCATTTGAAATGGAAGATATCGTGAAGCGGTTCATCAAGCAGCCATTCACCACCACACTTCGGGCACTTTCTGGCTTGTTCATCTGCGAGACTTTTACCACCGACTCGATACTGATAGTAATATGTCGGTACTTTTGACAAGTACTCTAAACGGCCTCGCAGATCCCAACCGCGCTTGAACAGCACACTGTCAGCATCGCAAATTTCATGCAGTGCTGCATGTTCAGCACGACAGCCACCAGCCATCTGAATTTCATCACACGCCTGCCACTCCGTTTGCCATTTCACCACCGCTTTATGGTCACCATTGGAGGTCGGCGGATTGCGATAAAGCGGGATTGGCAATAATGTCTCACCGCTTCGCAATGGCGAGCAAGTATGGACATAAGTGGTGTAAAGCACCTGCCAGCTTGGTTTTTCATCTTCGGCAGCCTCTTCAGAATTGAGATCACGGCCAAGCATACGCATTTTCGGCGCGAGTAAGCTCGCTTCAGACAGACGGTTAAAGCAAACCTTCACAAAATCTGAGTGGTTTCTTGGGTGCAAGCTATCTTGTTCAGGGCAAACAACACGGACAAAGAATTCGCCTTCACCCATCACAACCGGAAACTCACGCCCCAATACCTGCCCGTTATAACGCAGTGCATCCATCAAACCGTTAATGGCCTTATCGACCGCGCTAATCGTGGTGTTATCAAAACACTCGAATTGAAGTTCTACAACGTACATCTTAAACAGCCGGTTCCAGTTTCTCTAAAAACTCAGCCAGCGTCGCTGCGAGTACATCACGATTGCCGGTGCCAAGGCGCTCAAGAATGACATTACCTGTCAGATTACAGATAGAGATCACGTCCATATCGGCATCGGTTGCGGCAATAAATACGGTCGGCTTAAGCTTCAGACGGCGCTGAGTCACTAAGTGCCCAAGAATGTTTTCTTGAAGGCGAACAAAGTCTTCATCGCTCCAAACTTGCAGCAGTGTCAAAGGGTTGCCATCAAAGGTCGCATCCATATCTGCACTGTATTGCGCGCCGTAGAATGTCTTAATATCTTCATGCAGTGATAACTCAATACCATTTTCAACGTTGGTAAAATCTGCATGCTGCTCACGAGGATAGTTTTTCCACAACACAGCACCCGACAACTTTTCTTCAACGCACGGAGAAACGAGGTCTGCTAGCTCTTCACTACGAGGTAAAGATTGATGTTGCTGCTGCCAAGCATCGACATACTGCTGACTGAATGAAAGTAGTGCGTCTTGGGCACGTTGAGTCATGAAAATCTCCTAAAGCGAAAATAATAAATAGAATCGGGCACCTTTCCACGTCGATTAAGCGATGACCTAATGACACAGTAATGGGGATTCAGTAAAATCGCCCCCATTCTAATCGAATTTGAAACGAAAGTATGAGCAAATATTCTGACGCTAAAGAGCTTGCGGGTTTAACCCTAGGTCAAAAAACTGAGTACGCTAACCAATACGATGCCAGCCTACTACAGCCTGTTCCACGTAGCTTGAACCGTGATGACCTCGCTTTAGGCGACGAACTGCCATTCATTGGTCACGATATCTGGACCATGTATGAGCTGTCATGGCTAAATGACAAAGGTTTACCTCAAGTGGCGGTGGGTGAAGTTTTCATTCCAGCAACAAGTCCGAATCTCATTGAATCAAAATCTTTCAAGCTGTACCTAAACAGCTACAACCAGACTCGTTTCTCTGATTGGGAAGCGGTAACCGAGCGCCTAACTCAAGATTTGTCAGTATGTGCAGGTGAAGCAGTACTAGTTAACGTAAACAAAGTGACTGATTACACCAATCAACCGATTGTTACTATGCAAGGCGATTGCATTGATGATCAAGATATAGAGATCACCAGCTACGACTTCGAAGCATCAATCTTGGAAGGTGCAACTGAGCAGGAGCAAGTTGAAGAGACTCTTCATAGCCATCTGTTAAAATCTAACTGCCTGATCACCAATCAGCCAGACTGGGGCAGCGTTGAAATTGCTTACACCGGTTCGAAAATCAACCGCGAAGCACTGCTGCGTTATCTCGTCTCTTTCCGCGAGCACAACGAATTTCATGAACAGTGTGTTGAGCGTATTTTCACCGACATCATGAAGTACTGCGCACCAACAAAACTAACTGTTTTTGCTCGTTATACTCGTCGTGGTGGCTTAGACATCAACCCATACCGTTCCACAGAACAGGATAAGCCTGCTCACAATATGCGTATGGCTCGTCAGTAAGTCATTGAAAAATTTCGACTCTAACTCTGTATTTCGTCTCTATATCTGCAGTTCGACTGAAAGGAAAATAAAATGCGTTGGTTAACTTTTATTGGCCTGCTGCTTGTTAGCTTAAGTGCTTCTGTTAGCGCCTCGATATATTCATCGGCTTTGCTTAACGAGGCCAATAACTTGGTTGAGATAGAACCAAGCCGAGCCAAACAGATGGCCAACAGTTATCTAACGCTTCGCGTCCTATCAGATCAAAGCGAGAAAAGCCCATCAGCCATTTCTCGCGAAGAGACGGACTCCTCCATTCGCACTCCAAATAGCAGTATTGATGCCTATAAGATTCTCGCTAAGGCAGAGTTCAACTTGGGGCACACGCGCACCGCGATTCAGCATATCGAAACTGCAAGCGAACTGGCGAAGACCTACAAACTTCAATACTTAGAGCTTGACCTTCAGATCTTAAGAACTCGCTTACTGTGGCTCAGCAACCGCAAATCAGCAGAAGCAAAAGAGGTTCTCGCCACCATTGAAGCCAACCTGCAATCGATCAACAAGACGCTACGTCTCACTGAAGGCATTAGCTACCGCTTAATTATGCTTAAAGCTGAAATCGCTTCTTATGAGAATCAAATCGATGAAGCCGAAAGCCTATATAAACGTGCTAAAGATTTCCTAGACCAGCGCTACTCTGAGAAAGTGACCATCGACTACCATATTGCAGTAGGTGAGTTCTATTTGACGCACAAAGAGTACAACCATGCACTGTCTGAACTGCTCTACGGCTATTGGAAATCGGTTGAAGGTAACCTGAGTGCGCGCTTGGCGAAGGTCAACCGCTTGTTAGCACAACTCTTTTTTGAGAGACAGGTTTTAGACAAAGCGGTTGAACACCTTTCTCAAGCCGCTGACTTTTATGATAACTTCGAGACATCCCCTATTCTTGCTCAAGTATTGAAAAAGATGGGTGACGTGTACTACTTCCAAGGTAAGTACAACCTCGCTTTAGTGCATTTCTTTAATGTTTTGGATCACGAAAGTACCGACCGCGATATTAATCAAGTCATTGATATTCGCTTGAGTCTATCAGCGACATACCTACGTCTATATAACTATCCATTGGCGGAGCAATACCTATCGCGAGCACTGGAACTTCTGGAATACACAGACAACCTGAAACTCGAAGGTCGTGCAGCGCTGTTGTCAGCGGGGCTTGCCTACCACCTTCAAGACAGCGACCAAGTGATTAGATATGCAGAGCGCGCACTGGATATCTCTCGTCAAATTGAAAATATGCGCCTTTCACAGCGTTCGTACCACCTACTCTCTTTGGGTTACGAACAGGCGCAACAGCCGCAAAAAGCATTAGAGAATCTCAAGCAGTACACCTCTCTGATTTCACTAGAGCAACAAAACCTCAACCGAATCAGTGAAGATGCCTTTCGCCAACAGAAAGAGTTCGCTGAGCGTACGCTGCACTACGCGGGTCAGGCTGAAGAGCTAGAGCTGTATAAAGAAGAGCACCGCAAGTTCCAAAAGATCTCTTTTGCCCTGTTCCTATTCAGTATTATCTTGTTCTTCTTTGTATTACGTCGTGGCTACGTCATTCAAAGCCAAGCGAGAGAGAATGAACGCCTGAGTACCGATCTCTTCACTCACTCGCGCTCTAAACTGCCAAACCTGAGAATGCTCAACGCTAAGCTGTCTAACTCGCTTGAACAGACCAGCCAGACTTTCGAGCAGTGGCAACTTGGTGAGCTCATTCATGAGCCGCTGAATGACCGCCTACGTTTTGTGATGATTGACTTACCATTTCTGCGCAACATGTATACACAAAACGGTTACAAAGCCGGTCTTGAGCTCGAAGATGCCTTTGGGGAATACCTGAAAACCAAGCTTGATGAACCATCACGTATCTACCACTTCTCTGATGCTAACTTGCTATACATTGAGCCAAATTCGGATCGTAATGCGTCTCCAGAGGCCATGTTCCGCAAAATTCAATCTTGGATCTCTGACTTTGAGCCCGCTCGTAATATGAATCGCACTATTCGTATTGGTATCGCCGACTACCCATTCTTGCCACGCGCTTATACCGCGATTAATGACCAAGAACTACTCGATGTACTGCTGATGGCAACCAATATTGCGCGTGAAGTGAGCCTCAAAGAGCGCAACAGTCAGTGGGTCTATTTGAAAGCCATCGATAATGCTCCAGCAGCGAGCCTTGCAACTGATAACATAAGAGAAGCGTGTAAAGTCGCTATTAATCAAGGGTTAATAAAAATACAATCCTCTTATCAGAATGAGGACAATATCAAAAAAATGCTAAAAGATGAGTGATTTGCGAGCGGTTAGTCACTCAAAGCAGTGACCTTATTTTTAGTTTTGTTATTATCGATAGATTGGCATTTCATCAAAGCGATCGTCAACGATCTATGTGGCACTAATTTATTGACCTATGGGCATTCTCGAACAAGACATACAGGCTCAGCTGCATCAACTGAAAACTCAGTTAGATCAAGCTCGTCTGAATCAGAGAGACACCTCGTTCAAGTTCATACGTGAACAAAAGGTCCTGAAACGTATTGTCACATCTTTAAGCGATGCTTGTGTCGGCACCAATGAGCATCTTGATGAAAACTTAATCGCCCTTAGGGAAGCGCTGCAAAAACAGAAAGATGTCAGCTCAATGATTCCGAAGCTGGCCGTTTTGGAGCGTATGCTAAAACAAAAAACGGTGGCTATGGAAAAACAGAACGGGTATCTAGACGAAAGCATTAAGCACAGTGGTGAAACACTGCAACGTGTAACAGGCTTACCAGCTCAGATTAAACGCGACTTGCGTAATCTACTGAGTTTTTCTGAAGCCAATGGTAGCCAAAAAATCGACCATGCAATGAAACTGCTCAGCATCTACGAGCGCGCAGTGAAAATTATGGCGACAAATTCCCGTTCTCATTTTTCCGATGCCGATTGCTCTCCAGAGCAAAGCCTACTCTCTGAACTATCAACCGAGCTGCAACACCTGATCACCGAACTCGACTTCGAGGGGGAATCAGGAGATTTATTGATCGACATCCGAGCGAAGCTTCTGCTTGGCGTTTCTACTCAAAATCTATTTGAACTGACACTGCAAGTGTTGAAGTTGGTGATTGAAGGAACAAACCTAGAGCGCAAGAAGTCTGAACAGTTCCTTGAGCAACTTAATGCCTCTCTCTCGTCAAGCATTAAAACGGCAGACCAGAACAGTGACCAGAGCCAAACCTACTTTGAACATCGCCAAAGCCTCAATAACGAGCTCGGCAACTTAGTGGGAAAAAGCCAGCAATCCGTAGAGAAAGCTACCGATATCCATGTTTTGAAGCAGTCGATCACACCGCTACTTAACGAAATCGCCTCGCTATCAGAAAGACTTAGCCACGCAGAGCAAAAAGAACAAGCTCTGATCGAGCGCATGAACTACGGCAAAACTCAGCTCGATTCTTTGTATGAAACCACCCAAGAGTACCGCCGACGCCTTGAAGATCAAGCGCAGCGTATGTTGCTCGATCCTCTCACTAAGGTGTACAACCGCACTGCATTTACCGACCGCCTAGAGTTAGAGTACCGTCGTTGGATTCGAGCTCAGCACCCGCTACGTGTAGTGCTGCTTGATATTGATAACTTTAAAGCTATCAATGATAGTTTTGGTTACACCGCTGGTGACAAAGCTCTGAAGATCATTGCGCGCACTATGAGTAAGGAGCTGTCCAAAACTGACACTGTGGCTCGTTTTTCTGGTGAA
Source organism: Vibrio pelagius (assembly GCF_024347575.1). NCBI lineage: Bacteria > Pseudomonadati > Pseudomonadota > Gammaproteobacteria > Vibrionales > Vibrionaceae > Vibrio > Vibrio pelagius. Next base: position 2,467,574 of record NZ_AP025503.1, read on the forward strand.
GAATTTATTCTACTGCTGCCAGAGCAGAATGATGAATACTGCCATCAAGTGATTCAGAGCATTCAGACACAAGTGAGCCGACTGCCCTTTAAGTTCCGCGATCAGCAGATCACCATCACTCTATGTGCAGCAAGTACTCAATTTGGCCAATCGGATACACCTGAAGAGGTACTTGAGCGCCTAAATCGTATCCTAAATAAGGCAAAGCAGCGTGGAACCAACCAGCTGGTTTGGCAATAACGAGCTCTTTTCAAGAAATTATTTCTCTTTTTCAAATACTTATCACATACCAAATAGCAAATTATTTGCTAAGCTAATGATTAACATTTGCTTAACAAGCCTTTTCTGGCGATAAAGCCTGTGCCAAGACCATTTAGCAAGGCATAAAATTACGTGATTATCACCCAATGCCCTCTGGCTTTGTATACCTTGCTTCACTACTCCCGAGTTTGAGGGTGACGTCACATCTTGTCTCTCCGACTCTTATTCAACAAGGAGGCACTATGATCACTCATATCAGTCCTACCGGTAGCATGGATTTACTCTCTCAACTGGAAGTTGAGCGCCTTAAAAAAACCGCATCCAGTGATCTCTATCAGTTGTATCGCAACTGTACCCTCGCGGTACTTAACTCAGGCAGCCACACCGACAACTCAAAAGAGCTGCTGGATAAATACCTCTCTTTCGATGTTGAGGTGATACGACGCGAGCGCGGCATAAAGCTCGAGCTTCACAATCCACCTGAGCACGCCTTTGTTGATGGCGAAATCATCAAAGGTATTCAAGAGCACCTGTTTTCTGTGTTGCGCGACATTGTGTACGTCAACATGCACCTTGCCGATAACCAAAAGCTCAACCTAACCAATACGACGCATATCACCAACTTAGTATTTGGCATTTTGAGAAACGCCGGTGCATTAACACCGGGCATAGAACCTAACTTAGTTGTTTGTTGGGGTGGTCACTCGATCAATGCCAGCGAATACCAGTACACTCGCGAAGTGGGCAATGAACTTGGCCTACGTGAACTCAATATCTGTACCGGCTGTGGCCCTGGCGCGATGGAAGGGCCTATGAAGGGAGCGGCCATTGGTCATGCGAAGCAGCGTTATACTGAACACCGCTACTTGGGCTTAACCGAGCCATCGATCATTGCCGCAGAGCCACCAAACCCAATTGTGAATGAGTTAGTGATCATGCCGGACATCGAGAAACGTCTCGAAGCCTTTGTGCGTATGGCACATGGCATCATCATCTTCCCAGGGGGACCGGGTACGGCGGAAGAGCTGCTCTATATCCTAGGTATCATGATGCATCCGAACAATGCAGATCAACCAATGCCGATTGTGTTAACAGGCTCAAAAGAGAGTGAAGAGTATTTCCGCTCTATTGACCGTTTTATCGGAGCGACACTGGGTAAAGAAGCTCAAAAACACTATGAGATCGTAATCGATGATCCTGCTAAAGCAGCGAAAATTATGAAGCAAGCGATGCCTGCGGTACGTTCACACCGTAAAGAGACCGGCGACGCGTACAGCTTTAACTGGTCACTGCATATTGAACCTGAGTTCCAACTGCCATTTGAACCAACTCATGAATCTATGGCAGCACTCGACTTACACATGGATCAGAAGGCTGAGAGCTTAGCGGCCAATCTGCGTAAAGCTTTCTCGGGCGTTGTAGCGGGTAATGTTAAGGCAGAGGGCATTCTCGAAATTGAAAAACACGGCCCATTCATCATTGACGGGGATAAGGCGCTAATGGCGAAAATGGACAGATTGCTCAACGACTTTGTCGAGCAGCACCGTATGAAGTTGCCGGGTGGCAGCGATTACGTGCCGTGTTATAAGATTGCTCAAAACAATGACTGACCATTCTGATCAGAGCATTTCAACTACTTAAGTGATACGTTACTATAAGGGGCGAGTTCATCCGCCCCTTTATTTATTGTTTATACCAATCACAGTAAGTAAGTGATCAAAAATAGCGCAGGAAAAAGGCTTGAGAACAAGGCAGAATTTTCTGATAAGTAGTTATTCTACAATCAAAAATTCTAACGCAGTTATCGAGCATTTTAACAAGCTAGGGTGAGCAATTATTTACTACGATTGGTATTAGTTATTGGAAACTTATGTCTATCCATCTTGTTATTATCGATGCCCTTAACCTCATCCGCCGTGTTCACTCTGCACAGCCGGACCCAAGCGATATTGCAAGAACCATCACCACCACGACGCGAACGCTAAACAACATCACCAAAGAATCGAAACCAAGTCATATCATAGCGGTGTTTGATCATCATCTACAAGATCGTGGCTGGCGCGCGGAGCTCTTACCAAGCTACAAGGAGAACCGTAAACCCATGCCTGAACCATTAATGGCTGGATTAGATGCTATTCAACAAGCTTGGTGGGATCTAGGTATCGATTCTCTGTTATCCGATGGGGATGAAGCGGATGATTTAGTCGCAACGCTTGCCAAAAAAGTGGCAGACCGCGGTCAGAAGGTCACGATTATCTCAACGGATAAAGGCTACTGTCAGTTGCTCTCTCCCACTCTGCAAATTCGTGATTACTTCCAGCAACGCTGGTTAGATACACCTTTTATCGAAGCGGAGTTTGGCGTTAAACCGAGTCAACTTGCCGACTATTGGGGCTTAACCGGCGTAAGCTCTAGTCAAGTACCCGGAATCCCAGGGATTGGACCTAAAGCAGCTAAAGAGATCTTAACCAATTATCCAGATATAGAAGCGGCCTACCAAGCTGAAGACCTGCCGAAAAAATATCGCAAAAAGTTCGATGAACATATTGAATCGGCACGTGTCTGTAAACAGGTTTCGGCACTTAAGACAGACATCGACCTTGGCTTCAATTTACAAGACCTGCGCTACGACCCTCAGCCATAGGCTAGGAAAGGCAAATAGCGCCGGTATCTGACGCGCATAAAAAATGCTCCCAATTAGGAGCATTTTTTCAACACGACTATCGATTTCGATTAGTGCGGAGAGATGTTAGAAAGCGACTGAATATGTACTGTGATCTCTTCACGGTCATGGTACAAGTGCTTCGCCTGCATCTTAAACTTCACTTTATTTTCGATTAGGAACTGCTTTAGGTTCTCGATATCTTGAAGAACCTCATCGTAACGGCCTTTCATCGGCAGCTTGAGGTTAAACAGCGCTTCTTTCGCCCAACCTTTAATGATCCACTCGCCCATCAGGTGTGCAACACGCGCTGGCTTCTCAACCATGTCACAGATGATCCAAGTAACGTTCTTACGGTCTGGTTCAAATTTGAAACCATCGACCATGTGGTGTTTGATCTGACCTGTTTCCATCAGGCTATCCGCCATCATGCCGTTATCGACACAGTGAACGAACATAGAGCGCTTCACCAGTTGGTAAGTCCAACCGCCCGGACACGCACCTAAATCTACCCCCCACATACCTGGCGCAAGACGCTCATCCCACTCATCACGCGGGATGAAAACATGGAATGCTTCTTCAAGTTTCAGCGTTGAACGGCTTGGCGCGTCTGCTGGGAACTTAAGACGTGGGATACCCATGAAAAACTGAGAGTTGTTGTTCGGGTAAGAGTAGCCAACAAAGCAGTGACCCGGTGCGATGAAACATAGATGAAGTACTGGCTTCTTCGGATTATCTTTCGCGGTCATCAAGCCCTTGCCACGCATCGCTTGACGCATCGGCACGGTAAACTTACGACAGAACTTCAGTAGCTCCTTCGCTTCGTTAGTATCTGGCGTTTCGATACGAATGTCGCCACAGCGTGGGAAACCTTCTTTGTCTGCCAGCTCATCAAGGATTGGAGAGATGCGATCATCTTTTGGCAGATCTTTGATTTCAACGGCTACTGCTAGCATTTGACGAGCAAAGATCAGCGACTGGAAATCAATTTCTTTGATCAAACGATCCGCTTCGCCATCTTGATAACACTCAAACAATACAAAGCCCGTATTGTTTTTTAAGCGAGGAAAACCAAACACTTCCAGCTGTGTTGCTTTGTCTTGAATTTCGCCAGCACATTCTTTTTCAAAACCAGAGCGACAATAAAGTAGTACGTGTTTCACTGAGTTACCTCTTTTAAATTCAAAGCAGCGAAGGAGAAGACTCCCCAACCAATGATAAATAGTAGTCCACCTAACGGCGTTATTGGACCAAACCATTTAATTCCGGTCAGCGCCAGCGCATAGAGGCTGCCACTAAAACAAAGGATGCCGATGATAAAGCAAATTGCCGCAATGAAAAAATATTTTTGTGATTTAACACCAAGTTTCAATTGCAGCAAGATAGCACACGCCACAATCGCAAAGGTATGGATAAACTGATACAAGACACCGGTTTCGAACACACCCAATAGATATGGGGCTAGCTGAGATTTAAGTCCATGCGCTGCAAATGCCCCAAGCATCACCGCAATCGCGCCAGAGGCGCCCGCAAAGGTAAGTAACCCCTTACTTTTCATCGATGGCTCCTTTAATGAACTTAGCCAGTTTCTCAACCGCTAGTGCAATGTTTTGCTGTTCAGTATGCCCTGAGCTCTTACGCGGCTTGAAACTATGGTCACCATCCGGAATAAACTCAACAGACACCGAGTCAGAGAGGTTAAACGCAGGAAACTCTTCACGCTTACCAAAGGTATCGCGTTCCCCTTGTAGGATAAGGCACGCTTTACTCAGCTCAGCTAAGTGCTCACCTTTATACTTATCCGGCTTACCCGGCGGATGGAAAGGAAAGCCCAAACACGCCACACCAGCCACTTTGTCGTGATCAGATAAGTGACTGGCCATGCGCCCACCCATCGACTTACCGCCAATAACCAGTGTCTGGGCATCGACTTGCTCAATCACCTCTTGGTACGCCTCTAATAGCTTAGGCGCGCGATCTGGCGGTCGACGCTTACCATCTTCAGCGCGTTTGATCATGTAAGGGAAGTTGAATCGAATCACGCGAATCCCCTTAAACGCCAGGCCCTTAGCGACTGACTGCATGAATTCATGATCCATACCTGCGCCAGCACCGTGAGCAAACACAAAGGTATACTGGCTATGCTCTTCACCATCAATCAGCCAATTATTCATCGAGTAGTTCCTCTTGTTCACTCTGTGCTTTCGCCAACATCCAATCACGGAATGTCGCAATACGTCCCATGTCTGCCTGTTTGTCATGACACACGACATAAAAAGCGTTCTTACTAATTAACACTTCATCAAACGGGGCGATCAGACGCCCAGCTTCAATTTCTGGCTGCGCTAATACGTTGTTACCCAATGCGATACCTTGGCCATGAGCGGCAGCCTGCAGCACCATGGTTGAGTGGCTGAAGATAGGACCGTGATTAACGTTAACCCCATCAATACCATTTTGTTTTGCGAACTGTTTCCAATCTTTACGAGAGGTATCATGCAATAACGTATGACATGCCAAATCACTCAATGACTCTAATGGTTTATTGCCCAATAGAATTGAAGGTGCACACAGTGGGATCAGATATTCTTGGTAAAGTTTGTCCGCACGTAAACCCGGCCAATTACCTCGCCCGTAGTAAATCGCGACATCAACATCGTCTGTCAGTGAACCCTCATCCATATCAACCGCTTTGATACGAACGTCAATATCAGGCTCTTGTTGATTAAAATCGGCCAAACGAGGCACCAGCCACTGGATAGCAAAGCTAGGCGGCAAGCTGATGGTCAACGCACCTTTCTCACTGCGCTCAAGTACCTTATCGGTCGCCTCAGCAAGCGATGTGAAGATATCTTTGATGTCTAAGAAGTAGCTCTGCCCCTCTTCGGTAAGCAGTAAAGAGCGATTCCTGCGGCGAAAGAGCTTCAAGGAGAGGAACTCTTCCAATGATTTTATCTGGTGACTCACCGCAGCTTGAGTAACAAACAACTCTTCTGCTGCACGCGTAAAACTCAAGTGTCTAGCCGCAGCTTCAAACACTCGTAAGGAGTTTAGTGGGGGTAATCGACGAGACATAGTTACTCTCTAAAATGGCATTAGTTTTTTTTATCTGAAACATTATAATTTGTCCATTGCTTAGCGGCTAGAGAAATTCTATATTTCCTCCCGCAGTCACTAGCCTGAACGGCTTGATTCTCTCTGAATCAATTGGCTTAGTCACTGCGATGTTGTGTTTGCAAACTCGTACTTTTCGAGTTGGGTAGAGTTCTACCAAATGTTTTGTTTTAGTAATCCCCTAAAACGAGGCATCTACTTCCTGTATTTATTTTGACCTGTCTGTCAAATTTCTTTACACCGCCTTTATGGCGGTGTTTTTTTATCTACCGTTTAATAATACCAATCGTAGTAAATAACTGCTCACCCTAGCTTGCTAAAATGCTCGATAACTGCGTTAGAATTTTTGATTGTAGAGTAACTACTTATCGAAATTCTCTGTTGCAGAAAAGCTGCCTTGTTCTCAAGCTTTTTTCTGCGCTATTTCTAATCACTTACTTACTGTGATTGGTATAACAATACGTTTATCAATAGCTCACCTTATTGAAACACTCTTAGTCTGAGTCATTTATGCTTAAACTGACAAATTAAATTTGAACGACCGTTCATGTTGAATTATAGTCAATGCACAAGCACGGACGTGCCGACGACAAATAACGAACTAGGAGTTCACTGATGATTAAGTTCTACTTCCACCGTACCCCAAACCCTATGAAAGTTGCACTCTACCTTGCAGAGACAGGTCTAGCCTACGAGCTTGTCCCAGTCGACACGCTCAAAGGTGAGCAACATACTCCGGAATTTCGCCTAGTTAACCCAAATGGCAAAACCCCGGCGATTGAGGATGACGGCACCCGCATTTTCGACTCCAACGCGATCCTTCTTTATCTATCAGAGAAAACCGGCCTGTTTGCAGGTCAGCCACAAACGCGCGGTGAGTTGCTCTCTTGGTTGATGTTTATCGCATCAGGACTGGGGCCTTTCTCGGGTCAATCGGTTCACTTTCATAAGGCGGCGCCAGAAGATCTTCCTTACGCAAAGAATCGCTACCGTCGTGAAGCAGAAAGGCACTATGAGGTACTAGACAATCATCTGGCCGATAAAACATACATGGTGGGTGAAGAATACACCATCGTCGATATGGCGGCTTGGGGCTGGATAGACAAAGCACCATTTGTGCTCGGAGAGGATGCACTCAATGATTATCCAAACCTAAAGCGCTGGTTTGAACAGATCAATGCGCGCCCAGCCGTTGCCAAAGCACGCGAGATCGAAAGTGGGATAGACTTTAAATCAACAATCGATGAAGAAGCAGCAAGAGCCCTGCTCCCGCAGAACTTTCCTAAAGCCTAGAGCTCCGTTACTTGGAACACTCTGTTTTCAACGACCGATAAAAAAGCCGCTGTTATAGCGGCTTTTAAGATAACTTTTGGAGAGTGACCTAAGGACGGTACACTTTCACGTTAGAAAAACCTTGCTCTTGCAAGTAAAGCGCTTGCAGACGGCTCATAACACCACGGTCACAGTACAGTAGGTACTCTTTACTCTGGTCAAGATCACCGAACTGCGTTGCTAGCTTGTAGAAAGGTAGGTGCTTCACGTCAACGCCCTCAATCTCTAGTGGGTTTTCGTCTTCTTCATCAGGGCTACGGATATCCAGTACGATTGCGTGCTCAGCAACAGCTTGAACCTGCTCAACTTCAGGTGCTTGCTCCTGGCTCTCTTTCTCGATGTCACGAATGTCCATCACGCGAGCGTTCTCAATCACTTGCTCAAGCACTTCAAAGTTAAACTTCGCTTCTTCCGCTTCTAGCTTACCTTTCTTCGCTTTTACTGTTGGCTTCTTAGAGATAACACCACAGTATTCAGGCATCACTTTTGCGAAATCTTCCGTACCGATGTTACGCGCAAGGTCGATGATGTCTTCTTTGTCCCAGTTGATCAGTGGGCGAAGGATCAGAGTGTCCGTTACGTTATCGATGTGACGTAGGTTAGTCAGCGTTTGGCTTGATACCTGACCTAGTGCTTCACCTGTAACCAGTGCTTCGATCTTGAACTTCTCTGCCACCATGCCACCAGCACGCATAAACATACGCTTAAGAACAACGCCCATTTGACCATCTTCCACGTTCTCAAGAATTTCAGCCACAACTGGTTCGAAGTCGATAGAGATGAATTTCACTTTTGCAGAAGAACCAAACTTGTTCCACAGGTAGTGAGCGACTTGCTTAACACCGATTTCGTGTGCAGGACCGCCTAGGTTGAAGAAGCAGTAATGTACTTTAGAACCACGTTTGATGTGTAGGTAGCTTGAAACGCCAGAGTCAAAACCACCAGAAATCAGGCTCAGCACGTCTTCTTGCGTACCTAGAGGGAAACCACCTAGGCCCTTGTGACGAGCGATGATCTGGTTAAGCTTGTCGTTTGCGATTTCGACTTTAACCGTCACTTCTGGATCTTTCAGCTTAACGCTTGCCGATTCTACCGCTTGGTTTAGACCACCACCAACGTAACGCTCTAGTTCAATAGACGTGAACTCGTGTTTACCACGACGCTTAGCACGAACAGAGAAAGTCTTACCTTCGATGTCACCACGGCTACGCTCTAATACCTGCTCGAAAATATCGTGTAGGTCTTTGAATTCAGACTGCTGAACCTCCAAAGAGTGGTGAATACCTGGAGTTTGAGTCAGGATCTCAAGCACTTCTGGGTAGTACTTATCGCTCTCAGATGTCACTTCGATATGATCACGACGGTTGAATACCGCAACACTTTCACAGCGACGCTGGATAACGTTGCGAATGTTGCACTCTAGAATCCTTGTGAAGCGCTTACGCACCGATTCACTTTTTACAAAAATTTCCGGATGGGGCTTAACAATAAATTTCATAGTACTTTCACAACATTAAACAAGTTTAAGGGGCTCGGCGCTAAGCAAAAAACTGAGATTTTACCGAGCACTTGAAGCAAGAATAGATCATATCTAAATCTAAGGGCGCGAATTATACATGAGAAAGTCATACAAGGAAAAGAATGCTTGCTCTAACCCTATCGTCAACAGGGAATAAGCACTCAACCTCCAGAATTTGTACTGCTAAACACAGTGAAAGGTTTAGTTTTTCCCACAAAAAAGCCCGAGTCTCGATAACTCGGGCTTTCGATTTAAGCTTGATTATTGAAGTAATTCTATTCAGTCACGACCGGAACTTCATCACTGTAGAGCGGTTCACCCTGCATGATACTTATCTCAACTCGGCGGTTAAGACTTCTTTGCCAGTCAGTATCATTCGGCTCCAGAGGCTCAGTATCTGCCATGCCGCGAACTCGTAGTCGCTGGTGAGAGAAACCTCTGACCTTCTCCATCTCTTGGGCAACCGATACCGCTCGCTGAGATGAGAGATCCCAATTTGAACGATATAACTCTGAATCCAAGCGCTGGTTATCGGTATGCCCTGATATACGAACAATACCCGGTACGTCTTTCACCAATTCAGCCACCTGTCTCACCAAAGGACGGAACTTGGGTTGCAAGAACGCCGAACCTTGAGGGAACGCCCCTTTTTCTCGAATTCGAATCACAATCTGCTGACCAAGGTTTTCTACCTCAATCGCCCCCTGATCAATCTCACGCTCCAAGGCTTTCTTAATGCTCTCCATTAAGGTTTCCATCTCTTGCGATTGCGCTTCAGACTGCTGCTGTTGATTATCTGACTCAGAATTTTGGTTATCATGAGTCGAAATCTCTGGCGACTTGCCGCCGGTCATCTTACCTTGATCACGCATGGTGCCACCTGCACGATCAGATTCACCCTCATGAAATTCAAGCGTTTGCTGAGTAACATCTATGGTCTGCTGCATAATCACGTCAATCGGTGTCGGCTCCGGACGACCCGGGCGAAACTCTTGCGCGATGATACTGGTCCCTTTTGGAATGTCTTTCACTTCCAAACGGTTTTGTACACCAAAGGCAAACTTCATTGAGCCGGCGATCTGTTTAAACTTCAGTACGTCCATCTCTGAGAAAGAGAGCAGCAGTACGAAGAAACACATCAGCAGCGACATCAAGTCAGCAAAGGTACCCATCCATAAAGGTAAGCCGGGGGGCGGACATTTACAGGGCGTTTCTTCTTCCATTACCGAGCTCCTTAATCAGCTTCGCCATCAAGAAGACGTTTACTCTCATTGAGGTAGTTCTTCAGGTAGCCATCGATAACACGTGGGTTTTGACCATCTTGAATCGCTAATACACCATCCATAACTAAGCGGCGGTTTAGCGTCTCTTGTTCACGGCGCAGTGCCAGTTTGTCGGCAATTGGGAAAAACACCATGTTGGACAGAATCGCACCGTAAAGTGTGGTTAAGAGTGCCACCGCCATCGCAGGACCGATCGCTTTTGGATCATCCATGTTCGAAAGCATCGCAACCAGACCAACAAGAGTACCAATCATACCCATCGCTGGTGCAACGTCACCGAAGGCGCTGAATACTTTGCCACCACGCTCATGTCGCTCATCGGTTAGAGCGATATCTTTTTGTAATGCCGCCCTTACTACGTCAGCATCGTGACCATCGACAAGCAAATCGATGCCCTTCTGCATAAAGCTATTATTGATTTCCATCTCTTCCAGAGCAAGAAAACCGCCTTTACGAGCCGCATCAGCCATCTCAACCACTTTCGCGATCAAGTCTTCGGGCTCGTCAGCTTTAAACATAAAGGCCTTACCTGCAATCTTTGCCGCGCCAAAGAACTGGCCCATTGTGAACTTCATCAAGACCACAAAGGTTGAACCACCAACCACGATCAAGATCGAAGTCGTGTCATAGAACATCCCAAGGCTTCCGCCTAAGATCATTGCCATGATCACGAAGGCAAATCCACCAATCAAACCTATTAGGGTTGCTAAATCCACTGAGCACTCCTCATGCTTTTTCTTGTTCTACCTCGAGAATAATCTTCTTATCGGCAAGACTATAAGATCTTTTAGAAAATTCTTGGCCTAAGTATCACACTTTTGAGTAGCAATAACATTAAGACTCATGAATAACTGCACATCACGAACAAACGCATCAAATGTCAGCCCTCTCCAACGAGACACTTCTCAAGTCACACAGTTATGACTGCCAAGCGTCCGATAAAACAAACTTTCTAGCAAATTTTATTGGTTACATTTGACCATCTTCACGCCCTAGGGTAACGTTCGCTCATCTTTCCAAACGCAGAACTATTATGGCTACTAAGAAACCGGAGAATATGAGCTTTGAAGCAGCAATTGAAGAGCTTGATGGCTTAGTTGATCAACTTGAAAATGGTGATCTAGCTTTAGATGATGCGCTGAAGAAATTCGAGCGTGGAATTGCACTAGCTCGTGCAGGTCAAAGCAGACTCAACGACGCAGAGCAGCGCGTGAGTATTCTTTTGCAAAACAGCGAAGATGCTGAGCTGAGTGACTTCAACCCACAACCAGAATAACGAATAGTATGAGATCCCCTATGATTGAGACTTTAACGTCTTATCAAGCACGTAATAACGAGCAGTTAAACCAATGGCTTGACCGCCTTCCACATCAAAACCAAAACCTAATCAAGGCTATGCGTTATGGCTTATTGCTGGGTGGAAAACGCGCGCGTCCATTTCTTGTCTACATCACAGGGGAAATGCTCGGCTGCAGCGCTGAAGAGCTAGACACTCCAGCATCAGCGATTGAGTGTATCCATGCCTACTCACTCATCCATGATGATCTGCCTGCAATGGATGACGACGAACTGCGTCGCGGTCATCAAACCTGTCATATTAAATTTGACGAAGCTACGGCTATTCTTACCGGCGATGCACTCCAAACCCTAGCCTTTACTATACTTGCAGAAGGCTCACTAAGTGCAGTTGGCGAGAGTAACCGTGTCCGCATGATTCAAAGCTTAGCTCAAGCCTCTGGTGCTCAAGGTATGTGCATTGGACAAGCACTTGATCTGGAAGCGGAGAACCGCACTATTTCCCTGCAAGAGCTGGAAGAGGTTCATCGCAACAAAACAGGGGCATTGATGAAGTGTGCCATTCGTTTAGGTGCGCTCTCTGCTGGTGAGAAAGCCTTCGAGGTGCTACCACAACTTGATAAATTTGCCGATGCGGTTGGTTTAGCGTTTCAAGTTCAAGATGACATTCTCGATATCGTTAGTGATACGGAAACTCTTGGTAAACCACAGGGTTCTGATGAAGAACTTAACAAAAGCACCTATCCTTCTTTATTAGGATTGGACGGCGCTCAAGAAAAAGCTCAAACTCTATTGAACGAAGCGCTTCAAGCTTTAGATGCAATCCCATACAATACCCAGTCACTCGAAGAGTTCGCCCGATATGTCATCGAGCGCAAGAACTAAGACAATAAGCGCGCATTACCTATGACTCTTGATATTTCAAAGTACCCAACTCTTGCCTTGGCTGATAAGCCAGAGGACTTGCGTCTTTTACCAAAAGAGACGCTTCCACAGCTCTGCGATGAGCTTCGTACCTACCTCTTGAACTCCGTGAGCCAATCAAGCGGTCACTTAGCATCAGGCCTAGGTACAGTGGAACTGACGGTCGCTTTACATTATGTATATAACACTCCTTTCGATCAGTTGGTTTGGGATGTGGGCCATCAGGCTTACCCACATAAAATTTTAACGGGTCGTCGTGATCGCCTATCAACTATCCGCCAGAAAGACGGCTTACACCCTTTCCCTTGGCGAGAAGAGAGCGAATACGACACCCTATCTGTTGGTCACTCATCGACGTCTATTAGTGCCGCTCTTGGTATGGCAATCAGTGCCAAAAAAGAGGGTAAAGATCGTAAAGTCGTGAGCGTAATCGGTGATGGTGCGATCACTGCTGGTATGGCATTTGAGGCTATGAACCACGCCGGTGACGTTCACAACGATATGCTGGTTATCCTTAACGATAACGAAATGTCGATCTCTGAAAACGTGGGTGCGCTTAACAATCACTTAGCTCAGGTTCTTTCTGGCAATCTTTACACGTCAATTCGTGAAGGTGGCAAGAAAGTGCTCTCTGGCGTTCCACCGATCAAAGAGCTAGTGCGTCGTACTGAAGAACACCTAAAAGGCATGGTCATTCCTGGCACCATGTTTGAAGAACTTGGCTTTAACTACATCGGCCCAGTGGATGGCCATGATGTTAACGAGCTAATCAAAACGCTTAAGAACATGAGAGATCTAAAAGGCCCTCAGTTCCTGCACATCATGACCAAAAAAGGTAAGGGCTACGAGCCGGCTGAGAAAGATCCGATTGGCTACCACGGTGTACCTAAGTTCGATCCTGCACACTCTAGCCTGCCAAAGAGCACCAGTGCTAAGCCGACTTTCTCTAAGATCTTCGGTGACTTCCTGTGTGATATGGCCGCGCAAGATCCCAAGCTGATGGCGATTACTCCAGCGATGCGTGAAGGCTCAGGTATGGTTCGATTCTCGAAAGAGTACCCAGAACAGTACTTCGATGTTGCGATTGCAGAGCAGCACGCGGTAACACTAGCAACAGGCATGGCGATTGCAGGTAATAAGCCAATTGTGGCTATCTACTCGACCTTCCTCCAACGTGGCTACGACCAGTTGATCCACGATGTCGCTATCATGGATTTACCTGTGATGTTCGCCATTGACCGTGCAGGTCTTGTGGGTGCCGATGGTCAGACTCATCAAGGTGCGTTCGACTTAAGCTTTATGCGCTGCATTCCTAACATGGTGATCATGGCACCAAGCGACGAGAACGAATGTCGTCAAATGCTCTACACGGGCCACCAACACAATGGTCCAAGTGCGGTTCGCTACCCTCGCGGTAACGGCATGGGCACAGAAATTCAAAGCGAGTTCACTGCGCTTGAGATTGGTAAAGGCCGTATCGTTCGCAGCAGTGAGCAGCAGAAAGAGGGGTCGAAAATAGCAATCCTAAGCTTCGGTACCTTCCTTGAGAATGCACTACAAGCCGCTGATGCTCTCGATGCCACCGTTGCAGACATGCGCTTTGTGAAACCTCTCGATGAAGCACTTATCAAACAATTGGCCGCTGAGCACGACGTTCTAGTAACGATTGAAGAGAATGCGATTGCCGGCGGTGCTGGTGCAGGTGTAGTAGAGTTCTTAATGCAAGAGAAACTGCCAATGCCAGTATTGAACCTTGGCCTACCAGACAAGTTCATCGCTCAAGGCACACAAGGTGAGCTACACGAAGAACTTGGCTTAGATGCGAAAGGGATTGAGAAAGCGATCAAGGACTACCTCGCTAAATAAGCAGCGAATGCTTCAGGTACAAAAAAGGTTGGCCATATGGTCAACCTTTTTTATTACCGATTTGATAGCAAGCATTCGATTATTTCAGAACAGGTGCGTCGTAGTTCTCTGGTTCATCAGTGTAGATACACACATTAAACTTCTCAACTAGTCCAGTCTCTTCAACGCATTGTTGCTGGAAGAACTGTTGAATTTCACGACGTTGGCAGTGCGCTTCAAACGCTTCATTGTCTGCCCAGATCTCGTTGAATGCGATAGGGTAGCTCTCACCTTCAGCAAATGGGCTCTGCAAGTGGCGCGTCACCGTGTATTGAATACAACCATCTTCACGCATTGTATTTGGCTCAAGCGCTTTTAGTACTTCGAATAGCTCGTTCAGTTTGCCCTCTTTTGGCAGAAACTGAGCAATACAATAAACCTTCTTAGACATTATTATTCCTTGTTTTCTATTGTGTTACTAACCAACTAAGACGCTCCAACTCAATACAAGCCTGCTAGAGCGCCGTAAACAGTTTATGCTAACCAACCTGCAAAATGCCCCACGGCGTAAAGCGCAATGCCAGCCATCACGCCCGCGACGATATCATCAATCATGATGCCTAAACCGCCATGAATGCGTTTGTCTAACCAGCCGATCGGCCATGGCTTCACCATATCAAAGAAGCGGAACAGGACGAAGCCTGTCAACAGCCACTTCCACTCATCGATTGGTATCTGCAGTAAAGGCACTAGACTCATGGTGATCCAAAAGCCTGCAAACTCATCCCAGACAATTGAGCCATGATCGTGTACACCCATGTCGTCAGAAGTGACCTGACAAATTTTGACACCAATAACGCAGCTAATAACTACAGCCACCACATACAGCGGAAACGGCAACTGCACCAACAGTAGGTATAGCGGAATCGAGGCTAAAGTCCCCATAGTGCCAGGCACGACTGGTGACAGTCCGCTACCAAATCCAGTAGCCAACAAGTGCCAAGGGTTCTTTAGTGAAATAAGAGAGAGAGGGTTTGTCATCCGTTTACCTTAAAATGATCGTATCCACTTAAGTCCCAACTTAGTGGTTGACCGTTGTTATGCAATTCAAAGAATTCTACAGGTCTTATCTGACCAATGCAGGTAACTTTTGTTCCAGTGTGCGACAATGCACTTTCCAATGAACCTTTATTTTCTTCCGGCACGGTAAAGCAAAGCTCATACTCTTCACCACTGGCCAGCGCATAATTCTGGGCTGCTGAAATATCAGATGTGAACTGGCGTAGCTCTTGAGAAATAGGCAATGCACTCACATCGATGCTCGCGCCCACTTGTGAACGCTTAAGGATATGTTTCAAGTCCGCAATTACGCCATCTGAGATATCAATAGCGGATGAAGCGAGGTTCACAAGAGCCTGACCAGCAAGCACTCGCGGAGAGCTAATGTAGTGTCTCTCTTCAAGCTCTCTAGCATAGGGTCTAGATTGGTTTTCTTCTGGATTCAGTAACACCTCTAGGCCTGCCTTACTGTCGCCTAGGTTACCTGTCACATAAATCCAATCCCCGACCTTAGCACCGTCACGACGCAGCGCTTTACCTTCAGGCACAAAGCCTTGCACTGTCAACGTCAGGCTCAAAGGGCCCTTAGTGGTATCACCACCGATCAGTTGAATACCAAAATAGTCCGCAAGCTTAAAAAAGGAGTCACAGAAAGGAGCCAGCCACTGCTCATCAACTTCAGGCATGGTCAGCGCGAACGAAACCCAAGCAGGGGTTGCGCCCATAGCAGCCAAATCGCTGATGTTCGATGCGAGAGCCTTATGCGCCACCCAAGCCGGATTCGCTTCGGCTAAAAAGTGTGTCCCCGCAACTAAGGTGTCAGTGCTGATAGCAATTTCTACATTACTTGGTGGCTTGACCAAGGCGCAGTCATCACCTGCGGCAAGATGTACATCCTTACGTTGAGGCTGTCGGTTTACGAAGTATTTATCAATCAGGTTAAACTCACCAGACATGTGATTACCTTTCTTTTATACCAATCACAGTAAGTAAGTGTTCAAAAATAGCGCAGGAAAAAGGCTTGAGAACAAGGCAGCTTTTTTGCAAAAGAGAGTTTCGATAAGTAGTTATTCTACAATCAAAAATTCTAACGCTGTTATCGAGCATTTTAACAAGCTAGGGTGAGCAGTTATTTACTACGATTGATATTACCGTCATCAGTTACAAAAAAGGCCAGCATATTTGCTGACCTTTCGATTCTATGTCGAACGTATTATTTCTTACGAACGTGCGGTGCTGCTTTATCAAGTACACCGTTAACAAACTTGTGGCTGTCTTCTGCTGCAAATACTTTTGCAAGTTCGATAGCTTCGTTGATAACCACTTTGTATGGTACATCTTCGCGACGAGTCATCTCGTACATAGCTAGGCGAAGAAGAGCAAGCTCCATTAAGTCCAGATCTTGCATCGGGCGAGATACGAATGGACGAAGTTTGCTGTCTAGTTCCATGTGGCTTAGAGCAACACCAGTTAGCAGGTCGCGGAAGTATGCAACGTCTGTTTCTGGCATAGCAAGCGCAGGCTCAGCTGCGTGATGCTCTTCTTCATCATACTTACCACCAGATAAGAACTGTTCTTCAACTGTGGCAATATTTTCTTTAGTAATTTGCCAAGAATAAATTGCTTGTAGAGCAAATTGACGTGCGTTACGACGTGCGGCTGGTTTCACACTGGCCCCCATTAGGAATCGATTTCAGAAAGAACGTTGATCATCTCAAGTGCGCTTAGTGCAGCTTCTGCACCTTTATTACCAGCCTTGGTTCCTGCGCGTTCAATAGCTTGATCGATCGTATCAACAGTTAGCACACCGAATGCTACTGGAAGAGAGTATTCCAGAGACACTTGCGCCAAACCTTTATTACATTCACTACAAACATAGTCAAAATGAGGCGTACCGCCACGAATTACTGTACCTAGAGATACAATCGCGTCGAACTTACCTGTTTTTGCAACGCGCTGCGCTACAAGTGGAAGTTCAACTGCACCTGGACAACGAACAACAGTGATGTTGTCTTCGCTAACTTGTCCGTGACGTTTTAAAGTATCGATTGCACCAGAAAGTAAACTTTCGTTAATAAAACTGTTGAAACGAGCAATAACGATAGCAATTTTTGCATTTGGCGCTGGGAAGCCACCCTCGATCACTTTCATAAGCCTTCCTTTAACTATTTTCATCAAGTGAGAATCGCCGGATTCTAGCACAAAACTGTGAGCAATATCTAATGCTAATTTTATTGAGCTGATACCGGAGAAACAAAGTGGTAACGACAGCGTGATTCCTTTGTCGATAAGGCTCAAAACGCAGAGAGCGGACTATGCAATCTTGTGCTCTCTGCTTGATACTTATCGTTTAATCGAGACTGTATTACCTAAAAAGTTTGCTGATTGTTCTGTTTTGAATCAGCGTTATTCGCACACATACTCAACAACGTTTAAACCAAAACCACCCAGTGCGTGGTAGCGTTTCGTGCTTGAAGAGAGTAGACGCATGTCCTGAACACCAAGGTCTTGCAGGATCTGAGAACCGACACCAACACGACGTGACGTACCTTGCTTTTTAGCCATAGTTGGCTGCTCGTTCTTGTCTTGAGCTTCGAAAGTCTTCACTTTGTGGATTAGAGAATCAGACGACTCTTCATTGCCAAGAATCACTAGAACACCACCTTCTTCGCCGACACGCTTCATCGCTTTATCTAGCGACCAGCTGCGCTCAGTACCACGATCAGAATGCAGCAGATCGGTGAATGTGTCATGCAGGTGAACACGAACCAATGGCGCTTCACCCGTTAGGTCACCCTTTTGCATCGCGTAGTGGATTTGGTTATCAATCGTGTCACGGTATGTCACGAGTTCGAAATCACCGAACTCAGTTGGCAAATGACACTGCGCGACGCGCTCAATCGTTGTCTCGGTGTTGTTGCGGTATTCGATAAGGTCTGCAATCGTACCTAGTTTGATGTCATGCTTTTCAGCAAACACTTCAAGGTCTGGACGACGTGCCATAGTGCCATCGTCATTCAGGATTTCAACAATCACAGATGCTGGTTCACAGCCTGCCAAGCGAGCCAAATCACACCCCGCTTCAGTGTGACCTGCACGTGTTAATACACCGCCCTCTTGAGCCGTCAATGGGAAGATATGGCCCGGTTGAACTAGGTCTGCCGCTTTCGCCTCTTTCGCTACAGCCGCCTGAACAGTCACGGCACGATCCGATGCAGAAATGCCCGTCGTTACGCCTTGCGCAGCTTCAATAGAAACAGTGAAGTTAGTGGTGTATTGCGCGTTGTTGTCTTGAACCATTGGCGCGAGACCTAAACGGCTCGAGCGCTCTTTGGTTAGCGTCAGACAGATCAAGCCACGACCGAACATCGCCATAAAATTGATTGCTTCTGGCGTTACATGCTCTGCCGCCATGATCAGATCGCCTTCATTCTCGCGATCTTCATCGTCCATCAGGATAACCATCTTTCCTAGGCGGATGTCTTCAATAATTTCTTGAGGAGTACTAATTGGCATTATTTTATATCCTTTGAAATGGTTCTGCTTCCAAGAACCGACACTGTTTAAACCTGATTGGAATTGCTCAACTCCACTGCCCTTCGCTGTCGCGCACAAGGAGTCGTTGATTAAGCAAAACCGTTTTGTTGTAAGAATTCCATTGTTAGACGAGACTCTGGCTTAGACTCTTCTTGCTGGCCTTGCAGTAGTCGCTCCATGTAACGAGCAAGTACGTCGACTTCAAGGTTCACCTTACGACCGACATTAAATTGATCAATCGTCGTCTCTGATGAGGTGTGGGGAACAATAGTCAGCTTAAACGCGTTCTTACGTAAATCGTTCACTGTGAGGCTGATACCGTCGACAGTAATAGAGCCTTTTTGAGCGACGTACTTTGAGATCTCCGCTGGCATCTCTACCCAGAATTCAATTGCACGACCAACTTGGTTGCGCTCAACGATCTCGCCCACACCATCAACGTGACCAGAAACAATGTGGCCGCCAAAACGAGTGGTCGGCAGCATTGCTTTCTCAAGGTTTACCTTATCGCCCGCTTGATAGTCGATAAAGCCGGTCTTTTTCAGAGTTTCCAGTGATAAGTCAGCGCTGTAGCTGTTGTCATCGAATTCAACCACAGTCAAACACACACCATTGGTGGCGATGCTGTCGCCGAGCTGTACATCAGACATATCCAGCTTACCGACATTCACGGTGACCGTAATATCTTCACCGCGAGGTGTGATAGCACTTAAGGTACCTACGGCTTCTACAATTCCTGTAAACATTCTAAAACTCTTGTTCTTACTGCTTTTGCATCAAGCAGTTAAATTACTATAGATATAACTATCGCGGATTAAGATTTCCATACTGGCTGAGCGACAATGCGAATATCAGGCCCTACCATACGTACATCTATGATCGACAAATCGATCACGGCATCCATTGAGCTTAAGCCCAACGCACCCATCAAACCGCGGCCATCGCTGCCCATTAGTTTAGGTGCTAAGTATAAGATTAGCTCGTCAACCAGTTGATTCTCAATAAAGCTTTTTGCCAATGTTGCACCCGCTTCCACCCAAATATGGTCGATATGATGACTAGGAAGATCTTGAACCAGTTGGGTAATATCAAGCTGCCCCTCACTGTCGAGAGCAACCATAATGTCAGCTTCAGATTCAGCAACACGCAACACTGGCGCTTGAGATTGATACAACTTGAGATCTTGATTATCAGCTTGAAGCAGCTGTGCCTGTCGATCGAGAATCACGCGCGTAGGTTGGCGCAGTGAAGATGGCGGATAAAGAGCTTGTACCGCTTGCGGTAATTCATCCCAACGCACATTAAGTGACGCATTATCTTCAATCACGGTTTGACTGGTCGATAATACCGCTCCCGCCTTGGCACGGAAATGCTGCACATCACGACGAGCATGCGGCGAAGTAATCCATTGGCTCTGACCATTACTCAAAGCGGTTTGACCGTCTAAGCTTGCTGCCATCTTCAATTGAACAAACGGCCTACCTGTTTGCATGCGTTTGATAAAGGCTGGGTTTAACGCCAATGCATCTTGCTCTAGCAGCCCGACTTGCACCTCAATACCCGCATCACGCAGCATTTTGATGCCACGGCCTGCAACTTTCGGGTTTGGGTCTTCCATTGCGCAAATCACTTTGGCAACTTGAGCCTTAATCAACCCTTCAGCACATGGCGGTGTACGACCGTAATGAGAGCACGGCTCTAGCGTGACATAAGCAGTCGCGCCTTTGGCTTTATCGCCAGCCATTCTCATGGCATGAACTTCTGCGTGTGCTTCACCCGCTTTGGCATGAAAACCTTCACCAACAATGTTGTCGCCGTGCGCGATAACGCAGCCCACATTTGGATTTGGTGCAGTGGTATAAATGCCGCGCTTAGCCAGTTGCATGGCACGCGACATCATTTGAAAATCTAACGGAGAAAATTTTGACATGAGTGGGAGTTAGTCCTCTAGCTTGGCAATCTCTTCGCCAAACTCTCGGATGTCTTCAAAACTGCGGTAAACAGAGGCAAAACGAATGTAAGCCACCTTATCGAGCTCTTTCAGTTGGTCCATGACAAGATTCCCAATCATCTCTGTTGGTACTTCACGCTCGCCAGTTGCTCGCAGTTGAGACTTGATGGTACTGATCGCAAGTTCAATGGCATCTGCGCTCACTGGGCGCTTCTCTAATGCACGTTGAATTCCGCCGACCATTTTGTCTTCGTTAAAGGGTTCACGGTTGCCATTCGACTTGATCACTTTTGGCATAACAAGCTCAGCCGATTCGAATGTCGTAAAACGCTCACTACAGGCCAGGCATTGACGGCGACGACGAACTTGATGCCCGTCTGCGACTAGCCTTGAGTCGATTACTTTAGTGTCGTTCTCTGAACAAAAAGGACAATGCATATCACCTCCAAATAATTGATTGTCAGTGTAACGGAATTGCCAAACGTAGGGAAAGAAAAAGGGCCAATTAAGGCCCTTTTATGTGGTTATTGGTTGATTATGACCAACCGAGCTTCACATTCATCCTAGCTACGAATTAGGTAGTTCGCTTTACCAACCCACTTGTAGCTGGTCAGCTCTTCCAATCCCATAGGGCCACGAGCATGAAGCTTCTGTGTTGATACCGCCACTTCTGCTCCCAGACCAAACTGCGCGCCATCCGTAAAGCGAGTTGATGCGTTGACATAAACCGCCGCAGAACCGACTGAGTTAATGAAGCGTTCAGAGCTCTCTAGGCTGTTTGTCATGATCGCATCTGAATGACTCGCATTGTGTACGCGCATGTGGTCAATTGCCTGAGCTACGTCAGCAACCACTTTGACACCTAAGGTGTAGCTTAGCCACTCAGTATCGAAATCATCCTCACCCGCATCACGCACGTCAGCGAAATCAGCAAGCAGCGCTTTAGCACTTGCATCAGCCACTAATGTCACTTTACCCGCTAGGCGTGTTTTAAGCTTACCAAGGAACTCCTCAGCGACCGCTTCATGAACAAGCAGAGTATCTAGTGAGTTACATGCTGATGGACGTTGAACCTTTGAGTTCTCAACCACATTCACTGACTTTTCTAGGTCAGCCGACTCATCAACGAAGATGTGACTAATACCAAAGCCACCGATGATTACTGGGATGGTGCTGTTCTCTTTACACATTTTGTGTAGACCTGCACCACCACGTGGGATGATCATATCAACGTACTCATCTAGCTTAAGTAGCTGAGACACAAGTTCGCGATCTGGCTTCTCAATGTATTGTACCGATGCCGCTGGTAGCTCTGCTTTTTCTAGTGCAGATTGGATAACCTTAACCAGCTCCATGTTTGAGAAAAACGTCTCTTTACCACCACGTAGGATGCTTGCGTTACCTGTTTTCAGGCACAGTGCAGCAATGTCGATGGTTACGTTCGGGCGTGCTTCATAAATAACACCAACAACACCAAGCGGTACGCGACGACGAGAAAGCGACATGCCGTTTTCTAGCACTTTGCTGTCAATTTCGCTGCCTACAGGGTCATTCAGGCTGATAACGTTGCGCACATCGTTAGCAATACCCGTTAGACGCTCTTCGTTAAGAAGTAGGCGGTCAAGCAGCGCTTCTGTTAAACCAGCTTCACGACCCAATTCAATATCTTTTGCGTTCGCTTCAAGAATGGTCGCTGCATTAGCTTCTAGCTCATCTGCAATAATAGAGAGCGCTTTATTCTTCTGCGCTGTTGATGCTGTTGCTAGGTGAAAGGCAGCCTCTTTTGCTGCGATACCCATGTTAGTTAAATCCACGTTTAACTCTCCCTTAATTCTGTCTGTCTATCTGAAATTCTGGGTACGCTAGTTAATGAAATAGCCACCTTCTATCGGCAGCTATTCATTGGTCTCTCATTTTCTGAGTAAGCGTACTAAGTTTAGCTCGTCTGTTACTCTTGGATCACTACCATGTCATCACGGTGAATAACCTCTGAGCCGTAGTCATAACCCAGAATTTCTCCAATATCTTTACTGTGTTTGCCCGCAATCTTCGCCAAGTCTTGGCTTGAGTAGCTTGCGATACCACGCGCAATCACTTTACCTTTTTTATCAGTCACTTGAGTCACCTCGCCACGAGAGAACTCACCGCGAACTTGAATCACACCTTTAGCCAATAAGCTGCTGCCTTTAGTGTTCACAGCATTCACTGCACCGTCATCAACCACGATATCACCAGCCGATGCAGGGCCAGCTAGGATCCAACGCTTACGGTTTTCAAGCGCCTCTTCTAATGGCAAGAAACGTGTGCCTTGTGGTTCTGCGCTGAGTGAGTCGAAGACCACATTCTCTGCGCTGCCTGCTGCGATGATCACTTCAATACCAGCACGACGCGCAATGTCCGCCGCTTGCAGCTTAGTTGCCATGCCGCCAGTACCCAAAGTCGTGCCACTGCCACCAGCGATCTTACGTAAAGTATCATCGATGGTCTTAACCTCTTTGATCAACTCAGCATTTGGGTCTTTGCGAGGATCAGCGGTAAATAGACCTTTTTGGTCAGTCAGGAGCAGAAGCTTATCAGCACCACACAAAATACCGACTAAAGCCGACAAGTTATCATTGTCGCCCACTTTAATCTCGTTGGTCGCTACTGCATCGTTCTCATTAACGATTGGAATAATGTCGTTATCCACCAATGCATTAATGGTGTCACGTGCATTTAGGAAGCGCTCACGGTCATCGAGGTCAGCACGCGTTAGCAGCATTTGGCCAATCTTGATGCCGTAGATAGCAAACAAAGACTCCCAAACCTGAATCAGCTGACTCTGTCCTACTGCAGCAAGCAACTGTTTGCTCGCCATTGAGTTGGGCAGTGCGGGGTAACCAAGGTGCTCACGTCCAGCTGCGATAGCGCCAGACGAAACCATAACCACAGAGTGGCCTTGCTTTTTCAGTTCTGCACACTGTCGTACAAGCTCTACCATGTGAGCTCGATCTAACGCTAATGTGCCACCAGTTAAGACACTGGTACCCAGTTTAACAACCACAGTTTTACGCTGTGTTGCTGTCCCGCTTTGATGATTAGTTGTCATGAAGTCTTTATATGAATAAAACAAATAAGAGGTGATGTTTTAACAATCAAAACAGGAATTCACAAGTAGAAAAGGTGCGAAATCGCACCTTTTTACCTTATAGAGAGGAGTAACCTTTAAAATTAAACAAATTCGACAGAAGCTGCGTCTAGCCCAACCTCCAGCTCGAACTTAGATTTCAGCTCGTCAGAGAGCTTTTGATGAAAGGCCTCCTGAGTGCGAGTTACCTCAGAAATAGCTTTTTTAGGAAGTTCCAACACTTCCCATTCACCTTCAACATTATATTTTCCAATGTTGTATTTGGCAGTAAAGCCTTGTTCAGATTTTGCCAATTCTAGCCACCACCCCCAGAACTCACGCTCTTCTGGTGACTTCTTATCGTTTACGCACACCGAAAGGCAATCGAAGATATAGTGACCCTCTTCCGATTGTGGCTCTCTCAGATATGGGCCAATGGCCTTTAAAACATTCAGCAGACGATAATGCGTAGGTTGTTGTGTCACTTCTGACATATTGAATCTCCATTTTCAATGTTAAGAATGACGTTACTCAGATGGCAATACGTAAAAACGCTGCAATTGGATTTTATAAATTCTATCTGAGCATCAAGTACTTAATCTGTACATTTTTTATGCTTAACTAATTTAGGAGAAATGTCATCTAAATAATTCATCCTCGAGCCATTTTATCGCCAATTCGAGGGATTGCTCATAACCCTGTGTAATTGATTTGGATTTAATTTTCTTCGCTTTACCGTAATCGCTGTAAATAGCAACTAATTGATTATCAGATGGCGGTGATACCGGATCACCTTCTAGAGCCAATGCTAGGATAGGAACTTGTGTTTTACTGTTGGCTAGTAGCCCTTGAACTTTTAGAGACCAAGCCATCAGTTGGCCCGACAAGCTATTGATATCAACGACACCCTTGCCCAGACGTGAGGCAAGTACGTCGAGGTGCATTTTGGGCATCTGTTTCAGTTTATCCGCATGGACAAAGATATCGTGAATCGGTGCACCGAGTGCCACACAAGCTTTGATTTTCTGCTGCTCTAGGAAAGACAGACGAACCATTGCGTTGCCGCCAAAACGGAAACCAAACAGACCAACCTTGTAGTGATCAACCCAAGGGATATTCGGTAGCTCATTCAGAACCGCTTGGTGCAAACAAGAAGAGTCTTCAGTGAGCGGCCAGTGAGAGCTGTGGCCAATTGATGGCATATCTACAGTCAACATCGCGATATTCTTCGGTGCAAGATAATCTCGGAATAGACGCCACATATCCGTTTGCAAACTATCTAGCCCCGCACTGACAATCACCACAGGTTGAGGTTTATCTGTGTTCGATAGGTGCAGGTGCGCTTTGATCTTGCGGTTTTGATACGGAATCTCAAGCTGCTTTACCACCAGTTTAGTGTGCTTAATCGCTTCTGCATAAGCTGTGTTGGCCAACACCTGAGCTTGAGTCGCTAGGTTGTCGTTTTTCAAGTGAGGGTAGCCAGCAATACTAAAGCAAAGTGACGCAGAAAACAGTTCCTCTGCAACCTCTTCGCCGCTCTTATCGTTAGCACGGTTTTGGTGTTGCATACCGAGCTTGGTCCACTCATAAGCCCAGTTACCACTGCGGTAGCCCATGACGGTATCCAACCAATCATCTGTCGTACGTGAATGGGTCGATGATGCAATGCGTGACAATACCGCTTCTTGTTCAATCGGGTTTACCCCTTGCCAGACCCACTGCATGCGGCGCAGGTTTCGATACCACGCGCTATCTTGTTGTTCATGCTTCTGTTCAAGCATGTCGACAGAGCTCGGCATATATTGCGTCAGCATTGAGGTCTCTTTCGCCTGTTTATGTTTGACAAATAGAGTTTCAGATAGGTTTTTACTGGTTTCTTCAGATAACGACATGGGGATTCTCAGTCGAGGATGATGACTGTAATAATATAAAAAAAAATGACCCTATAAAGGGTCATTTCTCAAAAAACACAGATTATGCTTATTTTGACTTGCGATTTACTGGCTCAATGTAACCTAGGCTTAGATCCCACGGCTGTTCAATCCATGTGTCTTGAGCGATATCAACAATGTAATCGTCGAGTAGCGCTGCACCTGAAGGCTTAGCACATACCGCGATTAGCTTCGCTTTAGGGTACATTTCACGTAGTTTACGTGCAGTGTCACCGCTGTCTACTAGGTCTTCAACGATTAGGAAACCTTCACCGTCACCCTCTGGCGCTTTAACGACAGTCATATCACGTTGGTGATCGTGGTCGTAGCTAGAAATACAAATTGTATCAACGTAACGAATACCTAACTCACGAGCCAAGATTGCACCTGGTACTAAGCCACCACGACTTACTGCCCAGATACCCTTCCACTGTTCTGCAGGCATTTGCTTAGCAGCCAGTTCACGGCAGTAAGATTGCATGTTGTCCCATGTGATGATGAATTTGTTACTCATAGTAATTAAACCTAATAAATTGTCATGTTGTTAGAGGCCATATCAACTTGGCCTCTGCAAGCGATTAAGCGAAGATGTACTTAAGGATAAAGATCAATGACATTACCCAAACGGCAATAGAAACGTCGCGACCTTTACCACTTAGCAGCTTAATTGCAGCGTAAGCGATGAAGCCTAGAGAGATACCCTCTGCGATAGAGTACGTCAACGGCATAAGCAGACATGTTACCACGACTGGAGCTGCTTCTGTAAGATCACGCCAATCAATACCAACCAGACCAGACATCATCAGAATGGCTACATAGAATAGTGCACCTGACGTTGCGTACGCTGGAATCATACCCGCTAGAGGTGAGAAGAATAGAGCAAGAAGGAAAAGTACGCCTACAACAACAGCCGTTAGACCGGTACGACCACCCTCTGCAACACCTGAAACACTCTCCACGTAAGAGGTGGTGTTTGATGTACCTAGAAGAGCACCAATTGACGTTGCGGTTGAGTCAGCAAGCAGTGCTTTGTTCAGACGAGGAAGCTTACCGTCTTCTTTAATTAGGTTTGCTTTTGTTGCAACACCAACTAACGTACCCGCCGTGTCAAATAGGTCGACGAATAGGAAAGCAAACACAACCGAGATCATACCGATTTCAAATACAGCAGAGAAATCAAGTTGCATGAATGTTGGCGCTAGGCTTGGTGGCGTAGAAATAATACCACCGTATTGCACATCACCAACAATGATTGCAATCGCTGTGATGGCAAGAATCGCGATCATTACAGCACCTTTCACACCACGGTGAACCAATGCAACCGTTAAGAAGAAGCCAAGTGCACCCAGAATAGGGCCAATCGCTGTAATATCACCCAGTGATACTTTAGTTGCTGGATTAGAAACCACAATACCTGCGTTGCTTAGAGCGATAAATGCAAGGAAAAGACCGATACCCGCAGAGATACCCACGCGCAGTGACATAGGAATCGAGTTAATGATCCATTCGCGAACTTTAAAAATACTTAGAAAAATGAAGATAACGCCCGATACGAATACCGCAGCCAAAGCCACCTGCCACGTGTAACCCATGCCCATTACAACGGCGTAAGTAAAGAACGCATTCAGACCCATACCTGGTGCTTGAGCGATTGGGTAATTGGCGACAAAGCCCATGATGAAACAGCCAATAGCCGCAGCTAAACAGGTTGCTACAAATACAGCGCCGTGATCCATACCAGCATCAGCTAAGATCATTGGGTTTACAAAAATGATGTAAGCCATCGTAAGGAAGGTCGTTAGACCGGCGATGATTTCAGTGCGCACATTGGTGCCATTTTCACTGAGTTTAAATAGCTTTTCGAACATTATCGAATCCTATAAGGGTAAAAAGTAAACGGTTGCGTAATCGATTGGCTCAGGATTATAAAGTTATCAAATAACAAATTCCAGATAGAATTAAGACTCTAACTAATATTAATGGTGAAAACGTATGAAACAGATCGATTAAAAAGCGCCATTGAAAGCATAAAAAACATTATTTAACAGATACTTAAAATAAACAAAAAACTAAAAGCAAGTGGTGTTTTTTTTGAACTATGCAAAAAGTTCACATGGAAGGTTAGGCAAGTAGCGTACGATAAAAGTCATAAAATTGCCCCATTTTTCAACAGATCCAGTAATAATGAAAATTCCGAACAGTTACAGTTCAAAATTCAACCAAACATTATGCTACCAATTACATTAAATAAGTGATCAAAAATAGCGCAGAAAGAGAGCCTGAGGACACAATATTAAGGTCACAAATCGAGCATTGGAACGGTGATGGAAAACAGCAGGCAAAAAAAACGCCACTCAACTATGAGTGGCGGTAGAATCAGTCAACCAGAGGGTTGTAAAAAAATTCCAATATATAGGGGTGAACAAACTGTTCAAGTCACACGCTCAGGTTACTTGTAACCAAAGCTAGTTGGGTATGCAAAGTTGCTAGTGTAAACAGAGCTGTTAAGCCAGAACGTTGCAGATGGTAAACCTTTCATAACTATCACCTTAATAAATCAATTAAAAACACTTTTGATTTCTCGGTTCCTTGGAGGCGATAAACGGACTCATCCTTTGAGCATTTACTCTTCATCTCAGAAGTTGGTTATTAATATACCGCAAAGAAAAAAGATTACAAGCAAATCTTGCACTAAATCACACTTATCAACAAAAGAGACTAAATAACAAACTCAAAATGTAATTAAATTACAAAAAAAGACCGATAAAAACGTTTGCATGGAAACTTATTAAGCAACTGAGCGCCTATTTTTGATCAGAGCAACAAATCTCTTTTCAAACTTTGAAACAATTGCCCGCGACTACCGCTACTCGTCTACCCGCTCAAATGGTATGCTGTCGGCATCAAAACAGACCTATATTTCTAGATAATTGTCCTTTATACAAAGCAACTTTTACCTAAAGATATGGTTATTCAATAAAAAAGGAGTTATCCGTGTCTGAATTCCATTCTGAGATCAGTAAATTATCCCCTGCCCCACTTTGGCAGTTTTTCGATAAAATTTGCTCAATCCCACACCCATCAAAACACGAAGAAGAGCTTGCTCAATACATTATTGCCTGGGCAACAGAACAAGGCCTAGATGTTCGTCGAGACCCAACGGGCAACGTGTTCATCAAGAAGCCTGCAACACCGGGTATGGAAAACAAAAAAGGTGTGGTACTGCAAGCTCACATCGATATGGTTCCTCAAAAGAACGAAGACACGATTCACGACTTCACTAAAGATCCTATCCAACCGTACATCGACGGTGAATGGGTAACGGCAAAAGGCACAACGCTTGGCGCAGACAACGGTATGGGTATGGCATCATGCTTAGCGGTTCTAGCATCAAACGACATTAAACATGGCCCAATCGAGGTTCTACTAACAGTAGACGAAGAAGCGGGTATGACCGGTGCATTCGGTCTTGAAGCGGGCTGGTTAGAGGGTGAAATCCTTCTTAATACCGATTCAGAGCAAGAAGGTGAAGTGTACATGGGTTGCGCTGGCGGTATCGACGGTGCGATGACATTTAACGTTGCCCGTACTGCAATCCCAGCAGATTTCGTAACTCGCAAGCTAACGCTAAAAGGCCTGAAAGGCGGCCACTCAGGTTGTGATATTCACACAGGTCGTGCAAACGCGAACAAACTGCTTGCTCGTTTCCTAGCCGGTCACGCAAAAGAGCTGGACTTACGCATCGTCGAATTCAAAGGCGGTAGCCTACGTAACGCAATTCCTCGTGAAGGATTCGTAACAGTTGCAGTACCCGCTGCAAACCAAGAAAAACTGGCTTCGCTATACAACTACTACACGGAGCTTCTTTCAACAGAGCTAGGTAAAGTAGAAGACAGCATTGTGACTTTCAACGAAGAAGCTTCAGTTGAAATGGGTGCACTTGCCGCGGCTGACCAAGCTCGATTCATTGCAGCACTAAACGCAGCGCCAAATGGCGTGATCCGTATGAGTGATGAGATCGAAGGTGTGGTAGAGACATCTCTAAACGTGGGTGTTATCACAACTGAAGAGAACTCAATCACTGTACTGTGCTTGATCCGCTCTCTTATCGATTCTGGCCGTAGCCAAGTTGAAAGCATGCTTCACTCTATAGCGGAGCTTGCGGGTGCAACTATCGAATTCTCTGGTGCTTACCCTGGTTGGAAGCCAGATGCGGATTCTGAAATCATGCACATCTTCCGCGACATGTACGAAGGCATCTACGGCCACAAGCCAAACATTATGGTTATCCACGCGGGTCTTGAGTGTGGTCTATTCAAAGAACCATACCCGAACATGGACATGGTTTCTTTCGGCCCTACGATCAAGTTCCCTCACTCTCCAGATGAGAAAGTGAAAATCGATACGGTTGAGCTATTCTGGAACCAAATGGTTGCACTACTTGAAGCCATCCCAGAAAAAGCATAATTCGCTTTTCTTGCAGAAACTAAAACAGGTGCTCATCGAGCACCTGTTTTTTATAACGAGTTTGTTGCGTTCTTTACAACAAATCTTAGGCGCGCTCTGCCGCGTAAGCCGCTAGTTCATCCATTGACGTTTGAGCCACAATCTCACCATCAATAAAATACGTTACTACTTCACCGTCACGCACACCAATCAAAGTCGCTTCGTCACCGTTTTGGTAGGTGATGCTCATTTGAATCGTATTTTCATCCAACTGCGTCATTTCACCACGCTCAATCACACGGTTCTGTGTTAACGGAGCGATTGGCGCTTCGGTTAGAGACTCATCTAATTTGTGATTGATATCGATGTAAGTATCGGTTTTGCTATCGAAAATATGTGGTGTACCTGTAATCGGGTTTTTGCCCGTCCAGAACTCCAGCGAGTTGAATACCAAGTAGTCAGCCGCAACGGTTAAACCGTAAACAGGCGCGAGCAGCATATTCAATCCACCCCGCGCATAACGGTTGTCCACCGCTTTGAGGTTAAATTGCATTAAGTAACCGGTAACAGCATTACTACCCACACAGCCAGAAAGAGCGGCCGACGCCACTGCCAATGCTACGATCTTTGTGATTGTTTTTTTCATAACGATCTCAGTTGATTAATTTACTCCCCCAAAGAGGGGGCTGGATAGTACTAACCTCAGACGCAATAAATATCAGAGTAAAATCAATAAATTGTCAGGACTACTACAGTCAAAAGACTTCTTGATCAAAGTCAAATCAACACTGACTCCATTCGCAGAACCCACCAATTAAAAATTTTTGTCGTCACCGTAAAGTGATTGATTCGTACTAAAAATCAACGATTGCTACATTTCGACTTAACCCATTATCTATTCGTTGAGAAACCTAAATGGCAAGACTAAAACCTAACCAACCATTCGAACTCCTTGATCAAACTGTACAGCCAGGCCAACGGATGGAAATTGAGCTGCAAGCGGCTCAACTGTATACCCACTCGCCGCTATCGATCCCTATTGAGGTGATTCATGGCCGCCAAGCGGGACCAACGTTGATGGTAAACGCAGCGATTCATGGGGATGAACTCAATGGTGTTGAAATTGCGCGTCAACTGACGAATGCTATCGATCCGAAAAAACTCAAAGGTACTTTGATTGTGGTACCTATCGTCAACGTGTTTGGTTTTATTCATAAGTCTCGTTACCTGCCCGATCGTCGCGACTTAAACCGCTGCTTTCCGGGAAGTG
Organism: Vibrio pelagius; assembly: GCF_024347575.1. NCBI lineage: Bacteria > Pseudomonadati > Pseudomonadota > Gammaproteobacteria > Vibrionales > Vibrionaceae > Vibrio > Vibrio pelagius. The sequence continues at coordinate 2,499,110 of NZ_AP025503.1, forward strand.
AAAAGGGTTCACTCACTTCGCGTATCGCACATACTTTCTTCGAGAACGTAGCAACACGTTGTGACTACATTTTGGATTTACATACCGGTGCTATTCACCGCACTAATTTACCTCAGATTCGCGCAAACTTATCGAATCCTGAGACATTAAGAATAGCGAACGCATTTGCAACACCAGTGATCATCGACTCGCCACTACGTGAAGGCTCACTGCGTAGCGAAGCCGAGAAACTCGGTATTCCAGTGCTGACGTACGAAGGCGGTGAAGCACTGCGCTTTGATCATTTAGCCATCCGTGCTGGTTACTTAGGTATTCACCAAGTGATGAAAGCCATCGGTATGCTAAGACCAAACCGTAAGAAATTACCAGAACCTGTGATCAGCCGCTCCACCAGCTGGATCCGTGCAGAATCAGACGGCATCTTACGTGTCATGGTAAGACTTGGCGAAAAAGTCGAAGCAGGACAAACTCTGGCTTACGTTAGTTCACCACTGGGTCATCAAGAGGGTCAAATCATCACTAAGAAAGGCGGTATTGTGATTGGACAACAAACACTGCCACTAGTGAATGAAGGAGATGCTGTGTTCCACATTGCTTACTTCAAGCAAGATAATGAAGATGTTGAACAATCAGTAGAAAACTACATTGAAGAGGTCGCTGAAGAGGTTTGGTCAACGACTCTGAATAACTGATCACTGGCTGAACGAGAAACTAAACTCCACAAAAAAGGCCCCAGTCGCTCAATACGATTGGGGCCTTTTCTTTACTGGGCGAGTAAACTCAACCTCATAGAATCTGAATCTTATTCAGCATCAAGCTCAGCAGCTGCTGCGCGAGCTTTTGCACGTGCTTCACGCGCTTGTGCTGCTTTTAGCTCTTTAGCGTGGCGCAGTTCATCACGCTCTTTACGCTGCTCTGCTTTACGCTCGTTGCGCTCAGCTTGGTTAGCAACGAAAGAAGCTAGCTCTTTCTCTGCCCATTCTTGTGCTTGAGCTTCTGTTTCAAAACCCGTTTCACGCTTAGAAACGCGAGTTGAGCGAGAAGTTACTTGACGAGTAATCTCTGCACACCAGCCATTGCGTTTTTCTGAAAGGCGGATATCAAATTTTTTGGTCTTAGACATGTTCTGTATTTTCCTAAGGGAGATCATTAAGGGATCGGTCAACTTTGATAACTCCATCTATGTGAGCATCTTTTAACACCATCCCTTGGTAAGCGCGGTATTAGAGCACAAATCCATAAACATTGCTGCAAATATTTGCAGCGGATCACACTCCAATTGTGCAAATCGTTTGCGACTCGGTGCCCTCAATTTCATTCCACCTTTCTTCCCCTCCACTTTGCAGAGAACAGAGCGTTAATGATGAAATGAACTATGCTCAAACATAGGCAAGTGAACCACTAATCGACTCGATTACCCATCAATGTTCAATGTCTTAACTACTCCGCCCATAATTAAAATAGCTAAGGAGTCGCTATGGATAGCTTCATCAAAAATCTACCAAAAGTTGAGCTGCACCTACATATAGAAGGCACACTCGAACCAGAACTGATGTTTGAATTAGCAAAACGCAACAACATCGACATCCCATTCGACACTCCAGATCAAGTGCGTCAAGCGTATCAATTTCACAACCTACAATCGTTTCTCGATATCTATTATCAAGGTGCCAATGTTCTTGTTCACGAGCAAGACTTCTACGACCTGACATGGGCTTACTTGCTTAAATGCCAACAAGATAACGTGATTCATACCGAGATATTTTTTGACCCTCAAACCCACACTGAGCGAGGGATTGAGTTTAAAACAGTGATCACAGGTATCACCCGCGCTCTAAAAAACGCCGAACAGGAGTTAGGGATCAGCAGTCAGTTGATCATGTGTTTCTTACGTCACCTTGATGAAGAGAGCGCCTTCGCTACTCTGAGTCACGCCCTTCCCTACAAAGAATACATTATTGGCGTCGGACTCGACTCTTCTGAGATGGGCCATCCTCCAGAAAAGTTTCAGCGCGTATTTCAAGAGGCGCTCAATCACGGTTTCCTCACCGTCGCTCACGCGGGTGAAGAAGGTCCTGCTCAAAACATTCGAGATGCCATTGAGATGTTAGGGGTTACTCGGATCGACCATGGTGTACGCTGCAGTGACGATCCAGAACTCATAGCGGAGTTGGCCGCACAGCGTATACCTTTAACGGTTTGCCCGCTGTCGAACACCAAATTGAAAGTGTTTGAGACTATGCAGCAGCACAACATCGTTGAGCTGCTGAGAAAAGGGCTATGTGTAACCATAAACTCGGATGACCCTGCCTACTTCGGTGGCTACATGAACGATAACTTCTTAGCCGTTGCCCATGCTCACGAAGTTACAGCCCAAGAGCTGGCGCAGTTTAGTATCAACGCTATCGAAGCGAGTTTCATCTCCCCTCATGCTAAGGAAGATATGATTACCCAAGTTCGACACTATCTCGCCAACCACTAAACCTGGACACTCAAGTTAAAACGAAAAAGGAAGCACATCGCTTCCTTTTTCGTTATTCATATATCTAATCACTTAACCCGGATGACCATCAACTCTAGGCGTTAGCAACATCATGCCAAATTTAAGCACATACATACCAAACGCGAGTACCCATAAACCCGCACTGATATTGACGATAGGCATCATATAAACCGGGAACAAACTAACACCGACACTGCGCAGTAACGCTGCGAGAATCAAGGCTGAAAAGGCTACGGCCATATTCGGCCCTTTGTAGATAGCGCGCCCTGTATGGCCCATAGTGACACGAGCAATCATCGCCAAGATCAAACCGCTCAAGCCACCTATTGCAAATAGGTGAATCATGTTATGCCCTGCAAACGGATTATCCAGTAAGCCACGTAATAGCAAGCTCAACGGAATACATAGGTATGCCGCGTGCAGTGACCACACCAACGGCTCAGACAGCGTCGCCCAAGGTTTCCAACGAATCACACGTATTAACTGAGCAATACCCGCAAACAGCATCAAAGGCTTACCGACTTCGACAAAAGTCAGTGGGAAGAAACTCAATACAAACAACCCAACCAACGGCAGATTGGCTAACCACTCGAGCCATAGTAGAGGTTGCGGCTTATCAAAGTTAAAACGACGTGCGGTGAAGAATGGGATGACTCTCCCTCCCATCACAGATAACAGCAGCGTAAACCACCACAGCATCGCATGCCAAACCGCTGAAGCAGGGAATGGCGGCATCCCCTTAATGGTTGCATAGCTGGCAAAGTTCGCCACGATCGCCAACACAAACAGTGGAACAAAAAATAGGTTTTTCCACCCTTTCGCATGTACTACTCGAAAGCCAATTTCGTAAGCAGCAAGAGCCAAAAACAGCGCTTCAATCGATGAAATTAGCCACAAGGGTGTGGGTGTCCAAAACAGAATTCGAGGCGCAAGCCACAAGCCGACCAAAGCCGCGAGACGATAATGTTTAGTACCATTGACGCCCGTCCATGTCTGTACCGCGGTCAACACAAATCCCACAACAATCGCCATCGAGAAACCAAACAACATCTCATGAACATGCCACCATAGAGCCGGCACTTGTAGGATCTCAGGTTGACCGTTCTGGAACATGTATACCCAAAGAACAATGGCGAGCACCGCATAGATGCTACCGAGGAAGAAAAAGGGTCTAAAGCCCAAACGTAGATAAGCGGGAATCGCATCCTCGACACTTTTGTCTGTGATATTTAACAAAGTCGCTCCTAAATTAATAAGCGTATCGCCAACTTGGATTCGAGAGTGGCTTGGCGATAGATTCACATATAACTAGGTCAATGCATGAAGCATTCCAACATACTAAATCACTGTATTTATTAATTTTAGTGGTATTCACTCTTCGATATAGAGTCAAATAAACACGCCCAACAGTGTCAATATGACACTTACAAGTCTTTCAGTTATATACTGACTTTTATTTGCATCCCTCATATAGTAGGAGGGTTTTCAACAATAAACAGACAAGGATAGCGATGTATATTTTTGGCTACGGCAGTTTAATCAACTCCTCTTCACGACAACTCACCGGTCAGACTGGAAAAGCGATCCCAGCGATCGTCGATGGTTTAGTGCGCCACTGGAGTAAAATCGATGACAGTTACGTATTATCTCCACTGATTGTTAACCTTGGCGAAGGGCAAGTGAATGGCGTTTTACTCGAAGTGGATGAGGTAGCACTGGCTGAGTTTGATCGTCGCGAGCGCGGCTATCACCGAATTGAATTAGATCCTGAACAGATCGAAGCGCATCAGGGCTTTGACCCTTCTCAAACGATCTGGGTTTACATTAAAGATGAGATTGAAGCGCCCTGCAGCAATAGTCCAATTGTTCAGACTTATGTCGATACTGTCATTGCTGGCTGTTTAGAAATATCAGAAAGTTTCGCTTCTCACTTTGTGCAACATACGCAGGGTTGGCAACACCCAATGATTAACGATCGCCACCAGCCTAAATATGGCAACTTAGCGGGAGTGTCTGAGCATCACCACAGCATTATTGATGACCTACTTCTAGTGGTTCGTAACTCTTAAGTCGCTAAACGATACTTACCCAAATCCACCTCGACAATGTTGATCGCTTAACTTTAGTAGAATGTAAACATTTACACCAACGATAAAGCTAATAATTACAAGCAGTAAAGGTCTCAATATTGGAAGTAAAAGATAAGTTTGATTGCCATGCTATCGACGACGGTGTTAAATAGGAGCGGTACTGAGTAGAGGTTAAAAATGGCAACAATTAAAGATGTGGCGAAGGAAGCGGGCGTATCTGTCGCAACCGTTTCTCGTGTAATTAACAAGTCCCCCAAGGCAAGCTCAAGCTCTATCGAGTCGGTCACACAAGCCATGGAAAAACTCGGTTACCGCCCCAATGCTAATGCTCGCGCGTTAGTCAGCCAAAGCACCAATACCATTGGTGTTTTGGTTGGTGATATATCAGATCCCTTTTTCGGTACACTAGTAAAATCAGTCGACAATGTAGCGCGAGAAAACGGTAAACACATACTGGTTGGTAATGGCTCTCACAATCGCGAAGAAGAGAAGCAAGCGATTGAACTCCTGATTAACAACCGCTGCGAGTCTTTAGTCATTCACTCCAAAGGCCTTACCGATGAAGAGCTGATCGCGTACGCGAAAGAAGTGAAAGGCTTGGTGGTGATCAACCGTTATATCGAAGAGATCAGGGAGCGCTGTATCTTTCTCGATAACCAAAAAGGCGCTTACCTAGCCACCGAATACCTTATCCGCCATGGTCACCGCAATATCGCCTGCATCGCCTCATCCATTAATATTGAAGATGCCGACGAGCGTGTTCAAGGCTATCGAGCAGCATTGAATGATTACAACATCAAGTTGCCAGAAAGCTACATCGAAAGCTCACAACCAAGCAGCGAAGGCGGTGAATACGCCATGACTAACCTGCTCACCAAATCACTACCGATCACAGGCATCGTCGCCTACAACGATTACATGGCAGCAGGTGCGCTTTCAGTCCTCGATGAAAATGGTATTCAAGCCCCCGATCATATGTCGATTGTTGGCTTTGATGACGGCTTGATCGCTCGTTACATCTCCCCCAAACTGACCACCATTCGCTACCCAATTCAGATCATGGCTGAGAAAGCGACACATCTTGCTTTGCAGCTTGCCAAACAGGAAGTGACCAGTTCAGAAACAATGAAGTTCTCGCCGACTCTGGTGCGCCGAAACTCAGTATCTAAAGTGAGTTAAAAAGATAAAAAAAAGCCCTAGCGAAAACCGTTCGCTAGGGCTTTGTTACCATACTCTCACTAATGTATCTTTAGTCATTCCCTCGTCAGTAATCTCCCCATAACGAGGTTCACCAAATCCTTTGAGCTGAGTGGTTCAGTCTGATTAATCCCCCGAAAATTCAAACTGATAGCAAGTTTGGTAGCGATACTCTTGTTCAGGTCTAAGAACACAGCTTTCTTGCTTCCACTCTGGATGGTTTGGCGAGTCTGGTAAAAACTGAGTTTCCAACGCGACACCTGCGTAGTCTTGGTAGCTTGTACCAGAGCGGTTTGGCGTTCCTGCTAACCAGTTTCCGGTGTAAAGCTGCATTGCAGGCTTAGTCGTAAACACTTTTAAAGTGACAAGTGCGTCAGGCGAAGTCACCGTCGCTGCACATTTTCCGGCGCGGCACTCTTCTGCTAACAAAAACGAATGGTCATAACCTTTGGCATTTTTCTGCTGTTCATCGCCCATCAAACGCTCTGAGATCATCGTAGGCCGATTGAAGTCAAAACTGGTCGACTTCACCGACTTAAGCCCGCTCAAAGGAATGCCAGATTTGTCGGTTGGTAAGAATTGAGACGCGTTAATACTGACAATGTGCGACAAGCAATCTTGCTCTAGCTCAGCACCTAACAGGTTAAAGTAGGCATGATTGGTGAGGTTAATCACCGTCTCTTTATCGGTTGTTGCAAAATAGTCGATGGACACACGGTTGTCTTCCGTCAGTTGGTAACGCACCGATACTTTGAGTGTGCCTGGGAACCCTTGATCGCCATCTTGAGACGTTAACGCATAGGTGACAGAGCTATCGGTTTGCTCCTGAACCTGCCAGCGCCTCTTATCAAAACCGTTAGGGCCTCCATGCAGAGTATTCCCAGCTTGATTCACATCGACCTTGTGGTTGGCTCCATCGATCTTAAAGCGCCCTTTCGCAATACGGTTAGCGTAACGACCGACTATGGTGCCCATATAACTGGCTTGTTTGTTGAAGTTTTCCATTGAGTTGACACCCAATAATACTTCTCTCTTATTCCCTTTCAGTGGCAGGATACAGCTCAACCATGTCGCGCCAATATCCATCAGTGTCACTTCCATGCCGTGTTGGTTGGTCAGTGTCACCAACTTGGCAGGTTGCCCATCATAGGCTGCCGTTTGAGTCATTGACTGATGCAAACTTTGCGCTTGTGTCATCCTACATTCCTTCCTAGTGCCGACAAAAAGCCTCTACAAAAGTGCAAAGGCTTTACTATTTGGCCTACCATGATCTTTTTGCTTCAGTAGGCCTATAATCAGAGGGTTAGATTACTTCAACTAAGCCCGCACCGTCTTTCGCTTGGCACACATAAATGGATTCTTTTAAGCCCGTTGCCGATTGATACTTCTGTTCTACCGTCGCTTTGATATCGTCAACCAAGGTTGGTGGAACCAAAGCGACGATACAGCCACCAAAACCACCACCTGTCATACGTACGCCACCTTTATCGCCAATCACCTCTTTAACCATCTCAACCAAAACGTCGATCTCGTTCACTGTGATTTCAAAGTCATCGCGCATTGAAGCATGAGATTCAGCCATCAACTCACCCATGCGTTTCATGTCGTGGTTGCGCAGTGCGACCGCTGCTTCTTCAGTACGATCGTTCTCAGTGATTACGTGGCGAGCGCGCTTAGCCACCACCTCATCCAACTCATCGACTTTGACATTGAATTGTTCAATGGAGACATCACGCAGTGCAGGTACGCCAAAAATACGCGCCGCTTCTTCACACTGTTCGCGACGAGTGTTGTATTCACTGTCGACCAAACCACGCTTCTTGTTGGAGTTGATGATCACTACTGCCATATCTTCTGGCATCGAAACCGGTGTCGTTTCTAGACTGCGGCAATCCAAAAGCATCGCGTGGTTCGCTTGGGCTTCTGCAGATATCATTTGGTCCATGATGCCGCAATTACAACCAACAAACTCGTTCTCGGCTTGTTGACCGTTCAGTGCGATCTCCGCTTGGGTGATCTCTAAGTTGTAAAGCACCTTGAAGGTTTGACCGATAACCACTTCTAGAGCTGCCGAAGAGCTTAACCCTGCGCCTTGAGGTACGTTACCCGTTACCGAAAGATCGACACCGTTGAAATCATAGCCACGCGCTTTCAGGCATTTCACCACGCCACGAATGTAGTTCGCCCACATCTTGTCTTGTTGAAAAGTGATCTCTTGAGTCAAGTCGAACTCATCCACTGCATCACCGTAATCGACCGATACGACTCGTACGATATTGTCGTCACGTTTTGCTGCCGCCACTACGGTTTGATAGTTAATGGCACACGGCAGGACAAAACCATCATTGTAGTCGGTATGTTCACCAATTAGGTTTACACGACCCGGAGCTTGGATGATGTGAGTCGGAGCGTAATTGAGTACCGCATTGAAAGACGCTTTTGCGTTTTGGATTAGATCAGACATAGGAGACTCTCTGGTTAAACTTTTCTTCAATTGATTGTGGCCCCTTATTGGCACCACTTTAATTCTGTTCGATTCCCTATCACCTTCATCCCTCTCAATTGGGAATGACAACATCAGCTTCTTAGCTTGTAGACTACTAGGCATTTCACTTCCTAGGCATCTCACCAGTTGTCATTCCAGAATCGAGGAACGAGATATCTGGAATCTCTTTATATGGATGTAACGACTGACTACTGTTCTTTGTAATGCACGTCACTCAAATCACGTAGACGCTGCGCCGCTTGCTCTGCCGTCAGGTCACGTTGCGATTCTGCGAGCATTTCGTAACCCACCATGAATTTACGTACTGACGCACTACGCAGCAATGGTGGGTAGAACAGCGCGTGTAGCTGCCAATGATCAATGTCGGTCCCCTCTTCGAAGAATGGCGCATAGTGCCAGCCCATCGAGTATGGGAATGAACATTGGAACAGATTGTCGTAGCGGCTTGTTAGCTTCTTAATCGCAACCGCTAAATCATCACGTTGCTCGTCAGTCAGTTCACTCATACGACGAATGTGTGTTTTTGGCAGCAACATGGTTTCGAACGGCCACGCTGCCCAGTAAGGTACAACGGCAATCCAATGTTCCGTTTCAACTACAGTGCGAGAGCCGTCTTTCATTTCAGCTTCTACGTAATCGACAAGTAAGTTTGAGCCTTGTTGTTCGAAGTACTCTTTTAGAAGTTTCTCTTTGCGCTCAATCTCGTTTGGCAGAAAGCTGTTCGCCCAAATCTGACCGTGCGGGTGAGGTTGAGAACATCCCATGGTCTCGCCTTTATTTTCAAACGCTTGAACCCATAGATAATCTTTACCTAGCTCTTCAATCTGCTCATTCCAGGTATCAATCACACCACGGATTTTATTAATCGGTAACTCTGGCAACGTTTTGCTGTGATCCGGCGAGAAGCAGATCACGCGGCTCAACCCTCGAACACCTTGAGTCTTAAATAGAGGGTTTTCCGACTCTGGAGCGTCAGGTGAGTCAGGCATCAACGCCGCGAAATCGTTACTGAACACGTAAGTTCCGTCGTAGTCTGGGTTTACATCACCCGAGATGCGCGTGTTGGTTGGACAAAGAAAACACTCTTTATCGTACGCTGGCAGTTGCTCGGTTGATGGCTTCTCGTCCTGACCACTCCACGGACGTTTCGCACGGTGTGGTGAAACCAAAACCCACTGACCCGTTAGTGGGTTATAGCGACGATGCGGGTGATCGACTGGATTAAATTCAACTTTTGACATACTTACATTACTCTTAATTTTTGTGTTCTTGGCACATCCACCAAGACAAATAATTCTTCTATGAGGAGGTTCCCTATCACGCTCGCTCCTCGCTGTAGGGAATGACGTAAAGGTCCATAGCGTTAGGAACCAAGTACTCACTCGTCATTCCAGAATCGAGGCACGAGGTATCTGGAATCTCTCTTTTCTCATCTCTTACTTATCATTCCCCAATGAAATTGGAGTTGCAGCTAGGCAGCAAGCTTTCCAATATCCATGAGCATAGATCTTCTATGTGATTGGAATTGGTGAGCGCAGCTAACAACGCTGCGGCTTCAATTACGAAAGGGAATAACCATTAGGGTTATTCGACTGCCAGTTCCACGTATCCGCCGTCATTTCATCAACGCTGCGAGTCGCCTTCCAACCTAGATCTCGCTCTGCTTTTTCTGTACTTGCCCAGCACTCGGCAATATCACCAGGACGACGTGGACAAATCTCATAAGGGACAGGTTTACCAGAAGCATTAGCGAAGGCTTCAACCATCTCTAGAACACTTGAGCCTGTACCTGTGCCTAGGTTGTAGATATGCAAACCCGCTTTCTCGCCGACCGCTTTTAGGGCAGCAACATGACCATCGGCTAAGTCCATTACATGGATGTAATCGCGAACGCCTGTACCATCTGGAGTTGTGTAATCGTTACCAAACACCGCTAGCTTCTCACGACGACCGACGGCCACTTGAGCGATAAATGGCATTAAGTTGTTTGGAATACCTTGTGGATCTTCGCCCATAGTGCCTGATGGGTGCGCACCAACTGGGTTGAAGTAGCGAAGCAGTGTTACGCTCCAATCATTTTCAGCGCTAAACAGGTCGCTCAAACACTCTTCGACCATGTATTTACTGCGTCCGTAAGGGTTAGTTGTTGCCCCCGTAGGCGAATCTTCAGTAATTGGTACAACCTCTGGGTCGCCATAAACCGTTGCTGAAGAGCTAAACACGATGCTTTTAACGCCCGCTTTTCTCATACAGCGAGCCAAAACCAAAGAGCCGTTTACGTTGTTGTCGTAGTATTCAAGCGGCTTAGCTACCGATTCACCGACAGCTTTTAAACCGGCAAAGTGAATTACAGCCTGAATGTTGTTTTCTGCAAACACGCTATCGAGGAAAGACTCGTCGCGAATATCGCCAAGGTAAAAAGTTGGGCGCTGACCCGTTAATGCTTCGATTCTCTCAAGCACCAACTCTTTGCTGTTACACAAGTTATCAACGATGATCGGCTCCATACCTGCCTGCATCATTTGAATGCAAGTATGACTTCCGATGTACCCTATGCCGCCTGTAACCAGTACTTTCACAATCAACCTCTCTCTTAATCTTGATGACACTCAAGTGGAATATCCAAACTCAATAGCGTCGCGTTAATTAAATACTAGCAGTCAATTTGGAACTAATTCTGTGATCAAAACCACGAAGTGTAAACGTTTACACAAAGTTTCATAGCGAAGCCACAAAGAGAAGAGTTCTAAACTCAACAAATATCAACTTAATCCATTGGATTGTAATAAGATAATTATAAGTAGTGACTTTTTAGATAAGTATTAAGAGGCTGAGGTTATTTTAGTCAAAGTGAATACTATGACTTGTTGTTTCGAATCAAAAAGAAAAGCGCTAGGGGGAGCTAGCGCCAACCAACTACATCCGTTTAGTTTGGTAGAACGTCCAACCATATCAAACCACTACAGTCGATACAAAAACTTAGATAAACGAAAGTTTCTATTAATTGCAGCTATAAAAAGCTGTAATTTAAGTATAGTCAAATCCTGAAAATTGGCGTGACTTTTTACGGAAAAGCACAGGTATTTTAACCTCGTTGGTCCATCATATTGTCTTCACTAATAATTGTCGAAACCGCTCTAGAAACCAGAGAGCGCAAGTGTTTGTTTTTGTCTTCGTCGAGCTTGCCTCTACGATATAGCAATTGAATATCAAAATCGGGAACATCAATAGGTGGGTTAACGGCAACGAGACTGTCCTTTGATACCTCAGGCTCACTTCGAGCCACTAGCTTCGGCACAATACACAGTAATTTTCGACCTCGAATCAATCGCTTCACGGTTAAGAAGTTACTTGAAGAGAGAGTGACCTTACGTGTTAAACCCACTTCGGCCAACTGATCATCTACCCTTGTTTGCAATGATCCATTCGGAGAAACTAAAGCATGCTCAACTTCAACAAACTCTTCAACCGATATGGGGTTGCTCACGTGCAGCATTTGACTGTCATAAAGACAAACATGCCGCTCAGTATAAAGGTGTTTAGTTCTATACAACGAAGACACCTTTCCAAAACTACCGATGGCAAGGTCTAACTTAGCTTCTTCGAAGATCTGTTGATAATTGGATCGGTTTACATTGAAGAACACAACTTGAGAGCTGGGAGACTGAGTTTTGATGTAATCGAAGATGCTTGGACCGAACATCTGCTCTGCGTAGTCGGTAAGGCCAATTTTCCAAGTTCCCTGATAGGTATCGACCTCAAACAGTTTAGACATCAACACTTCTGATTGAATCGTACTCAACAGTGTATCAACCGTCATTGACAATTCTATTGCACGCTCAGTCGCTTCCATTCGGCTTCCCACTCGCTCAAACAGCGGATCATCAAATAGTCGTCTAAGCCTTTGTAAGCTATGACTCATTGCAGATTGACTAACGAAACAACGCTCAGCAGCTTTGCTAACACTGTTCGTTTTGTACAACGCTTGCAGCGCTATCAATAAGTTAAGATCAATACCTTTCCAGTTAAAATCAGCCACCCGGTAAACCCATTTCATTAATAGTTAAAATTAAAACAATTAATTTGAATCATAGTGCAAGTCACCATAAATTACGCTAAACATTTATCTGGAATCAATCATGCTTTCAATTTTTAAAACCTTTTTCTGGCTTGGCTGGATTAGCTTTGGCGGACCAGCGGCTCACATTGGCTACTTTCGTAAAACCTTCGTAGAAAAGCTCAACTGGCTTTCTGATGAAGAGTACGGACAAATTGTGGCACTTAGCCAGTTCTTACCAGGTCCAGGTTCAAGTCAGGTCGGTTTTGCTCTAGGTTACAAAAAAGGTGGCTTAGCTGGCGCTATTGCCGCATTTGTCGGCTTTACCTCACCATCTGTCATCTTGATGCTTGTATTGGCAATGGTTAGTGGTCAGTTCTTAGAAAGTTCTTTATTTAACTCGATCATTCATGGACTAAAACTACTGGCTGTAGTTGTGGTTGCTGACGCGACATTTGGTATGTATAAAAACTTCTGCCAATCCAAGACAGCAACAACTCTGTGCGTTATCACCACAATCGTATTACTGCTGATGCCGGGAATTTGGCCTCAAATCTTAGTTCTGCTGCTCGCTGCATTTATCGGTAGCAAGTACCTACTCCCAAAACAAACTCAGACAGTTCAAAATACCAATAAAATTTCTGGCACGCCTCTGGTTGTATTTTCAGCCCTATTAATCGGCCTACCATTAGCAAGCTCACTTTCTCAAAGCGTTGAAGTATTTGGGATCTTCTATCAGGCCGGTAGCTTGGTATTCGGTGGCGGGCACGTTGTTTTACCACTGCTGCAAAATGGTATAGGTGACCAACTATCTCAGGATGCGTTCTTAACCGGCTACGCAGCGGCTCAAGCTGTACCAGGTCCAATGTTCACCTTAGCGACCTATCTAGGCTTTGTATTGTTACCTTCCGCACCTATTGTTGGCGCTCTACTTGCAACCATCGCGGTCTTCCTACCAGGCTTTTTACTTCTACTTGGCGTACTTAAAAACTGGCAAGCTCTAGCTAGCAAACCGAAAGTTGCAGGCGCTTTAACAGGGGTTAACGCTGCGGTCGTTGGCCTGCTTCTGGCGGCTTTATATCAACCTATCTTTAGCAGCGCAGTAAACAGCGGCTTAGATTTTGCCCTAATCGTTGCTGGTGTTTGGTTATTAAAGTCCATCAAGATGCCAATCGTAGGCCTTGTCGGTGTTTTCATTGCTGCTGGCATCACGTTGAATTTTATTTAATGTGCCACAGTTGCTAAAAAGAAAAGCGTCATACCAAATCGTGACGCTTTTCTTTGAGTCGTATTACTTTAGGACCATGTCGACTCGTCGATTTTGTTGTCTACCTTGTGAGGTGTCATTACTTGCAATTGGTACTAGCTCGCCTTTTGATACCCCCTCAAGGGAGGCTCTATCAGCCCCTTTCTGCACAAGATAATTCTCAACTGAAGTCGCTCGTCTCAACCCCAAAGAGAAATTGTACTCCTTGGTTCCGATATTATCGGTATGCCCTTCAACAAACAGATCAGGATTATCACGAGTAATCTTCTTAGATAGCTCATCCAGTACATAAATGGACTCTGGTGTTAAGCGATACTTGTCGAACTCAAAATAGACACGTGCAACCACATCACCACTTTCGAAACCTTCGAAATTTCCTTGAGTGATCAAAAACTCAATACATTTCGGGCTAACCCCCTGCCTTAACAGCTCTCGGCGGAGTTGGTCTTGTGGAAAAACGTAATCACTCTTTTGCTCAATCAGCGAAAATGGCCCTTGATTAAGCATCATAGAGCGACCTTTATGGGCTGAAATAGAGTGTTGAAAATTGACATCATCCTGCGAGCAGTAATATTCCAACTTAGTAATTTGGTCTTCAGAGGCATAACCGGCTTGAGAATAACTAACCAAAAGCAACAGCGGTAATCCTACCCAGTAATTTGACTTTTTCATGTTTTCTCCTTGTTATCAGCACATTAAGACAACCACTATTTCAAATGACCGATCTCTTCACTAATTAACTCAAGTATTTTGGCAAGTATCTGACTTTTATTTTCTGCCTTAAATACATTATCCTCACCAGCGCAGACCTTCAGGCCTACATTCGAATTCAGATCGTAGTCAAACCCGATGACTGCAATTCGTGACAATACATCATCTTTATCTTTGTTATCAGCTTTTTGAGCGTTCAGGTCGTTTCTAATTTTGTTGCACAGGCCATGGTTGTCATACAATTTTTCTGAAATGGATTTATGGGAAAGAGTACCTTTATTTGCCACCTTATTATTCCCTTTGTCTGCCCCATCGGACAAAATTATAATAAGACGGCGAGGATTCTTACCCTGCATTGCCAATTGCGCACCTCGAATGATCCCTTGATGAGAAGCTGTATAACCATCAGGCCTAAATGTTTTTACATCACTATTGAATTTGGTAAAGTCTGTGGTTGGCTCAATATCGTAAAAGATAGCATCCTTGTAAATATTGGTTGTTCGACAATTAGAGTTAACTTTCTCTTTAAATACATTCGCGACCGTCTTAGAAAAGTCAACTTCAACCTCGGGCTCTGGAACACCATTATCCAATTTAATTTCGACTTTATAATCAAGCTGATCTAAATAACAATTGTGGTCTGAAACTCGGACATAATTATTGAAACCAACAAAAGAAATAGTATTATCATCAAGTTGGACAATATCATTAAACTTCTGAAGCTCAACAGTTACGGCAGAAATAACATCTCTCAAGTCTTGATATTTCTTCTGTTTTCCTCCTTTCCAGTTATTATCCATTGAACCTGAAAAATCAGACACAAATACGACATCAACTGGGTGATCTTGATACTTTCTAGATGTACCTGTACTTGATACATTAAAATCATTTCCAAAGTTTTTGTCGCTAGAAAACCAGCTGTCATGCTTGGTGGTTGCCGAGACATGATATTGGAAGAAACGAGAGTCGCCATTTTTTAAACCAGAAACGCAATCAGGAATGCTTTGACAATCCAATTTTTGAATTTTGACGGCAGTTATGCTCTCCTTGTCGGTCACATACGCATCCACGTACGCCTTTACTATATCTTGATTAACTTTACTCCCGCTTCCCGAGCCATCATCAATATTGTCATCGTTGTGCGCTGAAACCGCTAATGCAGCAGCTTCAAGGGCATCATCTAAGCGAGCTCTATCTTGAAGCCCTCTAGCTCCATCGGTCCCCAAACTAAATAAAACCCATAATGCTGGTAAAATTAATACGGCAAGTATCCCAGCGTGTCCTTTCTGTTTATTCAAAAGAAAAGGACCTCTTTTTGATAGTAAGATATTCATGCTACCTCCCTACTATCACGGACGAAGATTGTACCGTGCTAAAACTTGAATCAATCAAGTTAGCCAATAGATTCTCCGTTTCATAACATAGTGTGACTCTATATAGAGTGGCTTGTCTCCCCCATGAAGTCACCACGCTTAAGTCCCCTTCAATAGCAGATAGGACTTGGGCTGGTTGGCAATTTATTCCATCTCGATACGTTACTACCGCGTTAGGAGTACCGTTCGATTGGTAGGTCTGCTCTTCTATCAAAACCCCGAACTTAGAACTATCAAAACTCGCGATGGTTCTACCAAAAGAATTCTCTACCACATCCACGACGAGATCAGCATCAGCTTGCGATGTTGTGTAGTTCTCGCCATAAAGTTGTGTTCTCTCTTTCAACAGGTTCACCGATGAAAAAGATAAGCGATCGAGCTTTCCTTTGGTCGAGATTTTAATCGTCGAATCAATTGCAACCATGAGTAGCAATCCTAAAAATAATCCGACAAGTGCAAACTCAATTGCGAACGCGCCTCTTTGTTTAGATTTCGAATTTATCGCGTTCATATTCTTGCACCACTATTACTTCACGTGACAAAAGAGTTGTATTATCAAAGAAATAGGTAAATACACCACCAACCTCATAACGCAAATGATAAATGGCAATGCTACTGTCTTGCTCAACCCCACAAGTTGCCCCAGCCCCGACACTGGGAGTACATACATCAGCTACTGAATGAAGTTCTGCCATCGTTTTGACGTAGTGGACCGAAGAGCTTACCTTGCTTGAGTCGACAAAATTTGACCAAACACTATCACTAGTGTCCAAAACCTTCTTGAACGATGCTAAGTAAGTACTATTGTCTTTTTTTGCTTCCCTTGAAGCATTAGCAATAGCTAGATCTGTAGTTGCTGATACGTAAGACAAAAAACAGACTTCTACCCAAGCTGCTATGAATAGCCAAAAGGCAAAAAAACCCAAAGCAAACTCAATAGACACAACGCCGTTTTGTCTTCGCCGTTTCTTAAACATCAACTTACTCAATGTGTAATTAGCCATACTCACCTCCTAGTAAGTAAAGCTGCTCTGTTAGAATTGTGTTCTAACAGACGCGTTCAGAGATACATCCTTTAATCCTGTATAGATATGATGTAGCTCTTCAGCCGAGTACATCCCACCTAACAGGGCTTTGACCTGAACGAAGTCACCCACCTTTGCATAGGCTAAAACCAAATTTGATACGACTTGTTTATCTGCTTGTCCATTTTTATAAACTGGCTCTAAGCGTGTTATTGCTCGTTGATAGTCCGCTTCTAAAATATCCATAACAGCTAAGTTATTACTGATTACAACGTCTTCATAAAGCAACTCTCGAGCTTTCAAGAAGTGCTCTCTGGCACTCTCAAATTGCCCCAACCTTACATAAACTAAACCCAATAAATTTTCTGCTTCAGCGAAGTCTCCCCTTTTCTGCAAAGAACGCTTTGCATACACCAATGCTTGTTGGGGATCGTCCTGCTCGAATTTCACTCTCGCTTTTAAGAAATCTAACTCCGCACTTTGATCTTGCGGGGCTGTCATTCTTTCCAAATGGAAGTCCGCAGAATCTATGTCCCCTACATTCAAGTACGTATTTACGAGTTTTAAACGCACCTCATAGGAATCGACGGACTGTAATTGTTTCTTATAAAGTGCTATTAATTTATTATTGTCACCAGAGTTTTGTAACAGTGCTTCTTTAGACTTAAACTCCTGATTATCATCCGGCACCGTTTTGGAAGCACACCCAACTATAAAGCTAAGTGCAATTATCAATAGCATTGAATATTGGTACTTTTTATTCATCTTACCCACCTAACATTCTCATTATCCCTGGCGCCGTAATCAAAATCACAATAGGAAACATAATAAAAAGTATTAATGGCACCGACATCTTGGCAGCAAGTCGACCGATTTTTTCTTCTAACTCAAGCATATGAACTTCCCTAATATCCTTAGCTAAATTAGATAAGACATCATATATAGAAGAACCGTATTGTAAGCTCTGATTGAGTGTCATCACAAAACTTCTTACTTCGTTGGTGGGTACACGGCTATATAACTCTTCCAGTGCACGTTCTAAACCCACTAACTTTGCTCTCTCGCTCGTTTTATGAAGCATATGAGATATGTCGAGATCAAATCCCTGCATTTCATGAGCCAGATATGCAATAGATGCTTCGATAGTCATCCCAGTCCTGACACACACACCCATTAGGTCAAGTAAGTAAGGTAATCTATCAGATAGCTTCCGTTGTAATTTCCTCTTCTTCAACTCTAAGTATAGGTCAGGAGCGACAACAACGACACTCAACCAAATCGCTATTAATATGATGGTCGTTGTTAATTCCATATGCATATTCGCTGTATAAAATAGAATGAATACTATACCTAATACCATTGATATGTATTTTATTGGAAGTAACCATTTGAACCATTTACTATTATAGAAACCAGCTGCAACAAACTTTTTCTCAACATCCCTTTCAGATATAGAAAAAAGCTGACCGAACCAACGACTGACTGATTCCACTTTTGACGTATTGGAAGACTCTGAGTTATCGTCAAGTAAAACGCCGACTTTATTCAAAGTCTTCTTTCTCGACTGACTTACAAAAAAAGAATAGAATAATATTCCTAAACCAAGAGCAATCAACCACATAAATATGATTGCTTGCACTTTCCCGTCAGATAGAAATGAAATGATATCATTCATTAGCTAACTCTCTTCATCAATAACCAGACAATCAATATTCCGATCAACTCGCTTACTAACACATAATAAAGTATTGGCTTACCCCGCTCATTAAACATAACGAAGTCATAATTTTCCGGACTGATGTACTGCAGTAAAAATAGAAAAGCAAATGGTATCGCCGCCACTATTTTAGCTGACATTCTTGCTTCAGAAGTTAAAGCATACTTCTTCTTGTTAATCGCCCTAGCATCAAACATGAGACGATTGATACGTGTCATTACTTCTTTTAATTGACCACCTCTATCTAGGTTTGCACGCAAGGTAATAATGAAGAAATAAAACGAAGGATATGGGAATCGTAAGCATGCTTTACGAAACACGTCATCTGGACTTTCACCAATTTTCATACGCTCAGCCATTAAGCGAAACTCATTACCGAGATCGTTATCTTGAGAACGTCCGACATACGCTATCGCATGCATTATGCTTTCTCCAGCAGACACTGAACTAGCAATCATGTTTAGTACATCAGGAAAGTTCTCTTCAAATAATCGAGCCTCCCTTCGTTTCAACCAAATACACATCCAAAAAGAAACAATGAAAACTAGAGGTAAAGTAATAAGCAGACTGTCATTTTTAAAAAAGTATGATATTAAATTCGAAATCAAAAAATATGCAACCACTTCAAAAACAATAATTTTTAGTAGGGGGTATTTACCTATTCGATTAGTAAAGTTATTCCAACTGGTTACTATTTTTTGTAGAAAGGTTTGCTCAGTTAATGACTTAAGATTGACGGCTTGCTGCTCCGTAGCTACAACATGATCCAAAACGACCGTCTGCCTGCTTGGCTTTAGATAAGATATTGTTTTTTTCTTTTGTAGTGCGGGTAGAAATAATAAGGTGACACCTCCTACCACCAATAGTAAATAATAGATCATGCTACCCTCCCGGCTGATGAAAAGACCGAATCAAGCTGCTGATGTAGACCAAAGAACCGAGCCTTTTCTACCAAAACCGACCGCTGCATCAATCCAGTAGTAACGTAATTACCACGTATTACTTTGACTTCATTTTGTTGTGGGTCAGGTTGGAATCTAAAGATCTCTTCCATTACAACATTGTCACCCTCCATCCCGATGACTTCTGAAATACTCATTACTTTTCGACTACCATCATGCAAACGGCTAACTTGAACAATAATATCGATAGCACTAACGATAGTTTTTCTAATCGCCTCAAGAGGTAAATTCTTAGTTGCCATCATAACCATTGACTCTACGCGACCTAGAGCATCTCTCGGAGTATTAGCATGAAGTGTCGACATTGATCCATCATGCCCTGTGTTCATAGCCTGAAGCATCTCAAACGCCTCTCCACCACGACACTCACCCACGATGATTCGGTCTGGTCTCATACGAAGAGCATTAATCACCAACGCTCTTTGATCTATTTCTCCTGTATTTTCAATACCTGCCTTTCGTGTTTCCAATCGAACCACGTGAGGTTGAAGTAGGCTTAATTCGGCGGCATCCTCTATGGTCACAATACGTTCTGACTCTGATATGTGTTGAGATAGAGCATTGAGCAACGTCGTTTTGCCAGATCCTGTACCTCCTGAGATCAAAATATTTAAACGACAACGTGAGGCGATCATCAGGACTTGCGCCATCTCTTGGCTCATTGACCCGTACTCAAGTAATCTCGAAAAATCAATCGCTTGTTTTTTGAACTTTCGGATTGAAATACTCGTACCATCAAGTGCGATAGGGGGAATAACAATATTGACACGGCTACCATCTTGTAAACGCGCATCACATAAAGGAGAGGAGTCATCGACACGTCGGCCAACTCGACTCGCGATACGCTTAGCAATATCAATCAATTGGCGCTCATCAACAAAAGTGACGTTAGATTTTTCAACCAAGCCGTTGCGCTCAATGAATATATTGTCATAACCATTAATCATCACATCAGTGATAGAGTCGTCATCCATTAATGGCTGTAAAGGACCTAAACCATGTAACTCATCCACTAAATTTTGCACATATTGCTGGCGAGTTACAGCAGAGACTGATAATTGGTCTTTATCAATAAGAAGATCGACAGCTTGCTTGAGTTGTTTAGCTAATTGTTCACTAGACATAGCATTGATAGCATCCGGTTCCAATGCTTCAAATATCTGACTACGAATCTCTTTATATGCTTCTACTGGGTTTTTCATAGGCTAATCCTCAGCGAAACCAACCGTTACTCGATTTACGCTCTTCCCCTAGAATCAAAGCTCCTAAATCTTCTAACGCTCGAGCTGGTTTTCCTCCATGAGAAATGATCGATTTACCTTCGAGTAGCTTGTGGTCCAACTTTTTAATATGAGGAATAACAATATCAACAGGGCATTTTAAGAATTTTTCAGCCTCCTCCTGAGATACGGTTGCATCCCCATTAGGTAGCAGACAATTCATCACCATGATGATTCTGACACTGCTATCCAAACCCAAACCATCATCCAGTTTTCGTTTGAATTTTCCTGCTTCTCTGAGTGACGATACGCTTGGTGAAAAAGTCAAAACAATGCAGTTTGATAACTCAATTAACTCTCTGACGTTGTATATGAGGTTGTTGGTATTTAACAAATCTTCTAGGAGGAAATTGTTTGTTTGAGACAAATGACCAGCCGCGGCTTTAGTGAACTGCTTTATCTCCTCAATTTCAAGCTCAGGCGAAGTCAGCGAGAGCACCGACAAGGAACTGCTTTGCTTTTTAAGTAAACTTTGAGAAGCGGCATCATCTAAGTTAAGGACTTGACTGCCGGGTCTAACTTCACGTTTCTCAAAACCCTCTATTCCCATCATTATATCGATATTGCCACCATGATAGGCGTTGTCGACAACGACGCACGAGCTATGTTTCTCCTTCGAAAAATAACGGCTAATTTCAGCGCACACAAACGTATTTCCGACCCCACCTTTACAACCTAGAAAGCTAATTTGTTTAGCTTTTCTCACTAAACCAATGCCGCTATTCGCTTCTCTGTTACGGTAAACACCGAGTGTGAAGTCAATGAATTCATCTTTAGTAACGGGCCAGAAAAGGTAATATAGAACTAAGCTTCTGAGGCGGCGAATTGTAGAGATTGAGTCCTCTTTACCAACAATGATTACCGACGCACTATTGGGCAAAAGATGACAAATGCGTTCAGCATCTACGACAAGATCTCTACTTTCATTGAGTTCAACAACAATAATTTCAATACCTTCTTGTTGGCCGTAAGCTGTGACATTATCATCGGACAGAGGTTGAAATTCCGGCAAACTAAAGCCTTCGAAATTACAAGCTTCTCGAATTAAATTTTTACATTCATCTGTCTGATAAAAAACCACGCTACGAATACCGTTTGTTGCTTGACTCGCATGAGGTATTTTTTTGTTCAAGATATCGATCAAGTCCATTTTCCACCCCTACTTAAAAGTTACTCTTATCGAACATACGTTCGGGATGGGTTATGGCTTTCCATCGCATCCCTTCAGGAGCACAACCATTCGTAATTTCGCCATAATGGCCAATCTCTACATACTCACAAATAGGTGTCACTACCTTGTGCACTGTGGTAGAAAAGCTGAAATCAAAAGCCTCATTTAAAGTCTTATCGTGATGAATCGATAGCTGTTTTGATTCCATACCACGGCTTTTTAAATACTCAGTATATTTATTGACGAAGCGTTTCCCTTCTTTAGTGTTCCAAACAAAGAAAAACTCTTGATTTGCAAAATCATTCCAATTCTCAGAAATATATCCGTCAATATAATCCCAAGCTTTTTGTTGCTTATTTTTCTCAATTTTGACCGATAATTGATACTCAATCGGCACAACTTCTATTGCTGGCCCAGATTGTTCTCCTATGTGCTCAGCGCACCCAAAAACTGCAAGAAGGGGAATAAATATTAGGTTTCGAAGACTCATTTTTTAAACCCTCCAGCTGACAATATTTGATTAACAAACTCTTCTGATGCTTTAGGATAATCATCACTCAGCCCTAGCCAGCGATTTAAATTGTAAGTTCGATGTATCGTAGGAAGCTGAATTTGACTCGGATGAATTGGTTGCACAAGATTCACGGTTGCGACAATTATCAACTCCGTTTTAGTTCTTTCGGTTGCTGTTTTTCTAAACAGAGCACCTAAAACCGGAATATCGCCAATATATGGTATACGTCTTAGCTCCTCTCGCTCTTCAGTACTCAATAATCCAGCCAGAACAAAACTCTGACCGTCGCCTAGCTCAACAGTCGTTCGAGCTCTACGAGTTTTAAGGGCAGGTAAATCAAAATTTTCATTTTGATATTGATTATCCAACGCACTTACTTCGGGAAGCATTGACAGCTTGATCTTATCGTCATTTAAAACCTTCGCCATCAACTCCAGGCGAATACCATACTCACGGTATTCAACATCAGTACTGCCGTCGATTACCGTAACTACTGGTATTTCCCCACCCGCCAAGAAGCTTGCGGTCTCGCCAGATATAACAGAAAGATTTGGCTCGGCAAGTACTTGCCCGACTCGATCGTCACCTATTGCAGTGATGACAGAAATGATGTCGTCAGCGCTAAATGATGTTAGTTGATCGACGAAAACACCAGGGGAAACCGTACCAATCTCAATCCCAAACTCCTCCAAGAACGTATGCGACACTTCCGCAATTGATATTTTCACGTTAACTTGCTTGGTTGTTTTGACCTCAATGTTGTCTACAACACCGGGGTAGCGATAACGGCGCATAAATGCCATTTCATATTCTTCATCACCAATCTGCCAATTTACGTTGGTGATTTCCGCTTCTTTACCTAACAGTTCGCCAGTTAATCGATAGATTTCTTCTTTGGTTTTCTCTGAAGCAACAGTGCCGCTCAAAACTGCTTGTTCACCCAAATTGTAAACACTTACATCTGCATCTGGATAACGAAGTGCTATCTGTTGCTCAATATGAACAAGGCTTTTATTCACAACCAATTTATTAGAAATAATTGTGTTACCTTCTTTGTCAAATACCATAAACGAAGCGTTTCCGGTTTGACGCCCAAAGAACACAACTTTGTTTTCATCAATAACTTGATAATCTGCAACCTCAGGATCTGAAATGAACACTGAGCCAATCTCTTGCTTCGTTGTTATATTACGAGCATCACCTTCAGATAAATTAATCACGCGAGCTTGTGCAGCTTGAACAAAAATCATCAGGCATATTATTGAAAACCAATGAGGAACATTTATTATTTTCATATTGTTACCCTCTAAATTCTTATCGAATTCTCGCACTGTCACCACGATATTCGACTATAGCTCTATATTCAGGTAGCACATCCCCCGAATTCGCCTGTAACTGCTCCGCAAATTCAGGGCCAATTGATTTATGTATTTCTATTTTCGCGATATTTTTCGCAATCGAAAGTGTAGCCACTTGCTTTCGTGAAAGCTCAAGTATTAAAACCACCCCAGCAAGCTGCTCTTGACCCGCTTCTTCTGAACTAAAATTCTCAATTTTTAAGACTTTCACCGCTAATAAAATGGGTGATACTGATACACTTTGAAATTCATTAACTTCGTCCTCAATAGCCAAATTTTGTTGCTGAGAACTCAACGCGATAACATCCACTTTTGTGCCGTGGTCAATAACACCACCAACTATAGATTCACGGTTCACAATGATCGGATAGGGAACCATTTGGTCAGAGATGGTTGCGTCAATGTAACCTTGCTGATCTGGCGTGACATACATACTTGTTTGGAGCCACTCTCCCGACGATACAGCTTTTCTAGCAACAGCGCCGTTAGGAATAATTTCGGCGATATCACCTTGCGAGACAGGAATCTGACTTTCGGGAATCTGTTTAATTGAGAATTGAACAGGAGATAAGACTTGGCCACGATCCAGATGCTCATTCAGGACCAACACTTTGACACGCTTCTCTTGCTCTACAGGTGCAGCTGTTACTTCTTCTACGTTGCTCTGATTAAGGTATTGCTGGGAAATGCCAAACAAACCAGCCCCAATTGCAATCAGGCCAACAGGAACAATAATCTTGATGCTCATGTCGTCTCCTTACTAAGTGATGGATGCCAAAACTCCTACGCACCCTCCCACGCTAATTGCCACCCCATAAGGAACACCTTGAGACTTCCGAGAAGGTAAAACCTTACACATGGTTAATTCACACAACGCTACTCCACCACCAACAACGAGAATAACCAAAACAGAGGTGAACAAGAAATTTGGGGAGATAAACATAGATAGGACGGATATTAACTTTACGTCGCCAGCTCCCCATACTCCAAACTTCCACAACAACAAACCGATGATAAAAATAGACAGTAAAGATTCAAAGTAAAACTCTAAGTAACCGTAGTAACTAGAAAAAAAAAGAAAGAAGAGCAATACTATCACTGAAGTATTGGGGATAATTCTCTTATGAATATCGAAGTAACAAATCAATATTAAACAGATAAAAAATCCCCAAAGAAATATTTTGAATGGTAATAAACTCTCGATCATTACTAAATATTACTTACCATCCATTGCATTCTTGATGTTTTTCACTCCTTCGGTTAACGCATCATCTAACGTACCACTACCGGTACCGTTAAATACAGCAATAACCACTGCCGCTACTGCCACACCCAATACGGCATACTCAATTGCGGTCACACCGCGTTCGTCATTTTTGAACTCTTCAAGTAGTAGTTTCGCTTTGATATAAGTTGATAAAAACATAATGAACTCCATGTCACTCTTTTGGTTTGCACTCACATGAGCGCCTCTCCCCTAAAACGCAGATAAAACAATGCCCTAGGAGGAATCTAAAATGAGTACGCTTTAATGTGATCTTTTATTTCATCACTTACGTATGTACCTCGTTTTTTATTTCAGTACATTTCAGATCAAGCCGTTAGTATTTTCTTACTAAGAATTTGACCTTTCTTATTATTCTTCTAGTATTTAACAAACCAATAATAAACTGGATTCATAAGGTAAACTCCTTATCAAATAGTTAGAGTTATGGAGAAAGCAAATTTTTTTGGCGATGAATTAAATTATTTAGATTCTTGCTTGGTGAAAGTAATCCAGTCTAATTTTATTATTCGTCATGCCGGATGGGACATATCTGTACTTAGTGAACCAAATCAGTCATTTAACTTTCTCTACCTCAATAGTAGTAAGAATATACAACTCGCTACTATTGCAGAGAAAATAGCGATTAATTTAAATCGGGATATGATTGTCATCCACAATAATATCTATCAACACTCCAAAAATATATGCAACTTGATCCATATAAATGAAAGAAGTGTCCAAGCCTCTAATCACCTCTCAACAATATTGGAAAAGCACAAACAGTTAAATAACAACACTAATGCTCATCATTTATCGCATCGATTCAACATAGAAGGCACAATTTCTTATATCGATGAACATTTGAATGACGCTTTGACTGAAAAGGACGTAGCTGATCACTGCCATCTATCGGTCAACTATTTTTCGAAAGTCTTTCACACCAACGTGGGGGTAAGTTTTCAAGAGTACGTAATGACTGCACGTATTGAACAAGCCAAGCTAACATTGATACAGAAAAGGGATCACACTATCGCCAACGTGGCGTATATGTTGGGCTTCAAAGATGTCTCATACTTTAGTCGTTTGTTTAAAAAAAAGACCGGGCTCACACCTGGACAATTTAGGAAGTTTGGAAACCACTAATTTTACTCCCTAAAAGATAAGTTACGTGCTATGTTTAACATAATTTTAACAATAATAACTTAGCGAAAAACATGGAGTTAGACAATGATTCAGCCTAACGAGTTTAGCCAAGACCAAAACCAAGCTCTCCCTACACCAAATGAAATGATTTTAAAATGGGCAGAGGAGCGCCCAAATGAGGTCTATCTAAAACAGATCATCAACCGTCAGTTTGTCGAGTACACTTATAAAGAGGTGGCAGATAAAGCACTCAAATTGGTTACTGCACTTGAGGAGCTCGGTGCCAAGCCGGGCGATAGAATTGCCCTGGTATCAAAAAACTGTGCCGAGTGGTTCATTACCGATTTAGCCATGATGCTAGGCGATTTTGTCAGTGTTCCGATCTTTCCCACCGCTGGAGCAGACACAATCGCTTACTGCATCGAGCACAGTGAAAGTAAAATCGTTATAGCAGGTAAACTCGATGATCCTGCCGCTACTCAGCAGGTGCTCGATGATAATCCGGACCTGATTAGTATCGCTCTGCCTTATGACACCGCAGCAAAGTGTCAATACGCATTTAATGATCTCATCGACAACAGCACCCCCTCTTCAAAACGCCCAGTGCATCACGACGACAAACTTATGTCACTGGTCTATACATCAGGGACGTCGGGGCAACCAAAGGGCGCGATGTTGACTTATGGCGCTTTCACTTGGTCGGTTCAGCGTCTGATCGACCATATTGGGATTGAGAGAAACGACCGCCTGTTTTCTTATCTACCTTTGGCTCACATTACTGAGCGTGTATACATTTTTGGCTCGTCTATCATGGGTGGCGTACCAACCGCTTTCCCAGAATCACTCGATACTTTCATCGAAGACGTTAAGATGCACAGACCGACTCTATTCATCTCCGTGCCAAGACTCTGGACTCTATTCCAGCAGCGTATTCAAGACAAATTGCCTCAGAAGAAGCTAAATATTCTTCTTAAGATTCCGTTTGTTAACTCACTCATCAAGAAAAAACTGGCTGATGGTCTCGGATTAGATCAAGCCCGCGTTCTCGGATGTGGCTCTGCTCCCGTGTCTCCCGCTCTACTGGATTGGTACGAAAGCGTTGGTCTGCACATCACTGAAGCCTGGGGAATGACAGAATCTTTCGCCTACAGCACTCTTAACTACCCATTCAGAGCGGACAAAATTGGGTCTGTAGGTAATGCGGGACCAGGTGTTGAGCTCAAGATTGCTGAAGATGACGAGATCTTAGTGCGCAGTAAAGGCCTTTTCTCTGGTTACTACAAAAATGATATCGCTACACAAGAGTCATTCAATGAAGAGGGCTGGCTACACACCGGTGATATCGGAGCAATTGATAGCGAAGGTTATCTGACGATCCAAGGTCGTAAAAAAGATACCTTCAAAACCGCGAAAGGGAAGTTTGTTGCTCCTGTACCTATTGAGAAAAAGCTCTTTGAATACAGCCGTGTTGAGATGATGTGTCTAATCGGTCTAGGCTTGCCAGGCCCTATCCTACTGGTTGTTCCTCATGACTTCCCTAACTTCGATCGTGCACGCTATGAGAGAACCACAAAACGAGTGATCGATAAGATGAACGCGCAATTAGGCTCTCATGAAAAGATCAAAGGTGTACTTATGATTAAGGAGCCATGGAGTATTGAAAACGGGATCTTAACTCCAACACTCAAGATCAAACGTCATGTTCTCGAGCAGAAGTACCACGAAATAGGCCACAACTGGCCGAGCGACAAACTTGTCGTTTGGGAAGAGTAATCGGCCCTAAGCCAAACTCTTTTTGATCAAAAGCGCTTTTGAATAGACAAGCGTAACTCAGGTAACCACTTGAGTTACGCTTTCTAACTCCCTTATTCCCAAAACGCTTTCCTCGCCTCTTGCTGTGCTTGGGTCTGCGTTAGCCCAATATCTCTTAATAAATGTTCGGGTAAATCAGCCAAGTGCTTTCTTGTTTTTCTATTTTGTCTAAACTGCTGAACTTTGAAATAGAATTTCTTAATCAAAGAAGTGTTTTTTGAGCACTCATCTAATTCCACTCTAACTGTGCCAGAATTCATAACTTACTCCCTGTGTACTTTTATTCTCTTTGTTTATCTGTTTACATGGCTAATATTCGATCAAAGACAGTCAACCGACAAACGATAGATATTGGCATTCAGTTAAGGAAAACTAATGTGAATGAACGAACTCCTCCTTTTCAAGGCATTTACTACTTCTATATCGCAGCCGACAAAGGCAGCTTTAAGCTCGCAGCAGAAACCTTGTTTGTGACTGCAGCAGCGGTAAGCCAACAGATTAGGCAACTTGAAGACTGGCTCGGAGCCGAACTCTTCATCAGACAACACCGAAAAATTGTACTCACTCATGAGGGAGAGGTTCTGTATCTTCAAGCGAAGAAAGGCTTTGCCCACCTTCAAGACGGCGTAAGAAGAATCAACCAAGATCCCAATCCAAATCAGCTCTCGATTTCTACCGTTCCATCCTTTGCCCAACATTGGTTAGTGCCAAGAATTGGTGATTTCAGAGAAAGGCATCCAGACCTATCCATGCTGATTGAGCCAACCAACAAGCTGATCACCTTTGAGGACTCAAGTATTGATATCTGTATACGCTACGGGCACGGTAACTACCCAAATCTAGAGTCGCGCTGGCTAATGGATGAGGTGTTATACCCTGTTTGCCATCCTCTCTATCAAGAAAAACATGAAATATACAGTGTCGACGACCTGCATAAAGCGGAGCTAATTGAAGACCGATGGCCTGACATGGATTGGTCTATTTGGCTTAATGAAGTGGGCGTTGAAGGTGGTCACACAACATTACAGTTTGACGGTTCTCACTTTGTCCTAGAGGGAGCGCTCTCTGTTCAAGGCGTTGCTTTGGTGAAACACAGTTTGGTGTATCGGTACTTACAAGAAGGCAAACTGGTTCGAATTGGGAATACAGCGCTCAGGCCAAAATACAATTACTTCTTATGTGCCCCATTGGGGTACTTTCATCGCGACAAGATTCAACGTTTCTCTAAATGGATAGAAACGCAGATAAATGAGTTTGGCAACAAAGGAAGAGAAGAGCTCAACATCATTGATACCGACTTCTCATTGAAATGGCCCGGAAACTCGGATGACTAAGCTGCTATACTGACGAAAAATACTTATCGGACGTATCATGACACAAGCAAACAACCCACTACATGGCATTACTTTACAAAAGCTACTCACTGAACTAGTGGACCACTATGGGTGGGAAGAGTTGAGTTACATGGTTAACATTAACTGCTTCAAAAAAGACCCAAGCATCAAGTCGAGCTTAAAGTTTCTGCGCAAAACGGAATGGGCTCGAACTAAAGTAGAGCAAATCTATATCGATTTAAAATGCTAATGTTCACTACCTAAATCACTCTAATTCCCCGTAGTTACTTCGCGGGGATTAACCCCTGTGTCTACTTTTTAGGGGCCACATCAATCTCGCATCTCGCATCTCGCATCTCGCATCTCGCATCTCGCATCTCGCATCTCGCATCTCGCATCTCGCATAATAAACCCCAAAAACAAAAGCCCCGCAAGCTTTCACTTGCGGGGCTTTAAAACTAATTAGATTCTAAAAACAATTACTTGTTTTCTTTGTCTTCTTTAGCTTTTGCGATTACTTCTTCTGCCACGTTAGCTGGACATGGAGAGTACTGTAGGAATTCCATAGAGAATTGACCACGGCCTGAAGTAATAGTACGTAGGTGACCGATGTAACCGAACATTTCTGATAGTGGTACGTCAGCTTTAATACGTACGCCAGTAGCGCCAGCTTGTTGGTCTTTGATCATACCACGACGACGGTTAAGGTCACCGATTACATCACCAACGTGATCTTCTGGAGTGAATACGTCAACGTTCATGATTGGCTCAAGAAGTTGTGCACCCGCTTTAGGCATAGATTGACGGAATGCGCCTTTCGCTGCGATTTCAAATGCGATTGCAGATGAGTCAACTGCGTGGAAGCCACCGTCGAATAGTTCTACTTCAACATCTAGAGTTGGGAAGCCAGCAAGAACACCGTTTTCCATCATAGATTCGAAACCTTTCTCAACTGCAGGCCAGAATTCCTTAGGAACGTTACCACCAACAACAGTTGAAGAGAAAGTGAAGCCAGAACCAGCTTCGCCTGGTTTGATACGGTAATCGATCTTACCGAATTGACCAGAACCACCAGATTGCTTCTTGTGAGTGTAGCTATCTTCAACAGCTTTCGTGATTGTTTCACGGTAAGCTACTTGAGGAGCACCTACTACAAGGTCAACACCGTATGTACGCTTAAGGATATCTACCTTGATGTCTAGGTGAAGTTCACCCATACCTTTCAGGATAGTTTCGCCAGTTTCTTCGTCAGTCTCAACTTGGAAAGATGGATCTTCTGCAACCATTTTACCGATCGCGATACCCATTTTCTCAGAACCGCCTTTATCTTTTGGAGATACAGCGATAGAGATTACTGGTGTTGGGAAGATCATTGGCTCTAGAGTACATTCGTGCTTAACATCACATAGAGTGTGACCAGTTTGAACGTTCTTCATACCAACAACAGCGATGATGTCACCAGCTTGTGCTTCAGTTAGCTCGTTACGCTCATCAGCTTGCATCTCAACCATACGGCCGATACGCTCAGTTTTACCAGTTGCAGAGTTAAGGATTGTATCACCCTTCTTCATGCGACCAGAGTAGATACGGATGAACGTTAGTGCACCGAAACGGTCGTCCATGATCTTAAATGCAAGAGCACGTAGCGGCTCATCAGCAGATACTGTAGCAACTTCACCAGTTGGCTCACCAGTTTCTTTGTCTGTTAGAGGCTGAGGATCAACTTCAGTTGGAGCTGGTAGGTAATCTACTACAGCATCAAGGACAAGTTGCATACCTTTGTTCTTGAATGCAGAACCACAGAACGTAGGGAAGAATGCGATATCACGAGTACCTTTACGGATACAACGCTTGATGTCTTCGATAGAAGGCTCTTCACCTTCCATGTACGCTTCCAGTAGGTCATCGTCTTGCTCTACAGCAGTTTCGATTAGCTCTTCACGGTATTGCTCAACGTCATCAACCATGTCCGCAGGAACATCAGTGATTTCGTAGTTTTCAGGAAGACCTGTGTCATCCCAAACGTATGCTTTACGGCTTAGTAGGTCTACAACACCAACGAATTCATCTTCGCGGCCGATTGGTAGAACCATTACTAGAGGAGTTGCGCCTAGAACGTTCTTAACTTGGTCAACAACGCGGTAGAAGTCAGCACCCATACGGTCTAGTTTGTTAACGAAGATCAGACGAGATACTTCTGATTCGTTAGCGTAGCGCCAGTTAGTTTCTGATTGAGGTTCAACACCACCAGAACCACAGAATACACCGATACCGCCATCAAGTACTTTAAGAGAACGGTATACTTCAACTGTGAAGTCAACGTGTCCAGGAGTATCGATAACGTTTAGACGGTGACCGTTCCAGAAACAGCTTACAGCTGCTGATTGGATAGTAATACCGCGCTCAGCTTCCTGTTCCATGAAGTCAGTCGTTGATTCGCCGTCATGTACTTCACCAGTCTTGTGGATTTGACCAGTTAGCTTAAGGATACGCTCAGTGGTAGTTGTTTTACCCGCATCAACGTGCGCGAAAATACCAATGTTTCTGTATTTCGATAAATCTGCCATTGTCTTACTCTGTTAATAGGATATAAAATGCGCGCAGAGTATATCACAATCTGTGAAGACTGATAGCTTTGCATGCATTTGAGACTAAAAAACTTTTGTCTTTCCACAATCAGAAAGGAAAAGTGCTCTGTAGAAACAACCTAAACGGTTGTCAATTTTAATATTGGGCTCGCAGAAAGACGATTCGCAAACCCAATTTGATTTGCTGCTGTATAGATTAGCCTAACTTAGCTTTATTACAACTCATCAAAAGCACTAATTGCTTCTGACAATTTTTTCACCCCGTGGATTTGCATCCCTGGAATACCACCCTTGGGCATATTGGCCGCCGGCACGATCGCTTTTTTAAAGCCATGCTTGAAGGCTTCGTTTAGACGCTCTTGCCCACTTGGAACCGGCCTAATCTCCCCGGCCAAACCGACTTCACCAAACACGACCACATCTTTAGGCAGTGCTCTGTCTCTAAAACTAGACAACAGTGCCATCACTAATGCTAGGTCAGCACTGGTTTCGGTTACTTTAACACCACCGACGACGTTCACAAACACATCTTGGTCAGCCATTTGCAGTCCGCCATGTTTATGCAGCACGGCGAGTAATAAAGAGAGGCGGTTTTGCTCTAAGCCTACAGCGACACGACGAGGGTTCGCCAACTGTGAATAATCCACCAGCGCTTGAATCTCGACGAGAAGTGGACGCGTACCTTCCCAAACCACCATCACTGAGCTTCCCGAGGTTTCTTCTTCACCACGAGAAAGGAAAATAGCCGAAGGGTTCGAGACTTCTTTAAGCCCCTGCCCCGTCATTGCAAAAACACCAAGCTCATTCACCGCACCAAAACGGTTTTTATGGCTGCGCAGCGTTCTAAAACGACTATCCGTACCGCCATCAAGCAGCACCGAGCAGTCAATAATATGCTCTAGCACTTTAGGGCCTGCCAGCGTGCCATCTTTAGTTACGTGACCAACAAGGAAAATAGCGACATTATTCTGCTTGGCAAAGCGAGTCAGTGCGGTTGCTGACTCACGTACCTGAGCCACACTGCCCGGCGATGACTGAACATCGGCGACATGCATAACTTGAATCGAGTCTATAACCATGATCTTCGGTTGCTCTTTTTCTGCTACCTGACAGATCTTATCGACATTGGTTTCAGACAACATTTTGAGATGATCTTTCGGCAAGCCTAAACGCGAGGCGCGCATCGCCACCTGCTGCAACGATTCCTCACCTGTCACATATAAAGTGGGAAGCTGTGAAGAGAGTAGACACATCGTCTGTAACAGTAGCGTCGACTTACCAGCTCCTGGGTTACCACCGATAAGAATCGCAGCACCAGGAACCACACCGCCGCCAAGAACGCGATCGAGCTCTTTAAAGCCACTACTAAATCTCGGTACTTCTTGCAGATCGATCTCTGAAAGGGTTTGAACACTCGATTCCGTTGCGCTGCCTGCGTAACCGGTGAGTCTCTCATTACGTGCAACTTGAGGTGATGCAGCGAGCCTTACCTCTGTGATTGTGTTCCAAGCTCCGCATGCATTACATTGCCCCTGCCAGCGCGGAAAGTCTGCACCACAGTCATTACATACATAAGCTCGTTTTGCCTTAGCCATAAAACCTCAATAATTTACCTTGTTACACGATGATGTTGTCAAATTACGGTGTTGTTGACCGTGCGGATTAAAATAATCGTTGCAGTCGTACCAGTTATACTTAAAGATCGATTAAAACTAGTCGATAACATAAGTGCACTATCCATTCTAACAATAAAAGTATGCAGCAATCTGAAATTCTATCTATAGCAGAGCGACTCATCCCAGCCTATCACGCTGAGGATTTCGATTTCCTTCTATCACAAATGACAGAGGGTGAATCCCCGTCTCTGAAATTGCTCGTTAAAATGGAACTAAATCGTATCATGGCGCCATGCACCAAGAGTATCGATTTACGAGGCCGTATCGACAATGAGTGTCACCAGTTTACCCTAGACGGACGTAAACACTGGCTTGACGATATCGCGCTCAACGCCTATCAGCGAGGTACTAAAAAGTTTCGCGGCTATACTGAGGGAGTTTGGGAGATGGTGATGTCTCCGCGAACTCAACCCGTCAATAATCAAATCAATACCGCTCAGCAAGAAGATAACGGCATTACCAGTGCCAATAGCCCCTATGAAGCGGAAGCTATTAATCTGGGTTACGATTTGAAACGTCAAGAGAACCGTCTAAAAGTTGCGTCTCAAGTTGAAATAACAACCTCAAAGGGCCAAGTGCTGTATGGTGTGACAGTGGATATATCGCCATCAGGCGGAAAGTTTAAAGTGCCGAGCGCCTTCAAATATAATCTTGGTGAAGTCATTGGCGTCAAATTCACTGAGTTGGTTGAAAAGTCAAAAGAACCTGAAGTTGATAAAACCATTGAGTATCGTATTCTTGGTATCGACGACTCTTTTGAGAACAATGCGGTTAAGTTTTTACGAACAATACGTGTATGTGATAGTAATGTTGTCAGTCGCTTAATCGAAGAGTCATTAAACAGCAACAGCAAGAAGACTCAGCACGAGAACCAAGATCGCATTATTCGCACCCGAACTCGCGGGATCGAGCATACATACCTCAAGCACACCTGTAACCTGCCCCTCTTTTTTAGCGGCAGTGAACTCAAACTGGCTCTGCTGACTGATAACAATCTCCCTCTTTGGCAGTACTGGCATGATGAGCGGAACCAACAAGCTTTAGGGACGCTATTTAATGAACAGCGTATGAGCCAATTAGCTAAGCCTGGTGTA
This sequence comes from Vibrio pelagius, assembly GCF_024347575.1. NCBI lineage: Bacteria > Pseudomonadati > Pseudomonadota > Gammaproteobacteria > Vibrionales > Vibrionaceae > Vibrio > Vibrio pelagius. The sequence continues at coordinate 2,533,755 of NZ_AP025503.1, forward strand.
AAAGGGACGAGCAATGTTATCTACTCGTTTACTCACGAGCACCAAAATAAGACGCTGTTCTACTCAATGATGCTGCCAGAGGCAACCAGAGAACAACGTCAGCTGTTCTGGCACATTGGTGCTAAAAGAGTGAGCTGGAAAACCTTTAAATTCTCTGTTTTTGAACTGACCGAAGAAGAACGTAAATCGCTAGCGCAGCACTCGAAAGATCTCGCAAGAAGCTCTGAGCAATTAACACACTGTGGCATCTTGCAAGAGATAGGTGCGGATGACAGTGCAGACGACTACCTACTTACAGAAAAACCACGTATTGCCAGCAGTGAGCTGAATAAGTTCCGCCATGCACGCGCCGTTGTGGGTAATATTCAGAGCATCTACTTTGATTCTCAATCTCGCCGCAAAGAGCCACGCTATCAGTTTAAGTCACCACTGCAGATCACAGCAGGCGATGGTGCAGCAGCTAACGGTCATACTCTGGATCTTTCCAAGCGTGGCTTAAGCGTCGCATTAGAGCAGCCACTGATACTGAAGATCGACGATCCTGTTACCATCAACTTCAATGAGCTTCAACTCTATGATAAGAAGCTGCCTCTGAGTGCAGTACCTTACCGAGTAATCCGCGTTAGCCCAAATGGAAAAAATGTTCAGTTGGCGATCGATGAAACGGGCAAAACCATGCGCACTGTGGCTTTCCTTAATGGTCTCATCGAGCATAACCAAAATAAACTGATCAAAAAGCAAGAGATACTGCCCACTCACTCACTGTTGGAGTCTCTCCATAATGTTTTGTTGAGTAAAATAGTCAGTAATCCGATCTTTATCGATAAGCCAAGCTCAAAGCTACGTTGCAAGATTATTGGGGTTAACTTCCCTCTTAATGGCTACTTAAGCTTATTGGCAAAACTTGGACACAACCATAAGTTATCTTTAGAGCCGATTTTTAAAGGACACAGTAATACCCTGCTAGCAGATCCACTGAAAAAAATAAAAGGGGCAGGTCCGAAGCATCATGATGTGTACGTGGCCGCCATTAAGTTTGGTGACAAGGTTCAGTCGGTACACACTAAGCTAAGTCGAGAGTTCAAATCGGTTAAAGAACGGATTATGTTTATCAAAAAGGCTCAGCACATGGGTGAGCTCTACGTTTTACGAGTATCAACAGCACCGATTTTCGATCCACTGACCAGCCTGTTCCAATCTGATTTAGAGGCGATTGCTCGTATAAGCATGTATCAAGCGAAGAAACTCGAAAATGAAGTGACGGCCTTTATTGGCTACGGCGAAATGTGTGATATCACAGATGAAGTATTAGTCAGACTTGAGCTCACCAAGTAATCCATCTCGCTCAGCTAATCACCAACACCATGAAAAAAGCAGGCTTTGAAACCTGCTTTTTCTATCTATAAACAAGGATACTATGGTTTCACTTGCCAGCTGATTTTTTGATGCTTAGCCAATACACCTGAAAGAATACATAGCACGCCACCCAAACCTGAGTAACGAACAGCCGATTGAGCCTGCTGTTCCACTTTCGGTTTCGCATGATAGGCAATACCCAAGCCTGCCGCTTTCATCATCACTAAGTCGTTGGCACCATCCCCAACAGCCACTGTATTGTGCAGCTCAATCTCATGCTCTTCAGCCAATTCAATAAGAATGTCAGCCTTGGTTTGTGCTGATACAACATCGCCCAACACTTGCCCTGTCAACTTACCATCGACGATTTCCAAGGTGTTAGATTGCGCGTAATCGAGATTTAAGGTGTCTTTAAGATAGTCTGAGAAGTAGGTAAAGCCGCCCGATGCAATGGCCGTTTTCCAACCTAGCTTATTCAGTGTGTTCACTAACTCTACCAAATCTGGCATAAATGGTAGTGTACTGCGCACTTGCTCTAAGATAGCTTCATCGGCATCTTTCAGTGCACCGACGCGCTGACGAAGGCTCTGTTCAAAGTCGAGTTCACCCTGCATTGCGCGCTCTGTAATGTCAGATACCAGTTCACCCACACCCGCCAATTTTGCAATCTCGTCGATGCATTCGATTTGAATCGCCGTGGAGTCCATATCCATCACAATCAAACCCGGCTTCGACAAATCTGGAACCTCACTTAAGCAAGCGTAATCCAGTTTTAATCCTTGTAAGATCTCTTCATGCGCTGGGGTAAGCTGCCCAGACATAAGAGCAACTTCGTATTTGCCTACTTTCCAAGTGTCTAGAATGGTGTTGTAGAAGCCTGTAAAAAAATCGATGTCGTCGAAGGCTTGGGGAGAAAGGTACTCACCAAATACGATCCAGTTTGCCTTTGACTTAGCCAGTTGAGAAGCGAATCGCGTCTCTGGAAGTCGAGTGAGCAGCGTAGTATGCCTTTTGATAGGCAAGAGTTTCTGTGCGTCCATGTGTATGATTCCTAATTAACTTAGCTAGACGTTAACCTATTGCAATTTACATGTGCAAGTCTCAATATACCTTAATCATAACATTTGTTTATTTCAGACGAGATGAATCATGAATGAATCGCTGTTCTCATTACGTAATGCACTGCGTATCTTAGCGCTGATTTTATTAGCCGCTATGTTGGTGGTCACCATCAAAAACACCGTGGTGATCAGTAAAGGCAATGAGAAAATTCAAGCCAAGCAGCTCGAGACTCTAACCAAGGTTCTAATCTCACAAGCATCGCTATCTGCAAGCAAAATGATCATCCAGCAAGATCAAGAGCGCCTGTTAGATCTCGCCAATCAGCTATCTCAAGACCGATTGGTTTTTGATACCACAATCTACAACGCTGAAGGCATTCGTTTGGCATCGAGTGAAAAGGCACTGACGGTCCGTGAAGTACTTGGGTTAGACACACCACTTTCCACGGCCAGTATCGGCAAACAGCAGTTAGTTGAACCTATCTACTCACCAGAAAACACCATCATTGGTTTTATCCGAGTAACGTTTGAGACAGGTCGAGTAACGGCTATCTCAGATCACCATTACCGCAAGAGTGACCGCTATATGATTGGAATGGTAGTGATGGGATTTGTCAGTGGCGTGCTGTTTATTCTGTTGATCCTTAGACGTGGTAAATCCAAATCAGGCGAGAACCTGCTTCTTAAGAATGTTAGCTCTTAGTAAGCAAACGCCAATACAACCACACAATAAAAAGCCCCAAAAGTCGAGACTGTGGGGGCTTTTTTTCATTCAGCTCAAAGCATACTGAGGCTTTCGATTACTCGTCGTCACCCAGTAGAACAGAGTCTAGTGCAATCACCATCATGTCGTTGAAAGTCGTTTGACGCTCATCAGATGTGGTTTGCTCACCTGTTTTAATGTGGTCTGAAACAGTACAGATAGTTAGTGCTTTCGCGCCGTATTCAGCACACACACCGTAGATACCAGCCGCTTCCATCTCAACACCAACGATGCCGTACTTGTCCATCACATCGAACATTTCTGGATCTGGTGTGTAGAACAGCTCAGCTGAGAATAGGTTGCCGACTTTTACGTCAACACCGCGCGCTTTTGCCGCGTCTTCAGCTGCACGAACCATTTTGTAGTCAGCAATGGCAGCAAAGTCATGACCTTTAAAGCGAATACGGTTCACTTTTGAATCTGTACAAGCGCCCATGCCGATAACAACGTCGCGCACTTTAATATCTTCGCTAACCGCACCACAGCTGCCAACACGGATGATTTTCTTCACGCCGAAGTCTTTAATAAGCTCTGTCGCGTAGATAGAGCACGATGGAATGCCCATGCCGTGGCCCATAACAGAGATCTTACGACCTTTGTAAGTACCTGTGTAACCAAACATGTTGCGAACATCACACACCTGAACAACATCATCTAGGAATGTTTCTGCGATGTATTTAGCACGTAGCGGGTCACCCGGCATAAGAACAACGTCTGCGAATGCGCCCATTTCAGCATTAATATGTGGAGTTGCCATTGAAAATATCCTTTATCTCAAAACAAAAAAGAAGAGAGAGGCTACCCTCTCTCCTCAGTATACTTAAAAATTACAAAAAGCTTGTGCCATAACCCATTGGCGACGTACCAAAGTATGTAGCTAGCGTTTGGCCGATATCAGCGAACGTATCACGACGACCTAATGAGCCAGCAGGAACATTCTTACCGTAAACGATCACTGGAATGTGCTCACGAGTGTGGTCAGAACCCGGCCATGTTGGATCACAACCGTGGTCAGCGGTTAGGATCAAGATGTCATCTTCTTGCATCATATCCATCACTTCGTGAATACGACCATCGAAGTACTCAAGCGCCGCCGCGTAACCCGCTACGTCACGACGGTGACCGTAAGCAGAGTCAAAATCTACAAAGTTAGTGAACACAATCGTGTTGTCACCCGCTTCTTTGATTGCGTCTTTAGTGGCTTCAAATAGATCAGGGATACCTGTCGCTTTGGTTTTCTTAGTGATACCACAGCCTGCGTAAATATCAGAGATCTTACCGATTGAGTGAACCTCACCGTTTTTCTCTTCAACCAGTTTTTGCAGGATCGTTGCTGATGGCGGCTCAACAGATAGATCGCGACGGTTACCGGTACGCTCAAACTGACCTTTACCCGCACCAACGAAAGGACGCGCGATAACACGGCCGATGTTGTAATCTTCCAGCTCTTCACGCGCGATCTGACAAAGGTCTAGCAGATTTTGCAGACCAAAGGTCTCTTCATGACATGCGATTTGGAATACTGAATCTGCCGATGTGTAGAAGATGGGTAGACCCGTCTTCATGTGCTCTTCACCTAGATCATCCAGTACTTGAGTACCCGATGCGTGACAGTTACCTAGGAAACCAGATAGACCAGCACGCTCTAGAATGCGATCAGTCAGCTCTTTAGGGAAGCTGTTCTCTTTATCAGTGAAGTAGCCCCAATCGAAAAGAACAGGAACGCCCGCAATTTCCCAGTGACCTGAAGGTGTATCTTTACCAGAAGACAGCTCAGCTGCGTGGCCGTAAGCACCGATGATTTCAGCGTCTGCATCCATACCTGGAGCAAAACGACCTGTTGACTCTTTATGAGCCATCGCAAGACCCAGCTTAGATAGGTTTGGCAGAGTCAGTGGGCCTTTACGGTCAGCGTTATCCGCTAAACCTTTGTCACACTGATCAGCGATGTGACCCATAGTGTCTGAACCTACATCACCAAATTTCTCAGCATCAGCCGTTGCGCCAATACCAAATGAGTCTAAGACTAAAATAAATGCTCTTTTCATTGCTATTTCCTTTAGCCCGCTCATTATCGAATAATGTTGGTGTGAGCAGGCTTTGTGTAATTTTTTAATTAAACGTCTTCTGAACGAATTTGACGGTAAACGTCTGGCGTTGCTGTGTATTCACCACCAACAGTAATCGCATTTTGAAGGGCTGTTGCCGCTTCTTGCCATTGCTCTTCATTACGTGCGTGAATGACCGCAAGAGGCTTGTCTTCGCTTGCTACTTCACCTAGACGGATGAAGTTATCGAAGCCGACTGCGTAGTCGATGCTGTCAGTTGCAACGCGGCGACCGCCACCCATGCCAACAACGGCCATACCGATTGCGCGCGTATCCATTGCTGATACAACGCCACTTTCAAGTGCGTATACTGGCTTGATGATTTCCGCTTTCTCTAGGTAGTTGTCGTAGTTTTCTACGAAGTCAGCTGGACCGCCTAGACCTGCAACCATCTTGCCAAAGCACTCTGCCGCTTTACCGTTATCCAGTACCGCCATTAGCTTCTCACGAGCCTCTTCAGAGTCTTTCGCAAGGTTGCCAAGCACGAGCATTTCAGCACATGAAGCGAGCGTGATTTCGAGAAGACGAGGGTTACGGTATTCACCTGTCAGGAATTGAACCGCTTCACGTACCTCAACGGCATTACCTGCAGAAGAAGCCAGAACTTGGTTCATGTCAGTTAGAATCGCTGTTGTCTTAGTACCTGCACCGTTTGCTACCGCAACGATAGATTTCGCCAACTCTTCAGACGCTTCGTAAGTTGGCATGAACGCGCCAGAACCTACTTTTACATCCATGACTAGAGAATCTAGGCCAGCAGCCAGTTTCTTAGAAAGAATTGAAGCGGTGATTAGCGAGATGTTGTCTACAGTCGCTGTGATATCGCGCGTCGCGTATACGCGCTTGTCCGCAGGAGCTAGATCACCTGTTTGACCGATAATTGCAACACCTGCGTCTTTGGTTACTTCACCAAACACTTCATTTGTCGGTGTGATGTTGTAGCCAGGGATAGACTCAAGTTTATCGAGCGTACCACCTGTGTGGCCAAGACCACGACCAGAGATCATAGGAACGAAACCACCACATGCTGCCACCATTGGGCCAAGCATCAGTGAAGTTACGTCACCTACACCACCTGTAGAGTGTTTATCAACGATAGGACCATCAAAGTTCATGTGGCTCCAATCGATAACCATACCTGAATCACGCATTGCACACGTTAGCGCAATGCGTTCTGGCATTGTCATTTCGTTGAAGAAGATCGCCATTGCAAATGCCGCGATTTGGCCTTCAGAAACCGTGTTCTTAGCAACGCCCTGAATGAAGAAGTTGATCTCTTCTGCAGTTAGCACTTCGCCGTCACGTTTTCTGCGAATAATTTCTTGAGGTAGAAAAGTTGGAGTTTTGGTATTCGATACTTCAGACATTAGATTCCTCCCAACACTCATGATGAGTATGGTATGTAAGGTAAAGAGGTAATATGGAGCGGAAAAATCACCGCTCCATCAAACAGACAATTTAAGAATTAGTAAGCTGCTGGATCAGCTGTCTCGTCTGTTACTTCTAATGTGTTTAGTAGGTTAGTCAGTAGACTTGATGCACCAAAACGGTAGTGCATGTTGTCAGCCCAATCTGCGCCTAGGATGTCATCAGCCATTGCTAGGTATTGTGCTGCATCTTCAGCAGTACGAACACCACCTGCTGGTTTGAAACCAACCGTCTTAGCTACGCCCATGTCACGGATCACTTCAAGCATCATGCGCGCGTACTCTGGAGTCGCGTTTACTGGCACTTTACCTGTTGAAGTTTTAATGAAGTCAGCGCCTGCTTTGATACAAATTTCAGATGCTTTCTTGATTAGAGCTTCTTCTTTAAGCTCACCAGTTTCGATGATTACTTTCAGTGTGATGTCGCCACATGCTTCTTTACACTGTTTAACTAGCTCGAAACCAACCTCTTCGTTGCCAGCGATTAGAGCGCGGTATGGGAATACTACGTCTACTTCGTCTGCACCGTAAGCGACTGCTGCTTTAGTTTCAGCCACTGCGATTTCGATGTCATCGTTACCATGAGGGAAGTTAGTTACAGTCGCAATACGTACTTCTGGAGTACCTTGCTCACGCAGTGCCTTCTTAGCAGCTGGGATAAAGCGAGGGTAAATACAGATTGCAGCTGTGTTGCCCACTGCAGTCTTCGCGTCGTGACAAAGCGCTACAACTTTTTCCGTTGTGTCGTCGTCATTTAGCGTAGTTAGGTCCATAAGTTTAAGTGCACGTAGAGCTGCTGCTTTTAAATCGCTCATTTCTATCTCCGATCAATATATTCAAATAGTTAACTACTTTGCCCTCCATCCAGTATAGATGGATATTTTAGTAATGCTCTGTAGTCACCAATGAACGGACTTGGTTCCCTGAAGACTTGTTGGCCTTACGCCGTCAATTGCTATCCTTGTCACCGCACAGTACCAGTTTGGTCTATGGCACAACAAAGTTACCTTGTTGTGTCTAACATCTATAGCGTATCGCTATGTTTGGCTTAATCCCAGAAGAATCGCGATTGCTGTTGAACAAGCGGTCATTTTCTTGCCAAAAAGAGAAATCCTATCTCTATAGCTTATACATTATAGGTATCCTTCGATAATTTGTAGTGCTCCTTAGAACGCAAACGGTTTGTATCTCAAAATAATTCAGTTTCCGAGTTATTGATGACAGCAATCGTTGTGAATAACACATCCTGTGTATCAACACTTCCTGCGTTTGTCGTTCAATAATCCGGTTCCTAAAACAAAAAAGCCCCGCAGCAATCTCTTGCTACGGGGCGATATTAAAGTGGCGTCTATATAATCTAATCTACTTAATTAGAAAGATAAGAAGAAGCCAGCAATTGTCGCTGCCATCAGGTTAGATAGAGTACCAGCAATAACCGCTTTAACACCCATACGAGCGATGTCGTGACGACGGTTTGGAGCTAGACCACCTAGACCACCTAGTAGAATCGCGATAGAAGAAAGGTTTGCGAAACCACATAGTGCGAACGAGATAATTGCTTGAGTCTTAACAGACATTACTTGACCCGTTGCTTCAACGATTTGCGCGTTTTCACCAACGAAAGGTACGAAGTTTAGGTATGCAACGAATTCGTTAACTACGATCTTCTGACCGATGAATGAACCAGCGATATCTGCTTCAGCCCATGGCACACCAATAATGAATGCTAGTGGAGAGAATAGTTTACCAAGAATCCACTCAAGAGTTAGGCCTTCAAAACCAATCCAACCACCGATACCACCTAGGATACCGTTGATTAGAGCGATTAGACCGATGAACGCTAGTAGCATTGCACCAACGTTTAGAGCAAGTTGAAGACCAACAGATGCACCACCAGCGGCTGCGTCGATTACGTTAGCTGGCTTGTCGTCGCCACCGTCCATTTCGTCAGCGATGTCATCAGCAGGTGTATCAGTCTCTGGCTTGATGATCTTAGCGAATAGTAGACCACCTGGTGCTGCCATGAATGATGCAGCAACTAGGTACTCTAGAGGTACACCCATAGAAGCGTAACCTGCTAGTACACCACCAGCAACAGAAGCTAGACCACCACACATTACAGCGAATAGTTCAGACTGAGTCATTTTTGGTACGAAAGGACGTACAACTAGAGGAGCTTCAGTTTGACCAACGAAGATGTTTGCTGCAGCAGACATAGACTCCGCACGAGATGTGCCAAGAGCTTTCTGTAGGCCACCACCAAGAATCTTGATAACCCATTGCATTACACCAATGTAGTAAAGTACAGAGATAAGTGCAGAGAAGAAGATTAGAGTTGGTAGTACTTGGAATGCAAAGATGAAACCGATACCGTCAACTGAGAAGTTAACTAGGCTGCCGAATAGGAAACCAGTACCGTCTTTACCGTAGTCGATCACGTTTGCTACACCTGCAGAGAAACCTGCAAGAAGATCACGACCCCAAGGGATGTAAAGTACGAATGCACCAAGTGCGAATTGGATAGCGAATGCGCCACCCACCGTTCTAAAGTTAATAGCTTTGCGGTTGTCAGACAGTAATACTGCGATTGCAATCAGTACTACCATACCGACTAGGCTCATAAACAGGCTCATAGTTTATGACTTCCTTATTGGTTATTTATTGGCGTGTTACAAAATGGGGCTATAAAGCGGAGGCAATTATACTCATGCGACCACTAATAAAGTAATGCCGTCCTCACACTTTGGTATAAGATTCATGTATCATTCATTTACATCTGTGAGCCAAGTCACGATACAGTTGTAAAACACGCAAACGATAAACAAAAACTTTAGATTTTATTCACATATACCGAATAGCCGATGGCTATTTTGCCAAATTTGAGTTGCAATCGATTGCTTTGGCTCTTTTCTAAGCGAAACAAGTTCATTTAATATCGTAACTAAATATTTGGAATGATTAATGTTTCCTTGCTGACCACTGATCGGCATATCCGGTGCATCTGTCTCTAAAACAACCCATTCAAGAGGAAGACGAGCAACTGTGGTGCGCGTTTTCTGCGCTCTTGGGTAAGTTATCGTTCCACCGACACCAATATAGAATCCTAAGCGAATCCACTCTAAAGCTTGCTGTTCGCTGCCCGAAAAACCATGAATCACTCCACCATTGGTGAATTTTTGCTGCTTAATAAGCTGAATAAGGCGGTTATGTGATTTCCGTTCGTGGATAATCAGAGGCAGTTCAAAAGCGGTCGCGAGCTGTATCTGATGAATCAAAAAGCGCTCTTGCTTCTCGATACCCACATCCGCAAAGAAGTCTAAGCCGCACTCCCCGATCGCAACACACCGTTCAGAAGCGCCACTTAAGTGCTGTTCAAGTTGAGCAAATTCGCTCTCATTCACTGTCGCTAGAAAGTAAGGATGAAAACCCAACGCATAGTAAAGGTTGGCGTGTTCCAAGCTCAGTCGATCGAGCTTTTCCCAGTTGGTTTGACCAATTGACGGTACAACAACCTTCTCAACACCTCTCTCTCGAGCGGTTGAGAGATAATCTAGAGCAGCCGTAGAACTGTCTTGTTCACCAAGTGAAAAGACGTCGAAGTCTAGATGACAGTGGGTATCGAATAGCGGTATCGACATTACGGCTTATCTTTGGGTTCAGGTTGAGGATCGCTACGATAAGGGGTGCAGCTGCGCTTATTTTCTGGAGTTAACCCTAACTCTTTACACCATTTATCGTACTGCTTAATCCATCGTTTAATGACTTGAAACATCCATTCTCCTTAAGGCCAACATAAAAAAACGCCTATTGCAGAACAATAGACGTTTTTAATCACTTCGACTAGCACCAGCTCAGTGAGTTGGCACCGTCATCAATAGATTAGTGCTCGCGAGTTGCACGGAACTCAACATCAGGGAAACGCTCTGATGCTAGGTTCAAGTTAACCATAGTTGGTGCGATGTAAGTTAGGTTATCGCCACCATCCAACGCTAGGTTAGTCTGGTTCTTACGCTTGAACTCTTCGAACTTCTTCGCATCACCACACTCAACCCAACGTGCTGTCGCAACGTTCACGCTCTCGTAGATCGCTTCAACGTTGTATTCCGCTTTCAGACGAGCTACAACCACATCAAACTGAAGCACACCAACCGCACCTACAATCAGATCGTTGTTCTGTAGTGGACGGAATACCTGAACCGCACCCTCTTCAGAAAGTTGAACTAGACCTTTAAGTAGCTGCTTCTGTTTTAGTGGATCGCGCAGACGAATACGACGGAACAGTTCTGGTGCAAAGTTAGGAATACCAGAGAACTTCAGTGACTCACCTTGAGTGAAGGTATCACCAATCTGGATTGTACCGTGGTTATGCAGACCAATGATGTCACCCGCGTATGCTTTCTCAGCACGTGCACGGTCGCCCGCCATGAAAGTTACCGCATCAGAGATACTTACATTCTTACCAGTACGAACATGGTTCATCTTCATACCTTGAGAGTAAGTACCCGATACGATACGCATGAATGCGATACGGTCACGGTGTTTTGGATCCATGTTTGCTTGGATCTTAAATACGAAGCCAGAGAACTTCTCTTCTGTCGCTTCAACATCACGCTCAACTGCTTGACGAGTTTTCGGCATTGGCGCCCATTCCGTCAGGCCATCTAGCATGTGGTCCACACCAAAGTTACCCAATGCAGTACCAAAGAAAACCGGTGTTAGTTCGCCCGCTAGGAATAGGTCATGGTCAAACTCAGGGCACGCGCCCATGACAAGTTCAAGCTCTTCACGAACACTTTCCGCTAGATCTGCGCCAACTTCTGCATCCAGTTCCGGGTTATCTAGACCTTTGATGATACGAACTTCTTGGATCTCATGGCCGTGGCCAGATTCGTACAAGATCGTCTCATCGCGGTGAATGTGGTAAACACCTTTAAACTCTTTACCACAACCGATTGGCCAAGAGATTGGTGCGCACGCCATGCTCAGCTCGCTTTCAACTTCATCTAGAACTTCCATTGGATCACGCACATCACGGTCCAATTTGTTCATGAAGGTTACGATTGGAGTATCACGTAGACGTGTTACTTCCATTAGCTTACGTGTACGGTCTTCGACACCTTTTGCAGCATCGATAACCATTAGACATGAGTCAACAGCCGTTAGTGTACGGTAGGTATCCTCCGAGAAGTCTTCGTGTCCCGGAGTATCTAGTAGGTTTACTAGGCAATCATTGTACGGGAACTGCATCACAGACGTGGTTACCGAGATACCACGTTCTTTTTCCATCTCCATCCAGTCAGATTTAGCATGCTGGTTAGAGCCACGGCCTTTTACGGTACCCGCTTTTTGAATCGCGTTTCCGAATAAAAGAACCTTTTCAGTAATCGTGGTTTTACCCGCATCCGGGTGAGAGATAATCGCAAACGTTCTACGTTTGCTCACTTCTTGTTGGAAAGACATAGTCGCCCTTTGCTGATCTAAAGCGTAAAAAGGGCAAGTTGTTGAGACTTGCCCTTGAATTTTGTGTGCGGATTATACAGAAGTCGCCCAGCTTTCTAAAGCCTGAGCTAGAAAAAGTTAGGGTGTGGGAAGGTGCGCTACCCTAGAGAGCTAGACATAGGTACCACATTAGAAACAGAGTTCAGCCTAAGATTCTCTATTAATTTATCAGCCGTTTGAGGAGAAGTAAGATAGAAACCCTGTCCTATTTCACACCCCATCACCATTAGATCACGTTGTTGTTGCAACGTCTCTACCCCCTCCGCGACGACCGCAACACCAAGTTCATTGCCTATCTGAATCATGCTTTTGAGAAGCACTAATGAGGTTGAATTGGTGACATAGTCCATCACAAAACTACGATCGATCTTCAGAGTATCGAATTCAAAATCTTTGAGATAAGAGAGAGATGAAAAGCCAGTACCAAAATCATCAAGCGCGATACGAACACCAAGTTGATGAAGCTCTTTAAAGATTATCTGTGCAAACTGATCATTCTCTATCATCACGGTTTCGGTGATCTCCACTTCAATTCTGTGTGTTGCCACACCACTGGAGATGATCACACGCTTCAACGCATCAAAGAACTGAGGATGTTTCAAGCTGCGAGCTGAGATGTTAAAGCTCATCACACCAATATCAATACCGCGAGTAAGCCAGTTTTTGTGTTGTGCCAACGCCATTTCTGCTACCAACAGATCTATCTGACGAATTTGCCCGGTCGCTTCTGCTACAGGAATAAAATCATTCGGACCCATCAAACCTTTAGTCGGGTGATTCCAGCGTACAAGTGCTTCAACCCCTTCCACATCCCTCGATTTTAATGCCCATTTGGGTAAGTAGTGAATTTCAAACTGCTGCTTATCGACCGCTTGTCTTAACTCGCGTTCCAACTCTTTCTGCGACATCGCAATATAGTTGAGCTCTCTTGAGTAGAACTGAAAATTGTTTTTCCCTGATGACTTAGCATGATACATCGCGTCGTCAGCATAACGGATCAGTGAGTGCTGAGAGGTACTATCATCCGGGTAAATCGAAATACCAATACTCGCTGTAACTTCTGCAGTGCCATGTTTCAGTGTGAAAGGCTCTCTTAGACGCTTAATCAACTTCGAGGCGATCTTGTTCGCTACACTCACCGCCATATCGACGTCGCGCAAGTGTTCCAAAACGATGACAAATTCATCACCGCTAAATCTCGCTGATAGATCCGTTACTCGAATCGACTGTGTTATGCGCTGCGCGACCTGCTTTAATAGTTCATCACCCGCAGCATGACCATAGAGATCGTTAACCTCTTTAAAATGATCAAGGTCGAGGAATAACAGCGCGAATGGGCGTTGAGTCTGCTGAGCATTGAGTATCGACTGTCCAAGCCTATCGAGAAACAGAGTACGATTGGGTAATTCGGTCAAAGGGTCGAAATAGGCTTGAGTATGTAACTGCTTGTTCTTGAGCTCAATCGATGACTTGGCATCCGTAAGCGATTTCAATAGCAAATCTCGGCTCTGCTCATATTTAAACTGAACACGAAGTGAGTACACAGCGATAAAAACGGCGGCAATAATTAGAGTAATACTGGTTTTGGTGTAGCTCGCAATGCCGGATTCATAGCTGGTTTTGATTACGCGTTGAATCTCATCTGCCTGACTAGCGAAATCGAGATAATACTCGTCAGTTTTTAACCCCAATGACGGTGTCTCTAAAACCGATTGCTGATAATGCGAACCCGCATATTGACGAAACTCAGCCAGCGTTTGACGCAGCATCATCAATCGCTCTCGAAGTTCGGGATCGCTGATCGCTTGGTAACTGCCCATGATGCTCTCTCCCCCATCGAGCAACGCCCCTACATGCCAATCCGCAATCTCTAGGTAGTACCAGACCTCTTGGATCGATTGGGTTGTATCGCCGGAAACAATCTCATCGAACCATAAGTAAGCCAGAGAGCCGTTGATCTTTATCTCAGCTGCGGCTTCTGCAAGGGGGGATTTTTTAACCAAAAGATGGGTCGATTGCATCACGAGAACCGTGGTTGACGCGACCACCAGCAACGCCAATAGAGAGGTGAACAAGAACTTTCGCTTATTTAGCACTTTGGGGAACAACATAATCAGGACAAAAAGATTGGGAATAAATCGACCTTAATCCATCAATGTTTCAAATTAATGAACAACCAAGCATTTCAATTAGTTATGAAGTTTTGATGAATATTGATAAGTGCACATTGTATAACCAAGTTCAACACCGTATATTTCAGTGGCTTGATTAAATCTGACAATGCTGGCCGATAGAAGCGTAACGTACACTATGATGGAAAGGTTCTTACACAAAGCAATCACCACTGTTATCTGTTTGTCTCTATGGCCAACGATGGGCATGACAAAAGATCTGATCAAGATCGAAGGTTCAAGCACGGTTTACCCCATCACTCATCAATTCGCTCAGCAGTTTATGGCCCAGCAGAAAGAAGTCGCCCAGATAGTGGTTGGTGTCACTGGAACAGGGGGCGGATTTCGCAAGTTTTGTCGTGGTAAGACGGATATCTCTAACGCCTCTCGCCCTATCAAAACGCAAGAAAAAGCCCTGTGTCGAGAAAACGGCATTGAGTTTTTAGAACTGCCTATCGCACTTGATGCGGTCACTCTCGTGGTCAGTAAAGACAACCATTGGTTAAAACGCCTATCTCTAGAAGAGTTGGCAACCTTATGGCATTCCTCTTCAGAAAAAACCATTACTCATTGGAATCAGCTCAATTCAAACTTCCCAGCAGAGCCGGTTAAGCTCTACGCCCCGGGGAGTGACTCTGGAACATACGACTACTTTACCAATGTTGTTCTCAATGGCGACGAGTTGCGCGGTGACTATATCGCCAATGAAGACGATTATCTATTAGCCTCAAAAGTCGCGACTGATCCCAATGCCCTCGCCTTCTTAGGCTTTGCTTATTACCAAAACAATCAAACCCAACTCAAGGCGGTCTCTATCACCAATCACAAGCAGCAGGCCATTGCTCCAAGTATCAATAGTGTCACCAGTGGCCAGTACAGCTCACTGTCTCGGCCACTGTTTATCTACGTCAACAAAGCAGCCGTTAACCGACATTCCGTCAATCAGTTCATCGAACACTACTTGAATCAAAAACATTTATCGTATGTCGTGAGCACGGCTGGCTATATTCCACTTTCCCCGAAAATGCAGAGTGCAGCCCAATCAATTTTTGAAGATCAAACCATTGGCTCGGTATTTAATAGTAAAGAGCTGAGTACCAATTTCGAACACTTTATGGAACGTAAGTAAACGTCTGTCTTAGTTTCAGAAACATCAGACAGTAAAAAGCCCAACCGAAGTTGAGCTCTACTGATTTCGATATTGTCGAGTAAATCATTAAAAGAAGATGTAGCTCATGATAATAGCGTCTTCTTTACCTGTTGTTGTTGGGTAATAGTTACGGCGACGATCCACCTCATTAAAACCAACCCACTCGTACAAACCAAATGCGTTAGTGTTACTTTCGCGAACTTCTAGCCATGCACTCTCTGCTTTCGCTTTTTCGCACACCAACAGAAAGTGCTCAATCAGTGCTTTGCCATATCCCTTACCTTGGTGATGAGGGGCAACCGCAATATTCAGTAACGTTACTTCGCCAACAATGTTTTGTGCGTAGAAGTACCCGACAACTTCGTCATCGACCAGCATTACATGATGGCAACCACCTCGACTGTCGAGATCGCGAATCATGTTTTGTGACCAAGGATGAGTATGAGCTTGCTGCTCAATCTGCCAGATCGCGTTGAGGTGCGAGTCTGACATACTAATAAATTGACTATTCATAAGAACAAATTTGCTGCCATAGAGCGCGACGTTGCTGGTTATTACCATCAATCTGAGATAGTAAAGGGGATTGCAGCGTTTTAGCCGCGATATCAGTATCGGATTCACACCCAGCAAACCACACCCACTGCGGTGAAGTTAAATCAAAATGGTTCAGTTCACTTGGATGGATATACTGCGCTTGTGATAGATCCAATTTAATGCTTTTTAGCACTCGCTCAAACATCTCAGCTAGCGCGCCTTGCGGCTTTTCTGGTGAAACCAATAGTAACTGGCATATTTCAGGCAGTTTAACGAGCTCAGTCTGATAACCGGCCAAGCGTTCAGGGTGGCTCAGTTCCCACTGAGTAATTCCCATTTCCTGTAAATACTGCGCATGAATCTGTGACATGTCTGTGCCTATCTGACGGAGCTCAAGGTTGAATCGAGCTGATACTAACAAAAAATAAAGGAGCATCAAGCTCCTTTATCTCTATTGGTCACGTTTCTTCTATCCGCATCTTATGTGCTGGCGAAGTCGATGAGGGTTACGTTCGCCTAGAGCTCATTAAACTCAGGGCTGAACTCAATGGTACCACTGTGTCCAGAAAACGCACCTTCCACCAGCTCAATCGCTTGAAAGGCGCCTTCAGGCACATCCCAAGGGCACTGAAAACCAAACTCACTGGCAGCCTTAAAACCGGCCTTACTGTAAAAGCTTGGGTCGCCCAGAACCACACAGGCTGGATAACCAAAATCGCGCAGTGACGAAAAAGCCTCTTCCATCAAAGAGTGAGCAATGCCTTGACCACGAAAGTCCTCGCGCACAGCTAATGGCGCTAAGCCCTGCCAGTTATGATCTTCGCCTTTTAGTGTCAGTGGGCTAAACATCACATGGCCAACCACTTCACCTTCATCAGAGCACGCCACCAAAGAGAGTGTCAGATGACTGTTTTCACGTAGGCTCATCACTAGGTTCGCTTCTGCATCGGTTTCAAAAACAGATTTCAGCAAGCGGTCAATTGCAAGTATATCTGCAGGTGCCTCAGTTCGAATAAGCATTCATTACCTCATTTTGTGTCTGAGGCGATTGTACCCCCTTCTGCACAAAATCAGCTAATTGATTCAATAACATTTTCATTGGAGCCGGAAGTAGGTCTAAATCTACACTGTCCATCAGGTTCTTCACCTCTAGGCCCAGCTCGGTATCCCCTTCAATAGAAAGGCGGCGTTGAAAGAACAAAGTATCTGGGTCTTCTTTGCGTCCAGCGATCAATACAAGGTCGTTCAGATTACCGCTAAAGCTGACATCTTCTATCACTTCTTTATCTGCAACAATGAGTTGCTCATCTCTATAGCTGATACACCAACTCAACCCCATATCTTTAATCGACACTTTTAACCACTTCTCTTCAAGAAATTCAAAGTCGCCATCTTCCAGCGCTTCCTTAAACACATTTTTTAGCGCTTCTAACAAGGCTCTTTTTTGTACTGTTTTTGGCAATAACTGGACTGGAGATCGCAAAATTGATGCGGCATTTTGAACTAGTTGAGTGCGAATCTTGTTTATCACGTGACTTATCCGTAACTTTATCAATAATATGGCACTTATCATAAGTGATGTTGAAAGCTCAATTCCTGTTATGTATCAAATTAATTTCGGTTTGATACTTGGGCTTTAACATCCCCGGAATCGCGGTTATAGTAACTCAGACCTTAAGGACAGTCGCAAGATCGCTGCTATTTTGACTAAATAGCAAAAATTACATCATTCAGTAATAAACATTCATCGATAATGAATGCTCAAGCTCTTGGAGAATTGGTAGTACTTTGATGCCTCCCCAGCAACTACAACATTGGTTTTCACAGCTCACAGCAAATAGCCCTTTCTTTTTTGCTATTCTTGATGCTCAGCATAACTATTTTATAGTTAATGAGCGTTACTGTGATATTGCGGGGTTAGACCAATCAGAGTTAACAGGGATGAACGACCGCCAAACCCTTGGTGAACAGTTCTACCAACACCTTAAACCATATTACGAACGCGCCTTTAAGGGTGAGTCCATTGAGGCTGAAATTACGCTCAACGAAACCGACCTCGATACCAGCCTTCACTTTAGCCTAGCACCTCTGTCTAACGGAAAAGACACCGATTACATTGTTTTTCACGCCTTTGATACATCAGAAAATCAAGTACTTGTCCGTTCACTCGAAGAGTCTGAAGCCAAGTTCCATAAGCTAACCCATTTGTTGCCTGACGGTCTTCTTCTTGTCGAAGATGATTTCATTCTCTCTTCTAACCCAGCGGCTGCTCGCTTACTCGGCTTTAACTCTCCATCAGAGCTGCTCGGCGAAGAGCTAGGACGCCTATTCATTGATGAGCAAACCAAAACAGTCTTCAACAATAAGCTGAGCTCTATTGTTTCTGAGTCTGGTTTGGTGTGCTTAACTGGCGCGCGCTGTGGGTTTGAACGCAAGGTTCAGTTGCATATTGATTCAACTGCGCTATTGGGCAGTACTACCCAATTGGTCTTGATTCAAGATGCGCAAGAAGCACCGAAGACGCTCACTACCAACATGAATGAAGATGCCTACATTGACGGACTGACTAAGTTGTATAACCGTGTTGGTTTCACTAAACGATTAGAGCAGTTTATTCATAATGAGACGCCAGCGGTGATGTTGTACTTAGACATTGATAACTTTAAAAATATCAATGACTCACTCGGTCATCACATCGGTGATAAGGTGATAAAAGAGGTCGCCTCTCGACTTAAACGCCTGCTGCCAAGACGCGCTGTTGTCGGCCATTTAGGGGGGGATGAATTTGGTATCATTCTGCCGGAGCCAGAACACAAAAAGACCGTTGAAACTCTAGCCGAAAAGATCATTGCTCTGATCAACCAACCGTTCGATCTTCACCATTTTAGCAAACGCTTAGCTTGCTCTATCGGCAGCGTCAACTTCCCTCAAGATGGGACCGATGCGCGTATCTTGCTACAAAATGCTGATACCGCAATGTATGAAGCCAAAGACCGAGGTCGTAATCGCCTGATTAAGTTCAATGAGCAGATGAACAAAGAGGCTCGTATGCGTCTCTGGCTTGAAATCGAACTTCAGAAAGCACTGCAGCAAAACGGTCTGGAGGTTTGGTATCAACCTAAGGTCAATGCCCGTGACTTTACCATCAATGGTGCAGAAGCCTTGGTACGTTGGAAGCACCCCGTCGAAGGCTACATCAGTCCTGCCGCGTTTATCCCTGTGGCTGAGCGTGCTGGCTTGATTGAACAACTAGGCCGAGTGGTGATGCGCGAGGTGTTTGCAACAGTTAAGCGTTGGAAGATCCAAGGGATCTTACCAGGACGTGTTGCGATCAACCTTTCGCCGGAGCAATTTGGTAATCCTAAACTGATCGACTACATGGAAAAGCTGCTGCGAACGACAGAGCTAGACCCAAGCGCCATCACCTTTGAGCTGACCGAAAGTGCGGTGATGAGTGACAGCGAACACACACTTCAAATGCTCAACGCCATAAAAAAACTTGGCTTTGCTCTCTCGATTGATGACTTTGGAACAGGTTACTCTTCACTTTCGTATTTGGCTCGCTTCCCTATCGACGAGTTGAAAATAGACCGTGCCTTTATCACCGACATTGACACTCTACCAAAGCAAGTCACAGTGATAGAGAACATCATCAACCTCGGTAAGTCTCTCAACCTAACAGTGGTTGCTGAAGGTGTTGAAACTAGCGAGCAAGCGACACTCCTATCAAACCTCAACTGTAGCTCAATTCAGGGCTTCCACTTCTACCGACCTCAGCCAAAACAGGAAGTTGAAGAGCTGTTTGCCCAGAACCGCCGCCATAAAAATTAACCCACCAATTTTAAGTTTTTCTCTACCTCAAACGGAGTAAAAACAGATTTATCAGACTAAACCTGCCTTACATCAATTCTGACGTTCACATTTCTTCATAAAATGCTCGCTTCAAATTTATCTACTGGTAGTGAGCAAATGGAACTCTTATGCCCAGCAGGAAACTTACCTGCTTTGAAAACAGCCATTGACTGTGGTGCGGATGCTGTCTACATCGGATTCAAAGACGATACCAACGCACGTCACTTTGCTGGCTTGAACTTCTCTGGCAAAAAGCTAGATCGTGCCGTTGAATACGTCCACGACCGCAAGAAAAAAATTCATATCGCACTCAACACATTCGCTCACCCTAATGGCTTTGAACGCTGGACCAATGCTGTTGACCAAGCCGCTGCGCTAGGTGTGGATGCGCTGATCGTCGCAGATATTGCTGTTCTTGAATACGCAGCGAATAAATACCCGCATATGGAGTTACATCTATCAGTACAAGCGTCAGCGACCAACGCTGCAGCGATTGATTTCTACCACAAAAACTTCAACGTCAAGCGAGTGGTACTGCCACGCGTGCTCTCTATTCACCAAGTAAAACAGCTCTCTCGCAATATCTCTTCAGATGTTGACCTCGAAGTGTTTGCCTTCGGTAGTCTGTGCATCATGGCAGAGGGGCGCTGCTACCTTTCGTCTTACATGACAGGGGAATCCCCAAATACCGTAGGCGCTTGCTCTCCAGCAAAATACGTTCGCTGGCAAGAGACCGAAACCGGGCTTGAGTCCCGCCTTAATGAAATCTTGATCGATAAGTATGCGCAAGGTGAAAACGCTGGCTACCCGACTCTGTGTAAGGGTCGCTTTGAAGCTGAAATTGAAGGCGAACGTAAACGTTATCACGCACTGGAAGAGCCAACTAGCCTCAACACCTTATCGATGCTGCCAGAGCTATTTGCCGCCAACGTAGCGTCAGTCAAAATTGAAGGCCGTCAACGTAGCCCTGCTTACGTAGAACAAGTGACTCGTACTTGGCGTGCTGCCATTGATCGTTACCAAGCAAACCCAGAAGCTTACCAAGTTGAAGCCGCTTGGAACGCTGCTCTAGCGAACGTATCTGAAGGTACACAAACCACGCTTGGTGCTTACCACCGTAAATGGCAATAGGATTGATGGAGAACACAATGAAATACGCATTAGGCCCACTGCTCTATTTTTGGCCAAAACAAGACGTAGAGAGCTTCTACGAACAAGCTAAGACAAGCTCGGCTGACATCATCTACCTTGGTGAAGCGGTCTGTTCGAAACGCCGTGAGATGAAAGCAAAGCACTGGTTGGATATCGCCAAAGAGCTGTCATCGTCAGGCAAGCAAGTCGTACTATCGACGATGGCGCTGTTGGAAGCACCAAGTGAAGTGAACATCATGAAGAAGTACGTCGACAATGGCGACTTTGCGATTGAAGCCAATGATGTATCGGCAATCCAGCTGGCAAGTGAAAGTAAGGTTCCATTTGTGGTTGGCCCAGCGGTCAACACCTATAACGCGCACACGCTGAACCTATTTCTTAAGCAAGGTATGACTCGTTGGTGTATGCCGGTTGAGTTATCTCGAGAGTGGTTATCAAACGTGATGACTCAATGTGAAGAGCTCAACATTCGCAACAAGTTTGAAGTGGAAGTTTTCAGCCACGGCTACCTGCCTTTGGCCTACTCTGCACGCTGCTTTACAGCTCGCGCAGAAAACAAAGCGAAGGACGATTGCGAGACCTGCTGCATTAAGTACCCAACCGGTCTTCAAGTAGAGAGCCAAGAAGGACAATCCGTCTTCAACCTAAACGGTATTCAAACCCAGTCAGGTTACTGCTACAACCTGATCAATGATTTGCCAAATATGCATGACTTGGTTGATGTGGTTCGTTTAAGCCCATTGGGCATTGATACCTTCTCTGAGCTCAATAACTTTAGAGCCAATGAAAAGGGTGAGAACCCAATTCAGATTGCTGACCGCCAATGTAACGGTTACTGGCATCAGTTAGCGGGTTTAGAAGTCAAAAACATTTAAGCGCTATTTTCAAAACGAAGCGATTTTCAAAACGAAAAAGGTCTAGCACTCACTAGACCTTTTCTTTATCGATCATTCTGAATGAACTACGCAGTTGCTGTCTGCAGCGGCTGCGCATTGAGCTTCTTTACATCTTTCACCAACATCAGAATCACTACCACACTCAACGCGATGTTCGACAGTGGGTAAGCAATCCAGATCCCCGGCACACCAAACAGCTTCGGCATAATGTACAAGAACGGCAGTTGAATCAACATATTGCCGACCGTTACAAACATCGCTTTGCTGCCTTTGTTTACGGCTTGATAGTAAGCACCTGCGACGACTAAGAAGCCATCCAGTGCCAAGGCGAACATATGCAGTCTAATCCCCAAAACTGTGTATTCGACTAGCTGCGGATCTTGTGAGTTAAACACCGATACAAACTCTCTCGGGAAGATGTTCAACAGAACGATAAAGACCATACCCACAGAGACTGAGCTTACCATCGCAATCTTAAGCAGTTGGCGAATATTGTCGTGACGCTTAGCACCGTGGTTGTAGCTTACGAGTGGTTGCATGCCATTGGCGATCCCCTCTGCTGTGAGGTAGTAAACCGTCACGATGTAGCCAAGAATCGCATACGCACCAATCATCAGTTGATTACCATATTGTGCAAACAACGCGTTATGTAGCGCCACCATCATTGAGCCATAAGCGTACATAAAGAAGCTCGACGTACCGATAGCGAAGATCTTTGGAATCACATCAAGCTTGAGTCTCAGTTCACTCCAACGCAGACGCAGGTTCGCTCTGCGTGAGAAGAAGTAAGCTAAACCTAGTCCTGTTACCACTAGCTGTGCGATTGCCGTTGCTAAAGCGGCACCTGTCAGTTCCCAGTTCAACCATGCGATAAACAGATAGTCGAGTACGATGTTAATCACGGCACCAACTACCATCAAAATAGTCGCTAAGTTGGGGCTATCGTCATTGCGCAGCAAAAACGGCATTGCTATCGAGCCCAAGGTAAAGACACTGCCCACAATCAAGATCTGTAGATATTGCAAACCCAGCTCAAAGACGCGCCCTTCCGCACCCTGCCAACGCAAAAAGTCGTCGGCAAAGAAGAAAAGAACACCCGCGACTAACGGCGTCAACGCCAATAATAGAGTAAGACCAGTGGCGAGGATCTGTTTCGCTCCTTGGGTATCTTTTTCCCCTTGGCGAATCGATACTAAAGCCCCGGTACCCACACCAACAAGCATGCCTAGACCGAGGATTGAACCTATCACCGGCCAAGCCACGTTGATACCGGCAAGGCCATCGGCGCCCACAAAACGACCAATGAAAATACCATCAACCACTTGGTATAAACCATTGACCAACATCGCAGCCACGGTTGGGATTGTGTAGCGCCAAAATTGACGACTGATTGACTGACTCATCTTCTACTCTTACTTTCTACTGTTATCTCACTATAACCAGTGAGTGATGACGTTTCTGTTGTCCCTGAAACCTATGCTCATCCTACTGACCATTTAGTTAACTAAGCTAACTAAATGGTCAAATTTTTACTTGAGGGCCTTATTCAACAATAAGTTCAGCTGCTCTATTTCTTGCTCGCTTAACTGGCTCTCTAATGTGTTCGCCATAACCTGATAGATCTTACTCTCTTCCTCTAAGCCCGTTTCAGCTTTTGCTGTGAGTACAACTAGCTTCGAACGTGCATCTTCAGGGCTCGGCAGTCGCTCGACTAACCCTTTTCGCTCTAAGCGCTGCACCATAGTGGTCGCAGAGGGTTTGGTCACTTGCATCTCTTCTGCAAGATCAGTCAATCGAATCGGCTCTTTCGCCGCCTCAATGACCTTGAGGTAGTCATACTCATTAAAGCTAAGCTGACCAATTGGATCCTCTTTCGATTGCGTTCGCCATATTTTCGATGCAAATCGCTCGATCTTTTCTAGGTTCTCATTCAACACAGTTTTTCGAATAATCCACATTTAATTAGCAATGCTAACTATTTTAATCCAAGTTGATTAAATTGCAATCAGAAAAAGTGTGCCGCATAAAAAAACCGCTCATCAGAGCGGCTTTATTGAGATCTATTGAAAGGACTAGTTCTCTTCAGCTTTTGCCTGTTCTAGCTTAGCCTGAGCAAGACGCTCTTCCTTAAGGTCCATAAAGATTCGACCAAGCTCAAGGAAAGAGTAACGGTGCTCTACATACTCATAGACATTAAATGAAACCGCTAACTTATAAAGAGAGATCGCATTCGCGTAGTCACCACGTAAATGATAACGCTTACCTAAGTAGAAGTAGGTCTCGGTTAAGCGCTGCGCCAACAGTGTGTTGTCACGAGTGCCACTCAAGATCGCTTTGAATGCCTGCTCTTCTGAAATCTCATCGAGCATAATCGCAACCAGTACCCAGCCCCACTGCTCATCACGATCTTGGTAGCGTGACTGCAGATCTTTTAGTGCTTGTTCTGGCGCCAGTTCAGTTTGAACAATGTAAAGCCATAGTGCTCGAAATGGATCACTTGGGTCATCATTATAATGCTTAAGCATCTCTTCGTTTGACAACTCGTAGCGCTCGCCATAGTAGAGAGCAATGGCACGGTTACGCTCTGCGTATGAGTTGCTTGGATCAAGCTCTAATGTTGAGTCGAAAGATTCATAAGCCGCATCAAACTCACCCACTTGGGTAAAGTAAACACCCAATAGATTAAAGATGTCAGGTTGTGCCGGATTCAAAGATAAAGACTGATTAAAATCGAGTCGAGCGAGATCACGCAAGCCGACGCTGTCGTAATAGTTGCCGCGTTCAAATAGCATCTTAGCTCGAACGTCATCACCAAGGTCAGGTCTTTGTAACAGTTGAGATAAACGAGCTATCTGAACTTCTTGCTGCACACTCGGCTGCAGTGGCACTGCCATAGGTGGGTAGACCCAGCGCTGAGCTGAACTGTCCATTGTCGATGCACAACCTGTTAAAACAAGCAGCAGAGACAGACTCGCGGTTTGAAACCATTTCACAAATACTTACTCCTGTTATGACCGCAATAAAAAAGGGAGCGATATGCTCCCTTTATAACATGCTTTGTTAATGATGGGTTAGAAATCACTAAAAAGCGATAGTTCCATCATTTTACTGAGAATTACTCAGCAGCAGGTGCTTCGCCTTCAGCTGGCGTTTCAACTGCTTCTTTCATGCTTAGACGTACACGGCCTTGACGGTCGATTTCAAGAACCTTAACAGGAACTTCTTGACCTTCAGTTAGGTAGTCAGACACTTTCTCAACACGCTTGTCAGCGATTTGAGAGATGTGTACTAGACCATCTTTACCTGGAAGGATAGTAACGAATGCACCGAAGTCTGCAAGACGCGCAACCTTACCTTGGTAGATGCGGCCAACTTCAACTTCTGCTGTGATCTCTTCAATACGGCGGATTGCTTCTTTCGCAGCTGTACCTTCAGTTGCAGCAATCTTAATTGTACCGTCGTCATCGATTTCGATAGTTGTACCTGTCTCTTCAGTTAGAGCACGGATAACTGCACCACCTTTACCGATAACGTCTTTGATCTTCTCAGCGCTGATCTTCATTGTGTGAATACGCGGAGCAAACTCAGAGATATCTTCACGAGCACCAGAGATAGCTTCATCCATTACAGAAAGGATGTGCTTACGTGCACCTTGCGCTTGGTTAAGAGCAATTTGCATGATCTCTTTAGTGATACCTTCGATCTTGATGTCCATTTGAAGTGCAGTGATACCAGTGTTAGTACCCGCTACTTTAAAGTCCATGTCGCCTAGGTGGTCTTCATCACCAAGGATGTCAGAAAGAACAACGAAATCGTCGCCTTCTTTAACAAGACCCATTGCGATACCCGCAACAGAAGACTTGATTGGAACACCAGCATCCATAAGTGCTAGAGACGTACCACATACAGAAGCCATTGAAGAAGAACCGTTAGATTCTGTGATTTCTGATACTACACGTACTGTGTATGGGAACTCGTCTACAGATGGCATTACTGCAGCAATACCACGCTTAGCCAGTTTACCGTGGCCGATTTCACGACGCTTAGGAGACCCTACAAAACCAGTCTCACCTACACAGTATGGAGGGAAGTTGTAGTGTAGTAGGAAGTGATCTTTACGCTCACCAGTTAGCTCGTCGATGATTTGAGCATCTCGCTGCGTACCCAGAGTCGCAGTTACTAGAGCCTGAGTTTCACCACGAGTGAACAGTGATGAACCGTGAGTACGTGGAAGAACACCAGTACGTACGTCTAGTGCACGAACCATGTCTTTTTCACGACCATCGATACGTGGGTTACCCGCAATGATGCTGCGACGTACCACTGTCTTCTCTAGATCGTGGAAGATAGTGTGAACTTCTTTTAGATTCACTTCTTCGTTTTCTGAAACTAGTACTTCGTTAACTTCTGCTGCGATCTCATGGATGCGGTCGTAACGAGCCATCTTCTCAGTGATTTGGTAAGCTTCAACAAGCTTAGCTTCTGCTAGTTCAGCGATCTTGTTTACAAGCGCTGTGTTCTCTTCTGGAGCAACCCAATCCCAAGCAGGAGTCGCAACTTCAGCTTTGAACTCGTTGATAGCATTGATAACAACTTGCTGTTGGTCGTGACCGTAAACAACCGCAGATAGCATCTCTTCTTCAGTTAGGTTGTCAGCTTCTGACTCAACCATAAGAACAGCGCCTTCAGTACCCGCTACAACTAGGTCTAGCTTAGACGTTTCTAGTTCAGTGTTGCTTGGGTTAAGAACAAGTTGACCGTCGATGTGACCAACACGTGCTGCACCGATAGGACCGTTGAACGGAATACCAGAGATAGCAAGTGCTGCTGACGTACCAATCATTGTTGGGATGTCTGGTTGAACGTTCGGGTTCACAGATACTACAGTTGCAATAACTTGTACTTCATTTTTGAATGCATCTGGGAATAGAGGACGAATTGGACGGTCGATTAGACGAGCCGTTAGTGTTTCGCCTTCAGAAGGACGACCTTCACGCTTGAAGAAGCCACCAGGGATTTTACCAGCAGCGTATGTACGCTCTTGGTAGTTTACTGTTAGTGGGAAGAAGTCTTGACCTTCTACCGCTTCTTTTTTACCTACTACAGAAACGAATACTGCTGTATCGTCCATAGTTACCATTACTGCAGCCGTAGCTTGACGTGCAATAACACCGGTTTCTAGAGTTACGGTGTGGTTACCGTACTGAAACGTTTTTACAACTGGTTTTTCAAACATTGTATTTCCTTCATCTAAAGATTGCTCTTTAGAATAAGTGAATGGGTACTCCGCAATGACTAATCGCGACTAGTAAAAAAAGACGAAAAACAACCACGTTTTACACTCATCTGTTTTTAATAGTCGCGACCTATTGGCCGACATCTGTGACTGTCATTGTTGAGTAAAGTGAAGTGCCAGAGTTTCATAGAATTACTGGCGTGCAAGAGTATAAACTATTTTTCTGACAAGAGACATTTTCAGAGCCAAAAAACGAGTTTACAGCACACATAGCAGGTGCTTTTCTCTGCGTTGTGACGATATTTCAAATATAAAAAAAGCCCCAGCAGTTGCTGAGGCTCTTTCATCAAATTCGAGATTTGATTAGCGACGTAGACCTAGACGCTTGATAAGCTCTTGGTAACGACCAAGATCTTTACCTTTTAGGTAGTCTAGAAGCTTACGACGGCTAGAAACCATACGTAGAAGACCACGACGGCTGTGGTGATCGCCTTTGTGAGCTTTGAAGTGACCTTGTAGGTGGTTGATAGAAGCAGTAAGTAGAGCTACTTGTACTTCTGGTGAACCTGTGTCGCCTTCAGAGCGCGCGTATTCTGCAACGATTGCTGCTTTAGTTTCTGCATTCAGAGACATAATTCTCTCCTGATAAGAGTAGTTTGATATTTGTAGCAGCCAATCTCTGATTCAGCCGCTACGCGAGCCGTGGATTATAGGGAAGTTTGCCTAGTGGTGCAATAACAATCTATCGCGATCTCACTGAACGAAAAACAAAAAAGCAGAAGACCTAAATGGGACTTCTGCTTTTCGCAGCATATAAACGAAGATTGCACTTAATCTTGTTTACGCTTGCGGCTCTTCTTCACGGAAAACCACCAAGCGTTTTGGGGCTACACGACCATCATTATCGATCTGAGCCACACCGACAAACAGTTTCTCTTCACCACTTGTCATACGCACTGTGCCTTCTGCTGGTGCACCAGCAACTTGTACTGGCATACCGTGCTGAACTAAATCTGTCAGCTCCGCATTCAGGTTCACTTCTGGTAGATCTTCTACTGCGGTGTCCATTGGCATCAACAGGGGATCAAGCAACTCTTTAGGTGCAATATCTTGCTGTTGAGCTTGCTCTAGGATCTCGTTCAACTGCTCTAGCGTTACCATACGCTCGTATGGGTACTTTGCAACACCGGTACGACGCAGCATGGTTACGTGCGCGCCACAGCCTAGCATTTCGCCCAGATCGTCAGTGATGGTACGGATGTAAGTGCCTTTTGAACAGTGCACTTCCATCTCCACTTCATCACCTTCAAAGCGAAGCAAGTCGATAGAGTAAACCGTGATCTTACGAGATTCACGTGGTACTTCGATGCCTGCACGCGCGTATTCATACAAAGGCTTACCTTGGTACTTTAACGCCGAGAACATGGATGGAACTTGGTCGGTTTCACCCTTGAAGCTCTCAATGCAGCGCTCAAGCTGCTCGCGAGTGACATTCACTTCGCGAGTTTCAACAACTTCGCCATCAGAATCGGAAGTGTTGGTACGCTCACCTAGCTTAGCGATCACAACATAACGTTTATCAGAATCTAATAGAAACTGAGAAAACTTGGTTGCTTCACCTAAACAGATTGGTAGCATGCCTGTCGCAAGAGGATCCAAAGCACCGGTGTGCCCTGCTTTCTCTGCAAAGTAAATACGCTTTACTTTCTGCAGTGCGTCATTCGATGAGATGCCTGTCGGCTTATCTAATAAAATAACCCCGTTAATCGGGCGACCTTTACGACGGCGAGCCATTACTCTTCACCTTCCGATGTTGATTCATCACGGCCAGCAGCCTGTTGCTTACGCTTGTCTTCGCTTACCACTTCAGACACTAGGTTAGACATACGCATACCTTCAACCAAAGTGTTGTCGTAAGTGAAACGAATTTCTGGTGTTAGGCGTAGGCGGATACGCTTACCTAGCATCATACGTAGTTGAGGCTCGTGCTCTTTCAGTGCAGCTAGGCTCGACTCTGGTGTTTGCTCGCCCACACATAGGAAAGTAACGAATACTTTTGCGTAAGCAAGGTCACGAGAAACCTCTACATCAGAGATAGTAACCATACCGATACGTGAATCACGAACTTCACGTTGCAGCATGATGGCTAGCTCTTTTTGTAGTTGCTGAGACACGCGCTGCGTGCGGCTAAATTCTTTTGACATTTTCTTTTCTCACTTAGA
This sequence comes from Vibrio pelagius, assembly GCF_024347575.1. Taxonomy (NCBI): domain Bacteria; kingdom Pseudomonadati; phylum Pseudomonadota; class Gammaproteobacteria; order Vibrionales; family Vibrionaceae; genus Vibrio; species Vibrio pelagius. The sequence goes on from NZ_AP025503.1 coordinate 2,563,182, forward strand.
AAGATGGGGGGCTTGGTAATAACCAGCCCCCCATGGTGTATTCAACAACCGATTACCACTTACCTATACCAGTAATGTTAGTAACCTTAGTCAATATGTCGAGTCAGCGGACTGATTAGTCTAGAGTACGCTTAACTTCAACGATTTCGAATACTTCGATTTGGTCACCAACGCGAACATCATTGTAGTTCTTAACGCCGATACCACACTCGTAGCCATTCTTAACTTCTTGTACGTCATCTTTAAAGCGACGTAGTGACTCTAGTTCACCTTCGTAGATAACAACGTTGTCGCGTAGTACGCGGATTGGGTTGTTACGCTTGATCGTACCTTCAGTAACCATACAACCTGCGATTGCACCAAGCTTAGGCGACTTGAACACGTCACGTACTTGAGCAAGACCGATGATCTCTTGTTTGAACTCAGGAGCAAGCATACCGCCCATCGCCTGTTTCACTTCGTCGATCAGTTGGTAGATGATTGAGTAGTAACGTAGATCTAGGTTTTCGTTCTCAACAGTACGACGAGCTGTCGCGTCTGCACGAACGTTGAAGCCTAGGATGATAGCGTTAGATGCTGCTGCAAGTACTGCATCAGTTTCTGTAATACCACCAACACCAGAACCTACGATGTTCACTTTAACTTCGTCAGTAGACAGTTTCAGTAGAGAGTCTGCAATAGCTTCTACAGAACCTTGTACGTCAGCCTTAAGAACAACGTTAAGCTCAGCAACTTCACCAGCTGCCATGTTAGAGAACATGTTCTCTAGTTTCGCTTTCTGTTGACGTGCTAGTTTCACGTCACGGAATTTACCTTGACGGTAGTTCGCTACTTCACGTGCTTTACGCTCATCACGTACAACTGTTGCTTCATCACCAGATGCTGGTACACCAGAAAGACCTAGGATCTCTACTGGGATAGATGGGCCTGCAGATGTTACTTCTTGACCGTTCTCATCGCGCATTGCACGAACACGGCCGTACTCTTGACCACAAAGAACGATGTCGCCCTTGTTTAGAGTACCAGACTGTACAAGTACAGTAGCAACTGGACCACGGCCTTTATCTAGGCGAGATTCTACAACCACACCAGATGCCATGCCTTCTTCTACTGCTGTTAGTTCTAGAACTTCAGATTGTAGAAGGATAGTCTCTAGAAGACCTTCGATGTTAGTACCTTGTTTCGCAGAGATGTGAACGAACATGTTCTCACCGCCCCACTCTTCAGGGATAACGTCGTACTGTGCCAGCTCGTTCTTAACGTTGTCTGGGTTAGCATCTTCTTTATCGATCTTGTTTACAGCAACGATTAGCGGTACTTCAGCAGCTTTCGCGTGCTGGATCGCTTCGATCGTTTGTGGCATTACGCCATCGTCTGCTGCTACTACTAGAACAACGATATCTGTCGCTTGAGCACCACGAGCACGCATTGCTGTAAATGCCGCGTGTCCAGGAGTATCAAGGAAAGTGATCATGCCGTTGTCAGTTTCAACGTGGTATGCACCGATGTGCTGCGTGATACCGCCCGCTTCGCCTGAAGCAACGTGAGCTTTACGGATGTAGTCAAGTGTAGACGTTTTACCGTGGTCAACGTGACCCATGATAGTTACAACAGGAGCACGTGGAACCGCTTCAGCGTTGTTGTCACGGTCGTTTAGTACCGCTTCTTCTAGCTCGTTCTCTTTACGTAGGATTACCTTGTGACCCATCTCTTCAGCAACAAGTTGTGCTGTCTCTTGGTCGATCACTTGGTTGATAGTCGCCATAGCGCCCATCTTCATCATTACTTTGATAACTTCAGTTGCTTTAACCGCCATTTTGCTAGCCAGTTCAGAAACAACGATAGTTTCACCGATAACAACATCAGCTTTCGCTACAGATGCTGTCTTATCGAAGCCCTGTTGCATTGAAGTTGGTTTAGCCAGTTTACCTTTACCGCCACGACCACGTTGGTTACGACCACCACGGTTGTTAGTAGCTTGCTTGTCAGCTGGCTTCTTCTTACGACGACGAGGCGCCTTCTCTTCTTTCTGGTCAGCTGCATCTTCCGCTTCACGAGCGTACGTAGAAGTTGTCACATGGTAGTCCGCAGACTTCTCTTGCTCTTGCTTCTTCTGCTCTTCTTCAGACCAGCGCGCTTCGTTCTCTTCTGCTAGTTTACGTGCTTCTTCAACTAGCTTCGCCGCTTCAGCTTCAGCTTTACGCTGTGCTTCTTGCTCTTGACGAGCTTTTAGCTCATCCGCTTCTTTTTTCGCTTGTGCGTTAGCGTCTGCATTTTTTGCATTCATGTCTTTTTTAGCCTTATCAGCTTGTGCGCGTTTTGCTTTTTCTTCAGCTTCACGTTTTGCGTCCGCTTCACGTTTTGCCTTCTCTTCAGCTTCGCGCTGTGCTTTCTCTGCAGCTTCACGTTTCGCTTGCTCTTCAGCTTCACGACGTGCTTTCTCTTCAGCTTCACGCTTCGCTGCTTCCTCAGCTTCACGTTTCGCTTCATCTTCAATAGCGCTGCGCTTCACGTAAGTACGCTTCTTGCGTACTTCTACTTGAACATCCTTACTCTTACCGCCTCCAGCGGCAACACTTAGCGTGCTGCGGGTCTTGCGTTGAAGAGTTAAACGAGTCGGTTCTGCTTCACCAGATGTATCACCATGCTCTTTCTTAAGATGCGTCAGTAATGCTTGTTTTTCTGAATCAGTAACTTGATCCGACCCTGTTTTCTTCATGCCTGCATCAGCAAGTTGTTCAATTAAGCGGTCAACTGGCGTACCAATCTCTTCACTCAGTGCTTTAACTGTTAATTGTGTCATACCGCTTTCTCTCCTTGCTGAATTATTCTTCGTCGCCGAACCAACAGATGTTACGTGCAGCCATAATTAGCTCGCCCGCACGCTCTGCAGTTAGGTCTTCAATGCCTTCTAGTTCATCAACGCCTTGGTCAGCTAGGTCTTCTAGTGTTGCTACACCTTTCGCTGCCAGTTTGTACGCCATTTCACGCTCTAGGCCTTCAAGTGCTAGAAGGTCTTCTGCTGGCTCAACACCGTCAAATGTCTCTTCTTTCGCTAGTGCTAGCGTTGTTAGAGCATCTTTAGCACGGCTACGTAGCTCTTCTACGATGTCTTCGTCTAGACCATCAATTTCTAGAAGCTCGTTTACTGGTACGTAAGCAACTTCTTCTAGCGTAGAGAAACCTTCTTCAACAAGCATTTGAGCGAAGTCTTCTTCGATGTCTAGGTGCTTCATGAAGTTTTCAATAGAAGCAACGGCTTCTTCTTGGTGTTTCTTCTGAAGGTCTTCAACTGTCATCACGTTCAGTTCCCAACCAGTCAGTTGAGACGCTAGACGAACGTTTTGACCGCTACGGCCGATAGCTTGCGCTAGGTTGTCAGCTTCAACAGCGATGTCCATAGAGTGTGCATCTTCATCAACGATGATAGAAGCAACGTCTGCTGGAGCCATTGCGTTGATAACAAATTGTGCTGGGTTATCGTCCCAAAGCACGATATCGATACGCTCACCGCCAAGTTCGCTTGATACCGCTTGTACACGTGCACCACGCATACCAACACACGCACCTACTGGGTCAATGCGCTTGTCGTTTGTTTTCACAGCGATTTTAGCACGAGAACCAGCGTCACGTGCAGCACCTTTTAGTTCAATCAGCTCTTCACCGATCTCTGGTACTTCTACGCGGAATAGCTCAGCAAGCATTTCTGGCTTAGAACGAGTGATGAACAGTTGGAAACCACGCGCTTCAGGTGCAACTTTGTAAAGAAGACCACGTACACGGTCGCCTGGACGGAAGTTTTCACGAGGAAGTTGGTCATCACGTAAGATAACTGCTTCAGCGTTGTTACCTAGGTCTAGGATAATAGTATCGCGGTTAACTTTCTTAACGACGCCTGTTACTAGCTCGCCTTCGTTGTCGATGAACTGCTCAACGATTTGTGCGCGCTCAGCTTCACGAACTTTCTGTACGATAACTTGCTTAGCCGTTTGAGTCGTAATACGGTCGAATGTTACAGACTCAATCTCGTCTTCGATGAAACCACCAAGTTCGATTGTTTCGTCTTCGAACTGTGCTGCTTCTAATGAGATCTCTTTTGTTGGATTCTCAACTTCTTCAACCGCTTCCCAACGACGGAAAGTTTCGAAATCACCAGTCTTACGGTCGATCTCTACGCGAACTTCGATTTCGAATTCGCTTTTCTTTTTCGTTGCTGTAGCAAGCGCGATTTCAAGCGCTTCAAAAATACGCTCACGAGGAACTGCTTTCTCGTTAGAAACAGCTTCTACTACCGCCAAAATTTCTTTGTTCATTAATCTAGCCTCTTAAGCTCTTCTCTCAGGGAGAACTAAAATTTAGGGATCAGGTTCGCTTTTGAAATATTGCTGAGGGCGAATTCTTCTTGTTGCCCTTCAACCAATACTGTTACGGTTTCGCCTTCAATAGATTGGATATCACCTTTCCATTTACGACGGTTGCCGACAGCCATTTTCAAAACGATGCTTACCTCGTGACCAATAAATTGTTGGTAATGCTCTGCTTTGAACAGTGGTCTTTCTAAACCTGGTGAAGACACTTCAAGGTTATAAGCCACTGAAATTGGATCTTCAACGTCCATTACGGCACTTACTTGGTGACTTACTTCTGCACAGTCATCCACATTGATACCGTTTGGTGAATCGATGTAAATACGTAGCGTTGAGTGCTCACCCGCACGAATAAATTCTAATCCAACTAACTCATAACCTGATGCTGCTACTGGAGCTTCAAGCATTTCAGTAAGTTGTCTTTCTAAACCAGTCATTTAACCACTCCAGAAACAAAAAAAGGGCTCAAAGCCCAATTTAAATTCCAAGCAAACATATCTATTAGCATTTACAAATGCTTAGATAACAAAAAACCCCGTATAAGCCGGGGTTTTTGTTGCTGGACCCTTATATACTAAGCGCCTTCATAAAATGAGTTACTGCACTTAGTTCACAGTGAGGTTCACACTGTGCAAACTTGCTACCAATCAAGACTAAATATAGCACTAAAAATTGGTTGCGGGAGCCGGATTTGAACCGACGACCTTCGGGTTATGAGCCCGACGAGCTACCAAGCTGCTCCATCCCGCGTCCGACTTGCGAGCATTATACGCCCAACAAGATGTTTTACAAGTTTGTAAATAATGGTGCCGAGAGAGGGACTCGAACCCTCACACCATAGGCACCAGCACCTCATGCTGGCGTGTCTACCAATTTCACCATCTCGGCATCAATTCTTTCAGATTATTGTGGAATTTCGTCGCCTTGCGCCGGAACTTCACTCACTGCATCTTCAGCTTGTTGGATAACTTGACCTTGTGTAGGATCTACCCATTGTGACTCAGTTTTATGTGTAGACATATTACCAAGCACTAAGCTAAGGATAAAAAATGTAGTTGCAAAAATTGCAGTCATTCGGGTTAGGAAATTTCCTGAGCCACTAGCACCAAACACAGTGTTTGAAGCGCCAGCACCGAAAGAGGCTCCCATATCTGCGCCTTTACCTTGTTGAATTAACACTAGGCCAATTACACCAAGCGCTGCCAACAGGTAAATCACAAGTAGAACTGTAAACATTTTTCCACCTATGTTCCAAATTGTTGAGCCAGCGCCGTTAAGTATTAACATAAAGTCATGTTATACAGAACAAGGCTAGCGACCTCCTTACTGAAGGCCGAGCAATACTAGCGAATGCGACGTACGCTGACAAGTGGAATTTACCAAAAAATAAGCCTTTGACTAACGAACGCTCAAAAAAAGGGCAAAACGCTATAAAACCCAGTCGAAAGATAGGTAAAGCGCCGCCCTTTTTACAATTTTCGCTAGCTAGGTAAGCCACTTTAGTTAATTAGCTAGAGGCAACTTAGCAGCTTGCTTTCACAGCTTCAGCAATCTTAAGTGCTGAGTTTTGCACGAGTTCAGCGTCTTCACCTTCCACCATTACACGTAATAGAGGCTCAGTACCCGACTTACGCAGCAATACTCGACCTTTTTCACCAAGTTCAGCTTCAACTTCAGCAACAGACTGTTTCACAGCTTCAGCTTCAAGTGGATTTGAATCACCACTAAAGCGTACGTTCTCAAGTACTTGTGGGTAAAGCGTCATACCTTGAGACAATTCATTCAATGACATTTCGCTACCAACAACTGATGCCAGAACTTGCAGCGCCGCAACAATAGCATCACCCGTTGTGACTTTATCTAGTAGGATGACGTGACCAGAGTTTTCAGCACCGATCTTCCAGTCTTTAGCAAGAAGCTGCTCCATGACATAACGGTCACCCACAGCCGCACGAACAAACGGAATACCTAGTTGTTTTAGGCCATTTTCCATGCCAAGGTTTGTCATTAGCGTACCAACAACACCGCCTTTTAGCTCGCCACGACGCAGTGCATCACGTGCAATAATGTAAGCGATTTGGTCACCATCGACTTTGTTGCCTAGCTCATCAACCATGATGATACGGTCACCATCACCATCAAACGCTAGGCCAAGATCTGCTTTCTCTTCAACAACGCGAGCTTGCAGAGCTCGTACATCTGTTGCACCAACTTCGTGGTTGATGTTAGTGCCGTTTGGCTCAACACCCATCGCGATTACGTCAGCACCCAACTCACTGAATACAGCAGGCGCAATGTGGTAAGTCGCACCGTGTGCACAGTCGACAACGATTTTCTTACCCGCAAGGCTCAACTCTGATGGGAAAGTGCTCTTACAAAACTCAATATAACGACCCGCAGCATCATTCAGACGAGTTGCTTTACCAAGTTCTGCTGATTCTACACACTCGATCTCTTTGTCTAACTCAGCTTCAATCGCCAGTTCGATATCGTCAGGCAGCTTTGTACCTTCAGAAGAGAAGAACTTAATACCATTGTCATAGTAAGGGTTGTGTGAAGCCGAAATGACGATGCCCGCTTCAGCACGGAAAGTTTGCGTCAAGTATGCTACTGCCGGTGTTGGCATTGGCCCCGTAAAGGTCGCTTTCAGACCAGCCGCAGCCAGACCAGCTTCTAGTGCTGATTCCAGCATGTAACCAGAGATACGTGTATCTTTACCTATGATGACTTTCTTTGTGCCTTGTTTTGCAAGTACACGACCAGCAGCCCAGCCAAGCTTTAGAACAAAATCAGGTGTGATTGGGTACTGACCAACCTTACCGCGTACACCATCTGTACCAAAGTAACGTCTTTCGTTAGACATGTTGTTTTCCTTAATTATATTTCTATCTTTTTTAATGATTGTTATTCATCATTTTAATAATTTGCATTGCTTCCAATGTATCTTCTACATCGTGAACTCGAATGATCTGAGCGCCTTTTATGGCGGCAATCGTAGCACAAGTTACACTACCAACCATACAATCGGCAGGTTTCTTATCCAACAACTTAAAGATCATTGACTTGCGAGACATCCCAGCAAGTATTGGCAAACCAAATGCGTGGAACTTATCAAGGTGCGCTAACAGCTGATAGTTATGCTCGAGCGTCTTACCAAACCCAAAGCCAGGGTCCAGAATCAGCTTATCTTTTGATATTCCCACAGCTTCACACGCTGCGATACGCTCTTGAAGAAAATCAGAGACATCTTGCAACAAGTCATCATAAGTTGGACTGGTTTGCATTGTACGTGGCTGCCCCTGCATATGCATTAGACAGATCGGCACACCTGTTTCGGCTGCCACTTCAAGTGCGCCTGGTTCTTGCAATGCACGAACATCGTTGATCAGATCAGCGCCTGCAGCAACGGCTTGTCGCATGACCTCGGCTTTACTGGTATCGATAGAAATCCACACATCGTGACGTGCGCGAATGGCTTTAATAACCGGTATCACTCGTTCGAGCTCTTCCTCAAGGGACACATCTGGCGCGCCCGGTCGAGTCGACTCACCACCGATATCAATAATAGATACACCAGCATCTATCATCTTTTGAGCTTGAGCCAATGCGTTATCTATGGAGTTGTATTTACCACCATCCGAGAAAGAGTCTGGTGTTACATTTAGGATACCCATCACATGTGGATGGTTGAGAGTAAGGGTTTTGTTGTTTGCTGTTAAGTTCATGAATTCCATTCTTTACTGGTCATTAGCCTAAAAACAGAAAAACCCTGAGCGAACACTCAGGGTTTTTATTAACGATTTAGATATTAAGAATCTTTATTCGTGTTATCTTCAGAATCTGTTTTTGCTTCTTCAGCTTTCACTTCTTCTTTAGCTTCTGGTTTTGCTTCCGCTTGTGGCTCTTCCTTTGCAGGTTCCGCTTTTACTTGGTCGCCCCAACCAGCAGGCTCACGAATTGTGTCTTTGCGGGCCATCAGGTCATCAATTTGACCAGCATCGATCGTTTCGTATTTCATCAGAGCATCTTTCATTGCGTGCATGATATCCATGTTCTCTTCAAGGATCTTCTGCGCGCGTGCGTAGTTGCGGTCAATCAAGATACGAATCTCTTCGTCGATAAGCTTAGTGGTATCGTCAGAAACGTGTTTAGTCTGACTTACACTGCGACCTAAGAAAACCTCACCTTCTTCTTCAGCGTAAAGAAGAGGACCAAGCTTCTCAGAGAAGCCCCACTGAGTCACCATCTTACGCGCAATATCAGTTGCACGTTCGATATCGTTAGATGCACCAGTCGACACTTTGTCTTTACCGTAGATAAGTTCTTCAGCAAGACGACCGCCGTACAAACTAGAGATCATCGATTCTAGGTGTTGACGAGACATACTTACGCGATCTTGCTCTGGTAGGTACATCGTCACACCAAGTGCGCGACCACGTGGAATGATAGAGACTTTGTACACTGGATCATGCTCAGGTACTAAGCGACCAACAATCGCGTGACCCGCTTCATGGTATGCAGTTGACTCTTTCGTCTCTTCCGACATCACCATAGAGCGACGTTCTGCACCCATCATGATTTTGTCTTTTGCTAGTTCAAACTCAACCATAGATACGTTGCGTTTGTTACCACGAGCAGCGAACAGTGCTGCTTCATTAACTAGGTTCGCTAGGTCAGCACCAGAGAAGCCTGGTGTACCACGAGCAATCAACGAAGGCTCTACATCACCCGCTAGAGGCACTTTGCGCATGTGAACTTTAAGAATCTGTTCACGGCCACGTACGTCTGGTAAGCCAACCACAACTTGGCGGTCAAAACGACCTGGACGAAGTAGTGCTGGGTCCAGTACGTCTGGACGGTTAGTCGCAGCGATAACGATAATACCTTCGTTACCCTCGAAACCATCCATCTCTACAAGCATTTGGTTCAATGTTTGTTCACGCTCATCGTGACCACCACCAACACCAGCGCCACGTTGACGACCTACTGCATCGATCTCATCGATAAAGATGATACAAGGTGCCGCTTTCTTCGCTTGTTCGAACATGTCACGCACACGAGATGCACCAACACCAACAAACATTTCTACGAAGTCAGAACCAGAAATAGTGAAGAATGGTACTTTCGCCTCACCTGCAATCGCTTTTGCAAGTAGCGTTTTACCTGTACCCGGAGGACCAACAAGTAGGATACCTGTAGGGATCTTACCGCCCAGCTTCTGGAATCGGCTTGGATCACGCAGGTAATCAACTAGCTCTTTCACGTCTTCTTTTGCTTCGTCACAACCAGCAACATCGGCAAATAACGTTTTGATCTGCTCTTCGCTCATCATACGAGCTTTGCTCTTACCGAAAGACATCGCGCCTTTACCGCCGCCACCGCCTTGCATTTGACGCATGAAGAAAATCCACACACCAATCAGTAAGATCATTGGGAACCAAGAGATGAAGATAGTGCCAAGCAGGCTCTGCTCTTCAGGTGGTGTACCTTGAACTTTTACATTTTGATTAATTAAGTCATCAAGCAGCTTCTGATCATAAACAGGCATGTACGTAACGTACTTAGCACCACCGCCACGACGTGTGAAAGTGATTTCGCTGTTATTGAACTGCGCCTCTTGAATCTGGCCTTGGCCAACTTCCTGTACAAACGTGGTGTAGTCTACTGCTCTGCCGTTACTTTCACCAGGGCCAAAGCTCTGGAATACCGACATTAACACTACAGCGATAACAAGCCACAGAATTAAATTTTTTGCCATGTCACTCAAGGTGTCAGCCTCGCGATAACTAATTGTAATTAAAGGTAGGGTACTACAGTTTGTAACCTGTAGCTATATTGTTAACGCACACTATTTAAGAGAATCGTTAACCTTTGTAACCAGTGGCTACAATAAACACTTCACGGGAACGAGCTCGCGAAGAATCGGGTTTTCTCACTTTTACCGTTTTGAACATCTCACGAACGTCCTTAACGTATTGGTCGAACCCTTCGCCTTGGAATACTTTAACAACAAAACTACCATTGGTAGCTAGAACTTGTCGACACATATCCAACGCTAATTCAACTAAATACATAGCTCTTGGTTGATCTACAGAGTTGTTACCTGCGATATTCGGAGCCATATCAGACATTACTACGTCCACCATGTCCGGTTGGATCCTATCTAATAGTGCTTCTAGTACTGCATCCTCTCTGAAGTCCCCTTGCAAGAAGCTCACACCTGCGATTGGGTCCATAGGTAATAAGTCACATGCAATGATTTGACCACTGTCACCTACAATCTTAGCAGCATATTGAGACCACCCGCCAGGTGCAGCCCCTAAATCGACAACTGTCATGCCTGGAGACAGCAATTTGTCTTTCGTTTGAATCTCTTCCATTTTGAAGTAAGCGCGTGAACGGTAGCCTTTCTTACGGGCTTCGTTCGCGTACTTGTCGTCGAAGTGTTCCTTCAACCAACGGCCTGAACTGGCCGAATGTTTCTGTTTGCTCATTGGGTACCTAAACTGGAGGAAAGTACTAATTGCTGAATAAATTATAGTCTTCAGCTTTAGATGGCGTTAAAATAGGTTTTTTCAACCCTAATAGTAAAGAAAATTGGCCGCGTAATGAACCTAAGTACCAAACAAAAGCAGCATCTAAAGGGCCTAGCTCACAGTTTAAAACCTGTTGTGCTAATGGGCGCAAATGGACTTACTGAAGCTGTTCTAGCGGAAATCGAAATCGCTCTAGACCACCACGAACTGATCAAGATTAAAGTTGCATCAGAAGACCGTGAGACTAAGCAACTGATTATCGACGCCATTGTACGTGAGACTAAAGCAGAAAAAGTACAAACTATCGGTAAAGTACTTGTGCTATTCCGCCAGTCTGAAGAGCGTAAAATCGAGATTCCACGTAAGTAATTTAAACACGAGAGGCAATCTCAAACATCAGAGATTATCTTGTTGTTGAATCACTAGGTGAGAAAAGAAAAAGGTCGCAATTGCGACCTTTTTTTCCATCTAGAGATTGATAAATTAGATGTATTCTACTTTATCAATTTCAAAGTCTTTCTCGCCGCCCGGCGTTGAAATAATGACTTCATCACCTTCCATTTTACCGATAAGGCCACGAGCGATTGGTGATTTCACAGAGATACGGCCAGTTTTGATGTCCGCTTCATCTTCAGAAACGATTTGGTAGCGAACTTCTTCATCGGTATCGACATCGATTAGCGTTACGGTCGTACCGAAGATGATCTTACCCGTATTTTCCATCTGTGTAACGTCGATGATTTGAGCGACAGATAGCTTATATTCGATATCACGAATCTGCGCTTCACAAATACCTTGCTCTTCACGTGCAGCATGGTATTCCGCGTTCTCTTTTAAGTCACCTAGCTCACGAGCTTCACCGATCGCTGCTGAAATGATTGGACGCTGTTTTAGTAAGCGCTCTAATTCTTCACGTAGCTGCTGTGCGCCACGAACTGTCATTGGAACCTTTTCCATTTTCTACCTCTATGCTGAAAGTTTTCTTCAGCCAAAATAAAACCACCCAACCGCGCGGGTTAGGTAGTTAGAACAAAACGATTTAGCTTAGTGTAAACAAACTTAGTGGCTAAATCACCTTTATTCAGCGTTGTATTATAAAACCGCTATCTAGGTCTAAATTACACATATCACAAAAATGAATATTAACCTTACAATCAATAACTATCGAAATAAAAACCTAAAAAAAACAAAAACAAGCAAAAATCCACAGTTGAGATTAAAAACAAAAACCAAATAAAAACAACAATTTGAGTTATAAAAACAAGAAAAAAACACTGTTCATTATTTTTATTGATATCATTTTACTATCTTGCGGCGGAACTTTAAGGGTAAAAAGTACCCCATGGATTGCTCTGGCAAGTTTCTCGCTTATGTTCTAAGCCTGATTATGAAGCTTGATTTATACGAGCAATACAAAAAAGGATTCAAATCCTTGATAACAACCTTTATGGACAGTAATTAGGAATTAATAACATGAACAAGACTATGATCGCGCTTGCTGTATCGGCTGCAGCTCTTGCAACTGGTGCTAACGCTTCTGAGCTATACAACCAAGATGGTACTTCTCTAGAAATGGGCGGCCGTGCTGAAGCTCGTCTATCTATGAAAGATGGCAAAGTTGAAGACAAAACACGTGTTCGTCTTAACTTCCTAGGTAAAGTAGAAATCCAAGACGGCCTATACGGTGTTGGCTTCTACGAAGGTGAGTTCACAACTAACGAAGATGGCGGCGCAACTGATAACAGCGATAGCAGCGACCTAACAAACCGTTACACGTACGCAGGTCTAGGCGGTACATTCGGTGAAGTGACTTACGGTAAGAACGAAGGTGCACTAGGTGTAATCACAGACTTCACAGATATCATGGCTTACCACGGTAACTCTGCAGCAGACAAACTAGCTGTTGCTGACCGTTCTGATAACATGCTGTCTTACAAAGGCGAATTCCAAGCTCTAAACGTAAAAGCAAGCTACCGCTTCGCTGATCGTTCAGAAAATACTAACGGCGAATTCGTTGACAACGGTAAAGATGGTTACTCTCTATCTGGTATCTACGCAATCGGCGAGACTGGCATTAAAGTAGGTGCAGGTTACGCAGACCAAGATAAGAGCAACGAATACATGCTTGCTGGCTCTTACGCTATGGGCGACCTATACTTCGCGGGTGTATTCACTGACGGTGAGAAGCAAACAACTGGCGCTGTTACAAACAAAGCGGTTGACTACACAGGTTACGAACTAGCTGGTGCTTACACTCTAGGTCAAACAGTATTCTCAACTACGTACAACAACGCTGAAACTGACGGCAAGACTTCTGCTGACAACATCGCTATTGACGCAACGTACTACTTCAAGCCTAACTTCCGTGGCTACGTATCGTACAACTTCAACCTAATTAGCAAAGGCGACACAATCGGTACTACTGTATACGCAGCTAACGGTGTTGCAACTTCAGCAGACGCTGAAGACGAGCTAGCTCTAGGTCTACGTTACGACTTCTAATTCTGATTATCTAATTGATTAATTAGTTAATTTCGAATCAAAGCGCCCGCTGACTAGCGGGCGTTTTTTATATCTGTATACTGAAATTATCACCCACGACTCAGCACTCTTATGCGTCTATTGTCTTCTTTGCTGGCTATCAGCTTCACTTACACAGCATCAGCTTATGCTCCACTCGACAAACTCCCTGACGGCAGCTCTGGCAGCCTAATCTTACAATCTTTAAGCGAGAATAAAGTTCAGCTTAATACCAATACTCAAGGCTACTATCCACCAGCAAGCACACTCAAGCTAGTAACAGCACTGGCAGCTAAACTAGAACTCGGTGATAACTTTCACTACACCACCAGCATCGCTCAGTCTGGGAAGGATGCCATCATCCAGTTCAGTGGTGACCCCACCCTGCAACGTGACGACCTAAAAAAGCTATTAAATCAATACGCGAAAAAGCAAAGCAAAACGATTCAAGGAAATCTCTATTTAGACAACTCCGCTTTCACTGGTTATCAGCGTGCCGTCGGTTGGCCGTGGGACATTCTTGGCGTCTGCTACAGTGCACCGTCCACAGCTATCACACTAGACAGCAATTGTGCGCAAGCGTCTATCTACACTCAGGACAACGGCAAAACGCGTGTCTACATCCCTGTTCACTACCCTGTGATTGTCTCAACCATTGCTGATACCGTGACTAAATCTGGCCAGAAAGCAACACAGTGCGAGTTAGAACTTCTAACCACACCAGACAATCATTATCAGCTATCGGGGTGTTTGATTGAACGTAAGAAGCCATTGCCGCTTAAGTTTGCGATTCAAAACCCGGAGCTTTATACCCAAAAGGTAACGCAATCGCTGCTCAAAGAGTCAGGAATAGCCGTCAAAGGCAAAGTTATCATTGGGTCTAAGCCTTCATCTGATCAGCATAAAGCAATCGCAAGCCATCTATCACAGAAGCTCCCCGCTCTGCTCGATACCATGCTTAAGAAATCAGATAACTTGATCGCTGATAACCTGACTAAGACTCTTGGTTCTAAGTTTTACGTACAACCGGGCAGCTTTAATAACGGTACTGAGGCGATAAAACAGATTTTACTCACTAAAGCAGGTATCGACTTATCCCAAGCGCACCTTGCAGACGGCTCAGGGCTCTCTCGCAACAATCGAATGACATCGCAAAGTATGGCTGAGGTATTGCGTTACATATGGCAGAACGATACAGAGCTTCAACTTATCAAAGCGATGCCAACCTCTGGGGTCGATGGCACACTGCGTTACCGCCAGAGCATGCGCAAAGCCCCTATCAAAGAGAACATTATCGCCAAGAGTGGTTCGGTGTATGGGAGCTACAATATGGCAGGTTATGGTCTTGATAAGTCAGGTATACCTAACTCTCTGTTTGTACAGTTTGTACGTGATTACTTCCCAAACAAACAAGACCAAGATAAGCCTGTAGAAGCGCCTATAGTGACCTTCGAAAAGGCGTTTTATCGTGATGTGATTGAATTTAGTCAGGATAAATAAACATAAAAAACGGCGCAGTAAGTCAACACTTACTGCGCCGTTTACTGTTTGGAGCCAGTTAAAACGTGAAATCAAGCGATACCAAGAAACGTATTCACCACTGTAAAATAGATCCACATCCCTGAAATATCGACAATAGAGGCGAGCACAGGGCTCACTAATACCGCAGGGTCGAGCTTGAGCAGACAAGCAACAATTGGCAAACCGCCACCAAGTACCGTAGAAATCGTCACCTGAATAAACAGAGCAACCGCAATCGCAAATGCGATCATGTTAATGTCATAACCGCCCGTTGACTGGTTTTCGCTAAACAGCAGAATACGGCCAACCATCACTACAGCAATCGCTCCAGCTAAGCAGATAGCCACTCGCAACTCTTTCCAAACTACGCTTAGCCATTGACGTTTTTTGAGTTCGCCCGTTGCCAAGGCTCGAATTACCAGAGTCGCAGCTTGTGTGCCCGTATTTCCCCCAGCAGCCGCAATTACAGGCATGTAAATCGCAAGTAAGACCAACTGGCTGAGAATATCCTCGTACTGGGCGATAATCAGGCCAGAAACGATCCCTAGCAGGGCTAGCGCGACAATCCAACCGATACGTTGCCTTACGTGGCTCATTACTCCAGTTGTGAGATACCCCTGTTGAGGTTCAACTTCAGAATAGATAAGTCCTAACTGGTGAGCTAAATGGCGAGAGCGTTTTTCATGCCCCTGTTCTTCTAACTCACTAAGTAGAGCTTGGATAACACTGAGAGAACACTGACCCAGTACCAAGACTGCGTCTTCCAATGGCATACGATTAAGCAGGTCAACTTGCTGCTCACGCGTGTGCTGTTGAAAGGCTCTCGATACGGCCTGAATGTCTCGTTCAGTGTATAGAGCTTCAATAGATAAAAAAGTGTTGTTCATTACCGTCATGGCGAATCTCCCGATTGGCAAAGGTAACGACCATCAAAACAAGTAGCCTGCAGTGAGTACCTCACAAACATAAAGCGGTATACATCAAGAGCGTATAACTCGATACATAAAGCATATAACTGAGCGCACCAAGAGCTGAAAGCACTGATGTGTCTACTTGTAGAGTCTAGAGTATGGAAAAGAATGAGGGGAAAACAAAGATACCCTACCTGAACGGCAGGACATGAGATCAATACCGAGACAGGTTATTCTTCTCCCTTCAAACTAGGAGGATGGTCGGTATTGTTCATAAAAATCTCCAAAATTACTGCCAATTTGACAGCGTGCGTAGTGTAGCAAGTCCTTACAAAATACTTGGTCAAATTCCTGTCAATAAATAGGGGTCAATAAAAAAGGCATCCGTAGATGCCTTTTTACTAACTCATTGAGATTGAATATTACTTGATAGTAATACGAGCAAACTTACGCTTACCTACTTGGTAAACTGCTGTACCTGCTGCAGGTACTAGTTTGCTGTCTTCAATTTTTTCGCCTTCGATCTTAGCCGCGCCCTGCTTGATCATACGCATTGCATCAGAAGTTGAGTTTACTAGACCTGCTTCTTTTAGAACGTTAGCGATTGGTAGGCCTGCTTCGAATTCGAACTCTGGCATTTCATCTGGCACTTGGTTCTTAGCAAAACGGTTTACGAACTCTTGCTCTGCTGCGTCAGCATCTGCTTCACTGTGGAAACGAGCAATGATCTCTTTCGCTAGCAGAACTTTAACGTCGCGTGGGTTTTTACCCGCTTCAACGCCAGCTTTCAGCTCAGCCACTTCCTCAAGAGGACGGAAAGACAGCAGTTCGTAGTAGCTCCACATTAGATCGTCAGAGATAGACATGATCTTACCAAACATTTCGCTTGGTGCTTCGCTGATACCGATGTAGTTGTGTGCAGACTTAGACATTTTCTTAACGCCGTCTAGACCTACAAGTAGTGGCATCATTAGCACTGCTTGTGGCTTCTGACCTGCCGCTTTTTGCAGTTCACGGCCCATTAGCAGGTTAAACTTCTGGTCTGTACCGCCAAGCTCAACATCGCTCTCTAGTGCAACAGAGTCGTGACCTTGTAGAAGTGGGTACATGAATTCGTGGATAGCGATAGGTTGGCCGCCAGCGTAACGCTTTTTAAAGTCATCACGCTCAAGCATACGAGCAACAGTTTGGTTAGAAGCAAGGCGAATCATACCTTCAGCACCAAGGTCTGATAGCCACTCAGAGTTGAAACGAATTTGTGTTTTCTCTGGGTCTAGAATTTTGAATACTTGCTCTTTGTATGTTTCAGCATTCTTTAAAACATCTTCACGGCTTAGTGGTGGACGTGTTGAGTTCTTACCAGACGGATCACCAACCATTGCAGTGAAATCACCGATCAGGAATGTCACTTCATGACCAAGCTCTTGGAAAGCACGAAGCTTGTTAAAGATAACCGTATGGCCTAAGTGGATATCTGGTGCTGTTGGATCGGCACCCAGCTTAATACGTAGAGGACGACCCTCTTTCAGTTTTGCAATCAGTTCGTCTTCTGGAATCAGTTCTTCAACGCCACGTTTGATCTCGGCTAGTGCAGCTTCAATACTCGCCATTCTTGTTCACTCCCACAGATTTGGCAAAAATATAATAGTTAGACATCTTACTTGAATAGCGATGTATTTTGAAACCAGTTACACTATTCAGCCGTCTATTTTATTAATTTTTACTATACGAACCGGAACATGTTGTCTATTTTTGCACGCCTTCCTATATTGCACCGGGTCTTTATTGCATTTTTTAGTGCTGTAATCTTCGTTGCCCTTTTTCTTCTGCCCGATGTCAGTTCTCTGCGTGATAAAAGTGACTCTCTCGTTATTGGCAAACATTACCCCCTCACCATCAACGCTGCTGCACTGGTCAGCAATGAAGAACATGTACCTACAGCGGTACTCAACTGGGAGAAGTACACGGTTCGTTCTGGAGAAAGCACCTCAGTGCTGTTCGAGCGTATTGGTCTCTCCTATCGACTCTTAATTACACTGCTGAACACCAACAAAGACATCAACAAACAACTCTCGAATCTTAAGCCTGGCGATGTTTTGCAGTTTGGTTTTGATGAAAACAACGACCTAATCCAACTAAAAAGGCAGCTCAGTGCCTTCGAGAGCTTTAAGATCACCAAATCTGGCGACAGTTACACCTCAAACTTTGACAAAAAAGAAGTCGCTTACCAATACAACTATGCGGAAGCAGACATCACCTCTAACTTCTGGAACGCAGGCATGAGCGCGGGCTTAACCGCCAACCAAATCATGGAGCTTGCGGGTATTTTTGGTTGGGATATCGATTTTGCATTAGACATTCGCAAAAACGACAGCTTTAAAATCCTGTACCAAGAAAAAGTGGTTGAGGGTGAAGTGATTGGTCGCGGCAAGATCACCGCTGCGATTTTCAAGAACCAAGGCGACACCTTTACCGCGATTCTTGATGACAAGACGGGAAACTACTATGACGATCAAGGGCGAGCGATGAAAAAAGCCTTTCTCCGCTCTCCAGTCGATTTTAGACGCGTAACATCGAACTTTAACCCTCGTCGTAAGCACCCAGTCACCGGTAAAGTACGCCCACACAGAGGCACCGACTATGCCGCGCCTGTGGGTACACCGATTTGGGCTGCCGGCGATGGTATTGTTCAAAAATCTGGCTACAACCAATTCAACGGTAACTATGTCTTTATTCGACACAGTAATACTTACCTAACCAAGTACCTGCACCTTAAGAAACGCTTAGTGAAAACAGGGCAGCGAGTGAAACAAGGCCAAACTATCGGTACCTTGGGTGGTACAGGTCGAGTTACCGGCCCACACCTTCACTACGAGTTTTTAGTTAATGGCGTGCACAAGAACGCACGTACTGTGAAGCTACCGCAGTCTAAATCGCTGACTGGTAAAGCGAAAGCAACCTTCATTGCTAACTCGAAGCGACGCCTGGAAAAGTTAGACCGGTATAGCCAACTACTGGCCACTAACTAACGTTTTCATTTATCACTTCGAACTCTGTGTAAGCAAAAACGTTGAACAACATAAAAAGACAAAGAGCACCACTTTGGGGTACTCTTTGTTTTATCTATCGTACCTAGCTTTTGCTATTGAACTTATTCATCTGCGCTGGTGCTCTGTCTGTTTTTATCTCTACCTAGCATTAACAAACAAGGTGTAAGCACCAAGGTTAAAACCGTCGCAAATGCCAAACCTCCAGCAATCGCGGTTGCCAGTTGCGACCACCACTGGGTACTCGGTGCGCCGAACTCGATCTTCTGATTGATTAAGTCGATGTTCATCTCAAGCACCATCGGCATCAAGCCCAAAATGGTTGTTACAGTTGTTAGCATTACCGGCCTTAGACGCTGAACACCGGTTCTTAAAATCGCGTCTCGCTTGTCTAGCCCCCGCTTGACCAGCTGATTATAGGTATCAATCAGTACAATATTATTGTTCACCACGATACCCGCCAATGCGATCACCCCAATGCCGGACATCACCACTCCAAAAGGACGCTGGAATATCAGTAATCCCATAAACACACCCACAGTCGAGAATAGCACCGCACTGAGGATAAGGAAGGCTTGATAGAAGCTATTGAACTGAGTGATGAGAATCAAGGCCATTGCCGCCAACGCGACCATGAACGCACTTTGCAAAAATGCTGATGAGTTCTCTTGCTCCTCATTCTGACCACGAATACGAAACTCAACGCCATTGGGCAAGCCCAACTCACTTAACGCTTGTTCAATCTTAGGTAGCTCTAGCGCAAGGTTGAACCCTTCTTTCATATCAGCCAACACGTTGACCACTCGTTTCCCATCTAGGCGCTTAATGGTGTCTTGCTTATGGTCGGGTACAATCTGAGCGAAATTGGTGATAGGGACCAGACCTGCAGGCGTTTTGACTCTGAGTTGATCGAAGCGACCAATATCTCTCTTATCATTTGGATAACGAACTAAGATATCGACCTCTTCCGAAGAGTCATCAGGTAAGTAGTCCCCAATCTTTAGCCCATTGGTGACAAACTGAACCGTATTTCCGACAAGAGTGGCGTCGGCAGAAAAGCGCGCCGCATCATCACGCCTGATATCCACTTTCCAATCAATACCATCTTTACTGCTAGTGTCGCTAATGTTGGTCAAAGCAGGACTGGCATCTGCCCACGACCGAACCATTTTAGCAGCTTGATTTAACTGCTGTGGTGTTTTGGCCGAGAGCTCAATCACCAAGTCATTCTCTACTGGAGGACCTGCATCCGGAAACTTAAGCTCAATTTCGACACCTGGGTATTGGTCAGTTTGAACTTTTAGCTCTTCAATGATCGCTTTAACACTGCGACGATACTGCCAATCGACAGGCGTAATCGAAATAAGACCGATCTGATCATCTCCTCCTGTTCTCGTATAAACACTGTCGAACTCTTCATGGCCAAGCATCATCTGCTCAATATCTCTCATGATGACGTCTTTTTCTTGAATCGAGAGATCACCATGCGATCGCACTTTAACGTTGAAAAACGGAGGATCAACCTCAGGGAAGAACTCGGCCCCAAGTCCAGCTTTGGCATAAGAGAAGCCAACTGCGATCGAGAGCAATATCGCACTCAACAAGATTTTGAGTGGATGTTGAATCGCTACAGAGAGGGTGTGGTAATAGAGTTTGGTAATCCCTGTCGCTTGTGAGAAGTCCCCATTATGTAGAGCGACCATTCGAGATTGATTAGAAGCAGAGACATACTGCGGTTTACCAATCAACCCTCCCAACACAGGAACAAACAACAGTGCCATCAACAGAGAAGCAAACAAGGTTGCTATCAAAGTTAGTGGTAAGTACTTCATGAACTCGCCAGTCACGTCTGGCCAGAACAGCAATGGGGCAAACGCCGCTAAGGTCGTCGCGGTAGATGCCGTGATTGGCCATGCCATACGCTTCGCTGCCGCTTGGTAAGCCGTTTTCTTTGCTTCACCCTCTTGCATCCTTCTGTCAGCAAACTCGGTGACAACAATCGCACCATCCACCAGCAAACCGACGGCCATGATTAATGAGAACAACACCACGATATTGACGGTTAAACCAAACACCGATAACACCAGTAACCCAGTCAAGAACGATCCGGGGATAGAGATACCGACCAACAACGCAGTGCGAACACCCAAGATCGCGATGATTACGATCACCACCAAAATAATGGCGGAGAGGATGTTGTTTTGCAGATCATTAAGCATGATCTTGACGTCTTTCGACTCATCCCAAGTGAACTTAACCAATAAGTTATTTGGCCATTCTGCTCTTTGTTGAGCAACACCAACAACGGACTTAACCAGCTCTACCGTCTCAATAATATTCTCGCCAGCACGCTTTTTAATATCTAATACTACGGCAGATTTACCATCTAAACGGGCAAAGCTTTCAGGATCGCGAAAGGCACGCCTTACCGTGGCTACATCGCCAAAAGTGACAACCTGTTTACCGTCAACTTTGATGGGCAGCTCAAGCACATCTTTCAAAGAATTAAACACCGAAGGAACTTTGACCGAGAACCGACCATAACCGGTATCCACAAACCCAGCGGCTACGACGCGGTTATTCAGTGCGATCAAGTTATAGATATCCGCTTGATCTAAGCTGTAACTCTCCATAAGCAGGGGATCAACAATGATTTCGACGATATCTTCTCTGTCACCAGCAATATCCACTTCGAGTATTTGGCGATAGCTCTCTAGCTTGTCTCCCAATTCACGAGCAATCTGAACGATAGTGCGCTCGGGCACCGTGCCATACAAAACCACGGAAAGTACGGGTTGCTCTGAGGCTAAAGTCACCTCATTAACGGTTGGTTCATCACTGTCTTCTGGCAACTTAGGTTTGGCAAGATCGACCGCATCTCGCACGTCTGCCATTGCCTTGGTGAGATCAACCCCAACATTAAATTCCAACACCACTGAGGCATGGCCTTCAGAAGCAGTGGCTGTCATCTCTTTTACCCCCTCAATTGAGCGCAGCTCTTGCTCGATTGGTCGAACTAACAAGCGTTCGGCATCGGTTGGGGAAATACCTTGGTGGCCGACAGAAACATAGATGATTGGGATGGTAATATCTGGGCTCGACTCCTTGGGAATCGTAATATAAGTCCCGATGCCCGCGACCAGAATAAACAGCAGCAGTGACAGCATGGTTCGCGAACGAGACATCGCAGCATCAATCAATGAATACATGACGTTATCTCCTAGTTCGCTGCTGTTGGTTGCTCTGTGGCAATCACGTTATCACCATCACGAACAAAACCTTGTCCAACGGTAATGATATCCACTGTCTCACCAAGCCCAGCAAGCCAAACACCATCTTGCTCAGCTTTCACTAACTGAATTGGAACAAACTTGACGACCTTGGCATCATCAGACGCTACTAAGGTTTTCACACCTAGGTTGCCCGCATCATCGAGAGCCAACATCGCAGGTGTCACTTTGATCGCTAGCTGGCTTTCTAGATTCAGAGAAACCTCTGCACTGACGCCAGCTGGCAAACTGCGCTGCGGGTTTGGGATTTCAATCTCAATTGGGAATGTATTGGTCGACGCTGTCGATATGCGTGAGATATAGCGAAGCTTGCCTTCAACACTTTGATGCCCTAATAAGCGAACCTTAGCCGCTTGGCCTAATTGCAGTTGTTGAATGTGACGTTCACTCACATCGGCTTCAATCACCAGTGGGTCGAGGTCAATAACACCAGCAACCGGATCGCCAACCCCAACGAAGTCGCCAACTTCAACGTGTAACTCCTGCACAATGCCAGAGAAAGGTGAACGAATCACCGTATTGCGCAGGGCTAACTCAGCATTACTCTTCATGGCTTTTGCTTCGGTCAGTGCAGCTTCTGCGGTGGTGTAGGCAATCTCACCTTGTAGGCCACGCTTTTTCAAAGATTGCGCAGCCTTAAACTCTTTCTGCTTCAAGCGATACAGTGCTGAAGCTCGCTCTAATTGAATACCTAAGTCAGCTTTGTCTATCTGCGCGATCGCTTGACCCGCTTCGACCACATCACCTTTCGTAATATTGAGTGTAACGATTTTTCCTGGGATCTCTGCGCCTAAACGAGCATGTCGATCTGGGGCTGTTCTACCATACAAATCAATCGTTTTGTAAGTGGGTGAGGCATCAAAGGTTTGAAAGGAGACTTTGGCGAGTGGAACCTCTGTGTTCGCTGAGGACGTTGGCTCTTCAGCTTGCCCAACACCTAATCCTAACCATGCAGATAGTAGCAGCACCAAAAACAGAGATACCAACCAAGGTTGCTTTGACCAAAAGGAGAACCCAATACGGGAGAATCGGCTAGGCATAACACGTCCTTTTACTATTTATAACCTGATGATTGAGAGAGAAACTGAGTTCACTTAAGCATGTGCAACTTCCTGATACACACCTACAACCATAACAGACCCGAAAAAGGTAAAATTCGATGAGACCGACACTTTATTCAACATGTCGTTCAATAGAAAACAAAGCTAGTTCTTTTAAAGACAACAACTTAGCTAGAAACCCGAGTATCTCCTCTCTCAGAATTCATTGGTAAATGTGCCAACGACTAAGATAAAAATATAAAAAAACGCCGAACCTAAGTTCAGCGTTTCTATAAAACAATACGTTTTTGTCAGCTTTTACACGCTGAACGACGCACCACAACCACAAGTTGTTGTTGCATTTGGGTTGTTTACAAAAAAGCGTGCACCTTCAAGCCCTTCTGTGTAATCCACAACACCGCCAATCAGGTACTGAAGGCTCATTGGGTCAACCACTAGCGTTACACCACTATTTTCAATAGTCATGTCACCATCATTTACTTTTTCATCGAATGTGAAGCCGTATTGGAAACCGCTACAACCACCACCGGTAATGTATACACGCAGTTTTAGATCTGGGTTTTCTTCTTCAGCAATCAGCGTTTGTACGCGGGTAGCTGCTGCATCAGAAAAAGACAATGGGATATTTGCTTCGCTCACGACAACCTCTCTTACCTGTGTCAAAAACAACATGATACAAATCGAGTTCGAGATCATAGTTGTTGAATTTATTTTTCTACTGCGTTGATTATCCAATACCTGACTGAAACGTTCAAGTATTCACCATCTGATCGCCGCTTTTCCTGCTAAAAACTCATCAAATAAAAATAAATTGGCCGCTTCACCCCTCAAAACCACCAGATTCGGGCGATTATCTCAGCGAAACCATTCCTAGTTGGTTTACGGATAGGTACAATGCGAGCCAATTGGTCCCGACAGTCAAAAGAGGATATATCAATGACCAAATCAGCAGAGCTGTACCAAAAAGCACAGCAAACTATTCCGGGTGGCGTTAACTCTCCTGTACGTGCATTCAACGGTGTAGGTGGTTCTCCAATCTTCATCGAGCGCGCTGATGGCCCGCTAATTTTTGATGCTGATGGTAAAGCATATATCGACTACGTTGGCTCTTGGGGTCCAATGATCCTTGGTCACAACCACGCGGTTATCCGTGATGCAGTTATCGAAGCGGCTCAACGCGGTCTTAGCTTTGGTGCCCCAACGGAAACTGAAATCAAAATGGCTGAACTGGTATCTGAAATGGTTCCTTCAATGGAACAGCTACGTATGGTGAGCTCTGGTACTGAAGCAACAATGAGCGCGATTCGTCTTGCTCGTGGCTTTACTGGTCGTGACAAAATTCTTAAGTTTGAAGGCTGCTACCACGGCCACGCAGACAGCCTTCTTGTAAAAGCAGGTTCTGGCGCTCTGACTCTAGGTCAACCAAGCTCTCCAGGCGTGCCTGCAGATTTCGCTAAGCACACACTAACGGCAACATTCAACAACCTAGACTCTGTACGTGAGCTATTCGAAGCAAACAAAGGTGAGATCGCTTGTATCATCGTTGAACCTGTAGCGGGCAACATGAACTGTATTCCACCAGTAGAAGGCTTCCACGAAGGTTTACGTGAGATCTGTGACCAAGAAGGCGCACTACTTATCTTTGATGAAGTGATGACAGGTTTCCGTGTTGCTGAAGGCTGTGCGCAGGCTTACTACAACATCAAACCAGACCTAACGTGTCTTGGTAAAGTGATTGGTGGCGGTATGCCTGTAGGTGCTTTTGGTGGTCGTAAAGACGTGATGCAATACATCGCACCAACGGGCCCAGTTTACCAAGCGGGTACTCTTTCAGGTAACCCTGTAGCAATGGCTGCGGGCTATGCATGTCTGAACCTTCTACGTGAAGAAGGTAATGAGAAACGTCTAGCGTCGAAAACTAAGCAACTAGCGAATGGCTTCAAGCAGCTTGCTGACAAGCACGGTATTCCTCTACTGGTTCACCAAGTTGGTGGTATGTTTGGTTTCTTCTTCACTGAACAAGAAACGGTGACCTGCTACGAAGATGTAACTAAGTGTGATGTAGAACGCTTCAAGCGCTTCTTCCACCTAATGCTAGATCACGGTGTATACCTTGCACCTTCAGCGTTCGAAGCAAGCTTCACATCGCTAGCTCACGGTTCAAAAGAGATCGACGCAACACTAGAAGCGGCTGACCGCTGTTTTGCAATCCTTGCTGCAGAGTAAAGCGATGTAGCTTTAACACATTGTTTTATAAAGGCTGCATTGTGCAGCCTTTTCTTTTTCAAGCAAACCTAGAGTGACAAAAAACTTCTCACCTTTTGCGACTTCCAATCAACGCTCCCAAAATAGAAACACCAGTAGCATTAAGGTGCCAAGCAACATTCGAAACCACGGGATCGCTTTTTTAGCTTGCTGTTCATTCTCTTGGCATTTGTTGTCGTTATTGCAACACCCCATAATGAAAACTCCTGATTGCTAACTCTCTGTTTTGCAGCCATTATAAACTGAGTTAGCAAACATAGAGACCATTACCGTGTCAGAAAAGATCAAAATTAACTCAAGTCATTGGGTGATTATTGTTGCCCTACTTGCGGCGGCGTATGCCTGTTATCTGTTGATTGAACCTTACGTCAATTCGATCGTGATGGCGTTCATCATCTCGCTACTCATGTTTCCTATCCACGAATGGCTTGAGAAAAAACTTCCCAATAAAGCCAACCTAGTCTCTCTACTCTCGTGCATTATTCTCACGTTCATCATTGTGATCCCTTTGCTTGCTGTCTTTGCTGCGATTGTTCAGCAAGGTTCGTTGTTCTCGCAAAACACTTATCAGTGGGTCACGCACGGTGGTATCCAAACTCTGTTTGAACATCCATTGGTGATTAAAGCACTGGCTTTTATCAATGACTACCTGCCATTCGATAAGATTGAACCACAAGCTATTGCGAAGAAAGTCGGCGAGTTCGCCACCAGCTTTGGCTCTAAACTGGTTGGTATCAGTGCCAAGATTTTAGGCGATGCGACCAATTTCCTAATGGACTTCTTCTTAATGTTATTTGTGCTGTTCTTCCTACTGCGCGACCACGACAAGATCATCACTGTGGTTCGCCACATATTGCCTCTGTCTCGCAGTCAAGAAGACAAGTTGCTTGAAGAGATCGAACAGGTTTCTAAATCCGCTGTTATGGGCTCATTTTTAACTGCGATTGCGCAAGGTTTTGCCGGTGGTTTAGGCATGTGGATTGCAGGATTCCCTGGGCTATTTTGGGGCACCATGATGGGCTTTGCCTCATTCATTCCGGTCGTTGGTACTGCACTGATTTGGGTTCCGGCCGCAGTTTACTTATTCCTAACCGGTGATACTACATGGGCTATTTTCCTTACGGTTTACTGTGTCGCAGTTGTGGGTTCGATTGACAATCTGCTTCGTCCACTCTTGATGCAAGGCAGCGCAGGTATGAATACGTTGATGATCTTTTTCTCACTATTAGGTGGTATTCAACTGTTCGGTCTTATCGGTCTGATTTACGGTCCACTGATCTTTGCGATTACTATCGTGTTGTTCAACATCTACGATGAAGAGTTTAAAGACTTCCTCGATCGACAAGACAATAGATAATCAGCTTAGCGACGATTAAAACTTCAAGCTTAGGGCGGATTATGCGAAAATCCGCCCCTATTTTTGCTAACGATTCAACAGAGAGCCCCTATGTCTGCCTATATCGCCCCAAGCCAAATCGCTCAACGCCAACTCGCCTACTTTGAAGGCAAACATGTTCTGGTTGCTGGTGAAGCGGAGGACCTCTTCCCTGTTGAATTGGCTAAGCACTGTGAGTCGGTATCGGTATTTACCTCAAACTACAGCTATTACCGTCAGTTAGAAAACTGTCACACCATTCAACGTTTCTACGGTGCCGAGTTCACTGAAGAGACTCAGGCAGACCTAGTTCTACTGTACTGGCCGAAGGCCAAAGCGGAAGCAGAGTTCTTATTGGCTATGTTGATGGCGAAGCTAGGTAAAGATACTGAAATTGTAGTTGTCGGTGAAAACCGCTCTGGTGTGAAGAGTATCGAGAAGATGTTCAAGACATACGGCAATGTCGTTAAATATGATTCCGCGCGCCGCTGTTCATTCTATTGGGGTCAATGTCTAGAGCAAGCACCAGCATTCAATCTTCAAGACTGGTTTAAAACCTACTCGGTAAACATTGGTGAGCAATCACTTACCGTTAAGAGCTTGCCCGGCGTATTCAGCCACGGTGAGTTTGATATCGGCAGCCAATTACTGCTGGATACACTACCAAGCCTAAACGGTAAGGTGCTTGATTTTGGTTGTGGTGCAGGTGTGCTTGGCGCTGTAATGGCTTCGCGTAACCCAGAGATCGAGCTAGAGATGTGTGACATCAGTGCTTTTGCTGTGGAATCAAGCAAAGCAACATTGGCAGCCAATGGGCTAAACGGCAGAGTATTCGCTTCAGATGTCTACTCTGACACATCAAAGGACTACCGCTTCATTATCAGTAACCCGCCTTTCCATTCAGGTCTAGACACAAGCTACAGCGCAACAGAAACACTATTGGCCGATGCGCCAAGCTATCTGAACGCTCAAGGTGAAATAATCATTGTGGCTAACAGCTTCCTCAAATATCCACCCATTATTGAGCAAGCCTTTGGTAAATGCGCGACTCTAAATAAGACTACAAAATTCGCTATCTATCACGCAGCGAAATAACCGACCTCTTCCAAGTGCAGGATAATGCCTGCACTTTCCGCTCAAATTACTCGCAAATTTTAGTAAATTTGCGCGACTGCACACGCTTTAAATAGCACTTACTTGTCAAAGTAAAAAAACTCGTTAATTTCGTTAAATTAGAAACCACTCAACCTATTCTTTGTACTCAATTTTCAAGTGATTTCAGAAGTACATTCAAGGAAGTAGTCCCTAATTTATGTTTAGATTCTATCGAAAGCAGAAGTTTAAGCGCCTTCAAAGCACGCTCATGCTAGCGTTTCTCGTGTTAAGTCTGACTCCTGTTACTCTTATCGCAGTCTTTTTCCTCCAATCTCATAGTCAAGATCTGCAAGAGCAGAGTACCTCCTATTTAGTCTCAGTTCGTGATACCAAACAACAACAGATCATTGATTACCTAGAAGCTCAAGAGTCTCAAGTGATTGGTTTTGTCCGTTCAGAGTTGGCTATCGCCAGTGGTGGGCGTTTCTATGGCCTTATTAATGCTTTTCAACGCCTCGGCTTAGACATCGAAGAAGCACGTAGCAATGCGCAACAACGCTATATTCAAGGTTCGGGTAATGAGGTAAAAACGTCAATTTTACCGGAGTCGAGTAGCTACGTTGGCAGTGAGCGTTATCGCCTACTTCATAAACGCTACCACAATGCCTATCTAGAGCTGATCAAACGTGCCGATTTTGACGATATTCTTCTAGTCGATATCAACGGCAATGTGGCCTATTCGGTATTTAAGCATGATAACTACGGTACTAATCTACTCACTGGCAAATACAAAGATTCAAACCTTGGGCTCACTTTCCAAAAATTGGCTAAAGACGTAACAGAAAAGCGCAAAATTAACGAAGATTACACTCCAGTGATCGTTTCTGATTTCTTAGACGAAAACGGCAAACAGAGCGCTTGGCTAGGTGCCCCTATTGTTCAGCAAGGTTACCTACACAGCTACGCAATGTTCCGACTGCCAATCAACGGCATCACTAAGCTGATTGCGGATCTCAACAAGAGCTCAAACATGCAGACTCTTCTTGTGGGTAGTGACCACCTCCCGAGAAGCCTGGCGCATTCTCAACAAGCCATCGACCTTAGCTTGGATGTGATAGATAAAGCGTTAGCAGGTGAGACGGCAGTTGGTACTTTCAACAACAGTTTGAATCAGGCCATTATTGCAGCATACGCGCCAATCAAGTTGGATTACGCAAACTGGGCGCTGGTGGTTGAACTGCCAGAAAAAGAAGCCTTTGCTCGAATCCATCAGCTTGAAAAAATCTTCGTCATCGTGATGTTAACCGCTATCATACTGGTGTTTGCTGCGTCTCATTACCTGTCTAATTTCATTACTTCTCCCCTGCTTAAGCTCACTTGGGCTGCCGAAAAAGTCTCAGCAGGCGATCTTGATGAAGCGATGATCAACACCGAACGAAAAGATGAAATAGGACGCCTAGCGGTAAGCTTTGAGCGTATGCAGCGCTCCATTCGTGAAAAGATGCGCTTAATCAAATCACAAAATGAAGAGCTTGAAGATAACCTCAAGACCATCCAAAAGCAGAACGAGGAGTTACAACTCGCCAACAAGCTCAAAGATGAATTCCTCGCTACGACCTCGCATGAACTGCGCACTCCTTTGCACGGCATGGTAGGTATTGCGGAGGCATTAATCTCTGGCGCGAATGGTCCTATCCCAGCAAACCAGAAATACCAACTGGATATCATCATCAACAGTGGTCAGCGCCTCGCTACACTGGTCGATGACCTTCTTGATTATCACAAAATGCGTTATGGCAGTTTAGACATTAAAAAGTCTGCTGTTGACCTCTCTGCTGCGACCAGCTTGGTACTTGAGCTATCACATCATCTACTTGGCAGTAAACCCATTCGTATCATCAACCAAGTTCCAACGGACTTAGGTCTTGTATCATCTGACCCGCAACGCCTAGAGCAGGTGATGTATAACTTGGTTGGTAATGCCATTAAGTACACCTCAGAGGGCAAAATCGTCATCTCTGCGAGTGTCATTGACGACAATATTCGCGTTCAGGTAGTCGATACTGGCCAAGGTATCCCAGCAGAGCATTTAGAACATATTTTTGAACCGTTAATTCAAGCAGGGCAAGAAGCAAGTTCATATCGACAAGGCGCGGGGCTTGGGCTATCGATCAGCCGTCAATTGATTGAATTAATGGGTGGTTCACTCTATGTCAGCAGCCAGCCGATGGTGGGAACAACATTCAGTTTCACCTTACCACTCGCCACACCGGAAGAGCTTGAACACTACAGTGAATCTAGCAGTTACTCACACTTCCAAGCTCCAGAAGTACTAGAGAGTAGCCAACAAGATAACAGTGAGATCCACGAAGACCCAGACGGCCCGCTATTAGTGATTGCCGATGATGAACCGGTTAACCTGCGCGTACTTGATAGCTTCTTAAAGCTGGAAGGCTACCGTGTTCGTACCGCTTGCGATGGTCCGGATACCATTGAGTTAATCGAAAAAGAGAAACCAGAGCTGTTACTGCTCGACATCATGATGCCAGGTATGAGCGGCTACCAAGTATGTGAAACACTAAGAAAGCAGTATGACCACGCACAATTGCCAATCATTATGCTGACCGCATTGAACCAACCCGAAGACCGCGTACGAGGCTTTGAGGTTGGCGCTAATGATTACCTATCAAAACCATTTAATAAACAGGAACTAGCGGCGCGAATCACGGCGCATTTATCAGCAAGTAAAGCGGAGCAAAGACGCATCGAGAACGATCAACTGCAACAAGAGTTGAAACATCGCGCAATGGTAGAAGCCAACCTGCTTGAAACCCAAGGTCGACTGCTTGAGCAATTAGAATCAGCGCCTGAAGCGATCATATGCATTCGTGATGACCAACGTATTCGCTTTGCGAATGACGCTGCCGCAAAACTCTTTAAACGCAGCCAAGAGCAACTCAAACGCTCAATGGCTGATGAGATCATCGCCCCTAAGTACTTACGCATAGACCAAGCGCACTACTGTGGCGAGATTGATGTCTACATCAGTGATACTCGCCAACGAGTGTCAAGTGACATTCTCAAGCTCCCAGAAGGCTCAGGGTTAGATACCATGTATATTTTCAACGTCGGTGGTGCAGTAAACTCAAATCGTATCAATGACCTAGAAACAGCCATAGAAGCGCTATCAAGCTATGCGTTTGAAGGCGACAAGGACAAACTGCAGCAACTAAAAGAGCTGGGGGGCGAGTTTACTCGCCTTGCTGACAAGGCTGCCGGTGAAGGCAAGAATAAACAAGAGTTAATGCGAGAGGTGCTTGTTGAAGCCATGACCAACGCCCTTACCTATTGGGAGTCGGTTACCGGAGAAAGTAAATTTGCCTTCGCTGAAAAGAGTGGCTTATGGCGTGTCTACCTCGACAGAAGTACATTGCAAACCCGAACACTAGATAAGTACTTGCGCGTAGAAACTCTGCCTAAGACACCTCGCTGGCGCACCGTATTGAGCTCTCTTGAATTTATTCTGGATCACTGTAAAGAACAAACGCCGGAAAGAACTCATATTGAGATGCTCCGAGATAAGCTACAAAAGCTCCTCACAAGCTAGTGTTAACTTCACTCTTCTAGCCCGCTTACATCAGCGGGCTTTTTAATGCCTATAGCACCTACAACCTACTCATTAACCTTAATTCACTTCTCCAAGTCTTAATTCCCTTAGGAATCATTTCTATCGTCATATTGTGTGCTCAGGCGATTCACAATAGCCGCTTTAAGAGGTTTTAATACACTAAACATCTATCCCTTCTGCAGCGCTTAAACCACTTCACAAAGCACTTATTTAAAGATATAAAACAAGCCCTAAATCACGTTATACAAACGGTTGAAAGTGGCTAATTATCGGGCGCATTTCTTCGCTACTGATACATTACTAGGTGTTGGCTTGACTATTTGTTGGACTTTGAGAAGCGAGTCACAACAGAACGGCAGATTTAATTTTTTGTGGAAATTTAACGTTATTTGGCTAAGTGATGGAGATCTACAAATATGAAAACAGGCTATAAAACTCCGTCAACAATGACATTAAAAGTAAGTGACCACTTACAAAATTTATCTACCTGTTATTAACTGCGACTCATATCACCCAAGCATTAATTGTACACTTATCCATCAAAAGTGCATTTTTTAACGTTAATGACGTGTCGATTTGTAGTTTTAACGTTTTTAACGGGAAACGAGTTTGATTAATTCATGAATAAGGTGTTTTCTTACTCGTGCCAAAGGTCTACAGGCCACTCTTTCCACTTCATAGAAGCAGCGATGATTCTTGGAACAATGACAAAGAGGTAGACCTTGAACAGAGTGTGTATCTACGAATAGCAAAAGATGACATTCAATCCATTAGTGAAATGAAAGCAAATAGTAAGGAACAGCTATGCTTGCCAATATAAAAAAAACAGCACTAGCAACAGCAATTATTGCGACTGCTACGACAGGTTTTGCATCGGTAGCAACAGCTGCAGAACGCAGCGAACTGACTATCCACCCGAAAGAGTACACAACGTTTGTACGTAACTTTAACCCGTACCTAGGTGCGACGAACTTACATACAACGACGGACTTCTTATACGAACCACTTGTTGTTTTCAACGAAATGCACGGTAACACACCTGTATTCCGTCTAGCTGAAAACTTCAAAATGGCTGACGACCTAATGAGCGTAACGTTCGACATCCGTAAAGGTGTTAAATGGTCTGACGGTGAAACCTTCTCAGCAGATGATGTTGTTTTTTCTTTCAACCTTGTAAAAGAGAAGCCAGAGCTTGACCAATCTGGTATCAACTCTTGGGTAACTTCAGTAGAGAAACTTAACGATTACCAAGTTAAGTTCCGCCTAACAGAAGCAAACTCAAACGTGCCTTATGAGATTGCTAAAGTACCTGTAGTACCTAAGCACATCTGGAAAGACATCAAAGATCCTGCAACGTTCACCAATGAGAACCCTGTAGGTTCTGGTCCATTTACTGAGATCGATACTTTCACAGCTCAACTTTACATTCAGTGTGAAAACCCGAACTACTGGGATGCTGACAACCTAGACGTTGACTGTCTGCGTGTTCCACAAATCGCAAACAACGACCAATTCCTAGGTAAAGTGGTTAACGGTGAAATGGACTGGACATCTTCTTTCGTACCAGACATCGACCGTACGTACGCAGCAGCAAGTCCTAAGCACCACTACTGGTACCCGCCAGCAGGTACTCAAGCATTTGTTGTGAACTTCAAGCACCCAGATGCTGCGAAGAACGAAGCACTAAACAACGTTGAATTCCGTCGTGCATTCTCTATGGCTCTTGATCGTCAAACTATCATCGATATCGCATTCTACGGTGGCGGTACAGTGAATGACTTCGCATCAGGTCTTGGCTACGCATTTGAAGCTTGGTCTGACGAAAAGACTCACAACAAGTACAAAGCGTACAACACGTACAACGTAGAAGGCGCGAAGAAGCTTCTTGCTGACGCTGGTTTCAAAGATGTAAATAACGACGGCTTTGTTGATACACCATCAGGCAAATCTTTCGAGCTACTGATCCAATCGCCAAACGGCTGGACTGACTTCAACAACACAGTACAACTTGCTGTTGAGCAACTGAACGAAGTTGGCATCAAAGCAAAAGCTCGTACACCAGATTTCTCTGTGTACAACCAAGCAATGCTTGAAGGTACGTACGACGTAGCTTACACAAACTACTTCCACGGTGCGGATCCATACACTTACTGGAACAGCGCGTATAACTCTTCACTGCAATCTGGTGACGGTATGCCTCGTTTCGCGATGCACTTCTACAAGAACGACAAGCTAGACGGTCTTCTAAACAGCTTCTACAAAACGGCTGATAAGAACGAACAGCTAGACATCGCTCACGGTATCCAGAAGATCATCGCAGCTGACCAAGTAACGATTCCTGTAATGTCTGGTGCTTACATGTACCAATACAACACCACTCGCTTCACTGGTTGGTGGAATGAAGAGAATCCAAAAGGTCGTCCAAACATCTGGGCTGGTATTCCAGAGCGTCTACTTCACGTACTGGACCTAAAACCAGTTCAATAAGCAGTCGTTCAATCCTTGCGGCGTAACTCCTTACGCCGCTTATAAAAATCCCCACACTATCAATTGAAAGTATGGCGCTCGTCGTCAGGGGGTTTCTCGTTCCAAATTTTCGCTAGGAGCGACCTGAATCCAGAAACAGGGAAACAATCTGGGTGAGTAAGGTGTGAGTTATGGGTTATTTTTTAAGACGTTTGTCATTTTATTTTGTCGCGCTATTAGTTGCTGCGACGTTAAACTTTGCAATTCCTCGAGCAATGCCGGGCGACCCGGTGACGATGATGTTCGCTAATGCTTCTGTTCAGGTAACCCCTGAGCGTATCGCAGCAATGAAAGAGCTACTCGGCTTTGTCGATGGCGGTCTGTTAGTACAATACATTGCTTACATGAAGAACATCCTTAGCTGGGAGCTAGGCACTTCAATTCAATTCTACCCACTGTCTGTAAACTCGCTACTCGGCGGCGCATTCGGTTGGTCTCTATTCCTAGCAGGTACTGCGGTTGTTCTATCGTTCTCGCTAGGTTCTATTCTAGGCATCTTCGCAGCTTGGAAGCGTGGCAGTAAATACGATGCATTCGTGACCCCAGGTATGCTGATTCTACAAGCGGTACCTCAAGTGGTTATCGCAATGATTGCCCTGTTCACCTTCGCAATCGGCCTTAAGTGGTTCCCGACTGGCTATGCATATACTGCAGGTACAGTGCCAGATTGGACAAGCTGGGCATTTATTAAAGACATGGCTTATCACGCTGTTCTTCCTCTATTTTGTGCATCTGTGGTTCAGATCGGTGGCTTCCTAGTCAACATGCGTAACAACATGATCAACCTTCTTGCAGAAGACTACATCACTATGGCTAAAGGTAAGGGCCTGAGTGAAAACCGAGTCGTTTTTAACTACGCGGCACGTAACGCACTATTACCGAGTGTAACCGCACTTTCAATGTCCCTTGGTATGGCTATCGGTGGTCAGCTCATCATCGAAATCATTTTCAACTACCCAGGTCTTGGTACGGTTCTGTTCAATGCGATTAACGCGCGTGACTACCAAGTTCTTCAAGGTCAGCTGCTTATCATGACGCTATTCATGCTGTTCTTTAACCTTGTCGCTGACATGCTTTACGTTGTTCTTGACCCTCGTCTACGTAAGGGTGGTAAATAATCATGAAAGACTTTCTAAAACTCATTTGGCGCAACCCGATGGCACTCACTGGTGTCATTATCCTTGGTGTCTTCATCTTAGCAGCGCTGTTTGCACCATTAATTGCAAAACACGCTCCAGACAAACGTACGGGTAATCCACACGAATACCCAAGCTTCGTAGTGAAGTCAGCTCAATCTAACCCTGATGGCTGGGTAGCAACCAACCTAGCTGATGATCGCCGTACACTGATCATGTCTAAAAAGGCAGACCACGCACTGGGAACCACTCGTATGGGTCGAGATGTTTGGTCTCAAGTAGTCCACGGTGCTCGCGTATCACTAGCAGTAGGCTTCGGTGCAGGTATCACGGTATGTCTACTTGCTACTGTAATCGGTGTATCGGCAGGTTACTTCGGCGGTCGTGTTGACGACATTCTTACCGCAGCGATGAACATCATGCTGGTTATTCCACAATACCCATTGCTCTTTGTAGTCGCAGCATTCATTGGTGAGGCCGGCCCATTAACCATCACCTTAGTGATCGGCTTTATGTCCTGGGCTTGGGGCGCGAGGGTTATCCGCTCACAAACGCTGGCTCTGCGTGAAAAAGAGTTTGTTAAAGCTGCTGAGGTATTGGGTGAGTCTTCTTTCCGAATCATCTTCGTTGAGATTCTACCTAACCTAATCTCTATCGTTGGCGCGAGCTTCATCGGCTCAGTGATGTACGCAATCATGATGGAAGCGACGCTCTCTTTCCTTGGTCTTGGCGACCCGAATACCGTGAGCTGGGGCATCATGCTTTACAACGTACAAGCCTCTTCTTCAATGCTGATTGGCGCTTGGTGGGAACTACTAGCTCCATGTATTGCGCTAACGCTACTTGTCACCGGCCTGGCATTACTGAACTTTGCTGTTGATGAGATTGCTAACCCACAACTGCGTTCACACAAAGGCATGAAGCGCTGGAAGAAACTTGCAGCGCAAGACAAACAAGAGCGTGAGCCTGAACTACCACCACAAAATGCACTTTGGAGCGGAGATAAATAATCATGACAGCACCACTCATTTCTATCCGCAACCTTTGCGTAGATTACATCACAGACGCGGGCGATGTCCGCGCCTGTAACAACGTAAGCTTTGACATTGCGCCCGGAGAAGTCTTCGGTCTAGCTGGAGAGTCTGGCTGTGGCAAGTCAACGGTCGCGTTCTCATTGATGCGCCTTCACAAGCCGCCAGCGTTTATCACAGGTGGTGAAGTTATCTTCAATGGTGAGAACATCTTAGATTATAGCGACGAACGTATGCAGGCATTCCGCTGGAGCGAGATGTCGATGGTATTCCAGAGTGCGATGAACGCGTTGAACCCTGTATTACCAATGGAAGAGCAATTCTGTGACGTGATTATGCGTCACACTAACATGACTCGTGAACAAGCAAAACAACGCGCTGAAGGCCTGCTGGAGATCGTTGATATCCACCCTAGCCGTCTTAGCGATTACCCGCACCAATTTTCTGGCGGTATGCGTCAGCGCTTGGTGATTGCGATTGCATTAGCTCTGAATCCGAAATTGATCATCATGGATGAGCCAACAACGGCTCTCGATGTGGTAGTACAACGCGAGATCCTACAGAAGATCCATGCGCTAAAAGAGGAGTTCGGTTTCTCTATCTTGTTCATTACCCATGACTTGTCGCTGATGGTCGAGTTCTCTGACCGTATCGGCATCATGTACTCAGGTGAACTGATCGAGGTGGCGAACTCACAAGATATTCTAGAAAACCCTTATCACCCGTACACCAAAGGACTGGGAAGTTCCTTCCCTCCTTTAACGGGTCCAAAAACGAAATTGGCAGGCATCCCTGGTAACCCTCTGAACTTATTAGAAATACCAGAAGGTTGTCGCTTCCAAGCTCGTTGTGACCGTGTACATGAAACTTGTACGAAAGTGCCAACCAAACTGCGCTCAATTGAACCAGGGCATCTTTCAAACTGCCACCTTTATGGTGAGCCAATAGTACATACCAAGCTCTAGCTTGCCTGCTCTTAGAGCATCAATACAACAAGGCGGACAAACCGCCATGCAAGCAAAAAGCGATAAAGGATTCTGGAGACAATTATGAGCAAAAATTACGGTCAACTATTGGTAGAAGGTAAGAACGTCGTCAAAGACTTCCCAATAAGCAGTACCACAATTCAAACTCCAATGATGCGTGCGATCAACGACGTGTCATTCAAGATGTATAAAAGCCGTGGTCTCGCCGTTGTAGGTGAATCAGGCTCAGGTAAATCAACCACAGCGAAGATGATCGCTAAGATGTACGCGCCAACTGATGGTGTTATCGAATACAAAGGTCGCGATATCCAAACTATCGCGTCTAAGCGTGATTTGATGACCTACCGTGAAGGCGTACAGATGGTATGGCAAGACCCGTTTGGTTCACTCAACCCAACTCACAACATCTTCCACCATATTTTGCGCCCACTGCTGATTCACAAAAAAGTGGACCCTCGCAATAAGCGTGAGCAAGAAGAGCGCGTATACGATCTTCTTGAGCAAGTTGGTTTGATCCCACCAAAAGAGACAGCTCAGAAGTACCCACACCAACTGTCTGGCGGCCAGCGTCAGCGTGTCAACCTGGCGCGTAATATCGCAGTAGGTGCTGAAGTGGTTCTTGCTGATGAGCCAACTTCAATGCTCGACGTATCAATCCGTGCTGGTGTTCTCAACCTGATGGAAGAGATGAAGTTTGAGAAAGAGATGTCGCTACTTTACATCACCCACGATATCGCGACAGCTCGCTACATCGCGGAAGACCTTTCAGTGATGTATGTCGGACACATGGTGGAATGGGGAGATACCGATGAGGTCATCGCCAACCCACAACACCCATATACCCAGCTTTTGGTGTCAGCAGTTCCGGATCCAAAGAAATCAATCCATGAAAAATTGGCTGGCAACAAAGGGGAAATTCCACTGTGGACTCCTGAGTCTGCAGGTTGTCCTTTTGCTGGTCGCTGCACGCACGCAACCGACAAGTGTAAAGAGCAACTGCCGGGTGTGACTCAGTTGGATGAAAACCACTTCGTACGTTGTTACCTGCACGAGAGTTAATCATTGGGGTTGGGGGCAGCACTGTCCCTAACCTTTTCACTCTGGTCATTTAACGTCGACCATTTTTAACCAAAGATTTATACCAATCACAGTAAGTAAGTGATCAAAAATAGCGCAGGAAAAAGGCTTGAGAACAAGACAGAATTTTTCGATAAGTAGTTATTCTACAATCAAAAATTCTAACGCAGTTATCGAGCATTTTAACAAGCTAGGGTGAGCAATTATTTACTACGATTGATATTAGTACCTAGCCAATAGAAATTAGGACTGTCGGAGACATTTGATGCTGTTACTCACCAATCACATCGGCTATGAAGCCAACGCGCCAAAGCAAGCGATACTGCAAACTCGTAAGGCTCGTCTTTCCTCTACCTCCGTACTGTTGGTGTGTGCAGATAATCATGTCACCGTTGATAGTTTTGATGTGGTTAAGCACGGCCAAGTTGCAAACTGGCACACAGGAAACTACTTCACGATTGATTTCAGTGAAGTGACCAAACCGGGGCGTTACTATCTGCGCTTTGAAAATCTGCGTTCGGAAATTTTCGAGATTGGTGAAAAGCTACTGATGCAGAGAACCTTCTCTGACGTTCTGCACTACTTCAAATCACAGCGCTGTGGTGGCATTTTCGATAAGAAGGACAAACAGGCTCAATTGCTGGGCACTGATCGTTATGTTGATGTCCACGGTGGTTGGTACGACGCATCGGGGGACGTCAGTAAGTACTTTAGTCATCTCTCTTATGCAAACTACCTAAATCCACAACAGATTCCGATGGTGGTTTGGAATATGCTCAAAGGGCTGCGTTTAGCTCTGGATCATGAAGCATTCCAAAAGTTCACTCAAACTCGCCTTACTGAAGAGGCACTGTTTGGCGCCGACTTCTTAGTGCGTATGCAAGATGCAGCCGGATACTTCTACATGACTGTATTTGATAAGTGGAGCAAAGATATCAACCAACGTGATATCTGTGCCTATGCGACGCAGGAAGGTATCAAATCTGACGATTTTCAAGCTGGTTTCCGTCAAGGCGCAGGAGTTGCTATCGCTGCACTAGCCAGCGCTTCTGCTCTAGAAGTTTCTGGAGAGTTCTCTAATCAAACCTATTTAGAGACAGCTGAAAAAGGCTACTGGCACCTAAAAGAGTACAACCACCTCTATCTCAACGATGGTGAAGAGAACATCATCGATGAGTACTGCGCACTATTAGCGGCAAGCGAACTCTATCGCGTAACTAAAGACTCTAAATACCTTGCTGAGGCAAGAATCTGGACTAAACGCCTTAGCCAGCGCCAACAGTCAGATCAAACCGTTGAGTATTTCTGGTCTACAACTGCTGACGGCTCGCGCCCCTATTT
Organism: Vibrio pelagius; assembly: GCF_024347575.1. Classification (NCBI taxonomy): domain Bacteria; kingdom Pseudomonadati; phylum Pseudomonadota; class Gammaproteobacteria; order Vibrionales; family Vibrionaceae; genus Vibrio; species Vibrio pelagius. The sequence goes on from NZ_AP025503.1 coordinate 2,602,895, forward strand.
CCATGCTGCAGAAGCAGGATTGCCTGTTATCGCTCTATGCGAATACTTAGCTATAGAACCGGATGAGCAGCAGCATCAAGCTGCACGTCTCGTGGTCGAGCAAGCCTGCCAATTTGAAGTCAATATTACCGACAAAGTCACGAACCCATTTGGCTACCCTCGACAATATGTCAAACCAGTCGACGGCGATAAGCGAGACGCCTTCTTCGTCGCTCACAACAACGAAACGGGCTATTGGTGGCAGGGGGAGAATGCGCGCCTAGGTTCTTTGGCGACTATGGCATTACTCGCTCAACCGTATATTCATAACGAAGCACTTAAAGCTCGTCTGATTACCCTATCTCAAAACTGTTTAGACTGGATTTTAGGTCTCAACCCTTACCACATGTGCATGCTAGACGGTCACGGCCACAACAACCCAGACTACCTGCCACAACTTGGTTTTTTCAATGCCAAGGGCGGTATTTGTAATGGCATTACTGCGGGTTTTGAAGACGAGGAAGATATCGCCTTTAATCCACCCGCTCAGAAAGACGACATGCTGCAAAACTGGCGTTGGGGGGAGCAGTGGATCCCTCATGCTGCTTGGTATCTGTTAGCAACAGCCGCCCAGTTTAACTTCAGCGTTAATCAAGGGGAGCAATAACATGTACTACGTTGGTATTGATGGCGGCGGCACCTCTTGCCGAGCTCGAATCCGTGACACTGAAGGCCAATTTATTGGTGAAGCCAAAAGCGGCAGCGCCAATATTCTTCTTGGTACTGATATTGCGATGGCGTCCATCGTAGCTGCTATTCGTGATGCCGCTCTACAAGGCGGTTTAACGGAGTCTGACTTTTCTAAGATGCATGTCGGACTAGCACTTGCGGGAGCTGAACAAAAAGCGGCTTGGTTGAGCTTTATGCAAATTGACCACCCTTTTGCCTCTATCACCCTAAATACCGATGCCTATGGTGCTTGTGTTGGCGCGCACAACGGGCAAGACGGCGCGATCATGATTGGTGGTACAGGCTCATGTGGCATCTTGCTCAAAGATGGGGATCAACACGTCGTTGGTGGTCGTGAGTTCCCAATCTCAGACCAAGGCGGTGGTGCCGTGATGGGACTGAGACTTATCCAGCAAGTGCTGCTTGCAGAAGACGGTATTCGCCCAAAAACATCACTGTGCCAACACGTCATGAACCACTTCGATAATGACGTCGACAATATTGTTGAATGGTCAAAGACCGCCATACCAAAAGACTACGGTCAGTTTTCCCCGGTGATTTTTCAACTCGCTAACGAAGGGGATGAGCTCGCGATTGAGATGCTCAAACAAACTGCAGCTGACATCGAGATGTTTATCAATGCCCTCCACCGAAAAGGAGCCAATCAAGTGTGCCTAATGGGCAGTATCGCTGAACGTATTCTGCCTTGGCTCTCTCCCGTTGTTCAGCAATGGGTTGTACAGCCTCAATTCGACGCCATCGAAGGTGCGTTGATGTTTGCTGGCAAGCCCGAACACAACTTGTACTAATAGACTTAACAGGGAAGTGATATGAATTACCGCATTGACTTAGCCGTTCTCTCAGAACAGAAGCAAAACTGCCGCTTTGGTCTAACCGTACACAACTTAAGTGATGCCGACATCAAAACATGGTCGCTACACTTTGCCTTTGATCGTTTTATTGTTCCAGAGAGCTTATCGCAAGGCACTCTGACTCAGGTAGGTAGCTACTGCACGTACACGCCGAATGACTGCGAACTTAAAGCCAATAATCACTACTACTTTGAATTCAGTATTCAGAGTGCTCCGTTCCGTTTTCTTTCGGACGGTTTAAACGATGCGTTTGTCCAAACTCACACTAATAATGAAACGCAAATCTTACCCGTAGATATTTCCCCAATTGTTCTGGCCTCTCCTTACCGCGAACGCACTGAAGTTCCTCAGGTTGATGCCGCGCCATTGGCGCTGATCCCACAACCAAACTCAGTCACAATACAAAACGGGCTCTTCCCTCTAAACCCAAACACAGCGCTCGCTATCACCTCTGCACTGGCAAGCGATGGTGGAGAGTGGCTGAAAGAAGAATTGCGCACCCATTTCGAGCTATCACTGCCTGAGCAAGAGGTGGGTGCCATTACATTTAGAGCCAACCCAACACTCGATGATGCTGAATATAAACTCACGGTAACAGAGGAAGCCATAACAGCAGAAGCCGGTAGTCAAAGTGGTTTTATCCATGCAGCCGCAACCCTGATTCAACTTATTGATCAGCAAGGTGTGGAGTCTTTCTCAGTTCCATGCTGCAAAATCGTCGACAAACCAAGATTTAAATACCGCGGGATGATGCTCGACTGTGCACGCCACTTTCACTCACTAGAGGATGTGAAGCGTTTAATCAACCAGCTCGCCCTATACAAGTTTAATGTTTTCCACTGGCACCTCACTGACGATGAAGGTTGGCGCATAGAGATAAAACAGCTGCCTAAACTGACCGACATTGGCGCATGGCGCGGTCTTAATGAAGCACTGGAACCTCAATATACCCATCTGGCACAGCGCTACGGTGGCTATTACACCCAACAAGAGATTCGTGAAGTGATCGCCTACGCCGAAAAGCGCGGCATTACAGTGATTCCAGAAATTGATATCCCGGGTCACTGCCGAGCAGCAATCAAATCTCTACCACAGATGTTGGTTGAGCAGGAAGATACAACCGCATACAAGAGTATTCAGCACTATACCGATAACGTACTTAACCCAGGGCTTAAAGGCACCTATCAGTTCCTAGATATTGTTATCGAAGAAGTCGCTGCTCTCTTTCCAAACAAGCTTATCCACATGGGCGCCGATGAAGTGCCACATGGCGTTTGGACAAACAGTCCTGCAGCTCAAGCAGTAATGAAAGAACACGGTTATCAAGACAGTAAAGAGCTGCAAGGTCACCTATTCCGCTATGCCGAAAACAAGCTCAAACAGCTTGGTAAAAAAATGGTCGGCTGGGAAGAAGCACAACACGGCGACAAGGTCAGCAAAGAGACCATCATCTACTCATGGCTAAGTGAAGAAGCCGCTGTCAATTGTGCTAGACAAGGCTTTGACGTGGTGCTGCAACCAGCTCAATTCACTTACCTCGACATGACACAAGATTTTGCACCAGAAGAACCTGGTGTCGACTGGGCTTCAGTGATTCCACTGGAACAAGCCTACAACTATGAGCCACTCGCGGAGATCTCTGACACTGACCCGATTCGAAAACGAATTCGCGGCATTCAGTGTGCGCTTTGGTGTGAAATTGTTACCCACCAACAGCGTATGGATTACATGGTATTCCCTCGGATCAGCGCACTAGCGGAAGGATGCTGGACCCACAAGAACAATCGTAACTGGCTGGATTACCTATCCCGCTTAAAAGGTCACTTACCTCTGCTTGAACGGTTAGATATTCACTACCGCTCACCTTGGTAAGAACACTAGAAAACCCATTAATTTCGGATACATAGCCACGAGGCTCTGAATCAATATTTGTAAGATTAACTGCCGGAGTGCAGTTTGTTAAAAAGGAAATAACAATGAAATACGGCTATTTCGACAACGAGAATCGCGAATACGTCATCACTCGCCCAGACGTACCGGCACCTTGGACTAACTACTTAGGTACCGAGAAGTTCTGTACGGTCATATCACACAACGCTGGCGGTTACTCGTTCTACAACTCACCAGAATATAACCGTGTTACTAAATTCCGTCCCAACGGCACCTTTGATCGTCCGGGACACTATGTCTACCTGCGTGATGATGAGACAGGTGATTACTGGTCTATCTCTTGGCAGCCAGTGGCTAAAAGCCTCGACGAAGCCAACTACGAGGTTCGTCACGGCCTGTCATACTCAAAGTTCAAATGTGAATACAGCGGCATTACCGCAACCAAAACGCTATTCGTTCCAAAGGGCGAAGATGCAGAAGTTTGGGACGTTGTACTAAAGAACAACACTGATAAGCCACGTACTATCAGCACATTCTCATTTGTAGAGTTCTCGTTCAGCCACATCCAATCAGACAACCAAAACCACCAGATGTCTCTGTACTCTGCGGGCACGTCTTACCAAGAAGGTGTAATTGAATACGATCTCTACTACAACACTAACGACTTTGAAGGCTTCTACTACCTAGCATCCACCTTCTCACCAGACAGCTACGACGGTCAGCGTGACACCTTCCTTGGCATGTACCGCGATGAAGCGAACCCAATTGCGGTTGAAAATGGTAAATGTTCGAACAGCGCGCAAACCTGTTACAACCACTGTGGTTCTCTGCATAAGCAATTTACCATTCAGCCAGGCGAAGAAGTTCGCTTTGCTTACGTACTAGGTATCGGCAAAGGCAACGGTGAGCGCCTACGTGAGAAATATCAAGACACTGCAAACGTAGATGCTGCGTTCCAAGGAATCAAAGATCACTGGGACGAGCGTTGCAACAAGTTCCAAGTTAAGTCTCCAAACGAAGGCTTAGATACCATGATCAACACCTGGACACTATACCAAGCAGAGACTTGTGTAGTGTGGTCGCGCTTTGCATCATTCATTGAAGTGGGCGGCCGTACTGGTCTTGGCTACCGTGATACCGCTCAGGACGCTATCTCTGTACCTCACGCAAACCCTAAGATGACACGTAAGCGCATTGTCGACCTACTACGCGGCCAAGTTAAAGCGGGCTACGGCCTACACCTATTCGATCCTGACTGGTTTGATCCAGAGAAAGCGGATGTTAAGCCTTCGAAATCACCAACGGTAGTGCCGACGCCATCAGACGACGACAAGATCCACGGCATTGAAGACACCTGTTCTGATGATCATTTATGGATCGTACCAACCATCATCAAATACGTGATGGAAACCGGTGAACATGAGTTCTTTGATGAAGTAATTCCTTACGCAGACGGCGGTGAAGCGACTGTCTACGAACACATGAAAGCAGCACTGAACTTCTCGGCAGAATACGTTGGTCAAACCGGTATCTGTAAAGGTCTACGTGCTGACTGGAATGACTGTCTGAACCTAGGTGGCGGTGAGTCATCTATGGTGTCGTTCCTACACTTCTGGGCTCTACAAGAGTTCCTAGATCTCGCTAAATTCCGCAATAACGACGCTGATGTTGAGAAATACACTGAAATGGCCGCGAACGTTCGTGAAGCGTGTGAAACACACCTGTGGGATGACGAAGGTGGCTGGTACATCCGTGGTCTAACAAAAGATGGCGATAAGATCGGTACTGCGCAACAAGCTGAAGGTCGTGTACACCTAGAGTCAAACACACTGGCAGTTCTATCTGGCGCAGTTTCTCAAGAGCGTGGCGAGAAGGCGATGGATGCTGTTGATGAGAATCTATTCTCTGAATACGGCCTGCACCTAAACTCTCCATCATTTGCGACACCAAACGATGATATCGGCTTCGTCACTCGCGTTTACCAAGGCGTAAAAGAGAATGGCGCAATCTTCTCTCACCCGAACCCATGGGCTTGGGTAGCAGAAGCGAAACTTGGTCGTGGTGACCGTGCAATGAAATTCTACGATGCACTTAACCCATACAACCAAAACGACATGATTGAAACACGCTACGCAGAACCGTACTCGTACGTGCAGTTCATCATGGGTAAAGACCACCAAGACCATGGCCGTGCTAACCACCCTTGGTTAACCGGTACCTCTGGTTGGGCATACTTTGCGGTAACCAACTTCATTCTTGGCGTTCGTACTGGCTTTGAAGGCTTAACCGTAGATCCTTGTATCCCAACAGATTGGCCAGAGTTTGAAGTGACTCGCCAATGGCGTGGTGCGACATACAACATCACGGTACAGAACCCGAATGCAGTAAGCAAAGGGGTGGCGTCTATCACCATCAATGGCGAAGCAGTCGAAGGTGCTATCCCAGTTCAGGCAGAAGGCAGCGTGAACGATGTTGTCGTCGTTCTAGGCTAATCGCGTAATTTAACCAATCGCTCTTGCCTCAGGTCATAAGTGACTTGAGGCAATGAAACTCAAAGGATTTTCACATGATTAAATTTGGTACGGGTGGCTGGCGCGCTTTCATAGGTGAAGAGTTCACTCGCGATAACGTCCGCTTGGTCGCTCAAGCACTGGCTAACATCATCAATGATGAAGATGCGGCACAAAATGGCTTTGTAATTGGCTACGATCGTCGCTTCTTATCTGATAAAGCAGCCTGCTGGTTTGCTGAAGTACTTGCTGCCAACAACATCAAAGTCAGCTTCATCGACAAGTTTGTTCCAACACCGATCGTGATGTTCCAAGCGAAAGAAATGGGCTGTACCTATTCGGCATGTATCACTGCCTCTCACAACCCGGCAGATTACAACGGCATTAAAGTATTCATCGAGGGTGGCCGCGATGCTGATGAGGTCATCACCGAAAAAATCGAACAGCAGATTGCTACGCTAACTAGCGAAGACGTTGTGCGCGTCGATTTCGAACAGGCGTTAAATGACAAAGAGATCGAAATCATCAACCCGATGAACGACTTTGTTGATTCGATCATCAACTTCATCGATATCGACGCGATCAAGAAAGCCAACCTTCGTGTTCTGATTGATCCTATGTTTGGTGTAGCTAAAAATGCGCTTCAAACTGTTCTTATCAACGGCCGTTGTGATGTGGACGTGATCAACGACGGTAAAAACCCAGACTTTGGCGGTTTGATGCCTTCACCGAGCGCAGCAACATTGTATCGCTTGAAACACTTGGTTGCGGCTGAAGGCTATGACATCGGTATTGGCACCGATGGCGATGCTGACCGCCTAGGTATTATCGATGAGAAAGGTAACTTCATTCACCCTAACGAAGTGCTACTGCTGCTTTACTACTACTTACTGGAATACAAGGGCTGGAAAGGCTCGGTAGTGCGGAACATTGCAACTACTCACCTACTCGATAAAGTCGCCGCTGACCACGGTGAAAAGAGCTTTGAGGTTCCAGTAGGCTTTAAGCACATTAGTTCTCAAATGGAAGCGGATGACTCTCTGATTGGTGGCGAAAGCTCAGGCGGCCTGACCATTCGTGGGCACATCAAGGGTAAAGATGGCGTATTCGCTTCAAGCTTGTTGGTTGAGATGATCAGTGTAACAGGCAAGAAGCTCTCAGAGCTGCTGGATGAGATCTACTCAAAGTACGGTTATGCATACACAGCCGAGGGGGATTGCACGTTCAAACCTTCTCAAAAAGAGGCGCTATACACCAAGATTTATGTAGAGAAACAGCTACCAGAGTTTGAATATGAGATTGAAAAAGTCAGCTACGAAGATGGAGCAAAAGTCTACTTCAAGAATGGTGGCTGGGTGATTGCTCGCTTCTCAGGAACCGAACCGTTGCTGCGTATATTTGCAGAAATGGAAGATAAAGACACTGCTGAACGTGTTCTTCAAAACATGAAAGCCTTCCTATCTTTGTAACTCCTTAAGGAAGGGTTTTATACCTAGATTTAACCCTATAGGTGAAGAACGCTTGCCCAGTATCCTACTTAGTCAGTTTGATACTGGGCTTTTTTATTCACATGAGATTGTTTGTTAAACGAACAGCTTAGAAAGCAAGAACGCCCTTGGTATCGACTTTCACTGTCACTGGCATGCCGACTTCCAGTGCTTCAGAAGAGGTCGCCAGCAGTTTCTGACCATGCGCTTCAATCACATAACGGCAATGGTCTCCCATAAACTGCTGCTCCAATACAGAGATAGCGCTGTCTTGCTCATAGCTAGCCAAGATATGCTGAGGTCTCAACAACAACTCACAGTCATTGCCCAACTCGATGTCCGTTTGAGATTTTGCCTCAACCACACCTAAGCTAGTTTCAAATTCATGTTCAGAGATACGCTGCGCATTCAGGTAGCTACCGCCACCTAAGAAGTCAGCAACAAACTTGCTCGAAGGGTGGAAATACAACTCCGAAGCAGAACCGTATTGTTCGATAACACCGTTGTTCATCACGGCCATTTTGTCAGCAAAAGCAAAAGCTTCTTCACGACTGTGCGTTACAAAGATCGCGGTAACACCCTGCTTCTTAAAGATCTTTCTGATCTGAGAAATCAGCTCATGTCGAACCTGAGTATCGATATTTGAAAACGGCTCATCAAGTAGCAGCAGATCAGGCTTATAAGCTAATGAGCGTGCGATAGCGACGCGTTGTTGTTGACCGCCTGATAGTTGGTGAGGGTAGCGCTCGCCGTACTCATCAAGGTGAACCAGCTCAAGCATCTCTCTAACCTTAGCCTGCTTCTCCTTCTCAGAAAGATCTCGCAAGCCAAAAGCCACGTTTTGATTTACCGTTAGGTGCGGGAAGAGCGCATAATCTTGAAAAATCATGCCAATGTTACGTTGCTCTGGTGGTAACCAATTTTTACCATCATCAATGGTTTGGCAATTAAGGTTCATGACACCACTGCTCAGCGGAAGCAGACCAGCAATCGCCTTTAGCAAGGTTGTTTTGCCACAACCACTGGCACCAAGCAGACATACAATCTCACCGTGCTCAACCTCTAAAGAGAGAGACTCTAAAACCGTCTGAGACTCATACTTACAAGTCAGGTCTTTAATTGATAATGCACAACTCATTAGTTTTTTTGCTCCAAAGAACGGTTAACGATGATAAGCGGAATCAATCCCACAAGAACCAGTAATACCGCAGGCATTGCGGCCAGTTCAAGGTGCTCATCCGAGGCGTAGTTATAAACATAGGTCGCAAGCGTTTCAAAGTTGAATGGACGCAGTAACAGTGCTGCATTCAGTTCTTTCATTGATTCAATAAACACCAGCAAACCAGCGATTAAGGCCCCACGCTTAATCAAAGGAAGGTGTACTCGGCGTAACATCTGGTTGGTGTTACAGCCCATAGTTTTCGACGCCATATCCAATGATGGAGAAACCTTACTCAGGCTACTTTCAATACTGCCGATGGCGACGGCCGAAAAACGCACCACCATCGCAAAAATAAGTGCGAACATTGAGCCAGAGAAGATAAGGCCTGGACGGCCCCATTCCATCGCTTTGGCAATATCATTCACCAAGTGATCCATAAACAGAACTGGAACCATAACACCGATAGCCAGCACCGTTCCTGGTACCGCGTAGCCCATAGAAGAGAGACGCATATAAGCAAGGTTACGCTTGCCCGGATTCACTCGCTGGTTGAAGTTAACAGTCAATGCCACCAGCACACCAATCACAGCGGCGAGAACGGAGACATTTAAACTGTTCATCGCATACTCTCTAAACTCGGCAGTCCAACTTTGAGCGAAGTATTTGTACGCGTAGATAAGTAGTTGACCTAACGGGAATAAGAAAGCGACACAAACCAATCCCCAACACCAGAACAGTGCTAACCACTTTTTCCAACCGTTCAACTGATAACGGAAATCTTCTCGGCTATTGAATTGGTTTTGAAATAGCTTCTGCTTGCGGCGGCTGTAGCGCTCTGAACTCAATAACAAGATCACGATAACTAGCATGATAGCCGAGATCTTGGCAGCAGCCGTGAGGCTAGAGTAACCAAGCCAAGTATCGTAAACCGCAGTAGTTAGCGTATTAACCGCAAAGTAGCTTACTGTACCGAAATCACCTACGGTTTCCATTGCAACAAGGGATAGGCCAACCGCCATCGACGGGCGAACCAAAGGCAGAGAAATACGACGGAAACTTTCCCATGGAGAACACTTCAGGAGTCGAGCAGATTGCAACAAAGAAACATTCTGCTCCATAAATGCAGCACGGCATAGCAGGTACACATAAGGATATAGAACCAAAGAAAGTACAATAATCGCACCGCTTAGGGTTCGGATATCTGGGAACCAATACTCACCCGGCCCCCACCCTGTGATATCACGCAGCAGAATCTGCACTGGTCCAGCGAAATCAAACCAATCGGTAAAGATATAACCTACGATGTAACCAGGCATCGCTAGAGGAAGTACTAGCGCCCATTGAAGGACCCGCTCGCCAGGGATACGGCACATTGCCATGATCCACGCTGAGGGAATACCAAAAATCAACGACAAACACATGGTACCGAACACTAAAACCACTGTGTTGTAGGCGTAGGTAGGCATCACTGTAGACATAAGATGAGAGAAGAGCTCATCCGTTTCACCAACAGCGGTTGTGAATATCGCTAAGATCGGAAAAACCAGCAGCAAAGCAATCACTCCACTACTGGTGTTCCATATATAATTCTTTTGTTTCATCGCTTAATTACAACGGAGAGGGATAACTCGAAAATGCGTTTGAAAATACATCTCATATCCTTTTAAAAACTAAGGGTAGTTATACCGATATCGCACTGTGACTGCAAGGCGCGAAGCTCAGAACTCACCAGTTCTAGGCGTTGCTTTGTATCAAAAAGTGACTTGCTTAAAAACAAAACAACCTCAAGTCCATAAAGTAGGAACTTGAGGTTGTTAATCAATCTAGGCCGCAGCCTACATCAATGAAATTAAAGGTCGAATTTAACTTCATCTAGAAGTTTGATTGCCGCTTCGTGGTGGTTAGCAATCTCGTCTAGAGAAATTGTATCTGCTTTGAACTCACCCCAAGATGCTACAAGCTCAGATGGTTTAACATCCGCTTTTACTGGGTATTCGTAGTTCACTTCAGCGTACATACCTTGTGCAGTGTTACCTGCTAGGAATTCCATTAGCTTAACAGCGTTCTCTTTGTTTGGAGAGTATTTCGCCATTGCCATACCAGAGATGTTTACGTGAGTGCCAGTCGTCTCTTGGTTAGGGAAGTTGATGTAAACAGCATCAGCCCAAGCTTTTTGCTCTTTATCGTTAACCATCTTACCTAGGTAGTAGCTGTTACCAAGAGAAACGTCACATAGACCTTCTTTGATAGCTTTAACTTGTGCACGGTCGTTACCTTGAGGCTTACGAGCTAGGTTTGCTTTAACGCCTTCTAGCCACTCTTTAGTTTCAGCTTCGCCTTTATGAGCAATCATAGAAGAAACTAGAGATACGTTGTATGGGTGCTTACCGCTACGAGTACAGATTTTACCTTTGAATTCTGGCTTAGCTAGATCTGCGTAAGTGAAGTCTTCACCTAGACGACCAACGCGGTCACGTGAAGAGTAAACGCTACGTGTACGAGTTGTAAGTGCAAACCATTCGTTGTCAGTATCTTGGTACTGAGCAGGAATGTTCTTCTCTAGTACATCACTCTCAACAGATTGAACAAGACCTTGCTTAGTTAGCTCAGAAAGACGGCTGATATCAACAGTTAAGATAACGTCAGCTGGGCTGTACTCGCCTTCTTGTGCTAGCTTTTCTGCTAGACCTTTCTTCGCGAACTTAACGTTTACTTTAATGCCCGTTTCTTTTGTGAACTCATTGAACATTGGCTCAACAAGGAAAGGTTGACGGTAAGAGTATACGTTCACTTCTTCTGCCGCAATTGCAGCTGTAGGTGCGATTGTTGCACAAGCTAAAGCAGAAAGAGTTAGCAGTTTTTTCATTGGTTCAATCCTTTTATGACATACAAATGATAATATTTATCAGTTTCATTATTATATTTAACGACTAGTGAAACACAACGTTAAAGATCAAAAAAACCTGCTCATCCGAGCAGGTTTCAAGTAGGTTAAATGTAAATCTTTGTAAATATTACTTCACAGATACGAACTCTGGGTAAGCACCAACACCACAGTCGTGCATATCCATACCTTCTAGCTCTTCGTCTTCGCTTACACGGATACCGATTGTTGCTTTTAGGATTGCCCACACTGCTAGACTTGCACCGAATACCCAAGCAAAGATTACTGCAGCACCGAATAGTTGAGCACCAAATGTTGCGTCAGCGTTGCTTAGTGGCACAGCCATTAGACCGAAGAAACCACACACACCGTGTACTGAGATAGCACCTACTGGATCATCAATCTTAGCTTTATCTAGAGCGATGATGCTGAATACCACTAGCGCACCAGAAACTGAACCGATAGCAACTGCGAATAGAGGTGATGGCGATAGTGGATCCGCTGTGATAGCCACTAGACCAGCCAACGCACCGTTCAATACCATGGTTAGGTCTGCTTTACCCCAAGTTGTCTTACACACGAGTAGTGCTGCGATTGCACCTGCGGCTGCTGCTGCGTTTGTGTTTAGGAAGATTTGACCCACTGCTGTTGCGTTTTCGAAGTCCGATACCATTAGCTGAGAACCGCCGTTAAAGCCGAACCAACCGAACCACAGGATGAATGTACCTAATGTTGCTAGTGGCATGTTTGAACCAGGAATTGGGTAGATTTCACCGTTTTTACCGTATTTACCTTTACGAGCACCTAGTAGAAGTACGCCAGCTAGAGCTGCTGCTGCACCTGCCATATGTACGATACCTGAACCTGCAAAGTCACTAAAGCCAGCTTCAGATAGGAAACCGCCACCCCATGTCCAGTAACCTTCCATTGGGTAGATGAACGCTGTCAGAACTACAGAGAAGATTAGGAATGACCATAGTTTCATGCGTTCAGCAACCGCACCAGATACGACTGACATTGCTGTTGCAACGAATACAACTTGGAAGAAGAAGTCAGACTCTAAAGAGTGATCCGCACCTTCACCTTGTGTACCAATCAGTGCACCAAAAGATGGCAACCAACCGCCTTCACCATTGTCGACATACATGATGTTGTAACCAACCACTAGGTAAGTAGTACATGCAATTGCATACAAACAAATGTTTTTGGTTAGGATTTCAGTCGTGTTCTTTGAACGTACAAGCCCTGCCTCAAGCATTGCAAAACCTGCCGCCATCCACATTACCAACGCACCTGAAATGAGGAAGAAAAAAGTGTCTAGTGCGTAACGTAACTCCGTTACTGTTGTTAAAAGTTCCATATTAAATTCTCCAGTCCTTGAATTCTTAAAGTGCTTCTGCGTCCATTTCACCTGTACGAATACGTACTGCTTGGCTCAGGTCGTACACAAAAATCTTACCGTCACCAATTTTCCCTGTGTGAGCCGCTTGGCTAATCGCTTCAACAACGCGATCTACATTTTCTGCTTGCGTAGCGATTTCTATTTTTACTTTTGGAAGGAAATCAACTTGATATTCCGCACCACGATACAGCTCCGTGTGGCCTTTTTGACGACCAAAACCTTTGACCTCTGATACAGTCATACCTTCGATACCGACATCAGATAGCGCTTCTCTTACATCGTCTAATTTGAATGGTTTCACTATGGCATTGATGAGTTTCATAATCGTTCCTTAGATTTTTCACTTAGTCCGTTAATACTCTTTCTATAATCCAAGTAGCGTGCCAAAAAGTTAAACTATTGATATTAAACACTTTGATGTTCACGCAACGCCAATAACGAAAAAGGCCGCACCATAATGGTGCGGCCTTTTCACTATCTTAATGCGCTGGTATCAAATTGCTCTATATTTGGGCAATGCGTTTGTTTTAATACTCTACAACCCTAAGAAATCGACCCAGCGTTCTATTAAAAGCTCGAAGTCATCAATTCCACAAACTGATAAGCTTTCACTGTTGTAAAAATCGAACTCGCTGCCCTCTTCCATTTCATAGTCGTGACCAAGTACATTCTCTTGAATTGTTACTTCATCTTCATTAATCGATAAAGTGATCTCTTTGCCGACCATAGAGCGTTCATCACTAAAGTTAGTGCGTGACGCTTCAATAAGTGCTAACACCTGATCGATTTTGCTTTTGTCTTTGCCAATCTCTTCCTGGAGCCAACGTCCAACGATCTCGTGCCCCATACTGCATTTCACGTAGTACTCGCCCATCAAAGTGTTTCTTGTAAATTCGAATTCCATAGTGGCTCCACGCAGTAACTGAGACAGGGTAAAAATGAGGCGAGAGTATATAGTGAAGTGATCAATAGATCGAGGGGCTCGTCACCCAGCATTCAGACATAAAAAAACGCCCTCTGCAAATAGAGGGCGTTCTGTCAGTGACTCAATCAGTCAGCGATTATGCTGGCTGCTGAAAAATAACCGTATCGGCTTTTTCTGTGTACTGACCCATTTTATGGAAGTTCAGGTAACGGTACGTATCAGCTGCCGTTGCGTTAATCTTCTCTGCGTACTCTAGGTACTCTTCTTTCGTTGGAATGCGACCTAGAATGGCACCAACAGCAGACAGCTCCGCAGACGCTAGGTATACGTTCGCACCTGTACCCAAACGGTTCGGGAAGTTACGCGTAGACGTAGACATTACGGTCGACTTGTCTGCAACTCGAGCTTGGTTACCCATACATAGTGAACAACCCGGAGTTTCGATACGAACCCCTGCACGACCGAAGATACCGTAGTAGCCTTCTTCTGTTAGCTGATCTCTATCCATCTTAGTTGGCGGAGCCACCCATAGACGTGTGCTTAAAGAACCGTTGAACTCTTCAAGCATCTTACCAGCGGCGCGGAAGTGGCCAATGTTGGTCATACAAGAACCGATGAACACTTCTTGAATCTCAGTGCCTTGAACGTCAGAAAGAAGACGAGCATCATCTGGATCATTTGGTGCACATAGAATTGGCTGATCGATATCAGCAAGGTCGATTTCGATAACGTGAGCGTATTCAGCATCTGGATCTGCAGACAGCAACTCTGGATTTGCTAGCCACTCTTCCATTGCTGTAATACGACGCTCGATAGTACGAACATCACCGTAGCCTTCAGCGATCATCCACTTAAGCATAACGATGTTTGAGTTTAGGTACTCTTCGATAGATTCTTTAGACAGTTTAACAGTACAACCCGCCGCTGAACGCTCAGCAGACGCATCAGAAAGTTCGAACGCTTGCTCAACAGAGAGGTGTTCAACACCTTCGATTTCTAGTACACGACCAGAGAATTCGTTGATCTTACCTGCTTTCTCTACGGTTAGGAGACCTTGCTTGATGCCGTATAGAGGAATGGCATGTACTAGGTCACGTAGCGTGATACCCGGCTGCATTTCACCTTTAAAACGAACCAAGATAGATTCTGGCATATCAAGAGGCATCACACCTGTCGCAGCCGCGAATGCAACCAGACCAGAACCCGCAGGGAATGAAATACCTAGAGGGAAACGAGTATGCGAGTCACCACCTGTACCTACAGTATCAGGAAGAAGCATACGGTTTAGCCATGAGTGGATAACACCATCACCTGGGCGTAATGAAACACCACCACGGTTCATGATGAAATCAGGTAGCGTGTGGTGCGTGTTTACGTCAACTGGTTTCGGGTATGCCGATGTGTGACAGAAAGACTGCATCACTAGATCCGCTGAGAAGCCAAGACATGCAAGGTCTTTAAGCTCATCACGCGTCATAGGGCCTGTCGTATCTTGAGAACCAACTGTGGTCATTTTAGGCTCACAGTATTGACCGGCGCGAACACCTTCAACACCACATGCTTTACCAACCATCTTCTGAGCGAGCGTGTAGCCCTTATCAGATGCAGATGGATCGACTGGCTTAGCAAACAGATCAGTCTCTTCTAGACCAAGAGAAGTACGAGCGCGGCTAGTTAGACCACGACCGATGATAAGTGGAATACGACCACCAGCACGAACTTCATCAAGCAGCACTTTGCTCAGTTCAAAGCTAGAGATCACTTCACCGTTTTTACGTACAACGCCTTCGTATGGGAAGATATCGATCACATCGCCCATGTTCATTTTCTGTACGTCTAGTTCGATTGGCAGTGCGCCTGAATCTTCCATTGTGTTGTAGAAGATTGGAGCGATCTTACCACCCAGACAAACACCACCAGTACGCTTGTTCGGCACGTATGGGATATCTTCCCCCATAAACCAAAGTACTGAGTTCGTCGCAGACTTACGTGAAGAACCCGTACCAACGACATCACCTACGTACGCAAGTGGGATACCGTCTTTTTGCAGCTCTTCAATCTGAGCGATTGGGCCAACAGTGCCTGGTTGATCAGGGTTAATGCCGTCACGTTCCATTTTCAGCATCGCTTTTGCGTGTACTGGAATATCTGGACGAGACCATGCATCAGGTGCTGGAGATAGGTCATCGGTGTTGGTTTCACCAGTGACTTTAAAGACTTTTACTGTGATTTTTTCAGCAACTTTCTCTTTCGAAGTAAACCAATCTGCGTCTGCCCAAGATTGAAGTACTTGTTGTGCTGAAGCATTACCTGCCTTGGCCTTCTCTTCTACATCATAGAAAGCATCAAACATCAGTAATGTGTGCGATAGTGCTTTAACAGCAATAGGAGCAAGTTCAGTATCATCAAGAAGTGAAACTAACGACTCGATGTTGTAACCACCTTGCATAGTACCTAGCAGCTCTGCTGCTTTCTCTTTGCTAACAAGTGGTGATGTTACTTCACCTTTGGTGATAGCTGTTAAAAAGCCCGCTTTTACATAAGCAGCTTCATCTACACCTGGTGGAATGCGGTTTTCTAGTAGGTCAAGAATGAACTCTTCTTCACCTTGAGGTGGGTTCTTTAGAAGTTCAACTAGGCCAGCAACCTGCTCGGCATCTAGTGGTTTTGGAACAACTCCTTCGGCAGCACGTTCTTCGACGTGTTTACGGTAGGCTTCAAGCACGACTTTTTTCCTCTCATTGCGGTCCACCACCTTCCTTCATAATTGTTAGTAAAATAAAGCGGTGAACATCCTTGGAAACTTGGCTCTCCATTGCCATTTTCGTCATTCAATTTGTATTGATGATCGGCATCAGAGAGGCCAAACTGTGGGCGGTATAGTAGCAAATTTAACGATTAATTAAAATCTTATCATTTTGACCAACATAGCAAGTTAAGACGAAAGTCCCATTATTTTTGCCTAATTAGTCACCAGTATCGTTATTTTTCGCATGGTTATTTATAAGACGTTCCAACAATAAGGTAAACCGAATTGTAGTTATCTTCTGTCATACCATACGCCAAAATAATCGGCCCAATCGGAGAGTCGATACCAGCAAACAGCGAACCTGCGGTGTACATCGGAGCTTCGCTAATTTTTAAATCACTGTTCGACCAAACTCCACCATGCTCAATGGACGCGCCTAGGTAGAATGGGGATTCAAACAAACCGAAATCGTTGTCAAACCATTTATAGCGGTACACCAAACTGGTAAACGCCAGGTTTTGCCCCAGTAGACTGTTACGTGGAATGCCGGAGAGGTTTAAAAAGCCTCCGAGCTGTTTAGGGTCAATCGGGAATAGAGAATTTTTACTCTCTACGATGCCATAATCCATCTTTGCGACTAAAGTATGGCGTTTGTAGCTTTGTGCCGCCCTCAAATTCGCTGAGAACTCATAAACAGTGTCACTGTCCTCAATATAAGTAGGATCAGAAGCTATAGGGTCGGAGTCAAACTCATCATGAGAAACAAGGTATTCTAAATCAACGAAATAGCCTTCCGTCGGTAAACTGAAGTTATCTAGTGTATCCAAACGGTAACGAACAAAAGCACCCATTCGCTGATAAGAGCCACCACCGAATGAAGGTAGTGACGACACTTCAACTTCACCGTCAGTGTATCGGCCTCCAAATTTCAGCTCTTGCCACAGGGTTGGTTGGTAACCAAACGCCAACTCACCGATGCTCTCTTTATAGGTCATCGAGACAAAGTCTTGAGTCGCATCTAATGACGGCTCTTCTATTTCACCGTTAAATGGTAAATTACGTTTTTGATTCGCATAGACCAACGACGCTGAGGTAAATAGCTTCTGCTGAGAGAAGAAAGGAGAAAACAGCTCCGCCTCAATGCGCTTGTCAGTGCCCATTTCTAAATTGGTTCTAAGCTCTGCACCGTGTTGATTGATATCTGTAAAGTTTGCAGACACACCAATTGAATACTGACTATCGGTAGCAAAATCATCTTCTAAAAAGAAACGGAAATTTAGGTAGTTTGGTCCCCACTCTTTCTCATTTACATCGACAACCAATTGATCTTTGCCGTCAACGTTATCAAATTCATAGGTAATCAATTCAAAACGATCGAGTGCGTAGAGGTTTTGCACGCTGGTTTCAATGTGGCTAGTTTTTAACACTTCTCCAGCTTCAAGGTTAAGGCGGTTTTCAATTAATTTGTCGGAATAGTGGCTATTGTTATTAATCACCACCTCATCAACCACTGTTTGGTCGCCATGTTTTAATTTCCGGCGAGCCTGCTGTTTGCCTTCAAGGTAGCCTTGATACTTAGCAGCCCCTATTGAAAGGCTACGAAGCTTGTCTTCAAACTGGTAAGCCACTTGATAACCCGCTTCATAGGCGCTCGGCATCTTATCAAACTCAGTGGTCTCCATTTGGCCAACATCTGGCTTAAGAAAGACATCTTCTTCCGTTAAGGCTTCCGCTTGTTGTTGAGTACTACGACGTACTAAATAGTTAGACAGTTGGTCAGCCACAGTAAAAAGGTTGGTAAACTCCTCTTCGCCTTTATAGTTGGTACTAATATCAACCGCGATAACAATGTCAGCTCCCATTGCACGGGCGACATCTACCGGCATGTTGTTGACGACGCCACCATCGACCAACATACGACCGTCTACCTCATAAGGCGGCAAAGCGCCCGGTACTGACATACTTGACATCATTGCATCGACAATCTGCCCTTTGTCGATGATCACCTCTTCAAGTTTAATGATATCTGTTGCGACAGAACGGTACGGGATAGCAAGATCATCAAAGGATTCAAATGGTGCCAGATTACCGGTTGTCTCACGCAGTATGCGCAGCATGTTCTGACCTTGAACGACTCCGGTTGGCGCACGCATCTCTCCCCAGCCTAAACCTAAATCCGTGATTAGCTGGTAACGGTCCTCATACTCTTTGTCACGCACGCGTCGATCGCTACGGTTTACACGATCGCGATAACCTTTGTTCCAATCCACTGAATAGATGAAACTTTCAATTTCATCAGCACTCATGCCCGTTGCGTACAAGCCACCTACATAAGCGCCCATACTGGTACCTGTGACGTAATCGACGGGGATGTGCATCTCTTCAAGAGCTTTTAGAACACCAATATGAGCTGCACCTTTGGCTCCGCCCCCCGCAAGAACCACGGCGATACTTGGGCGCGTTTTTTGCTCAACTTTCATTTTGTCAGCAGGTACAACGACGTTGTCAGCCAAAATCTGCGAACAAAACATAACGCCAACGACGCCTAAACCTCGACTCAGCCAACGAGAAATCACCATTAAAACTCTATCCTTGTCATCTATTGCTTGTGCAACTTTACCACTCAAAAAGCTTCTTTAGCCACTGCTTTGGTTGGCTTTCACACCCCTTTTTAATATCACCACGTTCATCCCAAATAGGTAACTGCACGGGGCCATCGCAATCAAACTCTAGTGCTCCTGAGCTCGTATTTCTAAAATGAGCAGTGGTTATGCCATTTGGCCAAGGTAAACGCAGCACTTCTGGGCCGCGTTGTTTTAGATAATCAGCATAGACACGCAGGGCGCCACTCGAACCTGTTAATTTCGTTGGTTTATTGTCATCGCGCCCTAACCAAATGGTGGTGACCTCGCGACCATCAACACCAACAAACCAACTGTCGCGGCTGTCGTTACTGGTACCGGTTTTACCTGCGAGTCCAGCCCAAGAGAACTGGTTTTGCAAGAATCGTCCCGTACCTTCCGAAACACCCCGCTTCATCGCATAAGTGGTAAGCCACGCGGCTTGTTGCTCGACACTTTGTGACACACGAGGTATCGATTGATAGAGCACCTCACCATTACTATCCACCACTGAGCGCAGCGCTGACAGAGTTGCTTTCTTACCGGAGTTGGTCACCGTTTGATACATCTGTGCCACTTGGAAAGGCGTCAGAGAAAATGCACCTAGGAACATCGATGGCACAGGACGAATCTCACTCTTATTCACCCCCAGCTGTTCGATGGTATTCGATACGGATTCAATACCAAGTTGCATTCCCAAGCGAACCGTCGGCACATTGTAAGACTTAGATAGCGCCACATATAAAGGCACCTCTCCTCGGAATTTACGGTCGAAGTTTCTCGGGCTCCACATGCTCCCCTTACTGCCTTTCAAGCTCAGCGGTGTATCCATCAACGTGGTCGCCAGTGTGTACTTTTCAGGCTGCTGTAGTGCGGTCAGGTACACCGCAGGCTTGACTAAAGAGCCGATTGGACGACTTGCATTGAGTGCACGGTTAAAGCCGTCGTAATCCGTGCGTTTGCCGCCGACCATCGCTCTTATCTCACCAGTATTACGGTCAACCGCAACCGCAGCGGCTTCAAGCTTATTGCCTGCTGTTTGAGCTAGTTGAGGCACCTTACGTGCGATAGAGCGTTCTAGCTCTTGCTGTGAAACAGGGTCTAGTGAGGTGAATACCCGCAAGCCCTTTTGCGCCTCGAATCGGTCGCCAACAAACTGCTTAAGCTCGATATTTACTTGTTGGAAATAAGCGGGCTGACGGCTCGCAATACGCGGGTTATCTTGAATATCAAGATCTCGACCGGCAGCCGCTTCATATTGACTCGCACTTAAAATATCTTGCTGCATCATCAAACGTAATACCAAGTCACGCCGTGCCTTTGCACGCTCCGGATAACGAACAGGGTTATAATATGACGGCCCTTTCACCATTCCCACCAGCAGTGCCAGTTGATCGATTCTCAGCTCTTGGATTGGTTGGCCAAAGTAGAGACGCGATGCCAAACCAAAACCGTGGATCGCTTCACCACCATTCTGACCTAGATATACTTCATTTAGGTAAGCTTCTAAGATCTGATCTTTGCTATAACGGTAATCCAAAATCAGTGCGATATAAGCTTCACGAATCTTACGCCACAGAGTGCGCTCACTAGAGAGAAATAGGTTTTTAGCTAATTGCTGCGTCAACGTACTGCCGCCCTGAACGGTGCGCCCAGCCTTGACGTTAACCACCATCGCTCGCGCTATCGCTAATGGCGATACACCATCATGCTGATAAAAATCTCTATCTTCGGTCACGAGCAGCGCATCGACCATCACTTCAGGGAACTGGTTGCGCTTTAAAAAAAGACGTTGTTCGTCGTTACTTTTCTCAAGCATACCCAGCATCTTAGGTTCGATACGCAGGTAACCCATATCGCCCTTCTTCTCGAGCGACTGAATGCGGGTTAACTCATTGCTATCGAAATGAAGCATCACATGGCGGTCTGCTTCTGGGCCATCCACAAATTCGAATGGGCGACGGATCAGCTCAATCTTAGTGGAAGACGAGGAGTACTCACCAGGATGACGAGGGGCACTGACCTTGCGGTAATTGAGCACATCAAGCTCATTACGCACTTGCTGAATACTGATTGGCGTACCCGGTGATAAATCTAATACTCGCGCATAAACCACAGTCGGTAAGTCAAAGAGCTGCCCTTCAAAGCGCTGTTTGACGACCGTATCGAGATAAATGCCGACAAAGAGTAAGATCGCAGCGACGGCAAGGCCTGCTTTCCAAGCAAAGCCCCATAACATCTTCAACCAACCACGATTGGTTTTGCCTCCCTTACTCGGCGCGCGTTTTTTTGCAGCGGCTCTCGGCTTTCTGGCTTTGGTTGACTTAGCTCGAGGCGACTTAGCTGTCGGTGACTTTTTCGTAGGTGCCTTTTTCGCTGGCCCCTTTTGGGGTGTAAACATCTTTATCATCATCGATTCAACTGTCGTTTAGTTTTGGTCGTTGCTACATGGTTAGCCGGATCATCTGGCCAAGGGTGTTTAGGGTATCGACCTTTCATCTCTTTCTGCACTTCTTTATAAGCCCCAGCCCAAAAACCGGCTAAGTCTTGAGTGATTTGCAGTGGCCTTTGTGCCGGTGAGAGTAACTCAAGTACAACCTTTTTACGTCCTTGAGCAATCAAAGGAGAGTCTTGCTCACCAAACACTTCTTGCATTCGAACCGATATCACAGGTTCTGCATTTTCTTGATAGCGAATAGATTTGTTACTACCCGTAGGCATTACATAATGCGTAGGTAACCAATGGTCAATCTCTTGATTCAATGGCCATCCTAGATACGCCATCAAAGCCTGCTCGAGATTGACACTGTGCAGCCCTTTTACTGATTTCACGCCATTCAGGTACGGCGTTAACCAAGCATCTAAGTTCGTCAACAAACTTTGCTCATCCACCGCTGGCCACTCTTGCTCAGGTAGCCACTGCGCCGCACACAGTATGCGAGCTTGGAGCTGCTTTGCAGCCGGTGTCCAGTTCAATATATCTAGACCTTTTCGCCCTACATAATTGAGCAGTGCCTCACTAATTTTCTCACTATCCGGTTCAGGTAAGGCTTTGGTATTAATGACGAGCTGGCCCAGACAAACTCGCTGCTCAGCCACTAAGCGCCCGCGTGCATCATCCCAATCGACATAGTCACGAACAGTAAACATATCCGAAAAATGCGCTTCTAGATTCACGATATCGACTGCTGTCGCTAAGAATACTTGGCTGGAACGGCCTGCACTTCTCATTA
This sequence comes from Vibrio pelagius, assembly GCF_024347575.1. Lineage (NCBI taxonomy): Bacteria > Pseudomonadati > Pseudomonadota > Gammaproteobacteria > Vibrionales > Vibrionaceae > Vibrio > Vibrio pelagius. Next base: position 2,625,338 of record NZ_AP025503.1, read on the forward strand.
GGTCGATCACCACTATGTACTCACTATCAGCGAGTGGGTCATCATCACGTACTTCTGCACCGTGACCATTCGCGAGCAGAAATTGATGATTCTGCTTACCTCGTGATTGAGCGATACGATCAGGAAATGCAAGACACAATGCCAAAGACAGCAGTGATTCATCAACACTTTGTAGGTCAAATTTGTGTTCTAATTTCGCCGAGAGCACTTTCACTCTCTGAGTCATGAAATGGTTGCGTGTGTGTTTTCCTTGCTGCAAACGGTATAAAGAGTGCTGGACATCAGAGACGTTACGCTCAGGCTCCTCAACCAACGCCGCAGCAGCAATCGCAGCGTTCAACAACTGACTACTGTGCTGCTTAGCTTTGGTCAGCATACTCGCAATCCGAGGTTCTAACCCGAGTTGCTGGGCTTGCTTACCTTGCGCAGTAAATTGCCTACTATGATCCAAAAGCCCTAATTGCTGTAGCAAGCTGCTCGCCTGCGCTAATGCCGCTTGAGGTGGAGTATCAAGCCAATGAAGCTCATCAGCACTTGTCGCTCCCCATTGAATCAACTCAGCAAGCAAAGAGGAGAGATCAGAATGAAGAATTTCAGGAACAGGAACCAAGGGCTGTTGTTGCAATTGAGCTTCGCTGTATAAACGAACGCATAAGCCTTCTTCAATACGCCCTGCGCGGCCCGCCCTTTGTTCAGCCGAAGATTGAGATATTTTGACCTGTTCTAGCTTAGTAACACCGATTTTCAAATCAAACTTTGCCACTCGTTCCAACCCAGAGTCGACCACCAAGCGGATCCCTTCAATCGTCAGTGAGGTCTCGGCGATATTGGTCGCCAACACCACTTTACGCTTGCCTTTTTCAGCTGGCGAAATTGCTTTCTGTTGCTCAGAAAAACTCAACTGACCATACAGAGCAAATACATCCACGTCATTACTCAAATGTTGCAATCGCTCTTGCACCTGCTTAATCGCCGAAACTCCGGGCAAAAACGCTAACAGTGACCCCTGCTCTCTCTCCATCAAAGATTCGATTGTTGCGGCCATTTTAGCGGGTAAGTAATCATTGGTTACCAACGGTTGGTAGCGGTATGCGACAGGAAATGAGCGCCCCTGTGATTCAATGTATCGGGCCTCTGGTAACAGAGTTTGCAGGGTCGTTTGATCGAGCGTCGCTGACATCACCACTATTTTGAGATCGTCTCTGAGCGCTTCTTGGATCTCTAGGCTGAAAGCTAAAGAGGTATCAGCATGAATACTGCGTTCATGAAATTCATCGAAGATCACCATATCGACTCCCGTGAGCTCAGGATCACTCTGAATCATACGGGTCATGATCCCTTCAGTGACAATCTCCAGACGAGTATTACTACTGGTTTTATTCTCCCCACGAACCCTAAAGCCAATCGTCTCCCCAACCTTTTCCCCCAATTGCTCAGCGAGATAACTGGCAATATTTCGTGCCGCAAGGCGTCTTGGTTCAAGCATAACTATCTTGCCACTCACCGCCTGAGACTTAACCAGTTGCAGTGGGAAGAACGTCGATTTACCCGCACCGGGGGCCGCTTTAAGAATGACTTGGGAGTGAGAACGAACGCCGGAGAGCAACTCGGGCATCACAGCTTCAATGGGCAGTTGTGACAATGGAAAGACCTTGTGGTGTAATGTTGCCAATATTGTACATAAAAACAGTTCTCTCTAAATAAGTAAAATGCACTTCGATCCTCCTTTAGAGTCTGCGACTCTTATAAAACGCTATAAACGTTTCCTTACAGACATCAAACTTCCTGACGGCAGTGAACGTACTATCCATTGTGCCAATACTGGTGCGATGACAGGTTGCGCTGAACCGGGAAACACCGTGTGGTACTCGACCTCCGACAACCCTAAGAGAAAATACCCAAACAGTTGGGAGATCTCAGAAACAGCACAAGGCGATCGAATTTGTGTGAACACTGCCCGCGCTAACCAATTGGCAGTGGAAGCGATTCAAAATGGCGCTATAGTTGAACTTTCGGATTATCAATCACTGCGTACCGAAGTGAAATATGGCAGTGAGAATAGCCGGATAGATATTTTGCTCGAGGATGAAACCAAGGCCGATTGCTATATCGAAGTGAAAAGCGTCACGCTACTAGCAGATGACCCATGTGTTGAAAAGGGACAAGGCTACTTTCCAGACGCCGTTACTACGCGTGGTCAAAAGCATCTGCGTGAACTCACAGAAATGGCAGAATCTGGTCAAAGAGCAGTACTTTTATTCACTGTTTTACATTCAGGTATTGAAAAAGTCTCAGCGGCACACCATATAGACGCCAAATATTCATTATTACTAAAACAAGCACAAGACGCGGGTGTTGAAGTTATCTGTTACAAAGCGGAGCTCAACAATACTCAAATGGCATTGAATCAAGCGGTTGAATTCATCGCTTGATTCACAAAATGCAGAACTCTGCACATTGATAGCAAGTTTACATTTGAGTGTTTGCCACCACTCGTTCTTTCTGCTATAGATACCCGCCTTAAAATTAGCTGCTTTGCAGTTGACTAGGTGTAAATAGGAGATGCTGTATGCCAGAATCTAAGAAAAAAGCGCTAGGCATCCTAGCAATCGCAGGTGTTGAACCATATCAAGAAAAGCCAGGTGAAGAGTACATGTCACCTGAGCAAATGGCTCATTTTACAAAGATTTTAGAAGCTTGGCGCAACCAGCTCAGGGAAGAAGTTGATCGTACTGTTCACCACATGCAGGACGAGGCAGCAAATTTCCCAGACCCAGTTGACCGCGCTTCTCAAGAAGAAGAGTTCAGCTTAGAGCTACGTAACCGTGACCGTGAACGTCGTCTAATCAAGAAGATTGAGAAGACACTAGACAAGATCGAAGAAGACGATTTCGGCTTCTGTGACTCTTGTGGTATCGAAATCGGTATTCGTCGTCTTGAAGCTCGCCCGACTGCTGATCTTTGTATTGACTGTAAAACACTTGCAGAAATCAAAGAAAAACAGATGCAAGGTTAATCCTTGTTGATGTGAAGAAAGGGAGCACTCGCTCCCTTTTTTATTTGGTCTTTTATTCCCCATACAACCATTACTTAGGCTTTTACTATGAGTTATATCGGGCGCTTTGCACCTTCTCCTTCTGGCCCTCTTCATTTTGGCTCACTTGTGGCTGCACTCGGTAGCTACTTCCAAGCAAAATCACAAAAGGGACAATGGCTAGTGCGCATGGAGGATCTTGATCCACCGCGCGAAATGCCAGGAGCCGCCGATCTTATATTAAAAACCTTAGAGACCTATCAGTTGCATTGGGATGGCGAAGTCGTATACCAGAGTCATCGACACGCGGCTTACCAAGCTCAGATTGAACAGTGGCTTACCGAACAGCAAGCTTACTACTGCGAATGTACCCGCAAGCAGATAAAAGCCCTAGGTGGCTTCTACAACGGTCACTGTCGTCACGCAGCGCTAAACGATAATGGTGAACGTGCGGTACGCCTAGTGATGAATCACCCTATTGAGTCATTTGAGGATATTCGCCACGGCACCATGAGCATCCCTGCCGAACTCGCTAAAGAAGACTTTATTATCAAGCGCCGCGACGGTTTATTCGCCTACAACCTAGCGGTAGTACTGGATGATATCGCTCAAGGCGTGACAGAGGTCGTGAGAGGAGCTGACTTAATCGAGCCTACAGGCCGTCAAATCAGTCTCTATAAAGCGCTCAATCGGCCACAAGTCAGTTATCTTCATTTGCCTTTAGCGACCGATGCTACAGGTAACAAGCTCTCAAAGCAGAATCATGCACAAGGCATCGATTTAGATAACCCTAAACCGGCCCTTTTGAGCGCCATGCGCTTTCTCGGTTTCACTTTACCTTTCGACATTGAGCAGGGCTCTTTAAGCGAGATTTTGGCTTGGGGCTGTCAGCATTGGCGTATCAATCAGCTACCCGATACACTGCATAAAGAGCACCGTGATTGACACGTTCGCGGCATGAAATCGTATAAACGACACATAAAAATGCCATAACCCTTAGGTGTGTATAAGCGGACAATGTTCTCAAATGGCTTCCGCTAGGCTATTATTAGCCGCAATTAAACTCTGCACTACCACTTTGGACTAAGAGAAAAGCAAAGTTGGCGATACCTACTTTGTTGTAAACTAATGAATACAAACGACAATACCCCTAGCGAACAACGTGGATTCCACGATTTAGCTCTGAATATTTACACTCGACAAGAGCACAATATTTCACGCAAGCAGATCAGTGATAACGCACTCAAAGTGTTATATCGCCTGAATGGTGCGGGTTTTGACGCATTCCTAGTCGGTGGTGGTGTGCGAGATTTACTGCTCGGCTCACAACCGAAAGATTTCGACATCGCGACTAACGCGACGCCAGAGCAGATCAAAAACCTATTCAGAAACTGCCGTCTTATCGGTCGTCGCTTCCGCCTTGCGCACATCATGTTTGGTCGTGACATCATCGAAGTCGCCACCTTCCGTGGTCACCACCAAGAACCATCGAAAAACGTATCAGCTCAGTCTAAAGAAGGCATGTTGCTGCGTGATAACGTCTACGGCAGCGTAGATGAAGATGCAGAGCGTCGTGACTTCACCATCAATGCGATGTACTACAACATTGCAGACTACAGCATCCACGATTACGCTGGTGGTGTAGAAGACTTAGAAGATCGATTGATCCGCCTGATTGGTGATCCAGAAACTCGCTACCGTGAAGACCCGGTGCGTATGCTTCGTGCAATGCGCTTCTCTGCGAAACTAGACTTTGACATCGAAGAAGACACGGCTGATCCAATTGAAGAGTTGGCACACCTGCTAAAAGATATCCCAGCGGCTCGTCTCTATGAAGAGTCACTAAAGCTTCTTCAATCAGGCTACGGCCTTGAGACTTACCACCTAATGCGCGAGTACAATCTGTTCCAACAGATGTTCCCAGCGGTGGCTGAGTTCTTTACTGAAGACTACTCTTCTCAGACAGAACAGATGCTAGACTTGGTGCTCGATTCCACTGACCTACGTATCGAAGATGGAAAACGCGTTAACCCAGCCTTTATGTTTGCGGCCATCTTGTGGTACCCGATGAACAAACTGGCAGAGAAGCTGGCCGATGAGCTTGGTCTTTCTCAATATGACGCTATCATGGAAGCGAGCAATGTTATTCTTGATCAACAAGTTAAGAGCATCGCTATTCCACGTCGTCACACAGCGACGATTCGTGAAGTATGGCAACTGCAACTTCGCCTACCTCGTCGCAACGGCAAGCGCGCTCAACGCCTAATGGAGCTCAACAAGTTCCGTGCTGGCTTTGACTTCCTTGAGATGCGCGGCGAGATCGAAGGTGGTGAAACCCAAGAGCTTGCTAAATGGTGGGAGCGCTACCAAAGCGCAGGACGCAACATGCGTCAAGCGATGGCAAACGATGTAGCGCCACCATCAAAATCAGGTCATCGACGCCGTAAGACTTACCGCAACAAGAAAAGTAAGCCGTCATCATGATCACAGCGTATATCGCGGTCGGCAGTAATCTGGCCGACCCTGTAAGCCAAGCTAATTTGGCTATCGAAACATTAAAAAGCCTACCGCAATCAAAGTTTATTGCGACCTCTAAGCTATATAGTAGCACTCCAATGGGGCCGCAAAATCAACCCGATTACATCAACGCGGTGGTCGCTATTGAGACCGAATTAACGCCAATTGAACTGCTCAACTGCACCCAAGCGATTGAGCAAGAGCAAGGGCGTGTCCGTAAAGATGAGCGTTGGGGGCCAAGAACCCTGGACCTAGACATCATCTTATACGGCAATGAGGTGATCGATTCAGAGCGCTTAACTGTTCCTCACTACGGAATGAAAGAGCGAGAGTTTGTTCTTTACCCGCTAGCTGAAATCGCACCAAGTTTACAACTCCCTGATGGGACTGAGCTCAGCGAACTGCTGAAAGTAGTCGATAAAAACGGGCTCAATGTTTGGCAAAAATAAGCCAGACGCATTAAGGAAAACCAATGAAAAAAGTAACCATTAACGACCTGATCAAGTGCAAACGTGAAGGCCGCAAATTTGCAACGTCAACGGCTTACGATGCCAGCTTCAGTCAGCTATTCGAAAGCCAAGAGATCCCAGTCCTTTTAGTCGGTGATTCGCTTGGTATGGTACTGCAAGGCCAAACCGACACACTGCCAGTTACCGTTGAAGACATTGCGTACCACACTCGTTCAGTACGCGCAGGCAGCCCTAACTGCCTGTTGATGGCTGACATGCCATTCATGAGCTACGCAACACCTGAACAAGCTTGTGAAAACGCAGCAAAGATCATTCGCGCTGGTGCCAACATGGTTAAGATTGAAGGTGGCAGCTGGCTGGTAGATACAGTGAAAATGCTAACAGAGCGCGCTGTACCAGTTTGTGCGCACCTAGGTTTAACGCCTCAGTCGGTAAACATCTTTGGTGGTTACAAAGTACAAGGTCGCGATGACGAGCAAGCCGATAAAATGGTGGCAGACGCATTGGCTCTACAAGAAGCTGGCGCGCAAATCGTTCTTCTTGAATGTGTACCGGCTTCATTGGCAAAACGTATTACTGAAGCCTGTGATTTACCAGTAATCGGTATTGGTGCGGGCAATGTGACCGACGGTCAAATCCTAGTTATGCACGACATGTTCGGTATTTCTGCGAACTATATGCCTAAATTCTCTAAGAATTTCTTAGCGGAAACAGGGGATATGCGTAAAGCCGTGGCTAAATATAAAGAAGATGTTGAGAGCGCACGTTTCCCTGATGACGCTCACACAATCGCTTAGGAGTTAGAGTATGCAATCTTTCGCTGAAGTAGCGGCTCTTCGTGAGCAGATTAAGCAATATAAACGTGATGGACGCACTGTTGCTTTCGTTCCTACTATGGGCAACCTTCATGAGGGTCACCTTACTCTAGTAAGAAAAGCGCGTGAATTGGCTGATATCGTTGTGGTTAGTATCTTCGTCAACCCAATGCAGTTTGATCGCGCAGACGATCTTAACAACTACCCTCGTACTCTAGAAGCTGACTTGAGCAAATTGACTGGTGAAGGCGTTGAGTTGGTATTTACACCAACGCCAGAGATCATGTACCCAGCAGGCCTTGATAAACAGACGTTTGTTGAAGTACCAGGCCTCTCTCACATGCTAGAGGGGGCTTCTCGTCCAGGTCACTTCCGTGGTGTAGCAACGATCGTAACCAAGTTGTTCAACATCGTTCAGCCTGATGTTGCCTGCTTCGGTGAAAAAGATTTCCAACAGCTTGCAGTCATTCGTCAAATGACAGCCGATCTGGCACTCGATATCGACATTGTGGGTGTACCTACGGTACGTGAGATGGACGGCTTAGCAATGAGCTCTCGTAACGGCAACCTTACGATAGATGAGCGTCAACGTGCTCCAGTACTGGCTCGTACTATGCGTTGGATCAGCAGTGCTATCCGTGGTGGTCGTGACGACTATGCGTCAGTAATTGAAGATGCTACTGATCAGCTTCGCGCTGCAGACATACAACCGGATGAGATCTTCATCTGCGATGCTAAAACTCTGCAATCCATCACTTCTGAATCCACGCAAGCAGTCATTCTTATGTCAGCCTTCTTAGGCAAGACTCGTCTTATCGACAACCAAGTTCTTGATTTGGTGACGGAAACAAAAGATGAAGTGAAAGAAGAACCCGCTGAGTAATTAACGGTTTCTTAAAAGCAAAATACGAAAAAGGTCGATGTTAAATCGACCTTTTTGTTTATCTGTTAGTTCGGTTGTGCAAAGACTAGCTACGTAAACCTATGCCCTTTGTCACCAAGTAATGGGCAACGCCATAAAGCACTACAATAAATACACCCAGTACGCCAAACGAGGTCACAATACCGACATCCGACACGCCCAAGAAGCCATATCTGAACGCATTAACCATATACACAATCGGGTTCAACTTAGAGACACCTTGCCAGAATTCAGGCAGTAGACTGATTGAGTAGAACACTCCGCCAAGGTAAGTCAGAGGCGTTAGGATAAACGTTGGAATAATTGAGATATCATCAAAGGTACGCGCAAATACCGCATTAATAAGACCACCCAACGCAAATACTACTGACGTTAAAAATACCGTTGCAATGATCACGCCCCAATGATCAACTTGCAGATCAACGAAGAACAGCGACACAAAAGTTACAATAGCACCAACCAATAAACCACGAACAACTCCGCCCATCACGAAACCCGCAATGATTACGTAATTCGGTACAGGCGCGACCAATAGCTCTTCAATGTTCTTTTGGAACTTCGCACTAAAGAACGACGACGCCACATTCGAATAAGAGTTAGTAATTACCGACATCATAATCAAGCCAGGTACTATGTATTCCATATAGCTAAAACCGTTCATTTCACCAATTCGCGCACCAATCAGGTTACCGAAAATAATAAAATAGAGCGTCATAGTGATCGCTGGCGGCACAAGTGTTTGCACCCAAATACGAGTAAAACGGTTGATTTCTTTGTTCAATAAGCTGCGAAAAGCGGTCCAATATAAGCTGTACATATTATTTACTCCCCTCTCGCACGATGCTCACAAATAGCTCTTCCAAACGGTTCGCTTTGTTACGCATCGACAATACATTAATACCTTGCTCTGTAAGTTGGCTAAAGATGGTGTTCAAACCTAAGGCTTTATCAATCTCGATCTCTAGAGAGCCATTCACCATCGCTTGGCTATTGACCCCTTGTAATGTCGGCTCAGGTGCCCCCTCTTCTAAATCGAGAATGAAGGTTTCAACGCTAAGCTTATTCAGTAGTGACTTCATGGTCGTGTTCTCTATCAACTCACCACGATGAATGATGCCGATATTACGACACAGCATCTCCGCTTCTTCCAAATAGTGAGTCGTTAGGATGATAGTGATACCCTGTTTCTCGTTGATCTCTTGTAGGAATTCCCACATTGAACGACGTAGTTCAATATCAACACCGGCTGTAGGTTCATCTAAGATCAGTAATTGAGGTTCATGCATCAGTGCGCGAGCGATCATCAAACGACGTTTCATACCACCAGATAGGTTTCTTGCTCGTTCGCTGCGTTTTTCCCACAGATCGAGCTTAGATAGATACTTTTTAGCACGCTCTTTAGCTAGAGACTTAGACACCCCGTAGTAGCCTGCCTGTTGAAGTACGATCTGCTCAACGGTTTCAAACGGGTTAAAATTAAACTCTTGAGGTACTAGACCAAGGTTCTGTTTAGCCAGTTCAAGATCTTGGTCGATGTCGAAACCAAACACTTTTACCTTGCCCGAAGTTTTGTTTACCAGCGAGGAGATAACCCCAATCGTTGTCGATTTACCCGCACCATTGGGTCCAAGTAGTGCGTAAAAGTCGCCTTTTTTCACCTGCAGGCTGATGCCTTTTAGAGCCTCAAACCCACCGGTGTAGGTCTTTCTAAGTTGTTCTATTTCTAATGCGTACATGAAGATAACTTGCCATTTGCGATTAGTGAGTAGGCATGAGAGAAAAAATGACCTTATTCTCAAACACGTCCAATATACCAACAAGTCTATCGTCAAATAACGATGAAAACAAACTGATATTTCCAAAATTATAGAAATATAGAAAGACCAGCCTCAAACAAGATAAAAAAATACCGTTAAGTCATAAACTTAACGGTACTTATCATCTAACTATTCATTTTTACTAAGCGGAGCCGAGTTCATGCTCATCACGTGCCACGTAGTTAGTTGCAGCTCGTAGTGCTTCATAACGGAAGCGATAGGTATTCGACTCTGGTACGAGGTCAAGCACATGGAACTTTTCAAGCTGTTGACGAGTATTGTCATTCGGACACAATAAGTACACTTCACAGTTGGCGTCCAGAGCATCCTTAATCGCATTCTCCAGAGCAAGACCAACCGTTACATCAATCATAGGTACATCCGTGAGATCGAGAATCATCGCCTCATAATCGGAGATGCTGGTGTGCTGACGAGAAATCGCCTTAGAGACACTGAAGATCATTGGCCCAGATAGATAGAAGAACAACACTTTGCCATTGGCCATATCCAGCAAGCCACGCTCACTGTCCGATAAAGGTACATCATCTTCATCGGCATCACTGATCGCCTTCACTTGACGCGCTTGCTCACGGCTCAATCGCTCAATGATGATGATGTTAGAAATAAAGACACCAAGGCCAACCGCCACAATTAGATCAACGAATACAGTTAGCAACATAACGCCATACATGATCGCCATACCCGCAAAGCTCACACGGTGTGCACGCTGTATGAAACTCCAGTCAAGGATATTGAAACCCACATACACCGCAATGCCCGCCAGTACCGCCATTGGGATAGGTTCAGTCAAACCACCAGCCACCAGAACAACTAGTGCAAGTACTAATGCACGAATCACACCCGATAATGGAGAGCGCGCACCAACCTGAATGTTGGTTACGGTTCCCATGGTTGCACCCGCACCCGGAAGGGCACCGAACAGACCAGAGATCATATTTGCTAAACCTTGACCACGCAGCTCTTTATCCGAATCGTGCTCTTTACGAGTCAAAGAGTCCCCAATAACAGCGGTCAAAAGTGTATCAATACAGCCTAAAGTACCTAACACCAATGCATCAATGACCATCTCGGTAAACATAGAAGCATCAATATGTGGCACAACCAGCGATGGCAAACCAGCAGGGATTTCACCAATGCGGCGAATCGCATCAGTATCAAACAAAATAACCGAAAGCAGTGTTACAGCAACCAAGGCTACCAATTGCGCGGGAACATATTTTCGATACTGCTTAGGGAAGAAAAATAGAATGCCCAGCGTCAGTAAACCAAGAAACAACTCACTGAACTTCATATTTGCCACTGTGTCAGGCAGTGCTGACAAGGTCCCCATAACACCACCTGCAGGTGCTGCATGACCGAGAAGTGGAGAAAGCTGTAGGATGATTAGAATAACTCCGATACCCGACATAAAACCGGAGATCACGCTATATGGCATCAAAGTTATGTATTTTCCTAACTTTAACGTTCCGAGTAACACCTGAAATGCACCCGCCATCATCACCACGGTAAAGGTCATTGCCAATCCCGTTTCAGGGTACTTAGCCATCATACTGGTCAATACCGCTGTCATGATCACCGTCATTGGGCCTGTTGGCTCAGAGATCAGTGTATTGGAACCACCAAATAGTGCGGCAAATAGGCCGACCATGATCGCTCCCCATAGACCTGCTTCAGCGCCTGCACCAGAAGCAACACCAAATGCCAACGCCAAAGGTAATGAGATAATGGCTGTAGTGACACCGCCGAACATATCCCCTTTGAGATTGATATCTGCAAAACGACTTCCAAACAAAATACATCTCCATGTGATGAACTGACAAACCTTATTACTTTAACAAATGTATCAACTGCTCAGAAAGTGTTAATTCAATCACAATATTTATGTCTTATAACCAGATGATACATTTATTCCTAAGTTTATGATTTTACGAACTAGAACACGTCAGATGAGTACTTTTTGACGCACTTTTTACAAGATTGAATTTGTAACATTGTGTATAGTTAAGCATCTTAATTGAGGGATGTATGAAGCAAGATGCCAGAAATAAAACAGCTTTTTGAAAACAATTCCAAATGGTCTGATGAAATTCGTTCAGAACGACCTGAATATTTTACCACGCTTGAAGAGGGTCAAAACCCGGGGTTTCTTTGGATCGGCTGTTCAGATAGTCGCGTACCGGCTGAGCGCTTAACAGGGCTCTATTCTGGTGAGCTGTTTGTCCACCGCAATGTGGCAAACCAAGTCATTCATACCGACCTTAACTGCCTATCCGTTGTGCAATATGCGGTTGATGTTTTGAAAGTGAAACACATCATCATCTGCGGTCACTACGGCTGTGGCGGTGTGAATGCAGCGATTGATAACCCTAAACTGGGTCTTATCAATAACTGGCTACTGCACATCCGTGATAACTATTTAAAGTATCGCAAACAAATTGAAGCGCTACCTCGTGAACAATGGGGTGATAAGCTCTGTGAAATCAACGTTGCTGAGCAGGTCTACAACTTAGGTAATTCCACTATTATGCAGAGTGCTTGGGAGCGCGGCCAAGAGGTTGAAATCCACGGCGTTGTGTATGGTATCGGTGATGGCAAACTGAAAGATCTTGGTGTGCGTTGTTCAAGCAACGATACCCTAGAGAACAGTCATTTAGAGGCATTGAACAAGATTCTAACCACGCCTCTTCTAGGGCAGCAAGGCTAACAAATACAACAAAGCCCGCATCATGCGGGCTTTTTGATCACTCGTTAACATCCAATCGACGCGGCACTCATTACTCTTGAGGTACAACCTTGCCGATGTATGGTAGGTGACGGTATTTCTGAGCGTAGTCGATACCTACACCCACAACAAACTCGTCAGGGATCTCAAAACCGATCCAGTTTACTTCTACGTCTACTTCACGACGAGATGGCTTATCTAATAGTGTACAGATTCGTACCGACTTAGGCTCACGCAGGCTTAGGATCTCTTTTACCTTGTTCAGCGTATTGCCAGTATCGATGATATCTTCAACTAGCAGTACATCTTTACCTTTGATGTCATCATCTAGGTCTTTAAGGATACGCACATCACGCGAGCTTTCCATTGTGTTGCCGTAGCTAGAAGCTGTCATGAAATCAACGCAGTGAGTAATATCGATTGCACGTGCTAAATCTGCCATGAATACAAATGATCCACGTAATAGGCCTACCAACACAAGATCTTCACTACCTTGATAGTGCTCGGTGATCTGTTTGCCTAGCTCTTGCACTCGATCTTGAACTTCTTGCTCAGAGATCATGACTTCAACTGTATGTTTCATACTGCTCTCATTTTGTTTAGTGACTGCGACAAGTGTAGATCGTTTCATCAATAGTGCCGCGGATTTTCGAGCGTAAGTCTAGCACTGCTCAAATACCCACACCACCTCGCGTATCAATTTAAATCACAGTTCTCGTATCAAGAGTCGTATTCTCGGCTTCCGAGTTAAATCGCATTACAACGCCCTGTGCGGATCACGATTTATGTATCAAGTTTGATGCAATTGTCCATAAAACAAGCACAAATGATTGACCATTTGCATATGCACCATTACACTCATTCTGGCTTAAATAATAATAAAATCATTAATATAATATTTTGTTGGCAAGGAAAACATTATGGACTCAATATCTAAGAGACCTAGAACTAGGCTTTCACCCCTAAAAAGAAAACTTCAATTGATGGAGATTGCACTTGAAGTATTCGCCCGCCGCGGCATTGGCCGAGGTGGACACGCAGATATCGCAGACATTGCTCAAGTATCTGTCGCAACTGTATTTAACTACTTCCCAACGCGTGAAGATCTGGTCGACGAGGTTCTAAACCATGTTGTTCGTCAGTTCTCAAACTTTCTTTCAGACAATATTGACCTCGATATTCACGCTAAGCAGAACTTAACAAACATCACCAATGAGATGCTTACTCTTGTTGAGCAAGATTGTCACTGGCTCAATGTTTGGTTCGAGTGGAGCGCGTCAACTCGTGATGAAGTATGGCCACTGTTCGTAACAACCAACCGCACTAACCAGATGCTGGTACAGAACATGTTTGTTAAAGCGATCGAGCGTGGTGAAGTTTGCGACCAACATGAACCGAAACACTTGGCGAACCTATTCCACGGTATTTGCTACTCGCTGTTCATCCAAGCGAAGCGTGCAAACTCAACTGAAGAATTGCACTCATTGACTGACAGCTACTTAAATATGCTGTGTATTTATAAGTAGATTCGAGATTCGAGATTCGAGATTCGAGATTCGAGATTCGAGATTCGAGATTCGAGATTCGAGTAAAACTATTGAAAGGGTTGGTGTTTGCGCCAACCCTTTTTTGTTACCAACAGATAGCTATTGGTTGAAAGAGATTCCCTACTCCTTCCTTCGTCAGTCTAGGGAATGACGGATATAAAGAACTCCTACACTTCACCATCGAAGAAATAAATCAACCGTTCAAGCCAGAGATTACCTCTTCCCTCCCTCATCCAAGGGATAGTGAGCTGCAGCTCTTTCACACTAAAGAATCACTAAAGCACAAACTCCAACATCTCACTCCGTCATCTTCAAGAGCGAGGGACGAGCGAGTTGGGGATCTCTTGCGGCCAAACGACTCGCTTACTCTAACGCACAAAAAAGCCGCTGACGAATCAGCGGCTTTCAAAAACATTAGCGAGTGGCTAAAGACGAATTACTTCTTCTTTTTCACTGCTTTTTTGTTTGGAAGGTCAGTGATTGAGCCTTCAAATACTTCCGCAGCTAGACCAACAGACTCGTGTAGAGTTGGGTGAGCGTGGATAGTAAGAGCGATGTCTTCTGCGTCACAACCCATCTCGATTGCTAGGCCGATTTCACCAAGAAGTTCACCACCGTTAGTACCTACGATAGCACCACCGATTACACGATGCGTATCTTTGTCGAAGATCATCTTCGTCATACCGTCTGCACAGTCAGATGCGATTGCACGACCAGAAGCTGCCCAAGGGAAAGTAGCAACTTCGTAGTTGATGCCTTCAGCTTTCGCTTCTTTCTCAGTCTTACCAACCCATGCTACTTCTGGCTCAGTGTACGCAATTGATGGGATTACTTTAGGGTCGAAGTAGTGCTTCTTACCAGAGATAACTTCAGCCGCTACGTGACCTTCATGCACACCTTTGTGAGCAAGCATTGGTTGACCAACAACGTCACCGATCGCGTGGATGTGAGGAACGTTTGTACGCATTTGCTTATCAACGTTGATGAAACCACGTTCGTCAACTTCGATACCAGCTTTTTCAGCGTCGATAAGTGCGCCGTTTGGAACACGACCGATAGCAACAAGAACTGCATCGTAACGCTCAGCTTCAGCTGGTGCTTTCTTGCCTTCCATTGAAACGTAGATACCGTCTTCTTTCGCTTCAACTGCAGTCACTTTAGTTTCAAGCATTAGCTTGAACTTGTTCTTAATGCGCTTAGTGAATACTTTAACGATGTCTTTATCCGCAGCTGGGATAACTTGGTCGAACATCTCCACTACGTCTACTTTAGAACCTAGAGAGTGGTAAACCGTACCCATTTCTAGACCGATGATACCACCACCCATGATAAGCAGTTTTTCTGGTACTTCTTTCAGCTCTAGCGCGTCAGTTGAATCCCAAATACGTGGGTCTTCATGCGGGATGAATGGCAGTTTGATTGGGCGAGAACCCGCTGCAATGATAGCGTTGTCGAAGTTAACCGTTGTTGACTCGCCTTCACCTTCTACAAGGATAGAGTTAGGACCAGTGAACTTACCGTAGCCGTTAACTACAGTCACGTTACGCATCTTAGCCATACCGCCAAGACCGCCAGTCAGTTGGTTTACAACTTTCTCTTTCCAGATGCGGATCTTGCTGATGTCAGTTTGTGGCTCACCGAATACAACGCCGTGCTCAGCCATCGCTTTCGCTTCTTCAATTACTTTTGAAACGTGAAGAAGTGCTTTTGATGGAATACAACCAACGTTTAGACATACACCGCCAAGAGTGCTGTAACGTTCAACTAGTACTGTTTCTAGACCTAAATCCGCACAACGGAATGCAGCTGAGTAACCAGCAGGACCTGAACCAAGTACAACAACTTGGGCTTTAATTTCTTTGCTCATTGTGACCTCTTGTAGTCATTATCCCTAACAGGCTTGAGAAGATGTTCTTAAATTATTGGGCTTTCAAACAGCCAACATTTTACAGAGATGTTAACAGTGTGAAAGTAGCTTTAAGTTAGCCTGTGAGCTAGACAACACTTCCCTTTCGCTTTATGAGAAAAGCGGGAACTGTTCTCTAAAAAATACTTTGTATAAAGAATTAAGGTGACCCGAAAGCCACCTTAATATTCACTTTCTAAATTACAGTACTAGACGACGAATGTCAGATAGTGCGCTGTTTAGGAAAGTAATGAAGCGTGCACCTTCAGCACCATCGATCACACGGTGGTC
The DNA here is from genome assembly GCF_024347575.1 of Vibrio pelagius. Taxonomy (NCBI): domain Bacteria; kingdom Pseudomonadati; phylum Pseudomonadota; class Gammaproteobacteria; order Vibrionales; family Vibrionaceae; genus Vibrio; species Vibrio pelagius. Next base: position 2,641,400 of record NZ_AP025503.1, read on the forward strand.
GTATGATAGAGATAGTGGAAGTTGTAGGCGTGGTTCGAACTCTTTGCCGTTCCACACAGGCTTCATTTCAGACTTAGATACACCAAGGATACCTACTTCTGGAGCGTTTACGATTGGCGTAAATGCAGTACCGCCGATGCCGCCAAGGCTAGAGATTGTGAAACAACCGCCTTGCATGTCAGCTGCAGTTAGCTTACCAGCACGTGCTTTCTTAGACACAGCCATTAGCTCTTCAGATAGCTCGTAGATGCCTTTCTTGTTCACGTCTTTGAATACAGGAACAACTAGACCGTTAGGCGTATCTACTGCGATACCTACGTTTACGTACTTCTTAAGAATGATGCTTTCGCCATCTTCAGAAAGAGAAGAGTTAAACGCTGGGAACGCTTCTAGCGCTTTAGCAACAGCTTTCATGATGAACACAAGTGGAGTGATCTTCATGCCAGTGTCTTTCTTAGCTTCGATTGCGTTCTGCTCTTTACGGAATGCTTCTAGCTCAGTGATGTCTGCGTTGTCCCACTGTGTAACGTGAGGGATCATTACCCAGTTACGGTGTAGGTTTGCACCAGAGATCTTCTTGATCTTAGAAAGCTTCTGAACTTCAGTTTCGCCGAACTTGCTGAAGTCAACTTTTGGCCAAGGTAGAAGACCAAGAGCAGAGCCGTCACCGCCTTTGCCAGATGCCGCAGCACCAGACTCAAGACGCTTAAGTGCATCTTTAACGTAAGACTGAACGTCTTCTTTAAGGATACGGCTCTTACGACCAGTACCTTTAACCTTAGATAGGTTAACGCCAAATTCACGAGCAAGACGACGAACAACAGGAGACGCGTGTGCGTAATCGTTGTTTTCTTGGAAGTCGTTCGCTGCAGGTGCCGCTTCAGCTTTTGCTGCTGGAGCAGGAGCCGCCGCAGGTGCTGGAACTGCTGCTTGTGCAGGTGCTGCAACAGGAGCAGGCGCTGCGCCTTCAACAACGAAAGTCATGATTAGAGAACCAGTCGTTACTTTGTCGCCAGCTGCAATCTTGATCTCTTTTACCGTACCAGCAAATGGAGCCGGAACTTCCATTGAAGCTTTGTCGCCTTCGACAGTGATTAGAGATTGCTCTTCTTCTACTGTGTCGCCAACCGCTACCATTACTTCAGTAACTTCTACTTCGTCACCGCCGATATCAGGAACGTTTACTTCTTTTTCGGCTGCGGCCGGCGCTCCGGATGCCGCAGGAGCTGCTGCAGGAGCCGCTTCAACTGCAGGAGCAGCTGCTACTGGAGCGCCAGAACCTGCTACTTCGAATACCATCACTAGAGAACCAGTTGATACTGAGTCTCCAGAAGCGATCTTGATTTCTTTAACTGTACCAGCGAATGGTGCCGGAACTTCCATTGATGCTTTGTCGCCTTCAACAGTTAGAAGAGATTGCTCTTCTTCTACTGCATCGCCAACTGCAACCATGATTTCAGTCACTTCTACTTCGTCGCCACCGATATCTGGAACATGAACTTCTTTAAGCTCTGCTGCTGCAGGAGCTGCAACTGGTGCTGCTTCAACTGCTGGAGCTGCCGTAGGAGCCGCTTCTACAGCGGCACCTTCAGCTTCGAAAATCATGATTAGAGAACCAGTTGTTACTGAATCACCTTCAGAAACTTTGATCTCTTTTACGATACCCGCTTGAGACGCAGGAACTTCCATTGAAGCCTTGTCGCCTTCAACAGTGATCAGTGACTGTTCTTCTTCAACCTTGTCGCCAACGTTTACTAGAATCTCAGTTACTTCAACCTCATCAGCACCGATGTCAGGTACGTTAATTTCGATTGCCATTGTTTTTCTACCTTATGCGTATTGCGGGTTTGTTTTTTCTGTATCGATGTTGAACTTAGCAATTGCTTCTGTAACAACAGACTTCTCAACATCACCACGTTTAGCTAGCTCAGTTAGGGCAGCAACTACTACGTAGCCTGCGTTAACTTCGAAGTGACGACGTAGGTTTTCACGGCTGTCAGAGCGGCCGTAACCGTCTGTACCAAGTACTTTGTAAGACTCAGTTGGCATGAACGCACGTACTTGCTCAGCGTAGTTCTTCATGTAGTCAGTCGCAGCGATTGCTGGTTCGTTACCAAGAACTTGAGCGATGTAAGGTACTTTCGCTTCGCCTTCTGGGTGAAGCATGTTATAGCGCTCTACATCTTGACCGTTACGAGTTAGTTCGTTGAACGATGTTACAGAGAACACATCAGACGCGATACCGTACTCTTCGCTTAGGATAGTCGCAGCTTTACGTACTTCGTTCATGATAGTACCAGAGCTCATTAGTTGAACTTTAGACTTGTCACCAGCGTAAGACTCAAGCTTGTAGATACCTTTACGGATGCCTTCTTCAGCACCTTCTGGCATTGCTGGCATTGCGTAGTTTTCGTTCATTACTGTTAGGTAGTAGAACACGTTCTCTTGCTCAGAACCGTACATGCGACGGATACCGTCTTGCATGATAACTGCAACTTCGTAAGCGAATGTTGGGTCGTAAGAGATACAGTTAGGAACAGTGTTCGCTAGTACGTGCGAGTGACCATCTTCGTGCTGTAGACCTTCACCGTTAAGCGTAGTACGACCAGCAGTAGCACCTAGTAGGAAACCACGAGCTTGTTGGTCACCAGCCATCCATGCCATATCGCCAACACGTTGGAAACCGAACATAGAGTAGTAGATGTAGAACGGGATCATTGGCAGATCGTTTGTGCTGTAAGAAGTCGCAGCAGCAACCCAAGATGCCATTGAACCTAGTTCGTTGATACCTTCTTGCAGTACCTGACCTGAAGTCGCTTCTTTGTAGTAAGAAACGATGTCGCGATCTTGAGGCGTGTAGTTCTGACCGTGCGGGTTGTAGATACCGATTTGACGGAACAGACCTTCCATACCGAACGTACGTGCTTCGTCACAGATAATAGGAACAACGTTTTTACCGATGCCTTTATTCTTCAGAAGGATGTTTAGTGTACGTACGTATGCCATCGTAGTAGAGATTTCACGCTTCTGTTCGCTTAGTAGCGGTGCAAACTCTTCTAGTTCTGGGATTTGTAGTTCTTGAGTGAACTTAGGTAGACGCTGTGGCGTGTAACCTTTTAGTTCTTTACGACGAGCGTGTAGGTATTCGTACTCCGCTGAACCTTCTTCAAGTTTCAGGTACGGAAGCTCTTTCACTGCTTCGTCAGTTAGGATGTCTTGAAGACCTAGACGATCACGTAGGTGTAGAACGTGAGTCATATCCATCTTCTTAACTTGGTGCGCGATGTTCTTACCTTCAGCCGCTTCACCCATGCCGTAACCTTTAACAGTCTTAGCTAGGATTACTGTTGGACGACCTTTAGTTTCTGCCGCGTTTTTGTAAGCTGCGTATAGCTTAGAAGACTCGTGACCACCACGCTTAAGAGCGAAGATTTCGTCGTCAGTCATGTCTGCAACTAGTGCAGCTGTCTCTGGGTACTTACCAAAGAAGTGCTCACGTACGTACGCGCCATCTTTAGATTTGAATGTTTGGTAGTCGCCATCTACAGTTTCGTTCATTAGCTGTAGTAGTTTACCAGACGTATCTTTAGCAAGTAGTGAATCCCAGTTGCTACCCCAGATAACTTTAACAACGTTCCAACCAGCACCTTTGAATAGGCCTTCTAGTTCTTGGATGATGCTACCGTTACCCATTACAGGGCCGTCTAGACGCTGTAGGTTACAGTTGATTAGGAATGTTAGGTTGTCTAGCTTTTCACGTGCTGCGAAAGATAGAGAACCACGTGATTCTGGCTCATCCATCTCACCGTCGCCTAGGAAAGCGTATACACGTTGAGCAGAAGTATCTTTAAGACCACGACCTTCTAGGTACTTAAGGAAACGCGCTTGGTAGATCGCAGAGATTGGACCAAGACCCATAGATACCGTTGGGAACTGCCAGAACTCAGGCATTAGTTTAGGGTGCGGGTATGAAGGGATACCTTTACCATCAACTTCTTGACGGAAGTTATCTAGCTGCTCTTCAGTTAGACGACCTTCAACGAATGCACGAGAGTAGATACCTGGAGAGATGTGACCTTGGTAGTAAACTAGATCGCCACCGTCCGTCTCGTTTGGAGCACGGAAGAAGTGGTTGAAACATACTTCGTAGAAAGCAGCCGCTGATTGGTAAGAAGCCATGTGACCACCTAGGTCTAGGTCTTTCTTAGAAGCGCGCAATACGATCATGATTGCGTTCCAGCGAATAATCGAACGAATACGACGCTCAAGAGTTACGTCACCAGGGTAAGCCGGCTCTTGTGCTGCTGGAATGGTGTTGATGTAGTTAGTGTTGATACCCGTTGGCATATCAACGCCGTCTAAACGTGCCTTTTCTAGAACTGTTTCTAGTAAGAACTGTGCACGTTCTACACCTTCTTCACGTACTACTGACTCAAGAGCTTGTAACCAATCTTGAGTTTCCAGAGCATCAACGTCATGCTTCATGTCAGACATGGCGATCTATCCTTTTTGTTAGTTGGATTCTACTAAACACGTAAAAAGCCGTAGGATTACGACTCTTTACCCTGTTGAATTCGACGCAGTGAACGTTCGCGACGCGACTCTTCTCTGGTCAAATCCAGCAATGTTTCTTCGATGTAAGCTAAATGAGAATGTGACATTTCACGCGCCTTTTCAGGCTGACCAGAAACAATCGCATCCACGATGTTAGCTCGATGTATACTCACTTTTTCCACAACGTCTTTTCGACGATGCAACAGCTTTAGATTTTCTAAGACATTTTGCTCAAGTAACGGAGCTAAACTGCGAACGATATGCAAAAGCACGACGTTATGAGCCGCTTCCGTTAAAGCGATAAGGAAAGCCATCACAGCTGCAGATTCAGCTTCAATATCGGTCTTTTCTTGCGCACCTCGAATGTTATCTAGGCATGCTTGAATTCGAGCAAAGTCTTCTTCAGTACCACGCAACGCAGCAAAATAAGCAGAAATTCCCTCCATCGCATGACGCGATTCCAACAAGTCTAGTTGGGTTTCGGAGTGAGTGGACAACAAATTCAGGAGCGGATCTGAAAAGCTTTTCCAGATATTTTCACTGACGAACGTTCCCCCACCTTGACGGCGAGTAAGCAAGCGCTTGGCTTCTAAACGTTGTATCGCTTCTCGGATCGAAGGACGAGACACATCGAACTGTTTAGCCAGTTCACGCTCTGGCGGCAGTTGCTGCCCGGGCGCCAGTGTTCCTTCCACAATCAACCTTTCTAACTCTTTTTCAATGACATCTGAGAGTTTTGGCTGACGAATCCTTTGATAAGCCATAGTTTGCTGTTCTTCTTTTTATGTGCTGGTAATTGGTAATACCAATTTTGATTGGTGCAGAAATTAACATAATTAAAACGCCACTGTCCAGCTCAAAATTGACCTGAATCATAGAACGCAGCATGAATTAACCATGATTTAACAAATGAAATTTAAAACAGCAACTAAATTGGTCTTACCATTTACAGCGTTAATACTATTGGGGAGTGCCCGTGCTAGAAAGTTTCAGGATAAAAATGAAATATTTCAGATTGATTAGGCTCTCTTGGTTAAAATTCAAACCAAGCGCACAGATTGAGAATAAATCCTATTAATAATTGTTCACATCTGGCCTTTTGAAAGATCCATCACACTCTTGAGGCGATAAAAAGGGCCTGCACCCAGAACAGTTACAAGCCCTTAACATCGGTGTAAAACCAATATGCCAATATAGGATTATCAGAATAGCTACAGAGTTAGGCGTTGACGGTACTTCACCCAATCAAAGGAGAGCCCCGGATCCGTTTTTCTTAATGGAGCGATGTATTGATGTCCTGTAATACGTTCTGCCGTGATCTGCGGAAAACGTTGGGTAATCGCATCGGTCAACTCTGCTAGTGCACGGTATTGCGATTCGCTGTAGGCGACAAAATCCGTCCCCTCTAGCTCAATGCCAATAGAATAATCATTGCAACGCTCTCGCCCAGCAAAGCTCGACTTCCCCGCATGCCAAGCACGGTCAAGGAAAGAGACAAACTGCACAATCTCCCCGCTTCTACGAATCAAACAGTGCGCAGACACGCCCATATTGTGAATGACTTTAAAAAAGGGGTGCTCCTCTGGATTGAGCTGACCAGTAAAAAACTGCTCAATATAAGGACCACCAAACTGTCCAGGTGGCAGGCTGATGTTATGTACCACCAGCAAAGAGACATCGTCTTGCTGAGGGCGAGCGTCATAGAAAGGGGACGGTAGATGTTTCGCGGCGCTATACCACCCAGTTTCGCTGATCATCATAAACGCCATACTCCTTACTCTTATTGCTCAATATATAATGACTATTCGTGTGAGCTCGACCTAACTCAAGGCGGGCTCAACTCTTTAATTTGCAGTGAAGCAAGAGTATCATTCCTACCCCACTCCCTTTCAAGATTAGATTTGCGATGAAAAACACACATAACAGCCACCAACGCCTTGACTACTTAAAAGAGCAGCTTCCATTAGAGATCTCTCGTGCAGTTGCAGAAACCATTAAAGAAGATCTAGGCGGCACACTGGATCCAGCGGCTGATATAACGGCAAGTCTAATCCCAGCTGACGCAATCAACAGCGCAACCATCATCACTCGCGAACATGGCGTATTCTGTGGTAAAGCATGGGCTGATGAGGTTTTTAAACAACTTGGCGGTGAAGTAACTATCGAGTGGAACGTAGAAGATGGTGACAAGGTTGAACCTAACCAAACGCTTTGCACCCTAACCGGTCCTGCTCGCGCTCTACTGACGGGTGAGCGCAATGCGATGAATTTCATTCAAACGCTATCTGGCTGTGCGACGGCAACAGCTATCTATGCAGACAAAATTAAGCACACAGAGTGCCGTCTGCTTGATACTCGTAAAACTATCCCAGGTCTGCGTAGCGCACTCAAGTACGCTGTAGCATGTGGCGGCGGTTTCAACCACCGTATCGGCGTGTTCGACGCTTATCTTATTAAAGAGAACCACATCATTGCTTGTGGTGGTATCGAAAAAGCCATCGCAACAGCAAAAGAGCTCAACCCTGGTAAACCGGTTGAAGTTGAAACGGAGAGTTTGGAAGAGCTTGAGCAAGCAATCAGCGCAGGGGCAGATATCATCATGCTAGACAACTTCACCACAGACATGATGCGTGAAGCGGTTAAGATCAACGCAGGTCGTGCAGCGTTAGAAAATTCAGGTAACGTGACACTAGACACCATTGCAGAATTTGCAGAAACCGGTGTTGATTACATTTCAGTAGGCGCATTGACTAAGCACCTTAAAGCGATGGATCTTTCGATGCGTTTCAAAGCGTAATCTATTGATTAAAAACACATTTGATATCAAAGGCACCCTTTCCTACGGTGCCTTTTTCATGTCTAGAACGTCACTAATGAGACATCTTATCTAACTTGATCGCATAATGTTATGCAGTATATGAAACAGGTTACTAATAAATTCAAAGCGACTCGCGCCCTTATCTGAACACCATTCCACACAAGATTACCGACTCTTATTCTAAATCCACCAAGTGCTTGCACTGTAACCAACAACAAATGGATTAGAACAATGAAAACAAGACAAACAAAGCAAAAAGGCTTTACGTTAATTGAATTGATGATTGTAGTGGCGATTATTGGGATTCTATCGGCTTTTGCTGTACCTGCTTATCAAAACTATACAATGAGAGCCCACGCCAGTGATATGTTGAATGCATCATCAGCCATGAAAACAGCTGTTGGCCTTTGTCTATCGGACAGCATTTCAGCAGGAAGTTGCACATCCGGGAAAAGCGGCGTACCAAATAAACAAATATTCTCAGGCTTTGAGGTTTTAGCAAAATTAAGTGGTGCTGCAACTGTCGTTGAATCTGCAGTGTCGGGAAGCAAAGGGTCGTTGCCAACATCAGCCAAAATAACGTTAACCTCCAGCAAAGATACAAGTGGAATTAGTTGGACTGTCAAATGTTCAGATACCGACAATAACGTGAATGCGTCCGACTGGTGTCCAGTTAAACAATGATAACCAACCTACCCACCGTTCTGCGTCAGGCTAACTTACTTAGCCTGGCTCAAGAACAAATCGTAGTGGAACACTTACAAGCTTCTGGTGGGTCAACACCGGAAGCTTTAATCACACATGGCTTGTTCAGTGCCGATAGCCTTGCCGAACAGACCGCACACCTCTTTGGCTTACCGTTAATATCACTCACTGATTACGACTATGAACCTCTGTGTGAACAGCTTGGGCTACGCGAACTCATCACTCAACACCGAGTCATACCGATCGCTAAATCAGCCTCTACGCTTACCTTGGCTTCTTCTGACCCAACCGACCTGTATGCTGAAGATGATTTTCGTTTTGCCACTGGACTGCAAATTGACTCAGTAGTTGCAAACTATCGTACTCTTGAAAGCGCAATTCGGCGACTTTATGGCAAAGCAATTACCAATGGTGATAGCAATCGCAAAGAGATAACCCAAGACGAACTCGCCCATTTGGTGGAGGTTTCTGATGATGAAGTCAGTACCGTCGAAGATCTTAGCCAAGATGACTCGCCCGTCAGCCGCTTCATCAATCAAATCCTAGTCGATGCGGTACGTAAAGGCGCATCAGATATCCATTTCGAACCTTATGAGGAGTACTACCGAGTCCGCCTACGTTGCGATGGCATCTTAATCGAAACCCAACAACCGGCAGCACATCTTAGTCGGAGACTATCAGCACGTTTAAAGATCATTGCTAAGCTTGATATTGCGGAGCGCCGTTTGCCTCAAGATGGTCGAATTAAGCTGAGGCTCAATCAAGAGATCGCCATCGATATGCGTGTCTCTACTCTGCCGACACTTTGGGGAGAGAAGATTGTATTGCGTCTGCTCGATAGCAGTGCAGCCAACCTTGATATTGACACTCTTGGCTACAGTGAACAGCAGAAATTACTTTATCTCAACGCGCTAAAACGTCCACAAGGCATGATTCTTATGACGGGCCCAACCGGTAGCGGTAAAACCGTCTCTCTTTATACAGGGCTTCGCATCCTCAACACCTCAGAAAGAAACATCTCTACCGCTGAAGATCCTGTAGAGATTAACCTTTGTGGCGTCAATCAAGTCCAGGTTCAACCCAAAATAGGCTTTGGCTTTGCTGAAGCGCTGCGATCTTTTCTGCGCCAAGATCCAGATATCGTGATGGTCGGTGAAATACGCGATATTGAAACCGCTGAAATTGCGATAAAAGCCTCCCAAACCGGCCACTTGGTACTCTCGACACTGCACACTAACTCAGCTGCAGAAACAGTCACACGCCTTGCACATATGGGGATTGAACCTTTTAACTTGGCTTCATCATTGAGCCTCATCATTGCTCAACGTCTCGCAAGGCGACTATGCCCACATTGCAAAATTAGAGACGATGACCAAACCATTTATCACCGTCATGCCATTGATGCTAACCACACGTTTTTTAAAGCGAATCCGAACGGCTGCAATGAGTGCAATCAAGGTTATGCCGGCCGTGTGGGTATCTATGAAGTGATGCCGTTTACTGACAAGCTCAAAGCCAGTCTCATCTCCCGCCCAAACGCGATCGAGATAGAAACTCTCGCTAAACAAGAAGGTATGCAGACTCTCCGAGACTCTGGTTTAGAGAAGCTGCTATTGGGTGTAACAAGCTACCAAGAGCTACAGCGTGTCCTTTATATCTAGATGCGCCTTTTATTATCTCCCCCTCGACCAACAACGGTGTGAAATTTATGGCAATCAAACCTAAACAATCACAACTCAAGAATTATCACTGGAGAGGCATTAACAGCTCGGGAAAGAGAGTGTCAGGGCAAACCTTGGCTCTTACTGAGCTAGAAGTCAGAGACAAGCTTCGCGAACAGCATATTCAGATCAAGAAGATAAAGAAAAAAAGTATCTCCGCGCTCACTCGCCTAACGAATCAGGTCAAAGCAAAAGACATCACCCTGTTAACACGCCAGTTAGCAACCATGTTAGGAACCGGAGTCCCAATCATCCAAGCGATAAAACTGGTGTCAGATAACCATAGAAAAGCTGAGATGAAATCGATTTTGTCGCAGATACGCAAAGGCGTTGAAGCTGGAACCCCTTTATCAAAAGCGATGAGAACCGCAAGCCGCCATTTTGATGACTTGTATACCGACCTTGTCGCAACCGGAGAGCTGTCTGGAAACCTCGCAGAAGTATTTGAACGACTGGCGACCTACCGAGAAAAGAGCGCGCAGCTCAAATCAAAAGTGGTTAAAGCGCTGATTTACCCTGTGATGGTAGTCATGACAGCCTTATTGGTTTCCTATTTGATGCTAACTAAAGTGATCCCAGAGTTCGAGTCCATGTTTTCAGGATTTGGTGCTGACTTGCCTTGGTTTACAGCTAAAGTCATGGAACTGTCTCACTGGATGCAGGCCTACGGCTTCTATACCTTTGTTGGTTTGGGTGCAGCAACTCTACTCTTCATCCAGGCCCGTAAACGCTCTTATGCCATTCGGCTTGCCACTAGCCGCATTGGCTTACGCATGCCCATTATCGGAGGTGTAGTCGCCAAGGCTTCAATAGCCAAATTCAGCCGCACGTTGTCAACCAGCTTCAGTTCTGGGATACCGATCCTGACAAGTCTTAGAACGACAGCCAAAACGACAGGTAACGTACACTTTGAATCCGCGATTACGGAAGTCCACAAAGAGACAGCGGCAGGAATGCCAATGTATATTGCGATGCGCAATAGCCAAGCCTTCCCTGAAATGGTACTGCAGATGGTGATGATAGGCGAAGAGTCTGGCAACCTTGATGATATGCTCAATAAAGTGGCGACGATCTATGAATTTGAGGTCGACAACACCGTCGATAATCTGGGCAAGATCTTAGAACCACTGATCATCCTTTTTCTGGGATCTGTTGTAGGGAGCTTAGTGGTTGCGATGTACTTACCGATCTTTAACTTAATGAGTGTGTTAGGATAGGCGACAATCAATGACAACACACTCATGGCTCTCGCCAGTTAGACCCCAGTGGACAGGACACTATGGAAGTATTTCACTACTATCCTTGGCTATTCCCCGTATTAGCTTTTATCTTCAGCCTACTTATCGGTAGTTTTCTCAACGTCGTTATCCATCGTTTGCCAATTATGATGCAACGAGAATGGCAGCAAGAGTGCTCTGAAAGCTTCCCTGATTACAAGATTCCGATGCCAAAGGGGACATACAACCTCAGCGTACCCCGTTCAACCTGCCCGAAATGTGAAACGCAGATTCGAGTCATCGATAATATTCCAGTATTCAGTTGGTTGGTTTTGAAAGGCAAATGTCGACAGTGTTCGAATCCTATCAGCCCTCGCTACCCTTTGGTTGAGCTACTCACTGCGGTGATGTGTAGCTTCGTTGCGGCGCATTTTGGTTTCGGTTACTACACAATCGCACTGATCTTTTTTACCTTTGCCTTAATATCAGCGACCTTCATCGACCTCGATACCATGCTACTGCCCGATCAAATCACGCTACCATTGGTCTGGTCAGGTATTGCGCTTGCGCTGTTTGGCATCAGCCCTATCACCCTTCAAGACTCAGTCATAGGAGCAATGGCTGGCTACTTAGCGCTATGGTCAGTCTACTGGCTATTCAAACTCCTAACGGGCAAAGAGGGCATGGGCTATGGTGATTTCAAACTTCTTGCCGCATTAGGGGCTTGGCTTGGTTGGCAACACCTACCCATGATCATCTTGCTCTCTTCGCTGGTTGGCCTCGTGTTTGGCTTAATTCAGCTGCGATTGAAACAGCAAGGCATCGACAAAGCCTTCCCTTTTGGTCCTTATCTCGCCATTGCCGGTTGGATCAGTCTAATTTGGGGCGAGAACATTATGGCTTGGTATTTTACTTCGGTTTTAGGAATTTAATTTTATGGCTACCATTATTGGTCTCACTGGCGGTATTGCTAGCGGAAAGACCACCGTTGCTGACCTGTTTCAAAAGCACTTCAACATCGATATTGTCGATGCCGATATCGTAGCACGTGAAGTCGTTGCGCTAGGCAGCGACGGATTACGTCAGATCACTGAACATTTTGGCGAAGCAATCCTTTTAGAAGACGGGACCCTCAACCGAGCGAAACTTCGTAAGCAGATCTTCAGTCACCCAGAAGACAAAGCTTGGTTGAATGCGCTGCTTCATCCAATGATTCGTAATAAGATTGAACAAGAGCTGACAAACATTCGCTCTCCCTATGGTTTACTCGTTGCACCTTTACTGATTGAAAACCAGATGCAAGGTATGGCAGATCGCGTTTTAGTTATTGATGTTCCTAAAGAAGTTCAGATTCAACGCACCATGAACCGAGACAATGTCTCTGAAGAACAGGTCAACGCGATCCTCAAATCACAAGCTTCACGAGAACAGCGTTTAGCGGTTGCGGACGACGTGATTAAAAACCATACTAAAAACCAAGATCTTTTGCCTCAAATCACAGATTTACATCAAAAGTATCTAGCAATAAGCACGCAAGATCGGTAAAAATAGTCTTATGTTGAATGAAGGTTTGCTTGATGATCACTCATAAATTTGAACATCCTCTAAATGAGAAAACACGTATCTACTTAAGAGTGGAATCCCTCTTGAGGCAGCTGCACCTGTCTTCAACATTTTCAGATGCTCAACAGTACCAATTGTTCTTTCGTTCAATCTTCGATCTGATTGAGATCTTTGAACAAATTCAACTAAAGAGTGAACTGGCAAAAGACATTGAGAAGCAGCGTGTCACGTACAAGAGCTGGCTCAATGTCGAAGGCGTCGATCAGGAGATGCTCACTTCACTGCTAGAAGACATCAGCAACATCTACCGTGAGCTAATGCTGGCTGAACGCTTTGGTCAGTCTCTGAAAGAAGATCGCTTCCTAAGTGCTATTCGTCAGCGTTTCAACCTACCCGGTGGCTCATGTTGCTTTGATCTACCGGCTCTGCACTATTGGCTGCATCTTCCTCTTGATAAGAGAATGAATGATGCTAAAGCTTGGATGGATAGCTTACAACCTCTGTATGACGCCCTAAACCTATGGTTAAAGTTAACTCGCGAAACGGGGCACTTCCAACCGCAAATCGCTCGTGCGGGCTTCTTTCAAAGCGATGCGGAAGAGGCGAACATCTTACGCCTCTCAATTCCAATGCAGTATGGCGCTTACCCAATGATTTCAGGACACAAAAACCGCTTTGCCGTGAAGTTTATGTGCTTTGAAAGCGGTCAGGCGTGCACTCAAGATATCGAATTTGAATTAGCTGTCTGCAGCTAGCTTATTTGTCGCTAAATACCTTATTAAAGTTGGCTTGAGCCATGCTCAGGCCTACAATTCTAGAACCACACCCAACTAAGAACCATTATGTCTAAGAAAATCACCATCGTTAAATGCCCACAATGTCAGACTGATGTTGAGTGGGGTGAGCAGAGTCCACATCGCCCTTTCTGTAGCAAACAGTGTCAGATGATTGATTTTGGTGAGTGGGCCGACGAAGAGAACAGTATCGCGGGTGCTCCCGATATGTCGGACAGTGATGGTTGGTCGGAAGATCAGTACTAAGTTCGAGATTCGAGATTCGAGATTCGAGATTCGAGATTCGAGATTCGAGATTCGAGATTCGAGATTCGAGATTCGAGATTCGAGATTCGAGATTCGAGATTCGAGATTCGAGATTCGAGAAGAATTATTAAAGGGTTGGCGTTTGCGTCAATCCTTTTTTATTGCCGATTGTTTGGTGTTTGCCAAAAGAGATTCCCTACTCCTTCCTTCGTCAGTCTAGGGAATGACGGTTATTCCGGGCTTTAAAATTAAGTTCATCACTGCCGCCTTAAGCGTAGCCTATTTACAATAAACACCCACCATCCTACTACGTAATGTTATCTATTCGTCATCCCCAAGAGTGAGGAACGAGCGAGTTGGGGATCTCTTGCTTTCGAAACTCTAAATAACGCGCACAAAAAAGCGGAGCCAAATGGCTCCGCTTTTATCGATAGAATGCAAAAAGAATTACTTCTTAGCAAGCTTCTCTTTAATACGAGCAGACTTACCAGAACGCTCACGTAGGTAGTACAGCTTGGCACGACGTACTGCACCGCGGCGTTTAACTTCAATGCTATCAACCATTGGAGAGTGAGTTTGGAACGTACGCTCAACACCTTCACCGTTCGAGATCTTACGAACTGTGAATGCAGAGTGAAGACCACGGTTACGAATAGCGATTACAACGCCTTCGAAAGCCTGTAGACGCTCACGGTCACCTTCTTTTACCTTAACCTGAACTACAACAGTGTCACCTGGTGCGAATTTAGGAAGGTCTGATTTTAGTTGCTCTTCTTCAAGAGCTTTAATGATGTTGCTCATTTGTATAAATTCCTAGAATAAACTGATACTAAATTTAATAGGTTACTGCTTGCTTTTCGTTAAGAGCGTTGCTCTTTAATGAATTCAGCCAGTAATTGTTCCTGTTCGTCAGTCAGAGCTAGGTTTTCCAGGAGTTCTGGTCTTCTTAGCCAAGTACGGCCCAGCGATTGTTTTAATCGCCAGCGACGAATGTCCTTATGGTTTCCAGACTTGAGTACCGAAGGCACCTCTTTATCGTCTAGCACCTCAGGGCGCGTATAGTGAGGGCAATCTAACAAACCATTTGCAAAAGAGTCCTCTTCTGCTGACGCGAAATCACCTAGGACTCCCGGAATAAACCGTGAGACCGAGTCAATTAGCGTCATGGCCGGCAGTTCGCCACCCGTCATCACAAAATCACCAATCGACCATTCTTCGTCCACTTCAGATTGTATGATGCGCTCATCTACCCCTTCGTAGCGACCACAGATAAGAAGTAAATTCTCATTTGTTGCCAGCTCTTCAACACCTTTCTGGTCGAGCTTGCGACCTTGAGGTGAAAGATAGATAACTTTCGTTTTCCCCGGTGATGCTTGCTTGGCAGTGTGAATAGCGTCGCGCAAAGGCTGCACCATCATCAACATGCCAGGACCACCACCGTAAGGTCTATCATCAACAGTGCGATGTTTATCGTGAGTGAAATCGCGAGGATTCCATGTCTCAATCGATAAAAGACCTTTTTTAACCGCTTGACCTGTTACTCCAAAATCAGTAACAGAACGGAACATTTCAGGAAAAAGGCTAATTACGCCAACCCACATGTGTTCTCTCGCTCTGTAATTTTGGAATTAGAATCCAGGATCCCAGTCAACTTCGATCCGTTGAGCTTCGCGATCAACTTTTTTGATCACTTGCTCTTCAAGGTACGGTATTAACCGTTCCTTTTGGCCAAAAGCATCTTTAAGATTTGCTTTCACCACGAGAACATCGTTTGAGCCAGTTTCTAATAGGTCAGTGACCTCACCAAGGGAATAGCCCTTAGTGGTAACAACTTGCATACCAAACAATTCACGCCAGTAGAATTCATCTTCTGACAATTCAGGTAGTGATGCCGGGTCTACAGCGATTTCAAAGTTAGTCAGAGTATGAGCTTCTTCACGAACCTCAAGCCCTTCAAGCTTACACACCATACCTTTGTTATGGCGCTTCCAGCTTTCAACATTGAACTCAACCCACTTACCCTTTTGGTTAATGTACCAAGGGGTGTAATCGAATATGCTTTCAGCATTGTCTGTGTAGGAAAAAACTTTCAGCCAGCCGCGAATGCCATAGGTAGCACCAAACTTGCCCATAACAATTTTTTCGTCTTGCTTGCTCATCGTTTCTTTATCCTTCATCGACATAAGCTATGTCTTCTACTTAAAGTAAAATTAAGCCGCTTTTTGAGCGTCTTTAACTAGCTTAGCTACGCGGTCAGATAGAGATGCGCCTTGACCAACCCAGTGGTTAACGCGATCTAGGTCTAGACGTAGACCTTCTTCTTGACCTTGAGCAGTAGGGTTAAAGAAACCTACTTTCTCGATGAAACGGCCAGTTGCTGCATTGCGGCTGTCCGCTACTACGATTTGATAGAATGGACGCTTCTTAGCGCCGTGACGTGCCAAACGAATGGTTACCATGTCGTCCTCTTTGCTTTCTTAATAAATAAATTAACCCCAGAAGCTACTTATCAATAAATAACTTGGGGTCTCGTGCCAAATTAAAGCCCCGGAATTTTACTCTTATTCCGGGGCAATGCAAGGGGTTTAGCTATTTTTTCGCCAACAGAGTCTCTGTACACTTTCTGTGACAGAGCTAACACTCTGAAAAGTAACGCAGCAAGCATTTCACTGACTACGCAAACTTAGGCGGTGATAGCTCAAACTTAATAGGAAGAAGGACTTAACGACCGAATGGGTTGAAACCACCACCCATGCCGCCACCGCCCATGCCACCCATCATACCTTGCATGTTACGCATCATGCCTTTCATGCCACCTTTCTGCATTTTCTTCATCATCTTCTGCATCTGGGTGAACTGCTTAAGCAGACGGTTAACATCTTGTACCTGAGTACCAGAACCTGCCGCAATACGTTTCTTGCGTGAGCCTTTAATAAGCTCTGGGCGCTGACGCTCTTTCATAGTCATAGAGTTGATGATCGCTTCCATTTGCTTGAACATCTTGTCATCAACTTTATCTTTTACGTTGTCTGGTAGCTGAGACATACCTGGAAGCTTATCCATCATGCCCATCATGCCGCCCATGTTTTGCATCTGACCTAGCTGCTCACGGAAGTCTTCAAGGTCGAAGCCTTTCTTCTCTTTGAACTTCTTAGCCAGCTTCTCTGCTTTCTCTTGGTCTACGTTCTTCTGTAGGTCTTCGATAAGAGACAGAACGTCACCCATACCTAAGATACGAGAAGCTACGCGATCTGGGTGGAATGGTTCTAGTGCGTCGGTTTTCTCGCCCACACCTAAGAACTTGATTGGCTTACCTGTGATATGACGAACAGAAAGCGCCGCACCACCACGTGCATCACCATCAACCTTAGTTAGGATCACACCTGTTAGCGGTAGTGCATCACCAAAGGCTTTCGCTGTATTCGCCGCATCTTGACCTGTCATTGCATCAACAACGAACAGAGTTTCAACTGGGTTAATCGCCGTATGAAGCTCTTGGATCTCACCCATCATCTCTTCATCGATGGCTAAGCGACCTGCGGTATCGACAAGTAGCACGTCGTAGAATTTCTTCTTCGCGTGGTCAATGGCTGCATTTGCAATGTCGATAGGCTTTTGGTCGGCAGACGATGGGAAGAAATCCACGCCGACATCCGCAGCCAATGTTTCAAGCTGTTTGATCGCCGCCGGGCGATAAACGTCGGCAGAAACAACCAGTACTTTCTTTTTGTCACGCTCAGTTAGGAGCTTAGATAGCTTACCTACCGATGTGGTTTTACCCGCACCTTGTAGACCGGCCATCAAGATCACTGCTGGCGGCTGCGCAGCTAGGTTAAGAGCCTCATTCGACTCACCCATTACCGCTTCAAGCTCAGCCTGAACGATCTTAATAAATTCTTGGCCCGGTGTTAGAGATTTAGAAACCTCAACACCTACCGCGCCTTCTTTAACGCGCTTTACGAAATCACGGACAACCGGCAGTGCAACGTCGGCTTCCAGTAACGCCATACGTACTTCACGTAGCGTATCCTTGATGTTGTCTTCGGTCAGACGACCTTTACCGCTGATATTCTTCAGCGTTTTGGATAGACGATCCGTTAAATTATCAAACATAGTTTTCTCTTCGCTCAATCCTGCGACTATTACCGAGAGTATACATTAGCGTGGAATAGAGTCACACCCGTTGTCAGCGGTTAATACTGACGGTGTGTGATATAGGGCGCTGTTCACTAATAAATGAGTGAGGTTCACCATAGCCCAAAAGGGCGATGCAGGGTATAATTCGCGAATTAGTAATCATTTAAATGGATACCATGGACAGTCTAATTGCGATCGCAGCAGCCTTTCTATACACAATGGCTATATCCACGATCATCCCAGGTCTTGTACACCAAACAGGAATCCGTGCCAAAACGGTACTGGTGAGTGCGTTTCTTGCTATCGCTTTTCATGCGTGGTTGCTGGGCGACTTAATCTTTAACGCCGGCGGTCAAAACCTCAGTATTCTCAATGTTGCCTCATTGATAAGCTTCATTATCTCGCTGGTCATGAGCGGGGCAATGCTTAAAAACCGCCTCTGGTTTATTCTCCCTGTTGTGTACAGTTTTGCAGCTCTAAACTTGTTAGCCGCTGCGTTTCTTCCAAGCACCTTCATTAAGCATTTAGAGAACGATCCTAAACTGCTGATGCACATTTCATTGGCGCTGTTCTCGTACGCAACTCTGACCATCGGTGCTCTGTATGCGATGCAACTGGCATGGCTCGATTATAAACTTAAGAAGAAAAAGGCACTGGTCATCAACCCGAACCTGCCGCCATTGATGATGGTTGAAAGGCAACTGTTCAAGATTATTCTTATCGGTAACGGTCTGCTTACCGGTACGCTTCTTACTGGTTTTATTTTTGTTCAAGACATGTTCGCTCAAGGTAAAGCACACAAAGCGGTGCTCTCTTTTGTCGCTTGGGTAATCTACTCAATTCTACTTTGGGGACATTACCAAAAAGGTTGGCGTGGCCAGAAAGTGACTTGGTTTGCGCTAGCGGGTGCCACCTTACTGACGCTGGCCTACTTCGGTAGTCGCTTTGTTCAAGAAATTATCCTGAATTAATCGTTCAATATGAAAGGCAAGGTTCACACCTTGCCTTTTATGTATGGCATACTTTACATTCAGTTGACATCCCGACTTGCATCGGTCATAAATTAATCAAGATACAAATTTAGGAAAGTAATAGTTTTGGACGACATATCTACGGGTATCTTATTTGCGCTACTCGCGTGTCTCATTGTAATTTCTGGTTATTTCTCTGGTTCTGAAACGGGCATGATGTCCCTGAACCGCTACCGCTTGAAACACCTCTCCCAGTCGGGACATAAGGGTGCGCGTCGTGTAGAAAAACTTCTCAGTCGACCTGACCGTCTGATCGGTCTTATCCTTATCGGCAACAACCTCGTTAATATTCTCGCTTCAGCCATTGCTACCATCTTAGGTATGCGTATTTATGGCGACCTAGGTGTGGCTATTGCAACCGGTGCCTTAACCTTAGTGGTGCTGGTTTTTGCTGAAGTGACTCCAAAAACCATCGCCTCGCTTTACCCCGAACGTGTCTCTTACGCCAGCAGTATTGTATTGACGATATTGATGAAGGTGCTATCACCACTCGTACTCTTGGTCAACTTCATCACTAACGGTTTTATTCGCATCATAGGCGTGAAAGCGGATCATGATGCAACCGACCACCTAAGCTCTGAAGAGCTAAGAACGGTCGTGAATGAAGCAGGAACTCTGATTCCACAACGCCACCAAGATATGCTGGTCTCTATCTTAGATTTAGAGAACGTCACGGTGAACGACATCATGGTGCCTCGCAATGAGATCACGGGTATCGACATCAATGACGATTGGAAATCTATCGTTCGACAACTGACCCACTCTCCTCATGGCCGCATCGTGCTGTACCGCGATCAGATCGATGAAGTAGTTGGGATGTTGAGATTACGTGAAGCGTACCGCTTGATGTTAGAAAAAAACGAATTCAACAAAGAGACACTGCTGCGCGCCGCTGATGAGGTGTACTTCATTCCAGAAGCGACACCACTCAATATTCAGCTACTAAAATTCCAGCGCAATAAACAGCGTATCGGTCTGATTGTGGATGAGTATGGTGATATCAACGGCCTAGTCACGCTAGAAGACATCTTGGAAGAGATTGTTGGTGAGTTCACAACCTCGATTGCGCCAAGCCTCTCGGAAGAGATTACGCCGCAAAGCGACGGCAGCTTCCTCATTGAAGGCAGCGCCAATATTCGAGATATCAATAAAGGCCTTCAGTGGAGCTTGCCAACTGACGGCCCAAGAACTCTCAACGGTTTAATCCTAGAGCATCTCGAAGACATTCCAGAGAGCCACTTAAGTGTTCAAGTGGCGCATCACCCAATGGAGATTGTGGAACTGGAAGAGAATCGCATTAAACTGGTTCGTGTTTTCCCTCAGATACTGCAAGAGACCACCAGCTTCAATACATAGTGTCACTCGACAGACACAATGTATCAGACAAACAAAAAGCCCTGTTCAACTTTATCCTTACGGGATCAGTTTAGAACAGGGCTTTTCTATTTCATTCACGCACGATAAACGTGTTAACGAACGAAAAAGCTTGTTGAAAATGAAAAGAGGAACTTAGTCTACTTTCAATTCTTTAAGCATAGATTCTGGCAGCGCCAGTTCATCATTCTTATTCACTGAGATACCTGCCTCAATAATCGCCTTAGCAATCTCTTTTGCTTCTTCTAGAGAGTGCATCGCTGCTGTACCACATTGGTATTCATTCAGCTCAGGAATCTTGTTTTGACTCTCAACTTTCAGCACGTCAGCCATTGCTGCCAACCAAGCGTCAGCCACTTGCTGCTCTGAAGGTGTACCGATCAGGCTCATGTAGAAACCCGTACGACAACCCATTGGTGAGATATCGATGATTTCAACTTGCTCGCCATTTAAGTGTGCACGCATAAAGCCAGCGTAAAGGTGCTCAAGAGTGTGAATTCCTTTCTCTGACAGGATATCTTTATTCGGTGCAGTAAAACGTAAATCGAATACTGTGATCGTATCTCCCTTAGGAGTCTGCATGGTTTTTGCCACACGTACCGCAGGTGCATTCATGCGTGTGTGATCTACAGTAAAACTATCTAATAAAGGCATTCTTCTTCTCCATGACGGTCGATTTAAAAAAACCAACTCCGATTGTCTTCCAATTCTTGGCGGCACTGCTTCAGCTGCCAGCCATAATCTTTCGCTTGCTGCTCAACTCTGCGAGCCACCTTAATTAACGACGGCTTGCTGTTATAGGTTTTACGCTTGTAACCACCACGACCTTCGTGGTAAGCCAAATACTGATTGTACGGGTCCCACAAAGAGAGCCCTAACTGACGACGTGTTTCACTGGTGTACCAACCGATGAACATCAATGAATCATCAAAATTCGTTCGAGAGCCACCATGCCCTGTCGATTTTTGAAAGTCTTGCCAAGCAGGGTCTTGCGCCTGCGCATAACCATAAGCACTGCTAACATGTCCCCACGGGATAAAACCTAGCAGGTAATCTTTCGGTGGACGCGCATCGTGACGAAAGCTGCTCTCTTGTTTCACAAACGCCATCGCCACATTAATTGGTGTACCCCACTCTTCTTGCATATCGACAGCATCATCATACCAAGAAGGGTTCTCTCGAAAGATACTACACAGGTTATCTTGCTTCTTAGGTGGAGGCGTTGCACAACCAGCTAAGAGGCTAACAGCAACGCCCGTAGTGACCCAAGATAACCGTTGGCGACGCTTGTTTATTAATACGGCTTGAATCCTTTCCACCACAAACTCGCTATGCTTTAAGATAAGAGAAGTAATCAGCCAAGAAGCTATCAAAGTCTTGAGTGCTTGCCTCTTCCACCTGCTTCTGCGCCATTACTGAACGCGCAACCTCAGATTCCATCAGCTCTGCTGAGTAGACTTGGTATTGGTGATCGCGGTGCTTCTGAGCGTACTCTTTACCTAGCTCACAGCCAACCTTGCCTAAACCGCCGTGCTTCTTAGTCTCTTCTAGTAGTTGGCCAGAAATCGTCAGTTCTGGGTTATCAATCCAAGCTTCTAGAGTATCGCATGTCTCTTGGTAAGCTCTACCATCCTGCTCAGCATCCATCAATTCTGCAATCACGCGAAGATCTTTAAAGACGCGCTTCGCCCAATCTTGCAGCGACAGTTTCTCGCCGTGGCAACCGATTTGCAGCTCAAGCCCGACTTGACGACCTTCAAGGATCACCTTGTTCCAGTTGTCGCGCCAGCACTCAAGTTCACAGTTGTCCATTTCAGCCGACTCAGATAGAACACTCCAAGTTAGGAATAGGTCTAGGAAGCGAACCTGCTGCTCAGTGATACCAATCGAGCTGAACGGGTTAACATCCAATGAACGAACTTCAATGTACTCAACACCGCCGCGCGCGAGCGCTTCAGACGGCTTCTCACCACTTTTCGCCACACGTTTAGGGCGAATTGGTGCGTACAGTTCATTCTCGATCTGCAGAACATTACTGTTCAATTGACGGTACTCATCATCAACCTTAATACCGATTTGAGCAAACTCTTGTGATGGTGTACGAATCGCTTTGTTCAACCCTTCAAGATATTGCTCTAGGCTGTTGAAACCAATCTTAAGCGCACTTTGCGCGCTGTTGGTGTAGCCAAGGTCACTTAAGCGCAGTGCCGTTGCGTTTGGCAGATACAAGGTGCCACCTAGCTGTTCAAACGGTAGCTTGGTTTCGCGGCCTTTGATGAATGAAGAGCATAGAGCAGGTGATGCACCAAAGAAGTACGGGATCAACCACCCAAAGCGGTAGTAGTTACGAATCAAACCGAAGTACGCATCCGATTTAGCATCGCTACGTTCTTGTTCAGTTTGCTCACCAAACAAGCTATCCCAGAAGCTTTCCGGGAACGAGAAGTTAAAGTGAACTCCTGAAATGATCTGCATTAGGCTACCGTAACGGCGCTTGAGACCTTCACGATATAGAGTCTTCATTTTACCCGTGTTCGACGTGCCATATTGAGCCAGCTGAATGTCATCTTCGCTACCTACGTAACAAGGCATTGACAGGGGCCATAGCTTTTCACCATTTAACTTGGTTTGAGTAAAGTGGTGAATGTCTGATAACTGGTTTAGAAGTGTCGGAACATCATTCGAGACCGGCGTAATGAATTCGAGTAACGATTCAGAAAAGTCTGTTGTTACCCACTCGTTGGTTAACGCAGAACCTAAAGCTTCAGGGTGAGGACCAGTCGCTAAGCGACCATCTTCCTTGTAGCGGAGCGTTTCCCTCTCAACACCACGACCAAATTGAGAAAAGGTCTTTGGGTTGGTTGCAACTTGCTTCAGTCGCGCAGCAAAATCAGTCAAAATTCAGTTCACTTATCTTATATCGTTCTGATTAGAACTATCATAATTGGTGGGGAGAGAAAAACAGCTTCTCTCTTTTCTCCCCCTTTAATGTGTACTCTAACGAATGATTTCAAGCTCTTCTATGGGAATATCTAACTTTTCTAGTTGTGGACGCAGTGAAGCTGCATCACCCACGACAATAATTTGATAATCATTCGGATCAAACCAGCGTTTAGCAAGCGCATTAAGTTGCTCTTTCGAGACGTTGTTGACTATCTCATTGCGCTGCTTGAGATAGTCTTCATCAAGACCTAAGGTCACAATGTTACTTAACAGTCCCGCTTTCTGGCTTGGGGTTTCGTATTTGAGTGCATCTTGTTGACCGACTGCGAGGCGCATAAATTTCACCTCTTCATCAGTTAATCCACTCTGGCTAAACTCATTCAGCTCATTGATAAACTCTTGAATAGAGGCAACGGTCGCATTAGCACGAACTTGAGCACTGAATACCACCGCCCCGGTTTCACGATTACTTGCGAAGTAGCCGCTTGCCCCATAGGTATAGCCTTTGTCTTCACGTAGGTTCTGGTTCACTCGGCTATTAAAGTTACCTGCAAGGTTGAAGTTCGCCAATTGAGCTAAGTACTGCTCACCAGTCGCGTCAAAAGGCAGACCTTTACGTACCAAGCGAACAATGCTTTGTGGCGCATTTGGCTTGTCGACTAGGTACAGATGTTGACCTTCTAATGGTGTAATGATCTGTGGTCGCGTCAATGGTGCCGCATCACCCTGCCACTCTTTAAAGAAGTTTAGCTGCTTTTCAGCCTCTCTTTTCGAGATATCGCCTACAATCACAATATTTGCCCCTTCAGGAGTATAGTGCTGATTGTAAAACTGTTTTACATCATCCAGTGTTAATGACTTCAGAGACTCTTCAGTACCATCACTTGAGCGGGCAAACAGGCTATCACCAAACAACACTTCACGTGTGGCCTGCGATGCCATCCAGCTCGGTTGTTGATGTTGATACACCACACCCTCTAGCATCTGTTTTTTTACTCGTTCGAAGTCTTGTTCGTCGAACTTAGGAGAGAACAACACCTCTTCTACAATCGCCAATGTCTGCGCTAGGTTTTTCTCAAGCGATGACACTGAGATATCGGTGGTATAACTACCCGCGCTAATACTGACACTGCTGCCAAGCTTATCGAGCGTTGCCTGCAACTCTTCAACCGAACGCTGCGTTGAGCCCTCTTCCATCATAGCTGCGGTTAGGTTCGCTAAACCTTCTTGACCTTTTGCCACGTAACGCTCACCGGCCGGTAGCTGGAATTGAAGTTGCACCGTTGGTGTTTCTGTCGTCACGGTACCAATCAACTCACCACCATTGGCGTAGTGGACACGATACAATTCAGGCATGGTAGCGGTAACACCAAAAGTGACCTCTGGCATGACACTGCGATCAAAGGTATTCGGTGCCTTTCTAAACTCCAACTGGTCTTCTGTTACCTTGGTATATTCAGGTAGCGTGCGAGGTGGCGTCACAAAAGTCGCTTCACGCACAGCTAAATCAAGCTGACGACGAGGAACAACGCTTAACGTCACTTTGTGCTTATCTTGGACAAAGTCTTTATAGGCTTGAGCTACGCTCTCTGGGGTTACTGCTCGAATCTGCTCTAACTGGGATTCAATACGATCTGGCTGGCCGTAGAAGGTTTCGTTTGAGGCAAGCTGAGACACTTTACCGCGCACACTCTGCAGTGCAAAGACTGCATTGGCCTCTGCCATGCCAGTAATCTGGTCAAGGCGCTCTTGAGCCACGCCCTCTTTAGAGAACTTATCTAGCGTATCCAATAGTGCTTGGTTCAATACCGTTAGGTCGCCTTTCTTACCCGAGTCGCCCATCGCATAGACATAAAGCGTACATGCAAGCTCACCACAATCATGGAACGAACCGGCACTAACGGCTTTCTGTGTCTTGACTAGGTCTTGATACAGGTAACTGTTCGTTCCTTTACCAAGAACATCAGACAAGGCATTCAATGTCGCTTGTGTTTCTTCACCACGGTAAGTCGTTGGCCAACCAACTAAAACCATTGGCTGGCGAATGTTATCTTCAAGCGTAATATATTTGTCTTCCGTTAAGACTGCTGGTTGCTTCTCAGCTTTCTCGACTTCTGGTCCTCTAGGGATCGGTCCAAAGTATTTGTTCACCCACTCAAGTGTGTCTTCTACATCAATGTCACCACCGATAGTCAGTACCGCATTGTTTGGGCCGTACCAACGAAGGAAAAAGGCTTTAAGATCATTAACATCAACGCGATCGAGATCTTCAACATAACCGATTGGCTGCCACGAATATGGGTGACCTTCAGGATAGAGTGCCTCCCCCATGCGTTCCCACATTAAACCATAAGGACGGTTTTCGTAGGTTTGAGCACGCTCGTTTTTCACCGTGTCTCGCTGAATCTCAAATTTTCGTTGAGAAACTGCATCCAACAAGAACCCCATACGATCAGACTCCAACCACAGCATTTTCTCTAGCTGATTTGATGGCACGGTTTCAAAATAGTTGGTTCGGTCTCGATTGGTGGTGCCGTTTAAAGTACCACCCGCTTCGGTGATGATCTTAAAGTGCTCTTGATCACCTACGTTCTCAGAGCCTTGAAACATCATATGCTCAAAGAAATGAGCAAAGCCAGATTTACCAATCTCTTCTCGCGCAGAGCCGACATGGTAAGTCACGTCAACATGTACCAAGGGATCAGAATCATCCGGTGAAAGGATGACGGTTAAACCATTCTCCAACTGATACTTTTTGTATGGAATCACAACTTTATCGCTAGAAGGTTTCACCTCATCAACAAGCGTGATGCCTTCTGGCAAGGAAGAA
Source organism: Vibrio pelagius (assembly GCF_024347575.1). Lineage (NCBI taxonomy): Bacteria > Pseudomonadati > Pseudomonadota > Gammaproteobacteria > Vibrionales > Vibrionaceae > Vibrio > Vibrio pelagius. The sequence continues at coordinate 2,667,333 of NZ_AP025503.1, forward strand.
AATAGGGAAGTTGAGCTAGGTACTTGATGAGAACACCCTGCAAGGGCAATAAGAGAAAATGTACCCAGTAAAACCTTCTTCATAGGTTCTCCTTAGAAAAAACCAAAATAGATGCCAGCCAATAAGCTGTAGCGCAGTGCTTTGCCGATCGCAATCAATATCAAACTTGGTAGGAACTTCATTCGAAGCCAACCCGCAGCGAGACATAAAGGATCACCAATCACGGGCAACCAGCTAAACAATAAGGTCCAATAACCATAGCGGCGCAGCCAAGATATAGCTTTATGACCATGCTTCTCGGATTGAGTTCGATTCGGTAACCATAAACCTATCCAATAGTTGGTTAATCCACCTAGGGTATTACCCACAGTGGAGACCAAAATAATCGAGAACGTTGAAAATTGGTTGAGGCTCAAAGCGGCAATAAGACTGGCTTCTGAACCTCCGGGTAACAGTGTGGCACTGAGAAAACCACTAATGAACAGTACCCATAACGCGGAATCAGAGAACCACAGCGCTATGGCTTCAAACAATGAATTAAATGATTCTAACACTTCATATCCAGTAGAACTTTACCTCGAGTATGACCCGTTTCAACCTGTAAGTGTGCCGCTTGTGCTTCCTCCATTGGGAAGATACGTTGCACTTCTGTCTTCAAGAGACCAACACTCACCATGTATAGCATGGTATCCATCTGCTCTGGTTGTGGCTCAACCAACATACCGCTTGCTGTAAAGCCTAACAGCTGAGCCTTTTCACAGATAAGCTCTGCCGATAGTGTTGGCACTGTGACTACGCGTGCACCATCTTTAAGACACTTAAGTGCATCAAGCGCCGTGTCGCCACCAACGAGATCAATCAGAACATCAACGTCAGACACTCGCTCAGACGCAGGTGCAAACTGATAGTTGATAGCATGAGCCCCCAATGTAGCAAGGTAGTCGAGGTTCGCTTCGCTGCACGTCGTGTAAACTTCGGCTTTTGCGGCGACGGCAATCTGTACCGCTAAGTGACCAACACCACCTGCGCCAGCCAATATGAGAACACGATCGCCCTCTTTCACTTCAGCTTTGTTTAGTGCCTGTGCAGCAGTTTGGCTGGCCAGTGGCAGTGCTGCCGCAGCTTCTAGAGTCACAGAATCAGGTACCGCACTCAGAGCACTCTCAGGTACAGCAACGTATTGGCTATAGCCGCCACCTTGCAGCGGAAAACCAATGAAACCCGCAACATTAGCGCCAATAGAGAAGCGCTCTGCCGACTCACCACAAGCAATCACTTGACCCGAAATGTCGTAGCCAGGAACCCAAGGTAGGTTATCTTTATTCTGTGCAGCCGCCCAACCTAATCCCGCACGGGTTTTAACATCAATTGGGTTAACGCCAGAGAACGCAACCTTAACCACTACCTCACCCTCTTGAGGTTCTGGTATCGCACTGGTCTGAAGTACAAGGTTTTCTACCCCGCCAAACTCGGTAATCGCTATCTGTTTGTTTTCCATTTAAACATGTCCCTAATTAGTTAAAACCTAACGAATAAAAGAAAGGGATGCACAAGCATCCCTTCGACTATAAACCATTTTGTTGGGCTAAGTTAACCACTGGTTTGAAAATTAACCACCAATTAACTCAACCGCTTGGCAAGATGTAACCTGCTTAACCCACGAGAGCTAACAAGATACCTGCCGCTACCGCACTTCCCAGTACGCCCGCAACGTTTGGACCCATAGCATGCATCAGTAGGAAGTTTTGTGGGTTAGCCTCTAGGCCAACCTTGTTCACTACACGTGCCGCCATTGGTACAGCAGATACACCCGCCGCACCAATAAGAGGGTTGATGTCTTCTTTGGAGAACTTATTCAATAGCTTCGCCATTAACACACCGCCCGCAGTACCGATACTGAATGCAACAGCACCTAGGCCAAGAATACCAAGCGTCTCTAAGTTCAAGAAGGTGTCCGCTTGCAGCTTAGAACCAACACCTAGACCAAGGAAGATAGTCACCACGTTGATCAACTCGTTTTGAGCTGTCTTCGATAGACGATCAACCACACCCGCTTCGCGCATCAAGTTACCTAGACAGAACATACCGACTAGCGGAGTTGCCGATGGCAGGAACAGAATCGTCATCAGCAGCACAGCAAGCGGGAAAAGGATCTTCTCACCCTTACTTACGTGACGCAGTTGAGCCATCTGAATTTTACGCTCTTCTGGAGATGTCAGTGCCTTCATGATTGGCGGCTGGATAATGGGTACAAGCGCCATGTAGCTGTATGCTGCAACCGCAATCGCACCCAATAGATCCGGAGACAACTGGCTGGCTAAGAAGATTGCCGTTGGGCCATCTGCACCACCAATGATCGCGATAGACGAAGCATCCGCCATCGAGAACTCCATACCAGGGATGTAGTTCAGCAAGATCGCACCAAATAGCGTTGCAAAAATACCAAACTGCGCTGCCGCGCCAAGCCACAATGTTTTCGGGTTAGCGATCAACGCACCGAAGTCAGTCATGGCGCCCACGCCCATAAAGATCAGAAGCGGGAAGATGCCCGTCTCAATCCCGATGTAGTAAACGTAGTACAGCAGACCACCCGGCTCCGTAAAGCCAGCATTGGGAATGTTCGCCAATACTGCACCGAAACCAATCGGTAGCAGTAGTAGGGGTTCAAATCCTTTACGAATTGCCAAGAACAACAGTAAGCAGCCGACCAGCATCATGCAGATCTGGCCAAACTCAAAGTTAGCAATACCCGTTTCAGACCATAAGGTCATCAATCCTTCCATGGTACTCCCTTACGCCAAGCTTAGTAGTGGAGCGCCTACAGTAACTGCATCGCCTTCTTTAACATTCAGTTCTTGTACGATACCACCACGTGCTGCACGAACTTCTGTCTCCATCTTCATCGCTTCTAGAATCAGTAGCACATCACCTTCTTCTACCTGAGCACCAGGCTGTACGTTGACTTTAAAGATGTTGCCAGCCAATGGTGCTGGTACAGATTCCGCGTTCGATGCCGCAGGCGCTGCTGGTGCGCTTTGCTGAGCAGGTTGTGCTGCAGGTGATACTGACGTCAGTTGACCTTGAGGGCCGACTTCAACATCGTATACTTGACCATCCACTTTCACGCTGTAGCTTTCAATACCACCCGCGACTGGCGCAGGAGCAGCAGCTGCTGGAGCTTCAACTTCAGCACCTGGTGCAGGTTCAAAGGCTTCAGGGTTGTGGCGATTCTTCAGGAACTTAAGACCAACTTGTGGGAAAAGCGCGTACGTCAGCACGTCATCGACGGTATCTTCAGCCAGAGAAATACCTTCTGCTTTCGCTTTTTCTAACAAATCAGTAGTTAGATCATCCATTTCTGACTTAAGCAGATCAGCAGGACGACATGTAATTGGCTCTGCACCGTCTAGTACTTTTGCTTGCAGTTCAGCATCCAGCTCAGCAGGCGCTTGACCGTACTCGCCTTTCAAAAGACCCGCTGTTTCTTTGGTGATGCTCTTATAGCGCTCACCCGTTAGAACGTTGATGACCGCTTGTGTACCGACAATTTGAGAAGTTGGCGTTACCAGTGGGATGTAACCTAGCTCTTTACGTACACGTGGGATCTCTTCCAGAACTTCATCCATGCGATCCACAGCGCCTTGCTCTTTGAGCTGACCTTCCATGTTCGTCAACATACCACCTGGGACTTGAGCAATCAGGATACGTGAGTCGACACCCTTCAATTGACCTTCCCACTTTGCGTACTTCTTGCGAACTTCACGGAAGTAAGCAGCGATCGGTTCAATTTGGTCAAGCTTAAGACCGGTTGCACGCTCAGTGCCTTCCAGCATAGCTACAACCGTTTCTGTTGGTGTGTGGCCGTACGTACAGCTCATTGAAGAGATAGCGGTATCTAGAATATCGATACCCGCTTCAACCGCTTTCACGGCTGTTGCTGTTGATAGACCCGTTGTCGCGTGGCTGTGCAGTGCCAGAGGAACATCACACGACGCCTTAATACGCGTGATCAGCTCTTCTGCTTCATAAGGCTTCAGTAAGCCCGACATATCTTTGATACAAAGCGAGTGACAGCCTAGATCTTCTAATCGCTTAGCAAGATCAACCCAAGTATCTGCGTTGTGCACTGGGCTTGTGGTGTACGACAGAGTACCTTGAGCGTGTGCGCCAACATCAACCGTTGCTTTTACCGCTTTCTCAAAGTTACGTACATCATTCATTGCATCAAAAATACGGAATACATCCATCCCGTTCTTATGTGCACGCTCTACAAATTTCTCTACCACGTCGTCTGCATAATGACGGTAGCCTAAAAGGTTTTGACCACGAAGTAGCATTTGCATTGGGGTATTTGGCATCGCTTTTTTCAGCTCACGTAGACGCTCCCAAGGGTCTTCTCCCAAGAAACGAATACATGAATCGAAGGTTGCTCCGCCCCATGTTTCAAGTGACCAGTATCCGACTTTATCCAGTTCAGCTGCGATTGGCAGCATATCCTCGATACGCATTCTTGTAGCAAATAGTGACTGATGGGCGTCACGAAGTACCACGTCTGTGATAGCTAGTGGTTTAGACATGCTCATTAACTCCTTTTAATCCTTTTAATTGCTACTTAGCAGTCGATACACGGTATTGATGAACCGCGGACGATATTGCTGCCACAACCTGTGGACTAACAGCAGAAGGGGTTGATTGTGATTTTTGAATTGTTTTTGGTGCAGCGATCGGCTCGGGTACTTCTTCTGGTACCAGTTTCGACATTAACCGAACGAGATAAACGAGAATAGTTAAGAATATAAAGACGACAGACATACCTGTCACCATTAGGGTTGCCGCATCTCCTAGCAGGCTTCCTATATTAGTCATGTTGCTTCCTTTCTTTGTCATCCTGACATGTGTGCAGGATTTCAGCGAATAATGATCCCGACCCTTGGATTATCTCGATTGGTAAAAGTTTGTCAATTTTGTTTAAGGTAGTGTTACGGATAACACACAGATCAGGTTAATTATTCGCCATACAGATCACATAAATCTGATAAATTAGTGATTTTCAGGTGAATAAACTGCGACTTAATTAGGTGTTTTTCTGGAAGTGATATGAGCAAGGTGGAATAGATAGTTAGATATGACTAATTATAATAAATACAACAAGTTACCTAAAACCAAATGTTAACATTTAATTAACAATAAAAGCTCAAGACGAAAAAAAACCTCGTATAAACGAGGCTTTTTTTGAATAGTGGCGCGCTCTGGAGGATTCGAACCTCCGACCGCCTGGTTCGTAGCCAGGTACTCTATCCAGCTGAGCTAAGAGCGCGCGGTTTTGTATCAACCTAAGTCAATACTCGGATTCCATACTCATTCGAGAGAAAACCGTTAAATAGTGGCGCGTCCTGGAGGATTCGAACCTCCGACCGCCTGGTTCGTAGCCAGGTACTCTATCCAGCTGAGCTAAGGACGCACGGTTTTCGATATCGGTGTACCAATATCAGGAGTTCAATAAGAAACCCTAAATAGTGGCGCGCTCTGGAGGATTCGAACCTCCGACCGCCTGGTTCGTAGCCAGGTACTCTATCCAGCTGAGCTAAGAGCGCACGGTTTTGTATCAACCTAAGTTAATAGTTAATACTCAATTTCATACTCATTCGAGAGGAAACCGTTAAATAGTGGCGCGTCCTGGAGGATTCGAACCTCCGACCGCCTGGTTCGTAGCCAGGTACTCTATCCAGCTGAGCTAAGGACGCACAGTTTTTGATATCGGTGTTACCAACATCAGGAGTTCACTAGGAAACCCTAAATAGTGGCGCGCTCTGGAGGATTCGAACCTCCGACCGCCTGGTTCGTAGCCAGGTACTCTATCCAGCTGAGCTAAGAGCGCACGGTTTCGATATTAATTGCCAAAGGCATAATAATCAATATCAGGGTTCTCATTCTCTTGAGAAAGAGAGCCCTTGAATAAGTGGCGCGTCCTGGAGGATTCGAACCTCCGACCGCCTGGTTCGTAGCCAGGTACTCTATCCAGCTGAGCTAAGGACGCACGGTTTTCGATATCGGTGTTCCAATATCAGGAGTTCAATAAGAAACCCTAAATAGTGGCGCGCTCTGGAGGATTCGAACCTCCGACCGCCTGGTTCGTAGCCAGGTACTCTATCCAGCTGAGCTAAGAGCGCACGGTGTTTCACTCTTTCGAATGAAGTTGTGAAATATATCACACTTTGCTTACAACGAAACAAAAAAAAGGCCATCGGCCTGTAATGAATGGCGGTGAGGGAGGGATTCGAACCCTCGATGCAGCTACAAACCACATACTCCCTTAGCAGGGGAGCGCCTTCGGCCACTCGGCCACCTCACCTAATTCATTATTATCACGCCTATCTTATGATAAGAGAGATAATGGCGCGCTCTGGAGGATTCGAACCTCCGACCGCCTGGTTCGTAGCCAGGTACTCTATCCAGCTGAGCTAAGAGCGCACATATTGTTGTCTAACTTGCTACGTTTAGACTCGCAAGAAATGGCGGTGAGGGAGGGATTCGAACCCTCGATGCAGCTACAAACCACATACTCCCTTAGCAGGGGAGCGCCTTCGGCCTCTCGGCCACCTCACCGTCTTGCGGAGGCACATATTACGTTTTACCGAAAATATGTCAAACACTTTATTGAAAAAAAATGGATAAAAACACTCAACCGTTTGCAATTTAATCAAAGCGCTTGCTATTTGAACTTATTCGTATCAAAAGGCTCTTTTTCCCTTAAAAATTAAGGCGAAAGATTAGCGAGATTACGTGCTGAATTAAGTTATCTCATTTTCAACAATGACATTGTCAGTGCATAAGCAACCATACTACGAGCCTAAAAATTTCGCTACATGTGAATGCAAGAAAAAAGACAAACTCGTGACACAGCTATAGTGTTTAGCGGTGAAAGTGGAATTGCAGTAAATGCTTCCCCCCCCTATCACTCTTACCTATTCTTGGTTCAAAACACCAAGATCAAAAAAGGCTAGCAACCGTGCTAGCCCTTTTTCTACGCGAAAGTATTAGTAATTGCCAGATGCAACGTTACCATTACCTTTTTCAGCTTGAATGCGCATGTAGATCTCTTCACGGTGAACAGATACTTCTTTAGGTGCATTAACACCAATACGTACTTGGTTACCTTTAACGCCTAGTACAGTCACTGTTACTTCGTCACCAATCATCAGTGTTTCGCCAACGCGGCGAGTCAAAATTAGCATTCTTTGCTCCTTGAATAATCTCTAAATTTATCTAGCTACGAGAGCATTATCCACCAAAAGTTATATTTTCGTAAACTATCGAATGAGTTTATTTAACTAAAATGCACTTCTTTTTTCAGATAACCCTGTGCTTCACGCGCTACGATGTATGCTGTGTGTAGTATGTTAGCAGCTGTATCGACCTGATCGGGAGAAACCACCAGGGTTAAAGACTGCTGCTGTAATAAGTGATGCTGTACATCAACCTCGCCTTCAGACAACAATCCATGTGAACTGACCACAATATCTTGTGTTCGACTACCTACTACAGTTAACAAACTAACTTGTTCACTATTACGGATTTTTTCAGCAAAAACTAGTTTTAATTTCGTACTTGCGTCGCGTTTAATCACCACCGCTGCGCGTTCTGTTTCCTCGATCACACTACACACTTCTATACCAAGCAGTTGTGCTTGTGATATGAGAGACGATAACTCTTCTACTGCGCACTCTATTAACACCATATCTTTCTGAATGGCGATGCCAGATATGTCATTCAAACACTCTTCGCCGCAGATCAATGTCCCCTCACCTTTCTCAAAGCTTGATAACACGCGCAGTGGCACTTGATGCTTCCATGCAAATTGAACGCATGGCAGGTGCAAAACCTTAGCTCCGCAGCGCGCCATTTCTTCCATCGAAGGGAAATCCAGTTGAGGTAGGCGTTTGGAATCCGTAACCACTCTTGGGTCACAAGAGTAGACGCCATCAACATCAGTATAGATCTGACACTCTTGGGCATCGAGTGCACCCGCAAGTGCAACAGCGCTGGTATCTGAACCACCGCGGCCAAGGGTTGTGATATCGCCTTTACTATTAACGCCCTGAAAGCCCGCCACAATCACGATCTGTCCTTGTTCGAGCAAAGCCTTGATCGGCGCGGTATCAATATGAGTGATGGCTGCGTTGTTGTGGTTTGAGTCGGTATGAATCTTGGCTTGATAACCTGTCATCGATGTCGCTTCATAGCCCAATTTGTGTAACGTCATTGCTAATAGAGCCATCGAGACCTGTTCACCGGCTGTCAGTAAGACATCCAACTCCCTCGCGTTAGGTACGCAATCTATCTGATTGGCTAAATCAACTAATCGGTTTGTTTCTCCTGACATTGCAGAGACCACCACCACGACTTGATTACCGTCGTTCTTTGCTTCAATGATTTTCTCTGCAACTGAGTGGATTCTCTCGATAGAGCCCACTGACGTTCCACCAAATTTCTGCACGATAAGAGGCATTTTCACCCGTCCTCACCTTCCCAAGACCAATGTCTATATATGACAAAACAACACACTTCGCGTCATAGCGAAGTCATAAAAATTACCCAAAAGGTCGGAATAGGCTCTCGACCTCTTGGCTAATTTCAATGCATTCGACAAGTTCGAGCAATTAACGACGATGCAAAACAAAAGATGCCCAATCAACGGATTGGGCATCTTTGAATCAAGAGATAAATTTTATAGGCGCTCTTCTAGCCATGGTTGAACTGACTTCATCGCTTCAGGTAGAGCGGATACATCAGTACCACCTGCTTGTGCCATGTCAGGACGACCTCCACCTTTACCGCCAACTTGCTCAGCAACCATCTTCACTAGGTCACCCGCTTTTACTTTGCCGATAAGATCTTTAGTTACACCAGCGATAAGACCAATCTTGTCACCGTTGATGTTAGCTAGCATCACGACACCACTACCCATTTGGTTCTTAGCGTTATCAACCATAGTACGTAGGTTCTTAGGATCCGCACCTTCCATACCAGCGATCAAAACTTTCACGCCGTTGATTTCTTGTGCTTTACCCATGATGTTTGCACTTTCAGATGCAGCCATCTTCTCTTTTAGCTTTTGAATCTCTTTCTCTAGAGCTTTCGCCTTAGAAGCTGATTCAGCAATCTTCTCTTCGTACTTCGCTTGTTGCTCTTCGATAGCATCAAGTGCTGCTTCACCCGTTACCGCTTCGATACGACGGATACCCGCTGCGATACCACCTTCAGAAGTGATCTTGAACAGGCCAATGTCACCTGTGTTTGAAGCGTGGATACCACCACAAAGCTCAGTCGAGAACTCACCCATAGACAATACGCGAACTTCGTCATCGTACTTCTCACCGAACAGTGCCATTGCACCTTTCGCTTTCGCTGATTCGATATCCATGATATTGGTTTCAATCACATGGTTCTTACGAATTTGTGCGTTAACTAGACGCTCAACTTCTTTTAGTTGTGCTGGTGTTACCGCTTCAAGGTTAGAGAAGTCAAAACGTAGGTTGTCAGGCTTAACCAAAGAACCTTTTTGAGCCACGTGCTCACCAAGAACTTCGCGCAGTGCCGCGTGAAGTAAGTGAGTTGCAGAGTGGTTCAGAGAGATAGCAGCACGACGCTCAGCGTCTACTGTTGCTTCTACTTTATCGCCTTTCGCGAACACGCCTTCAACTAGCTCACCGTGGTGTGCAAATGCATTACCTAGCTTTTGAGTGTCTTCAACTTTGAACAGACCAGATGCAGTTTTTAGCGTACCTGTATCACCACATTGACCACCTGATTCCGCGTAGAATGGTGTCTCTTCAAGGATGATGATAGCTTTATCGCCCGCAGACAGAGAAGCAACCTCTTCGCCTTCAACGAACAGTGCAGAGATTTCGCCAGCACCTTCTGTACCAGTGTAACCACAGAATTCAGTGTTGGTTTCGACTTTAATCGTCGCGTTGTAGTCAGTACCGAATTGGCCCGCTTCACGTGCACGCTGACGCTGAACTTCCATCGCTTTCTCGAAGCCTTCTTCATCAATAGTGAAGTCGCGCTCACGAGCTACGTCGTTAGTTAAGTCAGCTGGGAAGCCGTAGGTATCGTAAAGTTTGAATACTGTTTCACCGTCTAGCTCTTTGCCTTCAAGTGCGTCTAGTGCTTCGTTCAGGATAACCATGCCGCGCTCTAGTGTGCGACCAAAGTTTTCTTCTTCGATACGAAGTACTTTTTCAACAAGCTCTTGTTGCTTCTTCAGTTCGTCTGCCGCAGAACCCATCACTTCAGCCAGTACACCCACAAGTTTGTGGAAGAATACGCCTTGTGCACCAAGTTTGTTACCGTGACGAACTGCACGACGAATAATACGACGTAGCACATAACCACGACCTTCGTTTGAAGGCATAACGCCATCCGCGATCAGGAATGAACAAGAACGGATGTGGTCAGCGATAACGCGTAGCGACTGGTTTGATAGGTCTTCGTAACCGATCGTTTCAGCCGTTGCTTTGATTAGCTTTTGGAATACATCGATTTCGTAGTTTGAGTGTACGCCTTGCATGATTGCAGAGATACGCTCAATACCCATACCTGTATCTACAGCTGGCTTAGGTAGCGGTTCCATTGTGCCGTCTGCGTGACGGTTGAACTGCATGAATACGTTGTTCCAGATCTCGATGAAACGGTCACCATCTTCTTCAGGTGTACCAGGACGGCCACCCCAAATGTGCTCACCGTGATCGTAGAAAATTTCAGTACATGGACCACAAGGACCTGTGTCACCCATTGTCCAGAAGTTATCAGACTCGAACTGTTTACCACCTTCTTTATCGCCGATGCGAACGATACGGTCAGCAGGTACACCTACTTTCTTGTTCCAGATATCGAATGCTTCGTCGTCTGTCTCGTATACCGTTACCAATAGACGATCTTTAGGCAGTTGAAGAGTTTCGGTTAGAAATTCCCAAGCAAACGCAATCGCGTCTTCTTTGAAGTAGTCACCAAAGCTGAAGTTACCAAGCATTTCAAAGAATGTGTGGTGACGAGCCGTGAAACCTACATTTTCAAGGTCATTGTGTTTACCACCAGCACGTACACAACGTTGAGCCGTAGTCGCTCGAGTGTAGGCACGCTTTTCGGCGCCTAAGAAACAATCTTTGAATTGGTTCATACCTGCGTTAGTAAATAGCAGGGTTGGATCGTTATGTGGAACTAACGATGAACTGTCTACGATTTGGTGTCCTTTGCTCTCAAAGAACTTAAGGAACGCGTTGCGAACCTCATCAGTGCTCATGTACATGCAGCTCTTCCTGAAAATAGTCGAGTTAGAATTTTGCGCTATTGTAGACCAAGCAAACGCTGACGACTAGTTTTCTAGCGTAAAAGAGTCCTTATAGGGTTAGTTCAACCTAAAGAAACCGCAAAGCATCGATTTTTGCAAAATTACCTTGAGGACAACAACACACTAAAACACCTTCTATACTCAAAGAATGCAACCGCACTTTAGGTGACGATATGAGCTTAAAAGCACTACTATTTTCTTTCAAAGGACGAATTTCTCGACGACCTTATTGGTTGGTCAGTATTGCATTGTTGCTTTGGGGGAGTGTATTAAATCAGGTCTACTTCTCTCAATTTAATGAGCAGAACCTGATGCAGATTAGTGATGTCATTCTCACCCTGACTAACATGGTGATTGTGATTTGGATTAATTTTGCCGTTCAAGTGAAGCGTTGGCATGATCGAGACAAAGTGGGATGGTGGGCGCTACTCTGGCTGATCCCAATCATAGGTCAAATATGGGTGATCATCGAATGCGGATTTTTCAAAGGAACACCGGGACAAAACCGCTTCGGATCATCACCAACCGGAGAACTATAATTTTCCAGTATTTATGGCCTCGGCTTCAGAAAAACCAAAGCCTCGCAAGTGCGAGGCTTTTATTGTTAATCAAGAGAATTAAAACTCTTCTTCTGGCATCTCACCAGTTTCTGGTGCTTCAGGCTGAGCTGGAGTCAGTAGCATTTCACGAAGTTTAGCATCGATAGTTTTCGCTGCTTCTGGGTTCTCACGAAGGAACTTACCAGCGTTCGCTTTACCTTGACCAATCTTATCGCCGTTGTAGCTGTACCAAGCACCTGCTTTTTCAATCAGCTTGTGCTTAACACCTAGGTCGATGAGCTCACCTTCACGGTTGAAGCCTTGGCCGTATAGAATTTGAGTTTCTGCTTGCTTAAATGGTGCAGCAATCTTGTTCTTAACAACCTTGATACGCGTTTCGTTACCAACAATCTCGTCGCCCTCTTTGATAGAGCCAGTACGACGAATATCAAGACGAACAGATGCGTAGAACTTAAGTGCGTTACCACCCGTCGTCGTCTCTGGGTTACCAAACATCACACCGATCTTCATACGGATTTGGTTGATGAAGATACACATACAGTTAGATTGCTTAAGGTTACCTGTTAGCTTACGCATTGCTTGAGATAGCATACGTGCTTGAAGACCCATGTGGCTATCGCCCATTTCGCCTTCGATTTCCGCTTTCGGTGTCAATGCTGCTACTGAGTCGACAACAAGAACGTCAATCGCACCTGAACGCGCTAGCGCATCACAGATTTCTAGTGCTTGCTCACCAGTATCTGGTTGAGAAACAAGAAGTGCATCGATATCAACACCCAGTTTTTGAGCGTAGATAGGGTCTAGTGCGTGCTCCGCGTCGACGAATGCACACGTTTTACCTTCACGCTGAGCTGCTGCAATAAGCTCTAGTGTTAGTGTTGTTTTACCTGATGATTCTGGACCGTAGATCTCAACGATACGACCCATTGGTAGACCACCAGCACCTAGTGCGATATCTAGAGATAGCGAGCCAGTAGAAATCGTTTCTACATCCATTGTGCGGTTGTCACCAAGACGCATGATAGAGCCTTTACCAAACTGCTTTTCAATCTGACCAAGGGCTGCGGCTAACGCTTTTTGTTTATTCTCGTCCATTACTATCTCCACATAATCGGTTGTCTATAACAAGCGATCTAGAATCTGTTTCTAACCCACATAGGGGTGACTAATTGGTGCTTATTATACTGTTGATTCATACAGTGTCCATACCTGTATGAAAATTATTTGTACAATTGTTACTTCTCTTCCAACAGATAATCATAAATAACCTCTAACGCACAGGCGGTCGCTTGTTGTCGTACTTGTGATCGATCACCCGCAAATACATGCGTTTCTACTTTTTGCCAGCCATTGTTTGCAGCCCAAGCAAAACAAACGGTGCCAACTGGCTTCTCTTCACTGCCACCTCCAGGGCCCGCAATACCGCTGATCGACACTGCGATCGTACCATTAGAGTGTGCCAACGCGCCTTGCACCATTTCAACCACCACAGCCTCACTGACAGCACCATTAGCTTCTAGCGTTGCAGCTTGCACGTCAATCATCTCTTGTTTGGCTTCATTACTGTAAGTAATAAAAGCACGGTCAAACCACGCTGAGCTACCGGCAATATCCGTGATTGCACTTGCAACGCCACCACCAGTACACGACTCTGCCGTCACTAAAACGTGCTGATTTTTTAATAAAAGCTGGCCGAGTTTTTCGCTGAGTTGTTGAATCGATGACATGGTGACAAACTCCATTGTTTCTGCATGGTTTCTACATGAGTGAATTTGAATCTTTATCGCTTGCGCCGCTTTTCGCAGGTATCGCTTTCACGTATCCTAAGCCGCAATAGAAATAAACGAAAGAAGTTAACAGTGAAAGCCGATCAAAAACATACTCCCATGATGCAGCAGTACCTAAAACTCAAAGCAGAGAATCCAGAGATCCTGCTTTTCTATCGCATGGGAGATTTCTACGAGCTTTTCTATGATGATGCCAAAAGAGCCTCTCAACTCCTTGATATTTCCCTAACCAAACGTGGCTCATCTGCTGGCGAACCTATCCCAATGGCAGGCGTACCGTTTCATGCCGTAGAGGGCTACCTCGCTAAACTGGTTCAACTCGGTGAATCTGTGGCGATCTGCGAACAAATCGGTAACCCTGCAACATCGAAAGGTCCAGTAGAGCGTGCCGTTGTTCGTATCGTGACACCGGGTACCGTCACTGACGAAGCCCTTCTTTCTGAGCGCGTTGATAATCTGATTGCTGCGATTTATCACCACAACGGCAAGTTTGGTTACGCAACTTTAGATATTACTTCAGGTCGATTCCAACTTTCGGAGCCAGAGACCGAAGAGTCAATGGCCGCTGAACTGCAACGGACTTCACCAAGAGAACTGCTCTTCCCAGAAGACTTCGAACCTGTAGAACTAATGGCGAACCGTAACGGTAACCGCCGTCGTCCAGTATGGGAATTTGAATTAGACACGGCCAAGCAGCAACTCAACAAACAGTTCGGTACTCGCGACCTCATCGGCTTCGGTGTGGAACATGCCAAGCTCGGTCTATGTGCTGCAGGTTGTTTGATCCAATATGTCAAAGATACCCAGCGTACTGCTCTGCCGCATATTCGCTCACTGACTTATGATCGCCAAGATCACTCTGTGATCTTAGATGCAGCGACTCGTCGCAACCTAGAGATCACTCATAACCTTGCAGGTGGCACCGACAACACGCTGGCAGAGGTACTCGATCATACAGCAACACCAATGGGTAGTCGTATGCTCAAGCGTTGGTTACATCAGCCAATGCGTAATATCTCCGCTCTCGACCAACGCTTAGATGCCATTGGTGAGATGAAAGATTTGGCATTATTTACAGAGCTACAACCAACACTGAAACAGATTGGTGATATTGAACGTATCCTTGCTCGATTAGCTCTTCGCTCAGCTCGCCCACGCGATATGGCGCGCCTACGCCAAGCGATGGACTACCTTCCAGAACTTGCAGATACCCTAGAGCAAGTCTCTCATCCATATCTTACTCAGCTTGCACAATATGCGGCACCTTTTGAAGAAGTGTCTGAGCTGCTTACTCGTGCGATCAAAGAGAACCCACCGGTTGTGATTCGCGATGGCGGCGTGATTGCTGCAGGATACAGCGCAGAGCTAGATGAGTGGCGTGACCTTGCAGATGGTGCAACAGAGTACTTAGACAAACTCGAAGCGGAAGAGCGTGAACGTCACGGGATTGATACGCTAAAGGTTGGCTACAACAACGTACACGGCTTTTTTATTCAGGTAAGCCGAGGTCAAAGCCACTTGGTCCCACCTCATTATGTACGCCGCCAAACGTTAAAGAACGCTGAGCGCTACATTATTCCTGAGTTAAAAGAGCACGAAGACAAGGTACTGAACTCAAAATCCAAAGCACTAGCGATTGAAAAGCAGCTTTGGGAAGAGCTGTTCGACCTGTTACTGCCACACTTAGAGCAACTGCAGAACATCGCCTCTTCAGTATCACAATTAGACGTTCTTCAAAACCTAGCTGAGCGCGCTGATACCTTAGATTACTGTCGCCCAACTCTAACTAAAGAGCCTGGGGTACACATTCAAGCGGGTCGTCACCCTGTGGTTGAACAGGTAATGGACGAGCCTTTCATTGCCAACCCGATTGACTTGAATGATCAACGTAAGATGCTGATCATCACAGGTCCAAATATGGGCGGTAAATCGACCTATATGCGTCAAACTGCGCTCATCGCACTAATGGCTCATATTGGTTGTTACGTTCCTGCAGAGAGTGCAACCATTGGCTCAATCGACCGTATCTTCACTCGAATCGGTGCATCAGATGATCTTGCGTCTGGCCGTTCAACCTTCATGGTAGAGATGACAGAAACAGCCAACATTCTCCATAACGCAACGCCAAGCAGTTTGGTTCTGATGGATGAGATCGGTCGTGGTACAAGCACCTACGATGGCCTATCACTGGCTTGGGCAAGTGCGGAGTGGCTGGCAAATCAAATTAATGCGATGACACTGTTTGCCACTCACTACTTCGAACTGACTGAACTCCCAAACCAAATCCCAACCTTGGCGAATGTTCACTTGGATGCTGTTGAGCATGGCGACAGCATTGCCTTCATGCACGCCGTTCAAGAAGGAGCAGCAAGTAAATCTTACGGTCTTGCAGTCGCTGGGCTGGCAGGAGTTCCAAAAGCCGTGATTAAGAATGCACGAGCTAAGCTCACCCAATTGGAAGCGCTAAGCACAGAGACACCAACCGCGAATAAGCCAAGTGGTGTCGATATTGCTAACCAGTTGAGCTTGATCCCAGAACCGAGTGAAGTGGAGCAAGCACTAGCAAACGTCGATCCAGATGATCTAACGCCGCGCCAAGCGCTAGAAGAGCTGTATCGCCTAAAGAAACTGCTCTAGTCAAAGACAGATTCATTAACCTCGATAAAAACAGAAACGCTGACATTGAGTCAGCGTTTTTTATTGGCCATTTCGAAATCTAGACTAATCGTTTTCAACGTTGAATAGGTTCTCCATATTCAAGCCTTGCTTGATAAGAATTTCTCTTAAACGACGTAGACCTTCTACTTGAATCTGGCGTACACGCTCACGAGTTAGGCTGATCTCACGACCAACTTCTTCAAGAGTCGATGGCTCATAACCAAGAAGACCAAAGCGACGTGCAAGCACTTCTTTCTGCTTAGGATTCAGTTCATCTAACCAGTCGATCAGTGATGTTTTGATATCGCTGTCTTGGGTTGAAACCTCAGGGTCGGAATTGTTTACATCAGGAATGATGTCGAGTAGTGCTTTCTCACCGTCACCACCGATAGGCACCGATAGGCGTGTCTACTGAGCTCACGCGCTCGTTAAGACGTAGCATTTTGCTTACGTCACTTACCGGCTTATCTAGCTTAGTCGCAATCTCTTCTGCGGTTGGCTCATGATCCAACTTTTGTGATAACTCACGAGCAGTACGTAGGTAGATGTTTAGCTCTTTCACAACATGTATTGGCAGACGAATAGTACGCGTTTGGTTCATCAACGCGCGTTCGATCGTTTGACGGATCCACCATGTCGCGTAAGTAGAAAAGCGGAAACCTCGTTCTGGATCGAACTTCTCAACAGCGCGGATCAAACCTAGGTTACCCTCTTCGATAAGATCGAGCAGAGCTAAACCACGGTTGCTGTAACGACGTGAGATTTTAACCACAAGACGTAGGTTACTTTCGATCATGCGTTTGCGGGCTGCTTCGTCTCCGCGTAATGCGCGACGAGCATAAAGCACTTCTTCTTCTGCGGTTAAGAGTGGAGAGAAGCCAATTTCACCCAAATACAACTGAGTTGCATCTAGGCTTTTCGAAGTCACTTCGACTTCTTCTTTCGCTTCTGTTTTTTTAGTGACGGTTTGCTCGCCTTGATCAACGTTTGCCAACTCCGTGGTCTCTTGGTCAAGTTCGAACTCTTCTTTAATAACTGCATTGCTGATACTCATAACGCCTCCCCCTGGCGATATTAGCAAGACATTACAACTTAAAATGTCGCTAAATGACTATGTCACTTCATACAAGTACCGTTGCGGCACTCATATTAAGGTAAATAACGTTTAGGATTAACGGATTTACCTTGGTAACGAATCTCAAAGTGCAGCCTAACGCTTTTGGCTCCAGAACTGCCCATTGTGGCAATTTTCTGTCCTGGTTTAACACTTTGCCCTTCAGATACTAATAGTCGATCATTATGCGCGTATGCACTTAAGTAGTTGTCATTATGCTTTACAATCACGAGATTGCCGTAGCCTCTGAGTGCATTACCCGAATAAACAACCGTTCCCCCTGCAGTAGATACGATAGGCTGACCACGCTGTCCTGCTATGTCTATGCCTTTGTTTCCTTGTTCACCTACAGAGAAATTCTTGATCACTCTCCCTTTGGTTGGCCATAACCATTTCGATACTTTATCGTTAGTTGGCTTGCTGGCGGTTGTAACATTCTGTTTACCTTTAGAACCAACATACTCCTTTGGCTTCGATTGTTCAACCTTCTTTGGTGGATCTTTTTTAACCGTTTTCGCTGTTGACTGCACAGGTGCTGGTTTAGAGTTTTTACTCTTTACTGGCTCAGCCTTGGCGGTAACAGGCTTAGAAGATTTCGAGCTGGAGGAGCTCGGTGCGCTCACAACAGGAACAACCGGTGCAGGTTTAGGATCAGGGGTAACACTTGCAATGGCTGTCGACTTACCATAAGCGGGCGCCTTGTATGACGGACGCCATAACTTAAGCTTCTGCCCTGGGTGAATGGTATAAGGCGCAGAAAGGTCATTGTAGTGAATCAGGTCATTGACATCTTTATTGGTCAAATAAGCGATAAAGTAGAGGGTATCGCCCTTTTGAACCTCATAATAACTACCACGATAGCTGCCACGCTCAATGGCGGAGTAATCTTTATTCAGACTTGATACCGGTGCAGGGGAGTGAGCTGCGCACCCTGCCAGTACGCAACACAACAATATGGTTATCCCGTTTGAAAACTGTGAACGCATTCAGTTGTTATCCATCTACACCAATAGTTTTATTACGCCAACTCACCCGGCACCAAAGGGACAAACCGCACCATCTCAATCGTTTCTGATAGGTACTCATCACCTTGACGGGTAATTTTTAACAGTTGTTGTTCGTTGTCGCCAACAGGGATCAGTAAACGACCACTATCACTCAGTTGCTCTAAGAGCGCTTGAGGGATGGATTCTGCTGCTGCCGTTACAATGATGGCATCAAATGGGCCTTTCGCAGACCAACCTTGCCAACCGTCACCATGTTTAGTGGAAATGTTATAAAAATCAAGCTGCTTGAGCCGTCTTTTGGCATCCCACTGTAATGACTTGATACGCTCAACAGAATAAACATGATCGACTAGCTGAGCCAATACCGCCGTTTGGTATCCCGAGCCTGTT
The DNA here is from genome assembly GCF_024347575.1 of Vibrio pelagius. Lineage (NCBI taxonomy): Bacteria > Pseudomonadati > Pseudomonadota > Gammaproteobacteria > Vibrionales > Vibrionaceae > Vibrio > Vibrio pelagius. Next base: position 2,686,202 of record NZ_AP025503.1, read on the forward strand.
CCAATTTCTAAGACGCGACTACTTTGCTGAAGTTCCAGTAACTCCGTCATTTTTGCCACAATGTAAGGCTGAGAAATTGTCTGGCCTTGACCAATAGGCAGAGCATTGTTGTCATAAGCTTGGTGATGCATCGCCTGTGATAGAAAACGCTCTCTTGGCAAACGGAAAATTGCATCGAGAACCTTTTGGTCTCGAATACCACTCTCAATCAGGAAGCTAATTAAACGGTGTGCGTGAGGATTGCTCATTTGCGCTCTCCTAACCACTCCGACATTGCGCCCAAAGATTCATGAGCAGTTAGATCAACCTGCAGTGGCGTCACAGAAACGAAGCCATGCTCTATCGCATAGAAATCTGTTCCCTGCCCTGCATCTTGCTCCTTACCTGGAGGACCTAACCAGTAGATATCATGACCTCTTGGATCTTTCTGCTTAATCATGTCTTCAGAGTGGTGACGAGCCCCAAGACGCGTCACCTGCGTACCCTTAAGATCACCAAAAGCAACATCTGGAACATTGACGTTCAATAAACGATTGGTTGGGATCGGTCGAGCTAAGTGTTGTTCAACGATTTGGCGTGCAATAAGAGCGGCGGTTTTAAAGTGTTGTTTGCCTACCAAAGAGAACGCAACTGACTGTACACCTAAAAAGTGCCCTTCCATCGCTGCGGCAACAGTACCTGAATAGAGCACATCATCACCCAGATTTGCTCCATGATTAATGCCGGTCAGCACTAAATCCGGCATGTCATCCTTGAGCAGTTCATTCAATGCAAAGTGCACACAATCGGTTGGTGTACCTTGTACAGAGTAGGTGTTAGCTGCGATTTCTTGAACACGCAGAGGCTGTTCAAGCGTTAATGAATTCGACGCACCTGAGCGATTACGATCAGGTGCAACGATAATAACGTCAGCAAGATCGCGTAGCTCATCAGCTAGGGCATGAATACCCTGAGCATGAACACCATCATCATTGCTGAGTAGAATCTTCATTCTGTATCCTTTCTTAATATCCGTTTCAGTTTACGTCTTTACTGCGCGTATTGTCGCTCAACCACAACTTCTTCCACTAGTTCACGAACAATCGCTGTCGCAAAGCAACCTGCATCCAATGAAAACTTAAGTGTGATATTGTCGCCTTCCACTTCCCATGAAAGCTGTTGTGGCTTAAGAGAAGCTTCGCGACGGTCATGACGCATACGGTTGCCGCGAATGAGCGCCATTAAATCAGGCTCATCATCAAGGTGCTTCTGCTCAAGAGCGAGTGCGTTGTCTTGTGTCGGTAGTGCATTGTCTCCAGCCATCGCTACTGAAACCTGCGCTTCGCCTTTCTCAACCGCTAGATTCAACGCTTCAAGATTATCAGTTGTGGCCAACAGTTGCTCACCAGCACTGAAAACGACATCACCAAGAATTGCTGAGTTAAACACGTTCTGTTCGATACGCTCTGACAAAATGCGATTGAAGATCCAAGAGCGAGCTGCAGATAGATATAAACTGCGTTTGTTCTGGTTACGTGTTCGCACGTTATCACGACCCCAGCGACGAGCTTCAGATAAATTATTACCTTCATTACCAAAACGCTGAGCACCAAAATAGTTCGGTACACCTAGCTTCGCCACTTGTTCGAGACGGTTTACCACATCAGCCGTGTCAGTCACTTCAGACAGCGTCAGTTCAAATTGGTTACCAACTAGGTCGCCTGGGCGTAGCTTTTTGTTGTGACGCGCCGTTGCCAAAATCTCAATGCTTGGGTATTGAGTCAAGAAAGCGGTAAAGTCTGGGGTATCACCCTTTGCTAGATGAACACTCAACCATTGCTCAGTTACTGCATGACGGTCTTTCAGTCCCGCCCAGCTCACGTCTTTTGATTTAACACCACAGGCTTTTGCCAGCTCGTTAGCAACAAAGCTGGTGTTCTCACCGGTTTTGCGGATGCGCACCATTAGGTGTTCACCCTCTCCAGTGAATTCGAAACCTAAGTCTTCGATAACCACAAAATGCTCGGCTTTCGCTTTTAGTTTAGCTTGTGCCGTCGGCTTGCCATTTAAATAGGCAAATGAAGATAAAATATCTGACATGCTGTTCTTTTCGTTGTGGTGCTTATGCACTTTTAGTAATTAGGACGACTGCTTCGCTTGCAATGCCCTCTTTTCGTCCGGTAAAACCAAGGCGCTCAGTCGTTGTCGCTTTTACGTTTACGTTACCAATATCGGTTTCAAGATCCTCAGCAATCGCTTGGCACATCGCATCAATATGCGGAGCCATTTTTGGCGCTTGTGCCATAATAGTCACATCCACATTACCTATTTGGTAGCCTTGTTCTTTAACGCGGCGGTAAACATCTTTGAGCAGCTCGCGGCTATCTGCACCCTTCCACTCATCATCAGTGTCAGGGAAGTGACGACCAATATCGCCCGCGGCAATCGAGCCTAATAGCGCGTCGCATAATGCGTGCAGAGCCACATCACCATCTGAGTGCGCAACCAGTCCTTGCTCATAAGGTACGCTCACGCCACCAATAATTACTGGGCCTTCGCCACCAAACTTATGAACATCAAAACCGTGGCCAATACGAATCATCATTATTCCTTATTCTGACTTAAATAGAACTCAGCCAATGCTAAATCTTCTGGCTGAGTAACCTTAAAATTATCTGAGCGCCCAGCAACCAGAGCTGGCGATGCACCTTTCCACTCAAACGCAGACGCTTCGTCGGTAATCGATACGCCTTGTTCAAGAGCCTCTGTTAGAGCCTGCTGCAGCGGTAAAGTTCGAAACATTTGCGGCGTCAATGCGTGCCATAAATTAGCACGCTCTACGGTGTGATCAATCTGCCCATCAACACCTCGTTTCATGGTATCTCGAACAGGAGCAGCTAGAATGCCACCTACCGGATGAGACAGTGACACTTCAATCAGCTTATCGATGTCATCCTGCTGAATGCATGGTCGAGCAGCATCGTGAACCATAACCCACTCACCCAAATCGCTCTCTTGAATATAGTTCAGAGCAGACAGAACCGAGTCGGCTCGCTCATTACCACCTTTAACACGCACAACATCTGGGTGTTGGCTCAAGCTCAATTCAGGGAAATATGGGTCACTTTCACTGACGGCTACCACGACCTTACTCACTTGAGGGTGAGAGAGCAGCTTGTTAACGGTGTGTTCCAGGATGGTGATCGCGTGAATCGTCAGATACTGTTTCGGGCGATCGGCCTTCATTCTACTGCCGACACCCGCCGCAGGTACAACCGCAACAATACCCTGTTTATTCGTCGGCATTAGTGCGACTCCTCACCAATCATGCGATAAAACGTTTCCCCTTCCTTCACCATACCGAGTTCATGTCGAGCACGCTCTTCGATGGCATCTAACCCTTGACGAAGGTCGTCGATTTCCGCAAACATTTCTGCATTGCGAATGTGAAGCTTCTCGTTCACTTGCCTTTGAACGTCGATTTCATTGTTCACTGTGTAGTAGTCCGAAATACCATTTTTACCGAGCCACAACGTGTGTTGCAGCCAGCCAAGTAAGATCAGCAAGACAAGAGCAAAGATTCGCATAACACCTTTCGCTGGTTAGAAAAGAAGGAACTAGAATAAGGCACATATATACCATAATGCGCTTATTGGTGCGAGATATGTGGTGTAAGGGAATCTATAAGTAGAAGATTTATCGGACAGAATCGTTATTGGTAACAAAGAGGTTCTCGATTCGTTCACCTATCACTCTCGTGACTCCCAAGAATGAGGGACGACCGAGTTGGGAATCCATTGAAATGATCATTGGGTGAGATTCCCTACTCCTTCTTTCGTCAGTCTAGGGAAAGACGAATTTTAGGCAAAAAAATGCCCCGCTATTGCGAGGCATTCAAAGCTTAGACTAACAATTCCTTTGGTTTATAAAACCAGAGAGATTATTGACCCTTAACTTCTTTAAGGCCGCTTTCGTTGTAAAAAGGAGGAGCTTTAGAACCTAGAGCTTCTTCTCGCTATTTTCTACAAACATAAAAAAACGCCCTACCGAAGTAGAGCGTTTCAAAAGCTTTAAGCTAACAATTCAATGTATGAATTATTGACCTTTAACTTCTTTAAGACCGTTGTAAGGAGCTTTAGAACCTAGAGCTTCTTCGATACGGATTAATTGGTTGTACTTAGCAACACGGTCAGAACGGCTCATAGAACCAGTCTTGATTTGACCTGCAGCAGTACCTACCGCTAGGTCAGCGATAGTTGCGTCTTCAGTTTCGCCAGAACGGTGAGAGATTACTGCTGTGTAACCTGCGTCTTTAGCCATCTTGATTGCAGCTAGAGTCTCAGTTAGAGAACCGATTTGGTTGAACTTGATAAGGATAGAGTTAGCTACGCCTTTCTCGATACCTTCAGCAAGGATCTTAGTGTTAGTAACGAATAGATCGTCACCTACTAGTTGAAGCTTGTCACCTAGTAGTTCAGTTTGGTGCTTGAAGCCATCCCAGTCAGACTCGTCTAGACCGTCTTCGATAGAAACGATTGGGAATTGGTTAGCTAGCTCAGCTAGGTAGTGGTTGAACTCTTCAGAAGAGAAAGTCTTACCTTCGCCTTTCATGTTGTAGATACCAGCTTCTTTGTCGAAGAACTCAGATGCAGCACAGTCCATAGCTAGAGTCACGTCTTTACCTAGTTCGTAACCAGCAGCTGCAACAGCTTCTGCGATTACTTCTAGAGCTTCAGCGTTAGACTTAAGGTTAGGAGCAAAACCACCTTCGTCACCAACTGCAGTGCTGTAGCCTTTAGACTTAAGAACTTTAGCTAGGTTGTGGAATACTTCAGCACCGATACGTAGACCTTCTTTAAGAGTCTTAGCGCCAACTGGTTGGATCATGAACTCTTGGATGTCAACGTTGTTATCTGCGTGCTCACCACCGTTGATGATGTTCATCATTGGTAGAGGCATAGAGAACTGACCAGCAGTACCGTTTAGCTCAGCGATGTGCTCGTATAGAGGCATGCCTTTAGCCGCTGCAGCAGCTTTAGCGTTCGCTAGAGAAACAGCTAGGATTGCGTTAGCACCGAACTTAGATTTGTTTTCAGTACCGTCTAGCTCGATCATTACTGCGTCGATTGCAGCTTGGTCTTTAGCATCTTTACCAGTTAGAGCTGTAGCGATTTCGCCGTTTACAGCTTCAACAGCTTTAAGAACACCTTTACCTAGGAAACGTGCTTTGTCGCCGTCACGTAGCTCAAGAGCTTCGCGAGAACCCGTTGATGCGCCAGATGGAGCAGCAGCCATACCTACGAAACCGCCTTCTAGGTGTACTTCAGCTTCTACAGTTGGGTTACCACGTGAATCGATGATTTCACGACCTAGAACTTTAACGATCTTAGACATTGAATGTTTCCTTCTCGTTGAATATATAATGTCAAATTAAAGGCAGCAGCACTGCAAACGCTACTGCCGGTATCCTTTACTTCTCTAATTCGTCACGCTGGTGTTGACCAGCTGCTTTAACGAAGCCTTCGAATAGTGGGTGACCATCGCGAGGCGTAGAAGTGAACTCTGGGTGGAACTGAGCTGCAACAAACCACGGGTGGTTTGGAATCTCGATAACTTCTACCAGCTTCTTGTCCGCAGACAGACCCGATACTTTTAGGCCCGCTTTTTCAATTTGTGGACGAAGGTTGTTGTTCACTTCGTAACGGTGACGGTGGCGTTCATGGATCGTCGCGCTACCGTATAGTTCACGAGCTTTCGTACCTTTCTCAAGGTGACACAGCTGTGAACCTAGACGCATAGTACCACCTAGGTCAGATTTTTCAGTACGTTCTTCAACATTACCTTCACCATCTACCCACTCAGTGATTAGACCCACTACTGGGTACTTCGTGTCTTTGCTAAATTCTGAAGAGTGTGCACCTTCCATGCCCGCAACGTTACGTGCGTATTCGATAAGTGCCACTTGCATACCAAGACAGATACCTAGGTAAGGTACTTTGTTCTCACGAGCGTATTTCGCTGCGAAAATCTTACCTTCAACACCGCGGTCACCAAAGCCACCAGGTACTAGGATTGCGTCTAGGCCGTGAAGTGCTTCTTCACCTTTGCTCTCTACGTCTTGAGAATCAACGTACTTGATCTTAACGCTTAGACGATTCTTCAGACCCGCGTGCTTAAGTGCTTCGTTCACTGACTTGTATGCGTCTGGTAATTCAATGTATTTACCAACCATACCGATGGTTACTTCACCAGTTGGGTTCGCTTCTTCATAGATTACCTGTTCCCATTCTGATAGGTCTGCTTCTGGAGCGTTGATACCAAAACGAGTACACACTAGGTCATCAAGACCTTGTGATTTAATGAGTTGAGGGATCTTGTAGATTGAGTCTACATCCTTCATTGAGATTACTGCTTTCTCTTGAACGTTACAGAAAAGTGCAATCTTCTTACGTTCGTTCGCAGGGATCATGCGATCAGAACGACAAACTAGGATATCTGGCTGGATACCGATAGACAGTAGCTCTTTTACAGAGTGCTGAGTCGGTTTAGTTTTCACTTCACCAGCAGCCGCTAGGTAAGGAACTAATGTTAGGTGCATGAACATTGCACGCTCACGGCCTAGTTCTACTGCTAGCTGACGAATCGCTTCCATGAATGGTAGAGACTCGATATCACCAACCGTACCACCAACTTCAACGATCGCAACGTCGTGGCCTTCTGCACCAGCGATTACACGGTCTTTGATAGAGTTAGTGATGTGAGGGATTACTTGGATAGTTGCACCTAGGTAATCACCGCGACGCTCTTTCGCTAGAACGTCTGAGTAAACACGACCCGCTGTGAAGTTGTTACGCTTAGTCATCTTGGTGCGAATGAATCGCTCGTAGTGACCAAGGTCAAGGTCAGTTTCAGCGCCATCTTCCGTAACGAACACCTCACCGTGTTGAGTTGGGCTCATAGTGCCCGGATCAACGTTGATGTAAGGGTCAAGCTTCATCATAGTCACTTTAAGACCACGAGCTTCTAAAATAGCTGCAAGCGATGCCGCTGCAATACCTTTACCTAGAGAGGATACAACCCCGCCAGTAACAAAAATGTAATTTGTCGTCATGTTTAACCTGAAATTGGTTGAATGAGGGAAAATGGATTTCTTCTGGACGGGATGAAAATATACCAGAAGCCCCTTATCGCCACAACGTGAAATCTATCACACTGCTATTTTTTATTTTTTGCTTCAAATCAAATCAGCACCAAAGCTTTGTTTAACTTTTCTCCGCCAACTTAACCTCATCCCACATAGAATCGAGCTCTGAGAGGGAGAAATCGTTCAAAGTTTTGCCTTTTTGACGAACTTTTCCTTCTACACCTTTAAAGCGACGCTCAAACTTTACATTCGCTTTGCTCAATGCCGATTCTGGGTTTTTCCCTAGATGCCTGACTAGATTCACGGTCGTAAACAGTAAGTCACCCAATTCTTCTTCAACTAAATCCTCGTTTGGCGTGACTTGCAGTGCCTCTTCAAGCACCTCGTCGACCTCTTCTCGTACCTTATCGACAACAGGGCCAATGGATTCCCAATCAAAACCGTATTTTGCTACCTGCTTTTGCACCTTTGTGGCACGCAAAAGTGCAGGTAGAGAGTTTGGTATTGAGTCTAGAATACTTTCCTGAGTTTTGCCTGCTTGAACTTTTTCTTTGGCTTTTTCTGCCTCCCAGTTGGCATTGATGGCCTCTTCATCATCAAACTCAACATCAGAAAACACATGTGGATGACGACGAGTGAGCTTTTCATTCACACCGTCAACCACATCGGCAAACTCGAACAACCCTTGCTCTTTCGCGAGCTGGCTGTAAAAAATCACCTGAAACAGTAGATCGCCCAACTCTTCTTGCAAATTCGACCAGTCTTTATTGTGGATTGCGTCCACCACTTCATATGTTTCTTCGATAGTATACGGGACAATTGTTTCAAAATTTTGTTTTAGATCCCAAGGGCAGCCACCTTCTGGGTCGCGCAGCTTCGCCATAATTTGTTCTAATTGTTCAATCGGGTGGCTCATGGTGCTTTCCTATTATTCTGTTTGATTGTTTTAATCTAATTCTTTTCTTAAAACTAAAAAAGGTGAGCAGTTAAAACCACTCACCTTTCTATTTATCCGTCATCCCCAAAAGTGAAGAATGAGCGAGTTGGGGATCTCAAACCGCTTGGCGAGATTCCCTATCACGTTCGCTCCTCACTGTAGGGAATGACGAGGATGATACCAAGTATCAACCCAACCTTTTGACTGACATAACATCTTTAATCTGCTCGACACGACTGGTCACGCGGCTGAGGATTTCAATGTTGGTCACCTCTAGGTCAAAGTCCATCACTGATAGCTGACGCTTATAATCGGTGCGGCTTTTCATGGTCGTTACACTGATCTTCTCATTGGCAAACAACGAGGTGATGTCTTTCAATAATCCACTACGCTCTAACGCTTCAACACGCAGAGTTAGGATATAAGAACCAACAAAGCCATTACCCCAAACCGTATCTATAATACGCTCTGGTGCGTGGATTTTTAGTTCGCTCAGCTGTTCACAGTCGCTACGGTGAACCGAGATACCACGACCTTGTGTGATGTAACCTTTGATGCTGTCACCTGGAATTGGTTGGCAACAGCGTGCAAGATGCGTCATTAGATTATCGACACCTTCCACGACAACGGCATCTTTCTTTGGGCGACTCTGCTGAGCTGGCTTATGTTCTGACTCTAGTAGCTTCTCTAGCGCCTTCTGATCTTCCTCTTCTGCCGTTGGCTTATTCACCAATGCGTTGATGTGGTTGATCACTTGGTTGATACGCAAATCACCGCTACCGATACCCGCATACAGCTCGTCTGGCGTATTCACGTTGAAACGCTTCAGGGCATATTGATCTGCATCTTTGAGTGTCGCGCCAATTTTATGCAGCTCAGCCTCTAGGATGTCACGACCTGCTTCAAGGTTTTTCTCACGACTTTGCGCACGGAACCAAGCATTAATTTTAGCGCGAGCGCGCCCAGAGTGAACGAAACCTGTGGCTGGGTTTAACCAATCACGTGAAGGGTTTGGCTCTTTCTGAGTAATGATTTCAACCTGATCCCCCATAGAGAGTTTATGAGTAAATGGAACGATACGTCCACCTACTTTGGCGCCGATACAGCGGTGGCCTACCATCGAGTGAATGTGATAAGCGAAGTCCAACGGAGTTGCTCCCATTGGTAAGTCGACCACATCACCGCGTGGTGTAAATGCGTAGACACGGTCATCAAAAACTTGGCTACGAACTTCATCCAGCATCTCGCCAGAATCCGACATCTCTTCTTGCCAATCGATCAGTTTACGCAGCCACGTGATCTTCTCATCGTAACCGCTGCGACCACCCGATGAACCCTCTTTGTACTTCCAGTGCGCGGCAACACCCAGTTCTGAGTCTTCGTGCATCTGTTTAGTACGGATCTGGATTTCGATGGTTTTGCCTTCAGGCCCAAGTACCACGGTATGGATAGATTGATACCCATTCGGTTTCGGGTTTGCTACATAGTCATCGAATTCGCTTGGTAGATGTTTGTATTTGGTATGAACAACCCCGAGCGCTGCGTAACAGTCTTGCAATTGGTCTGCGATGATACGTACTGCGCGCACGTCAAACAGTTCATCGAAGGCCAAGCCTTTCTTCTGCATTTTGCGCCAGATGCTGTAGATGTGTTTCGGGCGGCCACTGACTTCAGCGTTGATACTAGAGCGTTCCATTTCAGACGTAAGGTCATCAACGAAGTCAGTAATGTACTGTTCGCGAACAATACGACGCTCCGACAACTGCTTAGCAATCTGTTTATAGGTATCGGGTTGTTGGTAACGAAAAGCGTAGTCTTCGATTTCCCATTTAAGCTGACCAATACCGAGGCGGTTAGCCAGTGGCGCATAGATGTTGGCACACTCTTTCGCTGCCGCTCTACGCACCTCGTCAGGAGCTTTCTTCACCTCGATAAGGTTACAGATACGCTCAGCAAGCTTGATGACCACGCAACGGAAATCATCAACCATGGCCAATAACATGCGGCGCACGTTATCGACCTGACCTGACGCTGCGCTACCCTCAAGGGTAACGTTAAGTTGGCCTAGTGCCGCCATCTCTTCCACGCCATCAATCAGCTTAACGATCTCTTTGCCGTAGCTCTCTTCAAAAGCTTCTCGTTCAAACACGCCACTGGAGACAACTGGGAAAAGCTGAGCCGCAACGAGTGTCGCGCGATCCATTGATAACGTCACCAAGATTTCAATCATCTCTCGGCCACGCCACAATAGCAGTGAGGCTTGCTCATGCTCTTTTAGCAGCTCTTCACAATGACGATAAACCTTGATCAGCTTATTCGACGTTTTGGCATCCTGATTTAAAGATGCAATCCAGCTCTCTAGCTCAAACTGTTCGCTTGGGTTTAAATGTGCGCTTCGTACCGCAACCATCATGCCTTCCTAGTTATTATGTTTTATACCCAACTCAATATGACTAACCGGGTCCAAGTTAGTTCGACTCATACTGGTAACAAGACGTTTCTTATACGCCTTTTCGTTCTATGATTTCTCTTTAACGAATAGTGCCATAGATTCCAAGTGACTGGTATGCGGAAACATGTCTAACATACCCATTTTGACCATTTGATAACCTTGATTTTGCAAGCTTGCCGTATCTCTAGCTAGAGTAGCAGGATTACATGAAACATAAACCACGCTCTTCGCGCCCAGCGCTGAAAGTTGATCGACAATCCCACTTGCCCCAGCGCGTGCAGGATCAAGGAGCACCTTGTCGAACTTCTCTTTTGCCCACGGCTGAGAAGAGAGCTCTTCTTCGAGGTTCGCTTGGTAGAAAGTCGCGTTGTCGAGCTGGTTTACTTCAGCATTGCTCGTTGCCTGTTTCACCATTTCATCCACACCTTCAACGCCAACCACCAATGCGGACTGTTTTGCGATAGGTAAACTGAAATTACCTAAGCCACAAAACAGGTCGAGAACTCGCTCATCCGCTTGTGGATTCAACCACTCCAGCGCTTGTGCCACCATTTTTTGGTTCACTTGTTGATTAACTTGAATAAAGTGATTCGGCTCAAACGGTAGAGTAACGCCGGTTTCACTGTATGTCGGCGCATCACCAACCAAACGAACCAGTTGATCCGTTTCTGGCATTGAATACAAGATTGCCCCCTGCTCCGTCGCTAAATCGATAAGCGCTTGCTGATCTTTGTCTGCCAACGGTTTAAGGTGACGAAGGACAATCACTGGCCCTTTATCAGAAAGAACCAGTTCTACGTGACCAAGGTTCATCGGTTGGCTAAAAGTCTCCAGTAGCGCTTTCATCTTTGGCAGCAACGCATTTAAGCTTGGCTCCAACACCGCACAGTCCGTCACATTCTCTATGTGCTTGCTCTGTTTCTTGCGAAAGCCAAACTGCAGCTGTTGATTCTTTCTGTCCATAAACAAGCTCACGCGAGCACGACGACGATAGCCAACCTGCGGACCAGTAATTGGATCGGCAATTTCAGTGCGGGGAGTTTGGTATTGACTCATTAAGTGGCTCAGTGACTGCCCCTTATGCTCGACTTGCGATGTGTAATCCATATGTTGTAGATGACAACCACCACACTGATTAAAGTGTTTGCAGAAAGGCTTTAGTCGCTGTTCGCTTGGCTTTAATAGTTTAATCAGTTTCGCACGCGCAAACTTACTTTTGCTTTCCGTTAATTGAATCACCACTTGCTCACCCGGCAACGCACCATCAATAAACACAGGTTTATTTTTCTGATAAGCGATGCCTGCGCCATTGTGATCCATTCGTTCAACCAAAACCGATTGATGCTTGGTCTCGAATTGAGTTTTCTTTTTTGGTTGAAAAAAACGTGCCATTGCTTGTGCCTAAACTATCTTTTAATCATTTATTTGTATCCAGGACTCACTATTATGCCTTGGAATCATTGTCGAACGTGGCGGCTTTGATTAAGCTTACCGTTCACTTAGCCACCATTGTGTGCGTTATTTTCCCATATCCAGACCTCGATGTAATTAAAGAACATGACCAGATATGGCTTGAGAGCCCGTGTAATTACCCTAACTCTTGCTCCGACCCTGATTATAGGGTTGTTATTGAGTGCATTCTTCTCATTTAACCGCTATCAAGACCTCGAAGGACAAGTTGTCAATACAGGTACTAGCATTATAGAACCCCTTGCGATTGCGAGTGAGTCTGGCATGCAATTAGAGAGTCGAGAGTCGGTTCGTCAATTGATCAGCTACGCACACCGTAAAAACTCAAAATTGGTGCGCAGTATTGCGGTGTTTGATGAGCGTCATGAACTGTTTGTAACCTCGAACTTCCATCCCGACTTCGAGAGTCTCACTTACCCGAAAGACAAACCGATTCCACATCTGAGTTCGTCTAAGTTGCTCGATAATACGCTGATTTTAAGAACTCCAATTATTGCTGAAGGTCAGTTCATCAATTCCGCTAACGGCCAATCTCAAGCGAATCAAGCCGTGGGTTATATTGCTATCGAATTGGATCTCTCTTCTCTACGGTTACAACAATACCAAGAGATCTTCTCTGCGTTCTTGGTTCTTATCTTAGGACTCGGCCTGTCTGGTGTGTTTGCATTCCGCTTAATGCACGACGTCACTCAACCGATCACACACATGAAGAACATGGTTGACCGCATACGTCGCGGTCATCTTGATGTGCGTATCGAAGGCAAGATGCATGGCGAGTTAGACTCACTGAAGAATGGTATCAACGCGATGGCGGTCTCCTTGTCGGAGTATCATGTTGAGATGCAGCACAGTATCGACCAAGCGACGTCCGATCTACGTGAAACACTCGAGCAGTTAGAAATTCAGAACGTTGAATTGGATATCGCGAAGAAGCGTGCTCAAGAAGCGGCGCGCGTCAAGTCAGAGTTCTTAGCCAACATGTCACACGAACTCAGAACACCACTGAATGGTGTGATAGGCTTTACTCGTCAGATGCTAAAAACTCAACTCTCCACCAGCCAAACTGATTATCTACAAACCATTGAACGTTCGGCCAATAACTTACTAAGCATCATCAATGACATCCTCGATTTCTCGAAGCTAGAAGCGGGTAAACTGGCACTTGAGAATATTCCTTTTGAGTTCCAAGCCAGCCTTGAAGAGGTAGTCAACCTGCAAGCCACCAATGCCCACGAGAAAGGGCTTGAGCTAACACTGAAAGTCGATCCGAAAGTACCAGCTGGTATTGTTGGTGACCCACTGCGTATTCAACAGATTCTTACTAACCTAGTGGGTAACTCAATCAAATTTACCGAGCGCGGCAACATCGATATTAGTGTTGAGCTGCGCTCTCAATCAGAAGATAACATCGAGCTACAGTTCATGGTGCACGACACGGGTATCGGTATATCTGAACGTCAGCAAGCTCAGCTGTTCCAAGCCTTCAGCCAAGCTGATGCGAGTATTTCACGTCGCTATGGTGGTACTGGTTTGGGTCTGGTTATTACCCAAAAACTGGTCAGCCAAATGGGTGGTGAGATAAGCCTAACCAGTCGCTTGCACCAAGGCTCAACTTTCTGGTTTACGCTAAGGCTATCGACCACCGACATGCCGATGACTGATCTAATCGACACCCAATGCCTACAACAAAAGCAGTTGTTATTGATTGAACCAAACATGCAAGCGGCATCGATTACTCAGCAAGTTCTGACTCAAGAAGGGTTGATAGTAACCTATCGCTCAGTAATGCCAAAAGAGTCGACCAACTACGATTATGTTCTTCTCAACCTTGCGGCTAACCAAGCCTACGAACTAGAAGTCGTTCAACAGTGGGCAAAACGTGCTAGAGAGATCTCGCAAAACGTCATCATTGGCACCCCAAGTACAGAATTGGCTTTGGGTGAGCAGCTAATGAAAAATGTTGATGTACAGTGCATTACCAAACCCCTGTCTCGCAAGAAATTGCTGCAAACCCTAGTTTCGAACCAAGCACCACTTCTCAACGCGCCGGTGATTGCGACGCACAGTGACGAAAAGTTACCTCTGACAGTTTTGGCTGTTGATGATAACCCAGCCAACTTGAAACTTATCACCGCCCTACTTCAAGAGCGCGTCGAAACGGTGCTGAGCTGTACAAGTGGCCAACAAGCGATTGACCGAGCGACAGAGCAGACGTTCGATATCATCTTCATGGACATCCAAATGCCGCAGATGGATGGCGTGACCGCGTGTAAACACATCAAAGAGTTAGAAAATAACGCCAATACACCTGTAATAGCGGTAACAGCTCATGCAATGAGTGGCGAGCGCGATCGTCTACTCGCAGCCGGAATGGACGACTACCTGACCAAGCCAATTGAAGAACACGTACTGCAACAAGTGCTGATCCACTGGAGTCCAGAATCAGCAGTAGATAATTTTGAAAAGATCGATCCTGAACACCCAGCGGTGGGTGGAGAGATTGAGAGCCACACCATCGAAACAGAGAGCAACCAGCACAAAAACATCATCATTGACTGGCAGGCCGCACTCAAGCAAGCCGCCAACAAAGAAGATCTTGCACGAGATATGCTACAGATGCTGGTCGACTTTATTCCTGAGGTGTACGACGCTACAGAGAAAGCGATTGAAGAGCCAGATTATCCAGTTGATGAGCTAATACACATTATCCATAAAATGCACGGCAGCAGCTCATACAGTGGTGTGCCGAGGCTCAAAGCGGTATGTGCCACAATTGAAAAAGAGCTGCGCTCTGGCACTCAGATAGAGGATATCGAACCAGAGCTGTTCGAACTTCAGGATGAGCTAGATAAGGTACAAGCCACAGCAATTCACTATCTAACCCCTATTCAGCCGAGTTAGCTCTCGGCACAGGTAAGTAATGGGGACCATAGAAACAAAAAGCAGAGCCAAACGCTCTGCTTTTTATTTGATTATCACCGAAACATTAAGACTCGAACAGAACCGTTGCTACTGCGTAGTGACGTTCATCTGAGATCGTAATGTGGACAGAGTTAACACCAAGGCTTGCGGCTAACTCTTTCGCTTTATTGTGCAAAGTAAGAACTGGTTTCCCATGTTCATCGTTCGCAACCTGAAAGTCATGAAAGGTAACGCCCATTGCGATGCCCGTACCGAGAGCTTTAGAAGCGGCCTCTTTAGCGGCAAATCGCTTGGCTAAAAAGCGCCCTTTCTGCTTCAAAGAGTGGAACTGTTCAAGCTCCACCTCACTCAAGATACGCTCCGCAAAGGCTGAGCCACTGCGTGCTAATGCCTTTTCAACTCGCTCAATCTCTGCGATGTCTGTACCAAGGCCAACCACTGCCATGACTCTTTAACCTTTCAATTCTTATCAATTAAGCGTTGTTACGCGCGTTTTCCATTACCGCTTTCATATCTGATACCGCTTTCGCTAGGCCATCAAATACGGCACGGCCAATCACAGAGTGACCAATGTTCAGCTCGTAGATCTCTGGTAGAGCGGCGATTGGCGCAACGTTGTGGTAAGTCAGACCGTGACCGGCATTCACTGTGATACCTAGGTCGTCTGCGTAGCTTGCGCCTGCAGCAATCTTCTTCAGCTCATCTTGTTGGTCTTCTTCGGTTTTCGCTTCTGCGTAGTGACCTGTGTGTAGCTCGATAAATGGTGCACCACACGCTTTCGCTGCATCAATTTGCTCGCGGTCCGCATCAATGAACAGAGATACTTTGATACCCGCTTCAGTAAGCTTTTGCGTTGCTGCTTTTACTTTTTCAAGCTGGCCAACTACGTCCAAGCCACCTTCCGTCGTTAGCTCTTCACGTTTTTCAGGAACTAGGCAAACAAATTCAGGCTTAGTATCTAATGCAATCTGTACCATCTCGTCCGTTACCGCCATCTCTAGGTTCATGCGAGTCTGGATAGTTTCAGCCAAAATGCGAACGTCGCGGTCAAGGATATGACGACGGTCTTCACGCAGGTGAATAGTGATACCGTCCGCGCCGGCACGCTCAGCAATCTCTGCTGCGTGAACTGGATCTGGGTATTGAGTTCCACGCGCATTACGTAGGGTTGCAACGTGGTCGATATTAATGCCTAAAAGGATTGAGCTCATTTTCCAATACTCCGTGCTCTAGAGAGACCTATTTGTGGCATAAACAGCTCTCTACTTTTTAATGGTTTGCCGCCAAGATACGGCTTTAAGGCTATGCGTGTAAAGCGTTTTGCCGCTTTTAACTGCTCTTTCGTTATAAATCTACGTTCACTGATCGCTATCAGTTCATCACCCATAAAGGTCAAGTTGTCACGGCGCACTGAGGCGATAAAACCCTTCTGCTCGCGATAGCGATAAGTCATTGTCGGATCAATAGGTTCTCCGGTACCTGCACAGTGCAGAAAATCAACGCCGTAGCCCATTGCCGATAACAGAGCGAGTTCAAAGCGTCGCAATGCAGGCTCTGGGTTCTCATTATGCGCCAGTTCCGTTAAAGCATTAAGGTAATCATGAAAAAGTGCGGGCATCGGCACTTCTGCCATCAAAACTCGCCCAATTAATTCATTCACATACATGGCAGAGTAGAGGTTAATCCCAGTTAGCGGTAATCCAAGACTGATCGGTTCCGCTTGGCGCAATGTTTTCATTGAACTATTACCAGACCATTTCAGCAGCAGTGGTGTAAACGGCTGCAACGCGCCCTTAAGATTAGAACGTTTACTGCGAGCCCCTTTAGACATCAGTGTCATTCGTCCGAACTCTTCACTGAACACATCTAAAATCAGGCTCGATTCACTGTACGGTCTGCGATGTAATACAAAGCAGCGCTGTAACCCTTCTGAAGACATATCACCTTCTAAATAGAAAAAAGGAGCCTACTGGCTCCTTTTAAAATGGTTTCGACCCGGAGCGAAGCGCTTGCGCCTCTTGCGGGTTATAAGTCGTCGATGTAGCCCAATGAACGCAGTGCACGCTCATCGTCAGCCCAACCCGACTTCACTTTAACCCAAGTTTCTAGGAATACTTTACGACCGAATAGCTCTTCCATATCGAGACGAGCTTCGCGACCGATGGTCTTGATTTTCTCGCCGCCTTTACCAATCACCATCTTCTTCTGGCCACTACGCTCAACTAAGATAAGTGCGTTAATGTGGAAGCCATCGTTGTCTGGGTTGTAGTCAAAGCGCTCGATCTCAACCGTCACTGAGTAAGGCAACTCATCACCCGTAAAACGCATCAGCTTTTCGCGAATGATCTCTGACGCCATGAAGCGCTGAGAACGATCTGTTACATACTCTTCTGGGAAGTGGTGTGTCGCTTTCGGAAGATGCTCGCGAACGTGCTTACGCAGTACATCAGTGTTCTTACCGTGTTTTGCCGAAATTGGCACAACATCGATGAAGTCCATCTTCTTAGACACTTCCATCATGTGCAGCATCACGTCATTGCGGTCTTGCACGTTGTCGACTTTGTTCACACAAAGAACGACTGGGAAGTTCGCTTTCTTAAGCTTGGTCAGCACCATCTCATCGTCTTCAGTCCAGTGCGTACCGTCAACAAGGAAAAGTACCAAGTTCACATCACTCAAAGAGCTGTTTGCTGCACGGTTCATCAGACGGTTGATAGCACGCTTCTCTTCGATGTGAAGTCCTGGAGTATCAACGTAAATCGCTTGGTAATCCCCTTCGGTCTCTACACCCATAATACGGTGACGAGTCGTTTGAGGTTTACGCGATGTGATCGAGATCTTTTGACCCAAAATATGGTTCAGAAGTGTCGACTTACCTACGTTCGGACGACCGACGATAGCGATGAAACCACAGTGCTGGTTTTCCGGTAGGCTAGGTTCTTTGTTATCAGATGCAAAGAATGCATCGATATCGAATTCTTGGTTGTTATCAGACATTGCTTAGTTGCTCTAATGCTGTTTCAGCAGCCGCTTGTTCTGCCTTGCGGCGGCTAGTGCCTTTACCGATAACAGGTTTATCCACACCTGCCACTTTACACTCAACCGTAAACTCTTGGTTGTGTGCTTCACCTTTAATATTAGTCACTGTGTAGACAGGTAGCGGATTTCTTCGGCCCTGTAGGAACTCTTGCAAACGCGTTTTCGGGTCTTTTTGAGAAACACCAGGCTGAATCGCTTCTAGGCGAGTTTTGTACCAGCTTAAAATAATACCGCGAATGGTTTCAGTGTCGCTATCTAGGTAGATAGCACCAATGATTGCTTCGACAGCATCTGCCAGAATAGAGTCACGACGGAATCCGCCACTCTTTAACTCACCTGGACCTAATTTTAAGTAATCTCCTAGGGCGAATTCACGACCTAGTTCAGCCAATGTATGTCCACGTACCAAAGTAGCACGCATACGGCTCATATCACCCTCGTTTACTTTCGGGAAACGGTGGTAGAGATCATCAGCGATGACAAAACTTAAAATTGAATCGCCCAGAAACTCAAGACGTTCGTTGTGCTTACCTGCAGCGCTGCGGTGAGTCAGCGCCAGGTGAATGAGATCGGTATCTTTGAACTGATAGCCGATCTTTCTCTCTAGTTTATCAATTGGAGAATTCATGCTCTCTCGATGTATTTAGTGATCGATTAATTAATGCCACCGATGCGGTTGAAACGCACACCAGTTGGGATCCAAGAAGGTAAAACACTGTCTGAGCTGCGCTCAAATTCAAAGCTGATCCAAATCGCAACCGCTTTACCTACTAGGTTTTCTTCAGGGACAAAGCCCCAGTAACGGCTATCTGCACTGTTGTCACGGTTATCACCCATTACAAAGTACTGGCCTTCTGGAACGACCCACTCGTTAACACCTGGACGAGGTTGGTACGATTGCACACGGTCACGACGCAGTGGGTTAACTAAAACTTGGTGCTCAACGTCACCCAACTTCTCATTGAGTTGGATAAGTGGCACACCGTCTTGAATAAATTGGCTCTCTTCAACGTTACTCAGCTTCACAGGTTTACATCCTTGCGTGCCTTTGGTTTGAATACATAGCTCTTTATTACTGTTGTAACGGATCATATCTCCCGGCAGGCCAACCACACGTTTAATGTAGTCAATGTTTGGCTGTGGCGGGTATTTGAATACGATTGAGTCACCACGCTCAGGCTTGCCTGTTTCTACCAGTTGAGTGCGCCATACTGGGTCTTTTAGACCGTAAGCGTATTTCTCAACTAGGATAAAGTCACCTACAAGTAAGGTTGGCATCATTGAGCCTGATGGGATTTGGAACGGTTCATAGATAAATGAACGCAGCACCAAAACAAATGCAATTACAGGGAAAATGGATACGCTATTTTCAACCCACCAAGGCTGAGCCGTCACTTTTGCACTGGTTTCAGCATCTAAACCGTTAGTTTGAGCGGTAACGCTAGCCAGTTTCAGTTGGCGCTTCTTAGCCCAAACAAACTTCTCTAACGCCCATATAACGCCAGTCACTAAGGTTACGATCACTAAAATAAGCGAAAATGTATTAGCCATTTATATCCCTTAAATTTCATTTCTTTAAAAATAACGAAAGTGAAAGAATAGCGAGCTACCCTTTCACTTTCAATTATTCGTTTATCGTTGGATAAGCCTAGTCTTTGCCAACGTGAAGGATGGCAAGGAAAGCTTCTTGAGGCAGCTCTACGTTACCGATCTGCTTCATACGCTTCTTACCTTCTTTCTGTTTCTTCAGAAGCTTCTTCTTACGACTCACGTCACCACCGTAACACTTCGCGATAACGTTCTTACGCAGTTGCTTAACGGTTGAACGAGCGATGATGTGGTTACCGATAGCCGCTTGAATTGCGATATCAAACATCTGACGAGGGATGAACTCTTTCATCTTCTCAACTAGCTGACGACCACGAGTCTGAGACTGATCTTTGTGAGTAATCATTGCTAGTGCATCAACAGTGTCACCGTTTAGAAGAACGTCTACGCGAACCATGTTAGACGCTTCAAAGCGTTGGAAGTTGTAATCCAGTGACGCGTAGCCACGAGATGTTGATTTCAGACGGTCAAAGAAGTCCAGTACCACTTCAGCCATAGGAATATCGTAAACAACCGCTACTTGGTTACCGTGATAGATCATATCAACCTGCACACCACGCTTCTCAACACACAGTGTAATTACGTTACCTAGGTAATCCGATGGTACTAGGATATTACAACGTGCAATTGGCTCACGAATCTCATCGATATCGTTAATAGCTGGAAGCTTCGCTGGGCTATCTACGTAAAGTAGCGTGCCGTCAGTTTTCTCAACTTCGTAAACTACCGTTGGTGCGGTTGTAATCAGGTCTAGGTCGTATTCACGCTCTAGACGCTCTTGGATGATCTCCATGTGAAGCATACCAAGGAAGCCACAACGGAAACCGAAACCTAGAGCTGCAGAGTTTTCTGGCTCGTAAAACAGTGACGCATCGTTCAGGCTTAGCTTACCTAGTGCATCTCGGAAGTTTTCGTAGTCGTCAGATGATACTGGGAATAGACCTGCGTATACCTGTGGTTTTACTTTCTTAAAGCCCGGTAGCGCTTTTTCACAGCCGTTCTTAGCCAGTGTCAGCGTATCACCAACTGGTGCACCAAGGATGTCTTTAATACCACATACAACCCAGCCTACTTCGCCAGTTTGCAGAACTTCAGTATCAACCTGTTTTGGTGTGAAGATACCTAGACGGTCTACACCCCAAACTTGACCAGTACTCATTACTTTGATCTTGTCGTTCTTTCTTAGAGAACCGTTCTTGATACGTACCAGCGATACAACGCCAAGGTAGTTATCGAACCAAGAGTCAATAATAAGTGCTTGTAGCGGCGCATCTGGATCGCCTTCTGGCGCAGGGATCGCTGAAACAATGTTTTCTAGTACATCGTCAACACCGATACCGGTTTTCGCAGAACAGCGAGTCGCTTCCATCGCGTCGATACCAACGATCTCTTCGATCTCTTCAGAAACGCGCTCTGGATCTGCCGCAGGAAGATCAATCTTATTTAAGATTGGCACAACTTCCAGATCCATTTCGATCGCTGTGTAACAGTTTGCTAGTGTCTGAGCTTCTACACCCTGACCCGCATCGACAACCAGTAGCGCACCTTCACAAGCGGCTAGAGAACGAGATACTTCGTATGCGAAGTCAACGTGTCCTGGAGTATCGATGAAGTTTAATTGATAAGTTTCACCATCTTTAGCAGTGTAGTTAAGAGTCACACTCTGAGATTTGATAGTGATGCCACGTTCACGCTCCAGATCCATCGAATCAAGGACTTGCGCAGCCATTTCACGATCGCTTAATCCTCCACAAACTTGGATTAGACGGTCAGATAGGGTCGACTTACCATGGTCGATGTGGGCGATAATCGAAAAGTTACGAATGTGCTTCATAATTTGGTGTGACAAACTCTTTAAATTAGGACGGTAAGAAAGCCGCGCATCGACCGCGTTTCATAGACTGCGGTGGCGGCATTTCAATCAAGTTGGCAGATTCTACCCAATTTAACCGCAATACGCATCATAAATTAGACAAGCGGCTCACCAAGGATTCGAATCAACACCACTTGCTGCTTCGATTTATCTTCCATTGGTTTAGCTAAACGTTTTGCAAGGGCAATACCACCAGCAGTAAATATAGCAGCAGACAGAATAACTGCGCCCTCTCCTACGCCAAGTAAAGGCGCTAATAACAGCTGACCAAAAGCAGCACCTAGCATCATCATAAACAGTGGAACTAGATAAACCAAAGCCGCCGATTCCAGCAGACTTCTCTCAGGAAAACCTATCTCGACGATTTGCCCAGCTTTCACAAGGTTTTTAGTGGTTAGTTGCCAGAAAAGGGATTTGTTGCCAACGGCCTTTGTCACAATACCAGTGCCGCAACTCTTTTGTGACGAACAGCTGTTACAACTGGTCTGTTGCTCGCAGCTTAATTGCACGTGATAGTGAGCGCCTTGTTTCTCTACAGCGCTCACGGTAGCCAATGCAGTCATCATTGGCCTGTACCTTGATTGGCAGCAAACTTCACAGACTGTGCGATACGCTGCGCGGTTGCAGGAGGAATATCTCCGACTACAGATATTTCGTTATCACCATTCACTAAGCTATGCAAAGTACGACGGCCTTGACGCACAAGCTGACCTTTCAGAGAGTGTTCATCTCTGTCTGAGATATAAACCGAGAAACTAAATAGCCCATCACTAAACATCTGGCTTTCAACCATCTTATTGGTTGTCGCCATTGAATAGCGGTTGAGCTCTTTCGCTTCAAAACCATCAGGAATCCAAGAGACGCACCAATCGCTTTCTCCAACCGCGCCATCAGGCAATGAGAGCACTTTCGGCAGCTGGGCGTTGTTCAACCCTGCCATCGCTTCTGCAATTTTGTCGTTAACCACATAAGAAATCGTACGGTACTGCTCTAGGATTTCACCATCTCGGTCGAGCAAATCCGCTCGTAGAGGCAGATTAGTGTTCTCATCGACCCAAAGAACATAGGAGTAACGCAGGCCATCTTTTGGCACGACACGCAACACTTGCGTTGTTGTACCGGCTTCACGCGCACGCCCTACCTTCACAAAGTCGTAATACTCGTTCAGGATATCAATGTCGTTATTCAACATCGGAATCACTGGCGCAACCATGTTGCCAGACTCAATCGTAAAAGGTTCAGTACCTGGTTCGATGTAGCTGACTTCGTTGCCGCGACGAATTACTTCACGTACAGGGCCACTTAGATAGACAAGATGAGCAAGTTGCTTCTCATTACTTACGGCATGACGATACAAGAGCGGTTCAATACTGCTCTTTTTGATCAGTATGTAGGAAAGTTCGTAATTTAAATGCTGACTGGCCTCGTTCATTTGATGCAGCAAGGCCTTTGCAGAAGGCTCTTCTGCAAAGGCGCTTGGAGAGATCAAGCTGAACAGTGTCAGTGCACTGACCAGGAATTTCTTCATTCAATATCCGATTCTAGACGCGATTCGCTTTCAGCTGACGCGTCGTTGTTTAATCTCAATTGCAACTCGTAATCTTGCAACATAGCGTGTACGCGTTTGCGCTGCTCTTGCAAGTGGGCATCTGCCACGGGTTTCTCAACAGACTCACGAGTTAGGCTTACTGGCTCTACCGAACCGGCAAACGGGATAGTTTGTAACACAGGCAGCTGTTCTACTTCTGGTGCGGCAGGATCGCTGCCACCATACTGTTGAACCCCCAAAATGACCGCCAGCGACACACAAGCTGCAACGGCAACTTGACCAAATTGCTGCAACCAAGCTGGCATCTGGCGTTTTGCTTGTTGTGGTTTAGGTTGTTCTTCTTGCACTTGTGGAGCAACAGTTTGTGTCTGCTCTGGGCGCAATGAATGTACATTGTTGAGTTTGTTGTGTGCAGGCTCATTCTCAAGCGCCGCAGCAACACTATCCGCAATGTTCCACTCTAGCGTTTCTGGCGCATCGCCTCGCATGACATCACCGATTAAATGGTAACTCTGCCAGGTATCCTTGCTTTCTTGATCGGACTCCAACTCTGCAATCAGAGCTTTGTCGATCGTTTCACCATCCATGAGTGCCGAAAGCTTTTCTTTATCAGCCATTATTTTCACCATAATAATTACAAGTTTTAGCGCTGTAAAAGAGGTTTTATTTTCTTTTCCACCGCTTCACGAGCACGGAAAATACGCGAACGTACGGTTCCTACAGGGCAATCCATTACTTCTGCAATCTCTTCGTAACTTAAGCCTTCAAGTTCGCGTAAGGTCATTGCAGTTTTCAAGTCTTCCGGTAGCGCTTCAATCGCTCCGAAAACCACTTCTTTCAATTCTTTCGACAGCGTTAAGTTCTCAGGGTTCGAAATTTCTTTCAGTGCGCTGCCAGTTTCAAAATATTCTGCATCATCTGCATCGACATCGGTTGCGGGTGGCCTACGGCTCTGTGCAACTATGTGATTTTTTGCTGTGTTCACGGCAATTCGGTACAACCATGTGTAGAAGGCACTCTCGCCTCTAAAATTTGGTATCGCGCGGTAAGCCTTTATAAACGCTTCCTGTGCCACATCAGCCACA
This sequence comes from Vibrio pelagius, assembly GCF_024347575.1. Classification (NCBI taxonomy): domain Bacteria; kingdom Pseudomonadati; phylum Pseudomonadota; class Gammaproteobacteria; order Vibrionales; family Vibrionaceae; genus Vibrio; species Vibrio pelagius. The sequence continues at coordinate 2,710,260 of NZ_AP025503.1, forward strand.
TCACCGGAATTATTCACGTAGCGAGAGATAAGGTTGCAAACTTTGTTTTGATACTTAACCACTAACAGGTTAAATGCTTGCTTATCTCCACTCTGAACTCGCTCAATCAACACTTGATCGGTTAGCTGCTCGTTCATTCGAGCGGGTACTCCTATTGTTATCCCCCTTACCTTCTCAGATATGGGTACTAATTATGCGAAATGTAGTATTGACACCACTGTCTACATGAGCACTATTGTGACTAGGTCAAAAAAGGAAAGTTCAAACTTTCTTAAAATTATTTGCCATTATTGTTTCACAATGTGATGTAATAAAAATAGCTACCCCTATCAATTTGGGGAAACTTAAGCAAAAGCAATGGTATTGAGCAATTAAATATTTCTAGATAGCTGTCTATATCTTGATTCTGCATTGTCTTTCAGGACTCATTGAGACTGAGTATAACAGTCGTTAAAGCCCTCCTAAAACAAGACAACGTCAATTTAGAGTGGACAACTCGACTATAGCCCGGGATTTAAAAAGTTTTATGAACGCAAACCGTGAACATCAGTGTGATGTATTAGTGGTGGGGAGTGGTGCTGCTGGCTTGTCATTAGCCTTACGCGTCGCTGAACATGCAAAAGTAATCGTATTAAGCAAAGGACCACGTAGTGAAGGATCGACGTACTACGCACAAGGTGGTATCGCGGCAGTATTTGACGAATCGGACAGCATTGAGTCGCACGTTGAAGATACGCAAATTGCTGGAGCTGGGTTATGTGAAGAAGACACTGTTCAATTCATTGCTGAGAATGCTAAAGAGTGCGTGCAGTGGCTAATTGATGGCGGTGTGCCTTTCGACAAAGACGAAAACAGCACTGAAGGTCAGCCTAAATATCACCTGACTCGTGAAGGCGGCCACAGCCACCGACGTATCCTTCACGCGGCAGATGCAACCGGCATGGCAATGCAAACTTCTCTGCAGGACAATGTTAACAACCACCCGAACATTGAGATCTTCGAGCGCCATAATGCTCTCGACTTGATCACTGAAGATAAAATCGGTGGCTCGAAAGATAAAGTTATCGGAGCCTACATATGGAACCGTAACCAAGAGCAAGTGGAAACCGTTCGCGCGAAATTCGTGGTACTTGCTACTGGTGGTGCCTCTAAAGTTTACCAATACACATCCAACCCAGACGTCTCTTCTGGTGACGGTATTGCGATCGCTTGGCGTGCCGGTTGTCGCGTTGCGAACCTTGAGTTCAACCAGTTTCACCCGACTTGCCTATTTCATCCTGAAGCGCGTAACTTCCTGTTAACTGAAGCACTTCGTGGTGAGGGTGCATACCTGCGCCGCCCTGACGGCACTCGCTTTATGAAAGACTTCGACGAACGTGGTGAATTAGCCCCTCGTGATGTGGTGGCTCGCGCTATCGACTTTGAGATGAAGCGTCTTGGTGCTGACTGCATGTACGTGGACATCAGCCACAAGCCTGAAGAGTTCATTACTGCGCACTTCCCAATGATTCACACGCGCTTGATGGATCTGGGTATCGACATGACCAAAGAGCCGATTCCAATTGTTCCTGCCGCGCATTACACCTGCGGTGGAGTGATGGTGAACAAGAATGGTCAAACCGACCTGCAAAACCTCTACGCGATTGGTGAAGTAAGCTACACCGGCCTTCACGGAGCGAACCGCATGGCATCAAACTCACTGCTAGAGTGTGTCGTTTACGCTTGGTCCGCAGCGAAACATATTGTAGAGAACCTCGACCAATCTCAATTGTGTGCAGCACTACCTGCTTGGGATGAGAGCCAAGTGACCAACAGTGACGAAGAGGTAATTATTCAACACAACTGGCATGAACTGCGTCTGTTTATGTGGGACTACATGGGTATCGTGCGCACTGATAAGCGTCTTGAACGTGCTATGCGCCGTATTCAGATGTTGCAACAAGAGACTCACGAGTACTACAGCCACTTTAAGGTATCAAATAACCTGCTAGAGCTGCGTAACTTGTTGCAAGTTGCTGAGCTAATGGTGCGCTGTGCGATGCAACGTAAAGAGAGTCGCGGCCTGCACTATACACTGGACTACCCAGAACTGGCTGAAGACAGCGGTCCAACGATTCTGACACCGAACAAAAACTAAAGCGTAAAAGCAATACAATTTATACAAGCAATACGACTTAAAGGGAGCATGATGCTCCCTTTTTACTTTTGAGCCACACCAATAAGTAACGATAATCCGCTTCAAGACAGCTGTCGCGCCATAGGATGACAGGCTCACCTTCACTGAACTTCAGCATCACGAACAGAGAACGGAAAATAGTATCGCTCGATTGAAAAACGCGTTTCTCCCCATTAACTATGATTTCGTGGTTAGGTCGAAGCTCGATCTCACCTGTCGCTATTGGCCAGCCAATTTTATTATCGCGTATCAACAAGTACAGAAGAACAAAAAGGTAAAGAGTGGCTACAAGAGGGATATTTGATGTGATAATAAAAACCAAAAGGCACCACAGAGTGGCGCCTTTTGCGAATAATGCGTAATACGAAGGGCTAAGCTTGAGCTTAACGAACCTTGCTGAGGTTGTGTGCAACAATTTTGTCGACCATTGACGCGTGACCTAGGTTTTCACTGCGACCGTGCCCCATCACCCATGTAAACAGATCGGGATCATCACACTCTAGTAGTGAAACAAAATCACGTTGCTCCTGCTCTTGCAATGAGTCAAAACATTCCTCAAAAAAGGGCATGATGACTACATCAAGCTCTAACATACCGCGACGGCAGCCCCATTTAATTCGTGCTTTCTGCTCTGCAGTGTACATTGGTTATCCTCACCTATTATTTTTCTCTCTTCGAGTGTAACAACTCATAAGCGCTGCAACTAGCACAGTCGTCTCAGTCCCTATCTCAGCTCACAAAAAAACCTAAGCTGACAAAAAAAACGAACCGGATTAACATAGACACAAATCAAATTTCTCAGGAAAGGCAAAATGGATTGGAAAAACACGTTTCAACCACTTAATCACACGCACAACGACACACTTCCAGGCGTGATGATGACACACATCTCTGACTGGGGTGCGATTACTATGGTGGGCGATGACAAAAAGTCGTACCTGCAAGGCCAAGTAACGTGCGATGTCGTACAGCTAGCGAGTGACGAGTCAACGCTAGGCGCACACTGTGATGCGAAGGGTAAAGTGTGGAGCATTTTCCGCCTATTCCACCACAATGATGGCTACGCCCTACTCCAACCTCAATCAGCGATTGAAGTTGAGCTACAGGAAATCAAGAAATACGCGGTATTCTCAAAAGTAACTATTGAGCAGACTGAAGATGTTGTCCTTGGCATCATGGGTGCGCAAGCCGATAGCTTTATCGATACTCTTTCTGAAGATCGTGGCAATGTACGTGCGATCGAGGGCGGCAGCGCAGTAAAAGTAGCGGATTCTCGCTGGGCGCTACTTGTGACTCCAGATGCGGCACAAGCTTTAGTTGAAGGTAGCTCTATTGAAAAAGTGTCCGAAACGCTGTGGCAATACTTTGAGATCATGGATGCTCAACCAAAGCTGTCAGCAGCAGAGCAGAATGAACACATCCCGCAGGCATTGAACCTACAAGCGATTGGCGGTATCAGCTTTAGCAAAGGCTGTTACACAGGCCAAGAGACCGTGGCACGCGCGAAATACCGTGGCATGAACAAGCGAGAAATGCGCATTGTTTCTGGTACAACCGAACAACCACTTACGTTAGATTCAGCGATTGAACTCGAGCGCAGTGTGGGTGAAAACTGGCGTGGTGCCGGCCGTCTTCTGAACGTCTACCAATTCTCTGACAACACAGCCATTGGTCTCATTGTTCTGCCAAATAACTTAGATGATGATGTTGAACTGCGCCTTGCCGAACAACCAGATCACAAATGGACCATCCAACCGCTACCTTATAGCTTGGAAGAAGAGTAATTCCCTTTGAAAACGGTAATTACAGATTGGTTAGATCAACAGCAGGTGGCGTACCGCCTGCTATTGCAAGACAAAGAAACCACTTCCATTGAAGAGACAGCGCAGGCTCGAGGTATTGAGCCTTCACAAATGGTCAAATGTATTCTGCTACGAGACATGGGCAACCAATACGCGTTGGCATGTGCACCGGGTGATAAATCGATTGACCCAAAAAAAGTTCGAGCCGTGCTTAACTGCCGCCGAATGACTTGTGTATCTCAACAAGATGTTGAATCGGTTACAGGCTTTAAAGTCGGCTGTGTTGGCCCATTAGCACTCAAGCGCTATATGCCGATCATTTTTGATCGTTCTCTTCAACAGAATAAAATTGTGACAATCAGCTCTGGTGAGCGAATGGCTGGGATCGCCCTTGATCTCAACGATCTTATGAGTCTATGTGCGCCGATTGAAGCCGAGATCTGCAAGTAACCTCTATATCAATTCGATCTTCCTCACAATTTCACTAGGTTTGATGTGAGAGTTTTCATAATAATTGAGGCTTTTATCATATTTACCAGACCGACCAGAAAATATATTTAGTCAAAATAAAAGCATAACTAGTCACAGGAGCTTTTCTAGGGTAGTCTACATTCACTGGTTGGGTTTTAATCAAAGCGATAACTAACCAGTCAAAGTGAATCCACTGAGTAATGTCAGTCATCCACTTTTGTGTAATGCATCTGTGACTATTCGCCCGTTTATGAACGGGCTTTTTTTTATTCAGAAAAATTTACACTTTTATTACACAAATAAAAAATTTACGCCTATTCTTAACCTTGCCTACGGTGAGCAGCCTAAAGCCCAGACAGCAAAGTCAGAAGGCCGTTCACTAAACTCACCAATTTTGAGGAGAAGCTCACGATAAAAACGATATTTGCTAGTAAATCTGATTAGTGCAGCACAAATATCTATTAAGAGACAACTCTACTGCATATTACTCCATGCTTATCACAATTATTCCCTCGGAGATTTTCTATAATATGCAGGCTAGGTAAAGATAAGGATAAGAAAAAATGAGACTGTTTAAGCGCTATACACCCGGTATGATTGCTAAACATGTAAGTCGACTTTTTAAAGGACGAATCTACATTTACGGCGTCGGGAAATTTGAGTTTGATAACGGTAAGCTGGTTCTGCCAGAGAGGGCTGAAAAGCGCCATTTTGATACCGTCAAAGAGATAAACAATGAAATTATGAAGCTAAGGTGCGCTTACGCTTGATCACTATAGTTATCGACTGAATACAGAAAAGGGTTGGCACTGCCAACCCTTTTGCGTTTCTCAAAGCCTAAATCATTAATTAGTACTGACTGGTCGTTTAGCAAGCTCCGGTAGATTACCGGTTAAACCTAGCGCACGTTTCATGATTTCATCTTTCGCACCTGGTAGCTGTCCAGCAAGTTTCATCCCTAAACCACGAATTAGTTTCTTAGCTGGGTTGTCACCTTCAAACAGGTCTTTAAAGCCCTGCATAGAAGCAATCATTTTGGCCGCTTCAGCTTTACGCCAGCGTTCGTAACTGCGCAGATTACGCTTGGTTCCGATGTCTTCACCCGCTTGCCATAGCTTGAGCAACTCTTGTGCTAGACTCGCAGCGTCAAGCAAACCAAGATTCACGCCTTGACCTGCCAATGGATGAATCGTGTGGGCGGCATCACCAACTAAAGCCACACGCTCAACGGCAAAATCACGCGCATAACGCATGCGTAATGGGAAGGCAAAGCGCTCACCGACTACGCTGCATAGACCAAGCTTGGCATCAAACTCTGTTGTCAGGTGCTTGTTGAACTCTTGTTCAGACATCGATACCAACTTCTCAGCACGATTTGGCTCGGTTGACCATACGATTGAGCTCATATTCGGTGACTGCATTGGCAAAAATGCCAAGGGGCCTTGCGGTGTAAAGATCTGACGCGCAACACTGTCATGCGCAGATTCAGTGTGAATGTTTGCCACTATCGCGCTGTGCCCATAGTCCCAATGTGTGAGTGGGATATCTTGCTGTCTGCGAACCCATGAGTTTGCACCATCAGCGCCAACAACCAGCTTGGCCGTCAATGCCTGACCATTATCTAGAGTCAGCCAAGCTTCACTTTCACCAATTGCCAAAGATTGGCATGTAGCTGGCATATACAAGCTCACATTGTCCTGCTTCTTCACTTGTTCAAGCAGTGCCAGTTGTATCACTCGGTTCTCGACAATATGACCAAGGTTTGGCTGCGCCAGACGAGTAGAATCAAACTCGATGCGTGCGAAGCTGTCTTGCTCCCACACTTCCATCGCTTGATAAGGTGCAGCACGTCGCTGTTCAATACCGCGCCATGCGCCTAGATTACGCAAGATCACTTCACTTGAACGGCTCAATGCCGACACACGAACATCCGGCAGTTCATTCAATCCTTCGCTCGGCGCTTTGCCTTCAATCACAGCAATTCTTAGATCACTGTCTTTAAGGGCTGCGGCTAATGCCAATCCAACCATGCCACCGCCAACAATAGCGATATCAACACTTTGCATCATTATTTTCTACCTTATCTCTCAACCAAACCTAACGTATGACGCAATAAAGGGCCTTTAAGGGGTGAGATGTTATCCATTGCTGCCAATCCGAGATTACGACCTAAGCGTGTAGCTGGCCAGTCATTTGAAAACAGGTGAACCAGACCTGAAGTGAGCGAAATCGTGGTTTCACGATCCGACTCTCGACGTTTTCTAAAGCGTGTTAATCCTGCGTAGTGACCTGCGTCATCCAGCTGCTCACATACCTCTTCCGCGAGCGACGCAACATCGCGAATGCCAAGGTTAAATCCTTGCCCCGCAATCGGGTGTAAGGTTTGTGCGGCGTTGCCAACAATCGCAAATCGATGGGAGATGTTCTGTTGTCGATGACGTAAAATCAGTGGGTAACTCGCTCTCTGCCCCACTTTTTCCAACTTGCCTAGGCGCCAACCAAAGGCGTCTTGCAGTTGCTCAAGAAAGGCCGTTTCATCTAACGCCATGACTTTCTCAGCTTGTTCTGGTGGCAGACACCAAACTAAAGACAAACGGTTATTAGTCATCGGTAATAACGCGACTGGGCCATGCTCAGTAAAGCGCTCAAATGCACGTCCAGCATGCGGTTCGTTCGCGACAATATTTGCGATAACGGCAACCTGACCAAAATCGTGCTCATTCAGAGTAATACCTAAACGCTCACAGCAAGTCGAGATGGCACCATCAGCTGCCACCAACAACTTAGTGGAAATCGTCTCGCCGCAACTCAGTTCAATATCCGTATGCTCAAGATGGCGAGTAATCTCACTCGCCGAGGATGGACAAAACAGAGTGATATTGCTTTCAGCCTCAAGTTTCTCTTGGTAGATACGCCCAACATCAGCAAGTTCCACCACGTAGCCTAGGGCATCCACTGCGAGCTGTTCGCTGAAGATATCTGTCATCCCTGCATGACCGCGGTCTGAGACATGAATATCTTTGATCGCCGTCGCTACCGGTAAGATCGATGACCACAGTTGGAGAGACTCTAAAATCTGCACCGTTCCGTAAGAGAGTGCGATAGAGCGAGAATCAAACCCAGGGTGAGCACTATGGTCAACCTGATACGGTTCAACCACAGCTATCGATAAAGAGCGTTGACTTAACTGGTTGAGGGCTAAAGCAAGTGTTGCGCCTGCCATTGCTCCACCAGCAATTACCACATCAAATTGAGCCATGGTGACCTCTAAACTCGAAACAATTAATGAATGGTTGGTGCGCTATCTTCTGATGGGCGAGCACCGAACTCCGCATGAATGGTTAATGCACATGCCTTAACATGTTCAATAACCTGCTCAAGTAGCTGTGCTTGCTCGTCTAGGTCGTCGTCTTCATCGATGCCTAACTTTGCCATCTCTTCTAGATCAGCCAATGCTTCTTTAGTCTCATCTGACGCTTTGTTCAGTTGTGCACCGACCAAGCCTAAACCTGAGATAAAGTGATTAATCCAATCTGATACACCATCCGCCAGATCAAACAGGCTAGCACTCGCGTCTTCGTCCGGAAGCAGCATAGAAAGCTCCATGCCTGAGCCCGTAATCTCACTGGTTGTTACTTTCAACGTTGCTTCTGCCAATGTCAGTGCACGATCCGGCCAACCCATTCCGTCGTTGGTGTAATCGAAGATCAATGGCTGCCAGCTTTTATCTGCAAGGCTTAACCCACCGCTCAGCATCCCTGTTAATAGGCCATGCATTTCTGCAGGCGTTACAGCAAGGCTTGCTGATTGCAATTCAGTTGCAACCGTTAGGTAGTCAGGTAAAGTAGTTTCGCTCATCAGATAACTCGCTCAGTTGTTCTTTATATCAATCTATTAATCGTACCACTTCACCCCAATTCTAGTAAGCGAAGATCCTTAGCAATTGCAGCAAGAGTGACTACCAAATGTTCAATTTGCTGAATTACTGTGTGCTCAAGCTCTCATTTACAAACAGTCACCCTGAAAAGCTTGAATCTTAATAGCGGTTTACCTATAGTTTCCTCCTCAGAGGAGTTAGCTTCCTCATCGGTGCTGGCACTTTTTCTTTCTCATAATGACAAAGGGCAACGGCCTTAGAATAGCGCGTTAAAGAGTTCATCCATCATGAGTAATCAAGCGGTAGACGTTGAAATATTAGGTAAATTGACTCGAGTTAATTGTCCTGCAGGGCAAGAAGAGTCATTAATTGCAGCGGCGGCCGATCTTGATAATCGATTGAAAGAGATGGCTGAACGTACTAAGGTAACCAATGAAGTTAAGCTACTAACGATCGCTGCTCTTAACATATGTTATGAGCTACAGACGAAAAAGTTCGAAGCTAACGACGAACAAAACGCACTGACCGAGCGCATGGAAAAGCTCACTGCATCGCTTTCAGATGTACTCAGTAAGGTTAAGCACGGACAGCAATAGCGTACACAAATTTACCCTGGAGTGTTTGTCAGAGGATTCACGTCCCCGAGCCGATAAGCAATCCCTAAGGGTTAGTACTTGAGTACTATTGAGCATGCTCGGCCCGTACCGAGAAGCCTACGGTAATCATTGCTGATCCGCCTTGAACTCGCTGGTTCAAGGGCCATCTATTCTCAACGGCACTTTGGGGTATCCCTTCTTATGAAGACGCTCACTCGTAACGAGTTTCGCACTCTCATCCGACAGAAACGCAAAGCACTCTCTACTCTTGAACAGCAGCAAGCTGGCTTAGATCTCGTTGAACGTTGTTCAACCTTAGAGGACATCCATAGAGCACAACATATCGCCCTCTATATATCTACCGACGGTGAGCTTGATACACAGCCGCTGATCGAATGGCTATGGTCACAGGGAAAAGAAGTCTACCTTCCAGTACTGCACCCTTTTTCAGACGGACATCTCCTGTTCTTACGCTACGCGAAAGATACACCAACGGTGCACAATAAATATGGCATTGTGGAACCCAAGCTCGACCAAACTCAGGTTAAACCCGTGCGTGAGCTCGATATTATCTTTACACCACTGGTTGGCTTTGATTCCTATGGCCACCGCTTAGGCATGGGCGGTGGCTACTACGACCGCACGTTAGCACCTTGGTTCAAAACTGGCGTTGGAGCAACACCCATCGGGCTTGCTCATGATTGTCAGAACGTTGAGCAGCTACCTACCGAAAACTGGGACATCCCGTTGCCTAAAATCGTGACTCCGAGTAAAACTTGGCAATGGGAAATTGGTGACTAAAGCGCTATAATCCGCCCCGCAAACGTTAACTTACACGTACGCTCTATTTATCCAAAAAAAGCACGACCTATTCAGGAGATTGGCATGACTCAAGATGAAATGAAAAAAGCGGCTGGTTGGGCAGCACTTCAGTATGTTGAAGAAGGCAGCATTGTGGGTGTTGGTACTGGCTCTACAGTAAATCACTTCATCGACGCACTAGGCACAATGAAAGACAAGATTAAAGGTGCCGTTTCTAGCTCTGTAGCATCTACACAACGTCTAGAAGAACTAGAAATCAAAGTGTATGAGTGTAACGACGTTGCGAAACTCGACATCTACGTTGATGGCGCGGACGAAATCAACCCAACTCGTGACATGATTAAAGGCGGCGGCGCGGCTCTTACTCGTGAAAAGATTGTTGCTGCAATCTCTGACAAATTTGTTTGTATTGTTGATGGTACTAAAGCCGTTGACGTACTTGGCAAATTCCCACTGCCAGTAGAAGTAATCCCAATGGCTCGCTCTTATGTAGCGCGCGAGCTTGTAAAACTAGGTGGTGACCCGGTTTACCGTGAAGGCTGTATCACAGATAACGGCAACGTGATCTTAGACGTGCACGGCATGGCGATTGAAAATCCAAAACAGATGGAAGACATCATTAACGGTATTGCTGGTGTGGTAACTGTTGGTCTATTTGCTCACCGTGGTGCGGATGTTGTCATTACAGGTACCCCTGAAGGCGCAAAAATCGAAGAATAACAAACCAGTAATAGTGCTACTTTCTGTTACTTCATTACATACGGTGCCTAAGGGCACCGTTTTTTTTGCTTAGCGTCTGTAAAATTATGGCTTATTCCGTAATTTTCTTACCCAAATCATTTTTTTTTTGTTACTTTATTGTTCAGAAGACGCACAGGGAAAACGTTTGTCTCCTAACAAAATGGTTAGTTTTATCCCCTTAAGCCATTTTGTAGCACGTGCGCCGCATTTGCCCAACCTTTCCATTTTAAAGGACGAGAACAATGGCCAAAGTTTCACTGGAAAAAGATAAGATTAAAATTCTGCTGTTAGAGGGACTTCACCCTTCTTCAGTTGAAGTACTACAAGCCGCCGGTTATACCAATATTGAATACCATAAAGGCTCCTTACCTGAAGAAGAGCTACTAGAAGCAGTTAAAGATGCGCACTTTATCGGTATCCGTTCTCGTACAAATCTATCCCAAGAAGTGATCGACGCTGCAGAAAAGCTGGTTGCAATCGGCTGTTTCTGTATCGGTACTAACCAAGTTGACCTAGACGCAGCAGCTAAGCGCGGCGTTCCTGTGTTTAACGCACCTTTCTCAAACACGCGTAGTGTTGCTGAGCTGGTATTAGGTCAGGTACTTCTACTTCTTCGTGGCATTCCAGAGAAGAACGCACTTGCACACCGTGGTATTTGGAAAAAGAGTGCAGACAACTCTTACGAAGCGCGTGGTAAACGCTTAGGCATCATAGGTTACGGTCACATCGGTACTCAGTTGGGTATCATTGCTGAAAACTTAGGTATGCGCGTTTATTTCTACGACATCGAGAACAAGCTGTCGCTAGGTAACGCAACGCAAGTTCATACCATGACTGAGCTTTTAAATAAGTGTGATGTAATTTCTCTGCATGTTCCTGAAACCAACGAAACCAAGAACATGATGGGTAAAGAAGAGTTTGACCGCATGAAGCCGGGCGCTATCTTCATCAACGCGGCGCGTGGCACGGTTGTAGATATCCCAGCACTATGCGGTGCGCTTGATTCTGGTCACTTAGGTGGTGCAGCGATTGATGTATTCCCAACAGAACCGAAAACCAATGCTGACCCATTTGAGTCACCATTAATGCAGTTCGACAATGTTATCCTAACACCGCACGTAGGTGGTTCTACACAGGAAGCGCAAGAGAACATCGGTGTAGAAGTAGCGGGTAAACTGGCGAAGTACTCAGATAACGGTTCAACACTATCAAGTGTTAACTTCCCAGAGGTATCTCTACCGCTGCATACAGGTACATCACGCCTACTGCACATCCACGAGAACCGTCCAGGTATCCTGACTCAAATCAACACCATCTTCGCTGAAGAAGGCATTAACATTGCAGGTCAGTACCTACAAACGGCAGCCGACATGGGTTACGTAGTGATTGATGTCGAAGCGGATCGCTCTGAAGAAGCACTGCTGAAGCTCAAAGAGATTGAAGGCACGATTCGTGCTCGTCTACTTCACTAATCTCTCCGTTTAGCTGATGTAAAAAAGGCTCTCATTACGAGAGCCTTTTTAGTATTTGGCCTACTGTAGGCAATTAGATCATAATGATCCAATTACTCTTCAAGCTGATAGATCACATCAACACGATCGCGAATCGTGATTGTAGAATCTTGATATGAGTTAGATTCTGTTCTTGAATCCATAGCCATAGAGCGCATCAAAACCGGTTGTGCGTACTGTGCGTTGTAATCAATACGCCACACATTACCGAGTTCTTTATCGAAACCATCAGCTAAAGACTTAGCCTTACTCTGCGCATCTTTAATCGCTTTGAGGCGAGCCATCTCTTGATACTTGGCTTGGTCTCGCACCTGTAGCTGAATGTTGTCTACCTGATTGATTCCTTCGCTTAACGCAATGTCCAAATAACGATTTAAGTTTGCTAAATCTTCAACCTGCACCGTGATATTACGCGATGCTCGATAACCCACGAGTTCTGGCTTGCCCTCTTTCGGATAGTGATACTGAGGCGCAAGATATAGGTTAGAACTTTGAATACTGGTTTTATCGATGCCCGCTTCTTCTAGCTTATTCAGAAACCCGCTAACCACTCTGTCCACCGTGCCTTTTGCTTGCTCAGCTGTCATGGTTGATTCAACTACCTTGACAGAGAAAGTCGCCATATCTGGCTTGGCAACGACTTCACCATAACCGGTCGTTGAAAGATGAGGAAAGCTGGTCACTTCAGCCCATGATGGAAAACTGATAACACTCAGAGCTGCAGTCAGAGTAAGAGATGTCGCTAACATATTTGGAACTAACTTCATTAGGAAAACCCATGCTAAGCAAATGTCCTTTCATCATATGAGTAATTTATCGCGATACCAACGTGATATTGAACTTCTTACATAACTTTTACGCTGTAAAAACCGTCAGCTTACTGAGGAAGGTGTTGATGCGCATAGTTGAGAATGGCCTGTGAAATCTCTTTGAGAACCCCACTCTCCAGCTGCCAGTGATGCCAATAGATTCGATAGGAGAGCAAGAAACCCGGTGTGATATCAATCAGAGAGCCTGATTCTAGCTCCTCAACGATCTGTAAGCGCGGAATCAAACAATACGCAACACTGGACATTGCAATACGAACAAATGCCTCTGAGCTACCCACCGTATGATTAATCACGGCATCTCTTGGCACATTAAAGTGATCATGAAGAAACTTCTTATGTAAATCATCATACTGATCGTAAGAGACAGCCGGGGCACGCTTGAGGGTTGCGTAGTTAACACCTTCTGAGAAGTAGCGCTGATAAAATTCAGGACTTGCGACGCACACATAATCCATTCGACCTAAATAATCTGCGCGACATCCTGGAATCGCTTGAGACTCTAAACTGATCGCGCCAGCAACTTCCCCATTTTTCAGTTTAGCGATGGTCCTCGCCTCACCATGAATGGCCATATTTAACTCAACTTGTCTCGTTTTCATTACATCCGACAGTGCTGGCAATAACCAAGTCGCGAGACTATCTGCATTGGTCGCAATTGAAACTGACAGCGCTTGGCTACTCTCTTCGTTCATCAACTCGGGGACGAGCTCATGTTCAAGCAGGCGCACTCTTCGATATAACCCCAACAGCTTTTTACCGGCAGGCGTTGGCCGAGGCGGTGTTTCACGAATTAATACTGGCTGCGCAAGCCACTTCTCGAGCTGTTTAATCCGTTGTGACACTGCAGATTGAGAGATATAGAGATGCTCTGCAGCTCGCTCAAAACTTCGCTGATTCACCACAGAATCAAGAGCCTCTAACCATTTGTAGTCTAATCCACGCACACTTCTCTTCCTCTCAACTCAACAGCCACTCACAGCATAAGCATCTCTAATATTACATTAAAATCATTAATTATACTTATTAAAAATCTAAGCGTATCTTCTCTCTAACATTAAGGTTTCAACAGATTATGCGGAGGTAAAAATGAGTTTTTGGGTTTTATTGCAAGGGTTTGGATTGGGTGCGAGCATGATTATTCCTATTGGTGCACAGAACGCCTATGTCTTGAATCAGGGTATTAAGCGCAATCACCACCTCACCACTGCAACCATCTGTAGCCTTTTGGATACACTGTTTATTTCACTCGGCATTTTTGGGGGCGGTGCTATCCTATCTCAAAACGAGATTCTACTGACCTCAGTGACACTGGGTGGTATTGCCTTCTTAAGCGTATATGGTTTGCTATCTCTGAAAAGTGCTTTTAAAACAGAAGCAGAACATGAATCAAAGGGGGAAGTGTTAGCACGTGGCAAGCGTACTGTGATCCTAGGGGCATTAGCAGTGACCATACTAAACCCTCATTTGTATCTGGACACTGTGGTTATATTAGGCTCGATTGGCGGTCAATTTGAAGGCAATGATCGTCTTGCTTTCGCTTTAGGGACTATCCTTGCCTCTTTTGTTTGGTTCTATTCACTCTCGCTAGGTGCAGCAAAGCTAGGCCCAACATTATCAAAGCCAAAAGTGAAAAAAGGCATTGATATCGCAGTCGCGACCATGATGTTCACTATTGCAGCAGTGCTTGCCAATGGATTAATCGAGCAATACTGGTAACGACGAGAAGAGCAAGTACTATAGACCAAGCCTGAACAGCCGTAAGTAACCTGATGACACAATGCGTTACGCTAGAATGATTCGAATTTTTTTATTCAGTTCATTCAACGCAGCTTCAAGGCTTGGTTCTGGTTGGCTCAAGTGTCTAATCAAAGTCATGAAATAGCTATCCATAATCAACGGCATTTTTTCAGACATTGACGGACTGACATTAACCGCCTGAATCAGTGCTTGATCAAACGTACGGTAGTAGTCCAAATCCCAAATGACCTCTTTGAGCAACACTCGACTTAATTCAACATTATCAAAATAATAGCGATAGTAGTGTTCAATCAGCGAAGTACCAATGCTCAACGCGCTCTTATCTTGGTCAAACGTTAAGACTTCCCGACCAACTTTCTCCAACTGCGCTAGCATCCCTTCTCGAAGGATCGTCAGCTTGGTTTCAAAATGACTAAATACTGTGCCATCTGCCACGCCCGCGTGACGAGCAATCTGTCGGGTTGTTGTGTTGTCGTAACCATTCTCTCCAAACAGTTCCCAAGCAGACACTAAGATCTTCTGTTTCGTTGCCTCTCTCTTACTCACAAAAATGCACCCTTGTTAAATCAATCTTGATCATACTCTTAGCGCTCACATTTGACAAATTGAGCGCGCTCAATTATAAAAAATGAGCACGCTCAATTACTCTTGGAGTTTCGGATATGATGAATATATTAAACAAACTTGGACAAGTACTGATTTTTCTACCCACGATCTTTTGCTTCTCTTACCTACTTCGACCTTTGCTCATGATGGTTCTGATTCCTGGTGGTTTATGTCTATTGGCTATTTTGGGAGGACAAGAGGTAAGAAAGCCCTTGTATGCGATGCTAAAAGCCTCGTTGTGGCCTAGGTTCGATAGAGAGAAAAATCAAAATATACAAAGAGAAGAAGTGAAACAGCAATAAGAAGAATGAGTCTAAATTGAAAAAAGGCGGATAACCAAAGTTACCCGCCTCTATCAAAAGCTTATCGCTACCAAAGTCAATTTAAAGCTTATGCTTCAACTTTGTTTACGTGAACATCCATTTGTGGGAATGGGATTTCGATACCTTCTTTATCCAAGCCTTCTTTAATTGCTTGCATTAGATCGAAATAAACGTTCCAGTAGTCTGCAGTCTTTACCCACGGGCGAACCACGAAGTTAACTGAAGAATCCGCCAGAGTATGAACACCCACTTTAATACCTGGTTCTTTTAATATGCGCTCATCTGACTCACAGATTCGCGTTAATAGTTCTTTCGTCTTTTGCAGATCAGATCCATAGGAAACACCAATCATCAGATCGATACGGCGAGTTGCATGACGTGAGTAGTTCGTGATTGGGCTACCGATAACGCTGCCGTTTGGTACGACAATCATTTTGTTATCTGGCGTTGTCAGAACCGTTTGAAAAATCTGAATAGAATCAACAGAACCCGCTACACCACCAATCTCAACATAGTCACCAGACTTAAATGGACGGAATGCAACAATCAATACACCTGCAGCAAAGTTAGATAATGAACCTTGTAGCGCAAGACCTACCGCTAAACCTGCCGCACCAATTACAGCAACAACCGAGGCAGTTTGAACCCCTAAGCGACCAAGAGCAGCAATCAGAACAATAACGAACAACAGGTAACGTACTAAGCCGTGGATAAACTCTACGACTGCACGGTCCATATTTTTCTTCTGAAGCACTTTAGAGACACTGTTCGCGACCGCTTTAACGATAATGTTACCGATAAATAGGATAACCAGTGCTGAAATAATATTTACACCGTATTGAATAAAGAGATCTGAGTTATTCGTTAACCACTGTTCTGCATTCGAGAGGCCATCCACAATTGGGGTCTCAAATTCGCTAGAGCTTTCAGCCATAATATGCATCCTCTATGTAATATGCTACGAGCTAAACTGTCTTAAACCAACCACTGCAATTAAAGCGCGAACAATTTCATTTTATATAAAGAAATCATTATCTTAAAAAAATATTGGCTAAGTCCTTCTTACTAAACAGGGGGGGCTACCTCCTGTTTTTCGGCACGATATCCTATCTTTGACAGATTGCAAAGTCATATTTATGTAAGTTCTTGAATAAAGGAAACTTACGCATAAAGACAAATACCGATAGCTAAAAGACTACGAAATTTATTCACCGCACGCTAGGAATTTCACATATTTCCTACAAGTTTTTATCAGATATAAAAAAACCCGCTCATAGAGCGGGTTTACAAAACTTTAGAGTGACCTAATTCGAAAGAATTATAGTACGTCTACAGCGTTAAGGTCAGCGAATGCTTTCTCAAGACGAGCAACCATAGAAGTTTGACCAGCACGTAGCCATACGCGTGGATCGTAGTACTTCTTGTTTGGCGCGTCTTCGCCAGTTGGGTTACCGATTTGACCTTGTAGGTAGTCACGGTTGTCAGCTTCGTACTGACGGATACCATCCCATGTAGCCCACTGAGTATCAGTATCGATGTTCATTTTGATAACACCGTAGCCGATAGACTCTTGGATTTCTGCTTCAGTAGAACCAGAACCACCGTGGAATACGAAGTTTAGAGCGTTAGGTGCGATACCGAACTTCTCTGCACAGTATGCTTGAGAGTCACGTAGGATAGTTGGAGTTAGAACAACGTTACCTGGCTTGTATACACCGTGTACGTTACCGAAAGATGCAGCGATAGTGAAACGGTGTGAAACAGCGCTTAGTTTCTCGTATGCGTAAGCAACGTCTTCTGGAGAAGTGTAAAGCTCAGATGCGTCCATATCAGAGTTATCAACGCCGTCTTCTTCACCACCAGTACAACCAAGTTCGATCTCGATTGTCATGTTCATTTTAGCCATGCGCTCTAGGTACTTAGCACATGTTTCGATGTTCTCTTCTAGAGACTCTTCAGAAAGGTCTAGCATGTGAGAAGAGAATAGAGGCTTACCAGTTTGAGCGAAGAACTCTTCACCAGCGTCTAGTAGACCGTCGATCCAAGGAAGAAGTTTCTTAGCAGCGTGGTCAGTGTGAAGAATAACTGGAACACCGTAAGCTTCAGCTACAGCGTGTACGTATTTAGCACCAGCTACAGCACCAAGGATTTGAGCGCCTTGACCTTCAAGTTTCACGCCTTTACCTGCGAAGAAAGCAGCACCGCCGTTAGAGAATTGAACAACAACTGGAGACTTAACTTTTGCAGCTGCTTCTAGTACTGCGTTTACAGAGTCTGTACCTACAACGTTTACTGCTGGAAGAGCAAACTTGTTCTCTTTTGCTACTTCAAATACTTTCTGTACGTCATCGCCAGAAATCACACCAGGTTTTACAAAATCGAAGATCTTAGACATGGAAATAGTCCTATTTATTCTATCGTTTTAAGATTAAAAAACTTAAGTTTAAAAACTTGCAAACGTTTGCTCACAACTTGTGCCATTCTAGCAAAAAAGTGTGACATGCAGCAAACGTTAAAGGCGGGTATAGTCACCCGCCTTCATATTCATTACGCCTTAGCGCGCTCTTCTAGCATAGCAACTGCTGGAAGTACTTTACCTTCAACGAACTCAAGGAAAGCACCGCCGCCAGTAGAGATGTAAGAAACGTCAGCTTTGATACCGAACTTGTCGATAGCTGCTAGCGTGTCACCACCACCTGCTACAGAGAAACCTGCAGACTCAGCGATTGCTTTAGAGATACCTGCTGTACCCGCTTCGAAGTTCTTGAACTCGAATACGCCTACAGGACCGTTCCAAAGGATAGTTTTAGCGTTGCCGATGATTTCAGCTAGAGCCGCTGTTGATTCTGGACCTAGGTCAAAGATCATGTCGTCGTCTGCAACTTCAGAAACGTGCTTGATTTCAGCTTCTGCGTTCTCATCGAATGCTTTTGCACATGCTACGTCAGTTGCAACTGGGATAGCACACTCTTTCATTAGCTTTTGAGCGGTTTCAACTAGGTCTGCTTCGTATAGAGACTTACCTACGTTATGGCCTTCCGCAGCGATGAAGGTGTTCGCGATACCACCACCAACAACAAGTTGGTCAGCAACTTTAGATAGAGACTCAAGAACCGTCAGTTTAGTAGAAACTTTAGAACCACCAACGATAGCCACAAGTGGACGCTCTGGGTTGTCCATTGCTTTACCTAGTGCTTCTAGCTCAGCAGCAAGAAGAGGACCAGCACACGCTACAGGAGCGTAAGTACCAACGCCGTGAGTAGATGCTTGTGCACGGTGAGCCGTACCGAATGCATCCATTACGAAGATGTCACATAGAGATGCGTATGCTTTAGATAGCTCTTCTTCGTTCTTCTTCTCGCCTTTGTTGAAGCGAACGTTTTCTAGAACAACGAGCTCACCAGCGTTTAGCTCTAGGCCGTTTAGGTAGTCTTTAGCTAGTTTAACTTCGCAGTCTAGTGCGTCGTTTAGGTAGTTAACTACAGGTTGTAGAGAGAACTCTTCGTTGTACTCGCCTTCCGTTGGGCGACCAAGGTGTGAAGTAACCATTACTTTTGCACCAGCTTCTAGACAAAGCTTGATAGTTGGTAGAGATGCAAGGATACGAGCATCTGAAGTTACTTTACCGTCTTTTACTGGTACGTTTAGGTCAGCACGGATAAATACGCGTTTACCTGCTAGTTCCAGGTCAGTCATCTTGATCACAGACATGATTTGTCCTCTCAAATTTAAATAAATATAAAGTTTTGGAAACTCAGCAACCCTGCTAAGCCTATAAATTCTTCAACTGGTCATAATATGTGGATACTTGGGATTTATTTCAAGCTTAAAAATAAATAATCCGCATATTTGCGTCCGGGCTCTACTTCTCGCCTTCGGAAGCCTGCATTGCAAGTACCGTATCCAGCATTCGGTTTGCAAAGCCCCATTCATTATCACACCACACTAGCATTTTTACTAAGTGGCCGTTGCTCACTCTGGTTTGAGTACCATCCACAATCGCGCTATGAGGATCGTGATTAAAGTCGATGGATACAAGCGGTGCTTCAGTATAGTCAACGATGTTGTGTAATGTACACTGAGATGCCTTAACAATGGTTTGATTTACGTCATTAACTTTCACATTCGTATTAATTGTGACACTTAGATCCATTGCTGTAACGTTAACCGTCGGTACTCGCACAGAAATCGCTTCAAACTTGTTAGAAAATTTCGGAAAGATTCGTTCAATACCTTTATGAAGCTTGGTATCGACCGGAATAATAGATTGGCTTGCCGCTCGAGTACGACGCAAGTCCGAGTGGTAAGCGTCAATCACCTGTTGGTCATTCATCGACGAGTGAATCGTAGTGATAGTGCCAGAATCAATACCAAACGCCTCATCAAGAACCTTGATGATAGGTACGATACAGTTGGTGGTACAAGAACCATTGGAAACAATGCGGTCGCTGGCTTTAATAGAATCGTGGTTAACACCGTAGATAATGGTGTTGTCGAGGTCGTTCGCACCTGGGTGTGAGAACAGCACCTTTTTAGCGCCAGCTTCGATATGAGCGAGGCCATCGGCACGACAACCATACACGCCGGTACAATCCAGCACGATATCCACTTCAAGATCGCGCCAAGGGAGTAGGTCAATTTCAGCTAAATGGAGAATACGAACACTGTCGATTTCACCACTTTCATGATGAATATAAATATGCTCTTGATCGTTCGAGATTTTCTTGCCGAAACGGCCGTGACTGGTGTCGTATTGAAGCAGATGAGCCATAGCATCAGGTTGTGCTAACTCATTAACTGCGACGACTTTGATTTGTTGGCTTTTGCCACTTTCATAAAGCGCTCTTAGAACATTGCGCCCTATTCTTCCAAATCCGTTGATTGCGACTTTTAGCATAGTTCCATACATCTAACCAAAATTTCGTGCAACAGATGATAACCGAATCCTACCTAAAAGGCATTAGTTGAGTGATCTAACTCGCTAAAAATAATTCATGACAACCAATAAAAAACCGAGCTACTCAGAGCTCGGTTCTCTATTTTCACTTCAGCACTCAGGCCTTCGTGGATAACTCACATTAAGCTAGAAGCTCTTGAGCTGTGCTTACTACGTTCTCAGTAGTAAAGCCAAACATCTTGAATAGTTCGCCAGCTGGTGCAGATTCACCGAATGTTGTCATACCGATGATGCGACCGTCGAAGCCAACGTACTTGTACCAGAAGTCAGCAATACCCGCTTCAATAGCGATACGTGCTGTTACGTCTGACGGTAGAACTTCTTCGCGGTAAGCCGCGTCTTGCTTGTCGAATGCATCAGTAGATGGCATTGAAACAACGCGTACTTTTTTGCCTTCGGCCGTCAGTTGCGCCGCCGCTTCTACTGCTAGCTCAACCTCAGAACCCGTTGCGATAAGGATAAGCTCTGGCTTACCTTCACAATCTTTCAGGATGTAAGCACCTTTTGCGATGTTCGCTACTTGCTCTGCATCACGAGGTTGTTGTGCAAGGTTTTGACGAGAGAAGATTAGAGACGTTGGTGCGTCTTTACGCTCGATAGCCAGTTTCCAAGCCACTGCAGACTCAACCTGGTCACATGGACGCCATGTGCTCATGTTCGGTGTTAGACGAAGTGATGCCATTTGCTCAACAGGTTGGTGAGTTGGGCCATCTTCGCCAAGACCGATAGAATCGTGCGTGTAAACTTGGATGTTCTGAACTTTCATCAGAGCAGCCATGCGCATTGCGTTACGTGCGTATTCCATGAACATTAGGAATGTTGCGCCGTAAGGAACGAAACCACCATGTAGTGCGATACCGTTCATGATCGCCGTCATACCGAATTCACGTACACCGTAGTGGATGTAGTTACCAGAGAAGTCATTTGCTTCTAGAGACTTAGAACCAGACCACATAGTTAGGTTCGAAGGTGCTAGGTCAGCAGAGCCGCCCATAAATTCTGGAAGCATTTGACCAAACGCTTCTAGTGCGTTTTGAGATGCTTTACGTGATGCGATATCAGCAGGGTTTGCTTGAAGATCAGCAATGATTTGGTTTGCTTTCTCTTCCCACTCTGCTGGTAGTTCGCCATTCAGACGACGCTTAAGCTCTGCTGCTTCTGCTGGGTAAGCCGCCGCGTACGCGTCAAATTTCGCGTTCCAAGCCGCTTCTTTCTCAGCACCTGCTTCTTTTGCATCCCACTCAGCGTAGATGTCTGCTGGAACTTCAAATGGACCGTGAGCCCAGCCTAGTGCTTCTTTCGTTGCTGCGATTTCGTCGTGACCTAGTGGTGCGCCGTGACAGTCGTGAGAGCCTGATTTGTTTGGAGAACCAAAACCGATGATCGTTTTAGTACAGATAAGCGTTGGACGCGGGTCTGCTTTAGCAGCAACGATTGCAGCGTTGATTGCTTCGATATCGTGACCGTCTACCGCTGGGATTACGTGCCAGCCGTATGCTTCAAAACGCTTAGGCGTGTCGTCAGAGAACCAACCTTCAACTTCACCATCGATAGAGATGCCGTTGTCATCCCAGAAAGCGATAAGCTTACCAAGACCTAGCGTACCAGCTAGAGAACATGCTTCGTGAGAGATACCTTCCATCAGACAGCCATCACCCATGAATGCATAAGTGAAGTGGTCAACGATGTCGTGGCCTTCTTTGTTGAACTGAGCAGCCAATGCTTTCTCAGCCATCGCCATACCAACTGCGTTAGTGATACCTTGGCCTAGAGGACCTGTTGTCGTTTCGATACCCGGTGCGTAGCCATACTCTGGGTGACCTGGCGTCTTAGAGTGAAGTTGACGGAAGTTCTTAAGATCTTCAATAGATAGCTCATAACCGCTTAGGTGAAGCAGAGAGTAAATTAGCATTGAACCGTGGCCGTTTGACAGTACAAAACGGTCGCGGTCTGCCCACTCTGGATTTGCTGGGTTGTGGTTCAAGTGACCACGCCAAAGAACTTCAGCGATGTCAGCCATACCCATAGGTGCGCCTGGGTGGCCTGAATTAGCTTGTTGAACACCGTCCATACTAAGTGCGCGGATTGCATTTGCGAGATCTTTACGAGAAGGCATGTCTGCTCCTGAGTGCATAAGCGATTTGAAAAATGAGAAATAATTGCTAGTTGTTAGCGCGGTTATTCTCTCAAACGCCTATGGTGACTGCAAACGTTTTGCTGAGGTTTTCAAGGTCAGTTTTCGCACTTTTACAACATTTCCCTAGTTTTTAACGGACTAGCATAAGTGAGAAAGCAATCGTTTGGTTATGACATATCATAAAAAAGAGCTTGTAATTCGACCGTTGGAATTTAGAATAGACGTCTAGATGTAGAAACACCTACAGAAATTATTGAATTTGATCTCGGCGCAACCCTCTGCGACGCAGATAGAAACTTTGCACCTAATACTAAAAGTGGAGCTCTCATGGCTAAGCACCTTTTCACTTCTGAATCTGTTTCAGAAGGCCATCCAGATAAAATTGCAGACCAAATCTCTGATGCTGTTCTTGATGCCATCTTAGAACAGGATCCTAAAGCACGTGTTGCTTGTGAGACATACGTGAAAACGGGCATGGTTATGGTTGGCGGTGAAGTAACAACGTCTGCATGGGTTGATATCGAAGAGATCACTCGTGAAACCGTTCGTGAAATTGGTTACGTTCACTCTGACATGGGCTTTGATGCTGACTCTTGTGCTGTACTAAATACAATTGGTAAGCAGTCTCCAGACATCAACCAAGGTGTTGATAAAGCTGACCCTAAAGAGCAAGGTGCAGGTGACCAAGGCATCATGTTCGGTTACGCAACAAACGAAACTGAAATCCTAATGCCAGCACCAATTACTTACTCTCACCTACTTGTTAAAAAACAAGCTGAAGTGCGTAAGAGCGGCAAGCTAGATTTCCTTCGTCCAGATGCGAAATCACAAGTTACTTTCCAATACGACCAAGGCAAGATCGTTGGTATAGACGCTGTTGTTCTTTCAACTCAGCACTGTGATTCAGTAACAACACCTGACCTACGTGAAGCAGTAATGGAAGAGATCATCAAGCCAGTACTACCTTCAGAGTGGATTACTAAAGACACTAACTTCTTCATCAACCCAACCGGCCGTTTCGTTATCGGTGGTCCAATGGGTGACTGTGGTCTAACGGGTCGTAAAATCATCGTAGATACGTACGGCGGTGCAGCTCGTCACGGTGGTGGCGCATTCTCTGGTAAAGATCCATCAAAGGTTGACCGCAGCGCAGCTTACGCAGCTCGTTACGTTGCTAAAAACATCGTTGCGGCTGGCATGGCAGACCGTTGTGAAATCCAACTTTCTTACGCTATCGGTGTTGCTGATCCAACATCTATCATGGTTGAGACTTTCGGTACTGAAAAAGTATCTCACGACATCATCATTGAAGCCGTTCGTCAAAACTTCGACCTACGTCCATACGGCCTGCAAGAGATGCTGAACCTTCTTCAACCGATCTATAAGCAGACAGCAGCTTACGGCCACTTCGGTCGCGAAGAGTTCCCTTGGGAAGCAACCGACAAAGCAGCAATCCTAGCTGACTTTGCTGGCCTAAAATAATTTCGCGCCAAGCAAAAAATTTCCAAAAGCCCTTACCCGCCAGTAAGGGCTTTATTTTTATGCAGTTACCTCTAACTCCCTGCCATATTTCGTCAATTTCTCTAATAAAATTCCACTCAAAAACATCTCGGATAATTTGTGTTTTTTAGCAGTAGTGACAATAGTTAAAGTACTCCTAGGCGATCAAGCTCACATTTGGTGCAACAACTGGTTAAATTACACCCCGTTAGGCAACGCGAGACGGCTCTCTAGGACATGATATTTCAATAACAGCTCAACCAAGATGACTCGCTGCCAGCCGCTGTGAGGACAAATGAGGTTGAATCCAGGACGTTATGTTAACTAAGGGGAAGTTATGCCTCGTACCGCAAATCCATCCGATTTTAAAAAAGACAAAAATAGGGTGAGTGACAGTGAATACGCTCGCACTATTCCATGCAACCAAGTCAGTATTTCTGCGCCCTTTCATTGGCTCTCACTCGCGCTTCACGATCTAGTGCGAATGCCGATGATCAGCGCATTCTATGGCTTATGTTTTATGGCCGCTGCCGTTGCGATTGTTCAGCTGGTGCAATGGCAAGGCACATACCTAGTGGTTATGCCGAGCCTGATTGTCTACATGCTGATTGGGCCGTTTTTGGCTCTCGGCTTATATGACGCTAGTTGGGAGAGAGAGAAAGGCCACAACGCCAGTTTATTCCATTCAATGAAGGCCATCACTCGCAACTCAACCCACCAATGGGCATTTGCGATTGTATTGATGGTTGCGATGATTTTCTGGATGAGAATCGCTGCTCTACTGCATGCTCTATACCCGTCAGTGCAAGGAGCACCGCTGGCTGAATTTGCTCCTTTCTTAATCACGGGCTCTGTCGTCGGCTTCGTTATCGCTAGCCTGATTTTCAGTATCTCAGCCTTCTCTATTCCACTTATGATGGAGCGCCGAGTTGACGTGATGAGTGCGATATTCACTAGTTTCAACGCAGTGAAATCGAACCTGCCGGCGATGGTGGTCTGGGCGGCTATCATTTGCGGCGGTATCTTAATCGGGTTTGCCACTTATGGTGTCGGTATGATCGTAACCATGCCACTACTCGGCTACGGTACATGGCACGCCTACCGTGAGACGATCAAGAAAAATCACCATATGTAGTACCTGATCTCGATCAGAACCAATGATAGGATAAGGCCTTAGCATCTAGCTAAGGCCTTTTGTTTGGAGTCTCATCTTTGTCGTCTTACAACCCATTGCATCATCGAGCCAATAAGAAGTTGGCGGAATGTATTTATATTGCAAACTCGCACTTCTCTCGCCAATTTCCAATACCAAAGCTAACTTACCAAGTACGAGGAAAAGCAGCAGGCAAAGCTTATCTTCAACTCAATGAGATACGTCTAAATTCGGTGCTGTTCAATGAAAATCAAGACGCCTTTATTGCAGAGGTGATCCCTCATGAAATAGCTCACCTTATTACCCACCAAGTCTTTGGCCGTGTTAAGCCTCATGGTAAAGAGTGGCGGTATGTGATGGAGCAGGTATTCAAGGTGCCAGCAAAGACCACGCATAGCTTTTCGGTGAACTCAGTTCAAGGGAAAACATTTGAATACAACTGCGGCTGTACCCTCTACCCCCTGACCATCCGCCGTCACAATAAAGTGCAGCGCAATCAAGCAAGCTACCGCTGTCAGCAATGCAACCAGCTACTCACTTTCACCGGTAAACAGCTCAGCTAGACACAATAGAGCTAGCAACAAAATGTAATAGAGAAAAATGTCATTTGAGTGCTAGACTGATAATTATCATACTTTTATCAGTCTTTTTACATGAGAAAATCACCTTCAAAAGCATTTGGCCTATCGGTGTCTTTTTACCTCTCAGCACTATTTGGCCTACTGGTGACCCAAAGCGTTTTCGCCGCACCACCAAGCTCTTTTTCCAAAGCCAAACGCGAAGCCGTAAAAATCTACCTTGACCATCCAACCTCTTTTTATTGTGGTTGTGACATTACTTGGAAGGATAAAAAGAAAGGGATTCCTGACCTTGAAGGATGCGGCTATGAAGTCAGAAAGCAGCAGAGGCGAGCTTCTCGCATCGAGTGGGAGCATGTGGTGCCGGCATGGCAATTCGGCCACCAGCGCCAGTGTTGGCAGAATGGCGGTCGTAAGAACTGCACCCGCAATGACAAGGTTTTTAAATCAATGGAAGCCGACCTCCATAACCTAACTCCTGCAATCGGAGAAGTGAATGGTGATCGCTCTAACTACAACTTCAGCCAATGGAATGGTGTTGATGGCGTTAGCTATGGCCAATGTGAGATGCAGGTCAACTTCAAACAGCGCAAGGTAATGCCACCCGATCGCGCCAAAGGTTCGATTGCGCGTACCTATCTGTACATGAGCAAAGAATACGGCTTCAAGCTATCGAAACAACAAACTAACTTGATGATGGCATGGAATAAGCAATTCCCTGTCGATGAGTGGGAATGTACTCGTGATGAACGTATTTTCCGCATTCAAGGCAACCATAACCCGTTTGTTTACGAGAATTGTAAGTAACCCACCTTGCCTCCTTAAATCTCTGTTTTGGATACCAGAGTTTCAAATTACTTTGAAACTCTGGCGCTGCCCTTGTTTTTTCTTCATCGCGCATCCATGTTAGGCTGAGATATTAAACCCCAGATTAACAATTTACAGGTCAACCAACATGAGAATCCCTCGAATTCACCACCCTGAACCCATTCAACAATTAGGTTCTCTTGCACTTGGCGAGGATGCTGCAGGGCATGTTGGACGCGTATTGCGCATGAAAGAGGGCCAAGAGGTTCTGCTTTTTGATGGTAGCGGAGCTGAGTTTCCGGCTGAGATCACCGAAGTATCGAAGAAAAATGTGACGGTTAACGTGACAGAGCGTATCGAGCGCAGCAGTGAGTCACCGCTCGACCTGCATCTTGGTCAAGTTATCTCTCGCGGCGATAAGATGGAATTCACCATCCAAAAATCGGTAGAGCTTGGCGTCAACACCATTACCCCACTCATCTCTGAACGCTGCGGCGTGAAGCTTGATGCAAAACGCTTCGAGAAAAAGCTAGCTCAATGGCAGAAGATTGCGATTGCCGCCTGTGAGCAGTGTGGTCGTAACACCGTACCTGTAATTCGCCCTATCATGCAGCTCGAAGAGTGGTGCAGTGAGCCAAGCGAAGCGCTTAAGTTAAACCTACACCCTAGAGCTAAGTACTCAATCAACACTCTGCCAGAGCCTATTAGCAAGGTTCGACTGCTGATTGGTCCAGAGGGTGGTTTGTCAGCTGAAGAGATCAGCATGACAGAACAATATAAATTTGAAGAGACGCTACTTGGTCCACGTGTTCTACGCACGGAGACTGCGGCTCTAACTGCAATTACAGCTTTACAAGTTCGTTTCGGCGATCTTGGTTAAACGGAGAAAAATAATGATCAAACTCGGTATTGTGATGGACCCTATTTCGTCCATCAACATCAAAAAAGACTCTAGCTTTGCCATGATGCTTGAAGCGCAACGTCGCGGCTACGAAATCCATTACATGGAGATGAACGATCTTCACCTAGATCAAGGTGTTGCGATTGCGGATACTAAGGTTGTTGAACTTCAAGAAGATCCAAACGGCTGGTATGAATTCAAGTCAGAGCAAACTATCGCACTGTCTGACCTCGATGCTGTTCTAATGCGTAAAGATCCTCCGTTTGATACTGAGTACATCTATGCGACTTACATCCTAGAGCGTGCAGAAGAGAACGGTGCACTCATCGTAAACAAACCACAAAGCCTTCGTGATTGTAACGAAAAACTGTTCACAGCGTGGTTCCCAGAGCTAACGCCAACCACTATCGTTACACGTAAAGCGGAAAAGATTAAAGAGTTCCGTGAGAAGCATGGTGATGTGATTCTTAAGCCTCTTGATGGCATGGGTGGCGCTTCTATCTTCCGAGTAAAAGAAGGTGATCCAAACGTATCTGTGATCATTGAGACACTAACTAATCACGGCCAGAACTACGCAATGGCTCAAACTTTCGTTCCAGACATCAGCAATGGTGACAAGCGTATTCTTGTGGTGGATGGGGAGCCAATGCCTTACTGCCTAGCACGAATCCCAGCAAAAGGCGAAACGCGTGGCAACCTAGCAGCGGGCGGAACAGGGGAAGCACGTCCTCTTAGCGAAACTGACTGGGCAATCGCCAAAGCAGTTGCTCCAACTCTAAAAGAGAAAGGACTGATTTTTGTTGGTCTTGATGTGATTGGTGATAAGCTAACAGAGATCAACGTAACTAGCCCAACTTGTATTCGTGAAATTGAAGGCGCCTTTGATATCTCGATTACCGGTAAACTAATGGATGCGATTGAACGCCGTATCAGCGCAAAATAACCTAAGCTTATCATTAGACAATAATATTAGCTGACTGAGTTAGCATGAGAGCGGCGACCCAGCCGCTCCTTTTCCTTTAGAGCAGGAGGTACTATGAATCTCACTAACCATTTTCTGGTCGCAATGCCTGGAATGAAAGATCCTTACTTCCAAAACTCAGTGATCTACCTTTGTGAACACAACGACGAAGGAGCAATGGGGCTGATGATTAACGCTCCCATTAACGTCACTGTAGGCAATATGCTCAAACAGGTTGAAATCGATGCCACCCAGCCTAAGTTGAATCAAGCCAGTTTAGACAAACCCGTCTTAAGTGGCGGCCCTGTTGCTGAAGACAGAGGCTTTATTCTGCATAAGCCTAACGGCAATTACCAATCCAGTATCAGCATGACGGATCAGCTCTCTGTCACGACATCGCGTGACATTCTTACGGTTCTAGGCACCGAGGATGAGCCTCAACACTACGTTGTCGCTTTAGGCTACGCAGGTTGGGAACCCGGACAGCTAGAAACAGAACTGACTGAGAACTCTTGGCTCACTGTTGAGGCCGACCCTAAAGTCATCTTTGACACCCCTATCGCAGAGCGTTGGAAAGTCGCCGTTCAGATGCTCGGAATCAACGCGGCGCAGCTGTCGGCAGAATCTGGTCACGCATAACCTTTATCCATCTCATCAATTTGGAAACACTATGTCACGTACAATTATGGCATTCGATTACGGTACAAAAAGTATCGGTAGCGCTATTGGTCAAGAAATCACAGGCACAGCGAGCCCATTAAAAGCCTTTAAAGCAAAAGATGGCATCCCCAATTGGGACGATATTGAAAAGCAGATCAAAGAGTGGCAACCCGATCTCATTGTTGTTGGATATCCAACAGATCTTCACGGAAAAGAGCTAGAGACTATTACCCCACGAGCAAAAAAGTTTGCTAACCGCCTAAAGGGACGTTTTGGTGTTGATGTTGAACTGCACGATGAGAGACTCTCTACGGCTGAAGCGCGCGCTGAGCTGTTTGACATGGGCGGCTATAAAGCCTTGAGTAAAGGTAATGTTGATAACCAATCTGCTGTGGTGATCCTAGAAAGCTGGTTTGAAGCACAATATTCATAGAAAAAATTAAGTGGTCAATAGTTCGACTTTTTTGTGATCTCGCTCTTCAGTTATGACGTACCACTGATGCACCCATAATCAAAATGGACGTTCTTATGAAAATTATTCTAGTTGTGTTTGCCGTTCTCGCCATATCCGCTTGTAGCTCATTAAACAGCTCTTCAGGCTACAGTGGTAATCAGTACCCTGAGAAAATAAAGCTTGAAAAAGAGAGAGGTTACTACTCTGACAACCGCGGTTTTTCACACAATTAAGCTTCATTAAACTCAAAGATTTAAAAGCCCTGAACTCTTTCAGGGCTTTTGTTATTTAGCCCATATCAATTTTCACGCCGGCCAGAGAACCACTGCCGTAATCACCGTCACCGCGCTGCGTTTTTAACATTAACCTGAGATCGTTCGCCGAGTCAGCACTGTGGAATGCATCCTCTTCACTGATTTTCCCTGCAACAACTAAGTCATACAATGCTTGATCGAAAGTCTGCATTCCAATCTCTTTCGACTTTGCCATCGTTGCTTTGAGCTCATGTAAATCACCACGACGAATAAGATCTGACACACGTGGGCTGTTGAGTAAGATCTCAAACACACCATGACGACCATTGCCATTTTTGTCTCGTATGAGCTGCTGCGCCACAACGCCACGTAGGTTCATCGACAGGTCAAACAAGAACTGCTCTTTCTGCTCTTTCGGCACCAAATGAAGAATACGTTCTAACGCTTGGTTGGCATTATTTGCATGTAGCGTTGCCATACATAGATGCCCCGTTTCAGCAAAGGTCATCGCGTATTCCATGGTTTCACGGCTTCGAATCTCACCAATCAAGATCATATCGGGTGCTTGGCGTAACGAATTCTTAAGCGCAATTTCGTAGCTCTCTGTATCTAAACCCACTTCACGCTGGGTGACAATGCACTTCTTGTGCTCATGCACAAACTCAATCGGGTCTTCCACCGTAAGAATATGACCTGAGCGATTATGGTTGCGATACCCCGTCATCGCTGCCATCGACGTCGACTTACCAGAACCTGTTGCACCAACCACCAGCACAAGGCCGCGCTTAGCGATTGAGAGGTCTTGTAAAACATCCGGGAGCTTTAACTGCTCAAAGGTTGGGATATTAGTTTCAATACGACGAATAACTGCACCAGGGAGCTCCCTCTGGAAGAAGGCACTGACACGAAAGCGACCACTATCTCGAACGATCGCAAAGTTCGCCTCGCGTGTTTGACGGTACTCGTCACGTCGCTCTTGATCCATCATTGCGTCTAGCAGCTGTGACACTTGATCTTCATTGAGAACTTCACCTTGCGGACGCAGCTCTCCATCCACGCGAAACAACACTGGCGCGTCAACCGTGATATAAAGATCGGACGCCTTTTGCGACAGCATTCCCTCGAGGATCTGGTTCAATTCCATTATCAATACCTTTGATTAAAACAGTGCTGTTTCGATTTCAATTTTGTTTTGGACTTCATCTGAGTCCACCACGCCTTGAGCAATCAACTGTTTGGCATTTTGCTCCATTGTTTGCATGCCATGTGCAGCCCCTGTTTGAATGATGGAATACATCTGAGCGACTTTATCCTCACGAATCAAGTTACGAATAGCTGGTGTTGCCATCATAATCTCATGACAAGCGACACGACCTCCGCCTACTCGCTTCAGTAGCTTCTGAGCAATCACCGAGCGCAATGACTCAGACAGCATTGAGCGCACCATGTCCTTATCACTGCCTGGAAACACATCAATAATACGGTCAACGGTTTTAGCCGCAGAGCTAGTATGTAGCGTACCAAACACCAGGTGGCCGGTTTCAGCTGCAGTTAAAGCTAAGCTGATCGTCTCTTGGTCACGTAACTCTCCCACTAAAATAACGTCTGGGTCTTCACGCAGTGCACTGCGCAGCGCCGCTTTAAAGCTGTGAGTATCACGATGAACCTCACGCTGGTTCACTAGGCACTTATTGTTGGTATGAACAAATTCGATAGGGTCTTCAATAGTAAGGATGTGTTTGTTGTGGTTACGGTTTACATAATCAACCATCGCCGCCAGTGTCGTCGATTTACCTGAACCCGTTGGGCCAGTGACTAAAACCAAGCCTTTCTCAAAGTTAGCAATCTTTTCAAAGATATCAGGAGCACCTAACTGCTCGAGTGTTGGGATCTCAACTGGGATAGTTCGAAACACCGCAGAACAACCACGCGACTGGTTAAATGCATTCACACGAAAACGTCCAACATTCGGCAACTCAAATGAAAAGTCGACTTCCAGCTTCTCTTCAAACTCACTGCGCTGTGAATCGTTCATGATCTCAAAAACCAAACGATGGACATCAGCATGGCTCAAAGCCGGTATTCCGAGCTTCCTAACTTCACCATCTATACGTACCATTGGAGATACACCCGCAGAAAGATGTAGATCTGACGCGTTATGCTTTACACTAAAATCCAGTAACTCAGTGATATCCATTTATTTTCCTTTAAGTAAAGTCAGCTATGAGTAGTATTCAACAAAATATCGAGCAAATCACCTCGCAGATTCGAACTGCAGAGAAAAAATGTGGCCGAACTCCAGAGTCGGTGCAACTTTTAGCCGTTAGTAAAACAAAACCGAATGACGCGATTCTTGAAGCGGCACTCGGAGGACAGGTTGCCTTTGGTGAAAACTACGTTCAAGAAGGTGTTGATAAAGTAAAACACTTTTCAGAACAACATTCTAACCTTAATTTGGAATGGCATTTTATTGGGCCAATCCAATCTAATAAAACGCGACCGATTGCAGAAAACTTCCAGTGGGTGCACTCCATTGAGCGCGATAAAATAGCTCAACGCTTAAATGATCAGCGTCCTGCAGGGTTAGAACCACTTCAAGTTCTCATTCAGGTTAATACCAGTGGTGAAGATTCAAAATCAGGGACTGATGAAGAATCAGTTTTTGCACTGGCGGAGTTGATTTCGTCACTTCCCAACCTCACTTTAAGAGGATTGATGTCAATTCCTGCTAACGTGTCGGATTATGAATCGCAACTCGCTGCATTCAATCAACTCTCAAGCTTGCAGCAAAAGCTCAGCTCAAAATACGACAACATAGATACACTATCTATGGGTATGAGCGGAGACATGGAAGCTGCAGTTGAAGCAGGAAGTACTATGGTACGTATCGGTACAGCGATATTTGGTGCACGTAATTACGCAAAATAGTTTTAATCGTATTATCTCATCAGCTTTTAACTGGTGATGAAGCTCAGGATTGTATATATGGAACATAAGAACATCGCCTTTATCGGTGCAGGCAACATGGTACGCTCTATCGTGGCGGGTTTAGTTGCGAGTGGTTACCCTGCTGACAAAATTACCGCGACAGCACCATCAGAAACACGCAGAATACCGCTTGAAAAAGAGTACGGTATCAATACAAGCAGTAACAATATCGACGCCGCTACACAGGCTGACGTAGTGGTACTCTCTGTAAAACCACAAATGATGGAAGAGGTGTGCAAGCCACTCCAACAGGTCGATTTTAGCAACAAACTCGTGATCTCAATTGCAGCAGGCATCAACGCATCTCGATTTGATGAGATGCTAGACTCTTCACTGAGCCTTGTTCGAGTGATGCCAAATACACCATCGCTGGTTGGCAAAGGCATGAGCGGTTTGTTTGCCAATGCCAAAGCAACTGAAGGTGATAAAACCTTCGCGGCACAGCTGATGCAAGCCGTAGGCAAAGTCACTTGGGTTGAACAAGAATCTGGGATTAACAACATCATTGCTGCCGCAGGTAGTGCTCCAGCTTACTTCTTCCTATTTATGGAAGCGATGCAAGCGGAAGCCATCAAACAAGGTTTTACGCCTGAAACGGCACGCCAATTAGTGCAGCAATCTGCACTCGGTGCCGCAGAGATGGTTGTCGCAACCCCTGACACAGAGCTTTCGACATTGCGTGAACAAGTGACATCTAAGGGCGGCACAACCGCTGAAGCTCTGCGCACCTTTAATGAGAATCACCTATCAGAGATTGTCGCCAAAGCGATGCAAGCTGCGGTTGCAAGAGCTGAAGAGATGGAAAAACTATTTTAAGAACAGCATAGTGGTCACTGAACCGCTATAAATCACTCCGAAGAAGGAACCCATATGAACTCGATGAGCTTTTTGATCTCGACCATTTTTGATCTCTATATCATGGTGGTGATCTTACGTATTTGGTTGCAGGCGTCACGTGCTGACTTCTACAACCCGTTCTCACAATTCATCGTAAAAGCCACTCAACCGGTTGTAGCCCCACTGCGTCGTGTCATTCCATCAATCGGTAGCATTGATATGGCGACAGTATTGTTTGCCTACGCATTGTGCGTACTGAAGTTTGTTGCCCTCAATCTGATCATCTCAGGTGGCGCTGCCGTATTTGACATCAGCTTCCTAATATTTGGGGCTCTTTCACTACTGAAAGCGGCAGGTGGCCTACTGTTCTGGGTACTATTGATCCGCGCAATCCTAAGCTGGGTTAGCCAAGGTCGTAGCCCAATCGAGTATGTATTCCATCAACTTACAGAACCAATGCTAATCCCAATCCGCCGAATTCTTCCTGATATGGGTGGTTTCGACCTTAGTGTATTAGTGCTGTTTATTGTTCTGCAGTTTGCTAACTTCTTGATGGGTGATCTGGTTGGCCCGATCTGGTTCCAACTATAATGTCTGTGGCCGTTTGGAGAGAGGAAGATGACATTCTTCTACGGCTTTACATCCAACCTAAAGCAAGCCGAGACAAAATCATCGGCTTGCATGGTGAAGAGTTAAAAATCGCCATCACAGCACCTCCTGTTGATGGCAAAGCAAATGCCCATTTAACCAAGTATCTATCGAAGCAATTTAAAGTCGCGAAAGGACTGGTTATGATCGAAAAGGGCGAGCTAGGTCGACATAAACAAGTTCGAATATGTTCCCCTAGCCAAATACCGAACGAAATTAAAGCCATCTTGTGATGGCTTTTTGCTATTTATTGGAGTCACTATGCGTTTATGGATTACAGCACTACTTACAAGCTTGATTGCGCTGCCAACTTGGGCGGGGCAATTTAAAAACATCAAAGACGTTGAGGTGCACTACTCTGCATTCAACTCAACATTCCTCACCGCTCAGGTGGCTAAGCAGTACCAGTTAAAAAGAAACAACTACTCAGCCATCTTAAACATCAGCATTCTAGATACTTCTGCACTAGGCAAACCCGCTACGACTGCTAAAATCTCTGGAACTGCAAGAAACTTAGTCGGCAATACTCGGACTCTGGAGTTTCGTGAGATCAAAGAAGGCGATGCGATCTATTACCTCGCCGAGTTCCCAATCACACACGAAGAGAACATCACATTTGATATCGATGTTAACTCTGGCTTAAAAGGTGCAGGCCCGCTTCGTTTTACCCAAAAATTTTATGTTGAAGAGTAACCTCTTCACTTCCACTATTTAAATGTAGAGTTACCCATGAATAAGATCGTTCTAGCTACCGGCAATCAAGGCAAAGTTCGCGAAATGGCAGATCTTCTGTCTGACTTTGGCTTTGAAGTTTTAGCACAAAGTGAATTCAACGTGTCTGAGGTTGCAGAAACCGGAACTACTTTCATCGAAAATGCGATCATTAAAGCGCGTCATGCAGCCAAAGAAACAGGGCTTGCAGCCATTGCGGATGACTCTGGTCTAGAAGTTGACTACCTAAAAGGCGCACCAGGCATCTACTCAGCACGCTACGCTGGCGAAGATGCATCAGATCAAGAGAACTTAGAAAAGCTTCTAAAGGCGATGGAAGGTGTGCCAGAAGCCGAGCGTACCGCCCGCTTCCACTGTGTTTTAGTATTAATGCGTCACGAGAACGATCCAACACCTATCGTCTGTCATGGTAAATGGGAAGGCCGAATCCTAACTGAAGCGCATGGCGACAACGGCTTCGGTTACGACCCTATCTTCTTCGTACCTGAAGATAACTGCGCCTCAGCGGAGCTTGAACCAACACGTAAAAAGCAGCTATCTCACCGTGGTAAAGCACTGGCTACGTTGTTCAAAACGCTAAAAGAGCAAGCTCAGTAATGAGTCAAGCGACACTGATTCCACCAGCTCTGAGCCTGTATGTTCACATCCCGTGGTGTGTCCAGAAATGCCCATACTGCGACTTTAACTCACATGCTCTAAAAGCCGACATACCGGAGAACGAGTATATTGATGCCCTGCTTGAGGATCTTGATACTGATATTGAAAGATATCACCTCAACCAGTCGCCGAGACCTCTACACTCGATCTTTATTGGCGGTGGAACACCGAGCTTATTCTCCCCTAAAGGTATCGAGCGAATGCTTAAAGGGATTGAGCAACGTATCCCGTTTAAGGCTGATATCGAGATCACCATGGAGGCAAACCCTGGCACCATCGAGGCGGAACGCTTTGCCGGTTATCGAGGGGCAGGAGTCACACGTATCTCGGTCGGCGTGCAAAGCTTTGAGCAAGAAAAATTAGAACGGCTAGGACGCATTCACGGCCAAGATGAAGCGGTCAACGCGGCTCATCTTGCACATAAGATCGGCCTAAACAGCTTTAACCTCGATCTTATGCATGGTTTGCCGGATCAAAGCATTGATCAAGCTCTGGCAGATCTAGATAAGGCGATCGAGCTCGATCCACCACATCTGTCTTGGTATCAGCTCACTATTGAGCCTAATACCATGTTCTACTACAAGCCACCTACGCTGCCGGACGATGATGACCTATGGGATATTTTTGAGCTGGGGCATAAAAAACTGGCTGATGCAGGTTATGTGCAATATGAGATCTCTGGCTACAGTAAGCCTGGCTATCAATGTCAGCACAACCTCAACTACTGGCGCTTTGGTGACTACCTCGGCATCGGTTGTGGCTCTCACGGTAAACTGAGCTTTAGCGATGGTAGAATCGTACGCACCACTAAGGTTAAACACCCTAGAGGCTATCTCGCTGCGTATCAAAACCTTGCTAAACCTTATCTTTCGGATGAGTTTGAAGTGGGCAATGAAGATAGGCCATTTGAATTCTTCATGAACCGCTTCCGCTTAATGGAGGCCTGTCCAAAGCAAGACTTCTTAGATGCGACAGGGCTGGGCTTTGAAGCGGTTCAGCCAACAATTGAATGGGCAAAAGAGCTAGGTTACTTGAGCGAAACCGATACTCACTGGCAAATCACCGAAAAAGGAAAGCTGTTCCTCAATGACCTGTTAGAAGCCTTTATGGCGGAAGAGGACGATTAGTTCGAGATTCGAGATTCGAGATTCGAGATTCGAGATTCGAGATTCGAGATTCGAGATTCGAGATTCGAGATTCGAGATTCGAGATTCGAGAAAAATGATGAAAGGGTTGGCTTTAGGGTCAACCCTTTTTTAGCTTGCGCGAAGAAAAAAACAGATTCCCGACTACGCTCCTTCGTCGCTATCGGGAATGACGGTAAATACTGTCATTTGTAATTGAAACACTAGCTTAACTTCGTCATCCTCAAGAACGAGGAACGAGTGAGTTGGGGATCTCTAACCTACACCACAGCGAAGCGCTCTATAGGACGAAGTCCGTGCTCGCATCTCGCATCTTTCTTCTAAAAAATCGAGCGACCAATACGCTCTGAAAGCAGTTCGAGAGCCTTGGTGCCAGCCAATGAGTTGCCAGAAGGATCAAGCTCTGGAGACCACACAGCAATCGTCATCTCTCCCGGTACGATAGCGATGATGCCACCGCCGACACCAGATTTACCCGGCATACCAACGCGATATGCAAATTCACCAGCACCATCATACAAACCACAAGTCGCAAGCAATGCATTTAACTGTTTCGTTTGAGTTGGAGTAATCACCTGCTTCTTAGTCTGTACTGAAGTGCCTTTATTCGCTAGGTAACTAAAGGTCTTCGCTAAATCGACACAAGTCATTTTAAGCGCACAAGCATGGAAGTAATTATTCAATACCGGAATCACTTCATTGTCGAAGTTACCAAATGAGCGCATCAAATAAGCAATCGCCGCATTGCGATCACTGTGCATCATCTCAGAGGCGGCCACTATCTTGTCGTAAACAATATGCGTATCACCAGAGAGCTGACGTACAAACTCCAACAAACGCTGTCTTGGTGCAGATAGGCGACTGTGCAATAAATCTGAAACCACGATCGCACCCGCATTGATAAACGGATTACGTGGAATACCGTGTTCCATCTCTAACTGAATCATCGAGTTAAACGCTTGGCCGGAAGGCTCTTTGCCCACACGTTGCCAAATCTCTTCTGGCTTATAGAGCACCATAGCCAGTGTCAAACTAAGCGCCTTAGAGATTGACTGAATAGAGAACGCTTCTTCTGCATCACCTGCTTGGATCACCTCACCTTCATTGGTGTAAACGGCAATAGCAAGCTTTTGATTCGAAACTTTGGCCAGAGCCGGAATGTAATCAGCCACTTTTCCTTGGCCAATCAAAGGGCGAACTTCTTCTAGAATCTCCGCCAAAATAGCTTGTGTCGGTTTCATGCTTGTGTACTTCTGTATTGTTATTCTTGTAAGGCTGGCGTGTCACACCATTGATTTATACCAATCACAGTAAGTAAGTGATCAAAAATAGCGCAGGAAAAAGGCTTGAGAACAAGGCAGCATTTTTCGATAAGTAGTTATTCTACAATCAAAAATTCTAACGCAGTTATCGAGCATTTTAACAATCTAGGGTGAGCAATTATTTACTACGATTGGTATTATTCATCAGCTAAGGACAAAAAAGCCAACATTACAATAATGTTGGCTTTAATCAATACTACAAAGTGTAGGGACAATTGCTCAGTAATTGAACTGACTCACTTTATTTTAAATTACTTAGTACGTTTGTACTTAATATCCCATACGCCGTGGCCTAAACGGTGACCACGAGCTTCAAACTTAGTTAGTGGGCGATCATCTGGGCGAGGAATGAAATCACCCTCTTCTGCGATATTCTCGAAGCCAGGAGCCGCGTTCATCACTTCGATCATGTGCTCTGCGTAGTTTTCCCAGTCAGTCGCCATGTGGAAGATACCTGTTTCAAGGTGTAGCTTCGCACGAACCATCTCAGCAAACTCAGCTTTAACAATACGACGCTTGTGGTGACGCGCTTTGTGCCACGGGTCTGGGAAGAATAGCTGTAGCGTATGAAGGCTGCTATCTGGGATCATGTGCTCGAACACTTCAACCGCATCGTGACACATCACGCGTAGGTTAGTTACGCCAGCATCGCGTGCAGTACCAAGACATGCACCAACACCTGGACTGTGAACTTCGATACCTAAAAAGTTTTTCTCTGGCGCATTCTTTGCCATTTCAACCAGTGATGCACCCATACCAAAGCCGATCTCTAGTACTACAGGGTTATCGTTACCGAAAACTTCTTTCCAATCTAGAAGTTCTGGGTTGTAGTCGATACCCATAGTTGGCCAACACTCGTTCATCGCGTTCTCTTGGCCTTTGGTTAAGCGGCCTTCGCGGCGAACAAAGCTGCGGATCTTACGAACCAGTTTGCCGTCTTCAGTATATTCGTTAGTGGTCACTTCACTCATTGATTTTTGCCTGCACATTGATTAATCAAAGCGGGGATTATCCAAAGAATTGCCGTCTGTGCAAGTCTTTCTGCTGATAAATTCCCACACAATTTGTCTGTTTTACATCCAACCACAAGTGTGGTGCAATTTCGTTTCTAATAATAGCAAAGCAATGAGCAAGTCGTGACTCCTTTCGCATCCGCCATATTAAAGTGGTATGACGCCTATGGGCGCAAAGAACTCCCATGGCAACAAAACAAAACCGCCTACTCCGTTTGGCTCTCTGAGATCATGCTCCAGCAGACGCAAGTCGCTACTGTGATCCCATATTACCAACGGTTTCTGGAGCGCTTTCCAACCGTTATCGATCTTGCCAATGCAGAGCAAGATGAAGTGTTACACCTTTGGACAGGCCTTGGTTACTACGCAAGAGCGCGTAACCTACACAAAGCCGCAAAGATTGTTGCCACTGAGTATGGTGGAGAGTTTCCAACCGACATTGAAGAGATGAACGCCCTACCCGGCATTGGACGCTCAACCGCTGCAGCCGTGCTGTCATCTGTCTATAAGCAGCCTCATGCGATTTTAGACGGCAACGTAAAGCGAACCCTAGCTAGAAGCTTTGCCGTCGAAGGTTGGCCAGGACAGAAAAAGGTCGAAAATCAGCTTTGGGAACATGCTGAGTCAAATACTCCCAAACAAGATGTCGATAAGTACAACCAAGCTATGATGGATATGGGCGCTATGGTGTGTACTCGAAGCAAGCCGAAGTGCACCTTGTGTCCAATTGAATCGATGTGTGAGGCAAATAAGCTCGGCCGTCAGCTCGATTTTCCGGGTAAGAAGCCCAAGAAAGAGAAGCCTGTAAAAGAGACTTGGTTTGTGATTCTTTATCACGACAATCAGGTTTGGTTGGAACAACGACCGCAATCCGGCATCTGGGGAGGGCTATTCTGCTTCCCTCAACATGAAAATCAGGAGATTGAACACCAACTCGACATCCGCTCGATTGGTTCAGCTTCCATAGAAAACCAAGAGACTCTGATTGCGTTTAGGCATACCTTTAGCCATTACCACTTAGATATCACCCCTGTCTTAGTAAAATTAGACAAACAACCAGATTTGATAATGGAAGGGACAAAGGGTCTCTGGTATAACTTATCAAAACCTGAAGAGATAGGCCTAGCTGCTCCTGTTAAACAGCTATTGGAAAGCCTAACCTTTGAATTAAACGATGACGTTTAAACAGACGAATACGACAAGAGGAACCATTATGAGCCGCACTGTATTTTGTGCTCGCCTACAGAAAGATGCTGAAGGCTTAGATTTTCAACTTTACCCAGGTGACTTAGGTAAGCGTATTTTCGACAATATTTCTAAAGAAGCATGGGCACAATGGCAAAGCAAACAGACCATGCTTATCAATGAGAAGAAGCTAAACATGATGGATCCTGAGCATAGAAAACTGCTTGAGACAGAAATGGTTAACTTCCTTTTCGAAGGTAAAGATGTCGTGATTGATGGCTACACACCACCAAGCGAATAAGGCATTTATTTACACCAAGTTTAATGACATCATAGCTCGCGCTGTGATGTCATTTTTGTATGAGGATCTATGAAAAAGCTGAGTTACTTCCTAGCGGTAATGCTACTTACCGGTTGTAGCCGAGAGTTCATTGAGAGCATTTATGACGTCAACTATGAACCGACCAACCGTTTTGCAAGCAACCTAGCCGAGCTACCAGGTCAATTTGAGAAAGATACTGGTGCACTCGATGCTCTGATCAACAGCTTCTCGGGTAACATTCAAAAACGTTGGGGTAGCAGTGAAGTAAAGATTGCAGGTAAAAGTAACTATGTGAAATACATAGACAATTACTTGAGCCGTTCAGAAGTAAACTTCTCTAAAGGTCTAATTACCGTCGAGACAGTTGCATCGACGGAGCCCAAAAAACACCTAAAAGATGCCATCATGACAACCTTGCTGACAC
Organism: Vibrio pelagius; assembly: GCF_024347575.1. Lineage (NCBI taxonomy): Bacteria > Pseudomonadati > Pseudomonadota > Gammaproteobacteria > Vibrionales > Vibrionaceae > Vibrio > Vibrio pelagius. Next base: position 2,751,408 of record NZ_AP025503.1, read on the forward strand.
CCGATGATCCAGCAAGTGTCGATCTCTTCTCCTCCAAAAGCATCAAGCTAGAGGGCCAACCGTTCCTCTATAACCAAGTTGTTGATCAAGACAAAAAGCCCATTCAGTGGACTTGGCGCGCCAATCGATTTGCTGATTACTTAATAGCAAACAACCTAAAAACCAAGAACGTTGACTTCAAAAAAGCCTACTACGTTGAGATCCCGATGGTGGCTGATCACGCGAGTATGCGTAGCTATAAATACGCAGACATCGTTCAACGCGCATCAAAGCGCTATGACATCCCAGAAGATCTTATCTACGCCATCATCAAAACTGAGAGTAGCTTTAACCCCTACGCCGTCAGTTGGGCTAACGCCTATGGTTTGATGCAGGTCGTGCCTAAGACGGCTGGCCGCGATGTCTTTCAACTGGTGAAAAATAAATCGGGTGAGCCTAGCCCTGAATATTTATTTAATCCAGAAAACAACATTGATGCAGGTACTGCGTATTTCTACATTCTTAAAAATCGCTACTTAAAAGACATCCGACACCCAACCACTTTGGAGTACAGCATGATCTCTGCATACAACGGAGGCACGGGAGGAGTGTTAAATACCTTTAGTCGTGATAGAAAACGCGCCATGAATGACCTTAACTCCCTGCAACCTAATCAAGTTTATTGGGCATTAACCAAAAAGCATCCCAACAAAGAGTCGCGTAGATACTTAGAAAAAGTAACAAAATTCAAAAAAGAGTTTAACCAAGGCAAAACCTAACCCTCACTTTTGAATAAAAAAACAACTAACGAACGTTTTTTTTAATTATTTTGAAAAAAGGTGTTGACGGTTATGCAGAAAATCCGTTTAATAGCGCTCCGTTGCCCGGATAGCTCAGTCGGTAGAGCAGAGGATTGAAAATCCTCGTGTCGGTGGTTCGATTCCGCCTCCGGGCACCACAATTTGATTTGTTGGTGTCAACGCTTTTTAACAGGAAGCATTAGCACGGACAAAAGCACAAAGAATATTAGTGTGCCGACTTAGCTCAGTAGGTAGAGCAACTGACTTGTAATCAGTAGGTCACCAGTTCGATTCCGGTAGTCGGCACCATTCTTTTGCCTCGATAGCTCAGTCGGTAGAGCAGAGGATTGAAAATCCTCGTGTCGGTGGTTCGATTCCGCCTCGAGGCACCATTATTTGGTGCTTAACAGATAATGGTCTTTAAGACCTGATGTTGACACAAATAATTCCCCCTTAGTTCAGTTGGTAGAACGGCGGACTGTTAATCCGTATGTCGCAGGTTCGAGTCCCGCAGGGGGAGCCATATACAATTGAAATGATTGATATCATTTCATATAAAATGAAGAGTAACGTCTTCAGTAAAAGATATAGTGTGCCGACTTAGCTCAGTAGGTAGAGCAACTGACTTGTAATCAGTAGGTCACCAGTTCGATTCCGGTAGTCGGCACCATTCTTTTGCCTCGATAGCTCAGTCGGTAGAGCAGAGGATTGAAAATCCTCGTGTCGGTGGTTCGATTCCGCCTCGAGGCACCATTATTTGGTGGTTAACAAACAGTGGTCTTTAAGACCTGATGTTGACACAAATAATTCCCCCTTAGTTCAGTTGGTAGAACGGCGGACTGTTAATCCGTATGTCGCAGGTTCGAGTCCCGCAGGGGGAGCCATTTTAGAGAAAGCCTCATCACATGATGAGGCTTTTTCGTATCTAACGCTCCTGCTTTGTGCCAAAGCAATGTCTCAGTCGAACCGTCCTAGTTTGAGCTTTTTTAATAGCCCTCTTTTTGATACAAGCTATCAAGCACATCTTTTTTGCCACTCAGAGATTCACCCTTTCAAACGAAAACCTATACAACACATCAATACAACCGTTCTTTAGCACTACTGACAAGCTTCATCCTTGCTCACAAAACAATCAGCCGCTTACATTTACGATACAAAACGACACATCATTACTTTTTTTGCGTCGTAAATTTAATCTCTATCATACTTTCATATTTTTCCGATATCTGCCCTACACCACTTAGATTACTATCCGGTGAAACAGCTCGATTATTTTTATGCTGTGTGAGGAAACGTGAAATTAAAAACGCAAGCTTACATCTTATCTGCAATCATTTTGGTTGCCCTGTTAGCACTAACAGCCACTGGCCTTTGGACACTAAGAGTCGCCAGTAATATTGACAATAAAGCTCGTGTTACAGAGCTATTTAAGAGTGCCTACAGCATTCTCACAGAAGTGGAGAAAATGGCGATTGATGGCACCCTAGAAGAAGAGCAAGCTAAACAACTAGCAACACGCCTGTTACGCAGCAACATATATAAAAACAACGAATATGTGTATGTTGCAGACGAGAACATGACCTTTTTGGCAACGCCACTTGATCCCCAGCTACATGGAACCAGCTTTAATGACTTTAAAGATGGTGATGGCAATAGCGTTGGTCAACTTATCCAAAGAGTTATTGGCGATCGCACCGGACAGATTGTTGAATACACTTGGACTCAAAAACAGCCCGATGGAACCATTGAAGAGAAGCTGTCTATCGCAGAAAAGACACCACACTGGGGGTGGATTGTCGGTACAGGCATCGGTTTCAACGAGGTTAATGCTCGTTTCTGGTCAACAGCTCAATGGCAACTATTGCTCTGCTTGGCTATCGCAGGGGCAATCCTGTCCAGTTTAGTCTTCTCAATCAAACGTATGCTTGCCCTGCTAGGCGGTGAACCTAAAGATGTAAGAGCCGCTGTACAAGCTGTAGCGCAAGGTAAGATCCAAACATCATTCGATACCAAGCCAGAAGACGGCAGCATCTATCACGCAGTGCAGCAGATGAGTCAGTCACTGGCTGAGTTGGTTTCAAACTTGAATGCCTCTATGCTAGCGCTCCGTGGTGAGCTTCAGCACGTAGAAGACCGTGCAGGCTCGATAGCTCAGCTGACTGAAACTCAGCAGCAATCAACAGAAATGATCGCAACAGCAATGACTGAAATGGCGTCGTCTGCAAACAACGTCGCTGATTCAGCAGGCGATACAGCGCGTAACACCGACGAAGCGGACAAACAGAGTCAACATACCCAACGCCTCATCCATAACACGGTAGACAACATCCAGGGGCTTGCTGGCCAGCTCAATACAGCTAGCGAAGCGGTTGCTAATTTGGACAACGATGTAAACAACATCGTTAAAGTACTAGACGTAATTGGTGACATCGCAGAGCAAACTAACCTACTCGCTCTCAATGCTGCGATTGAAGCCGCACGTGCTGGTGAACAAGGCCGAGGATTTGCTGTTGTCGCAGACGAAGTTCGCAACCTAGCTGGCCGAACGCAAGACAGCACCAAAGAGATTCAGTTGATGATTAACAATCTTCAAGAAGGCTCTCGCAATGCCATTCAGACAATGGAAGTCTGTGCTGAAACAAGTCAAAGCACAGTAACAGAGTCTCAGAACGCATCAGAAGCCTTACAACAGATTGTGATTGCACTTGAGTCTATCTCTTCAATGAGTCATCAAATTGCGACAGCTGCAGCCGAGCAGACTCAAGTGAGCGACGACATATCTAAGCGCATCAATATGATCGAAGAGAGTGGCAATCAATTGAGTAGCGTGGTGACTGAAAGCCATAACAGCACTCAAACTCTAGCCTCACTTTCTAATGAACTTGAAGCCTGGGTTAATCGTTTTGAAGTAAAACACTAACTCACCATTCATTTGACTGACTAAAAAAGCACGTTTTCATACGTGCTTTTTTTTATTTAACCACTTTTTACGAGAGTTTAGACTCATACTGCATCTGGTTTAGCGCATGCTAGGCCTAGGTTTTTCGTACAAAATGGATAAAAACACCCCACTAAGTATAGAAAAACATCAAACAATACTTTTTTTGCAATTTAGTGTTGACCCAGAACCGGAAAACACGTTTAATACACCTCGTCGCCCGGATAGCTCAGTCGGTAGAGCAGAGGATTGAAAATCCTCGTGTCGGTGGTTCGATTCCGCCTCCGGGCACCACAATTTATTTGTTGGTGTCTATAAGACAACAGCAGTAAAGCACGAAGAAATTATCAGTGCCGACTTAGCTCAGTAGGTAGAGCAACTGACTTGTAATCAGTAGGTCACCAGTTCGATTCCGGTAGTCGGCACCATTTCTTTCAAGCTTTAAGAATAATTCCCCCTTAGTTCAGTTGGTAGAACGGCGGACTGTTAATCCGTATGTCGCAGGTTCGAGTCCCGCAGGGGGAGCCACATTTAGTGTGCCGACTTAGCTCAGTAGGTAGAGCAACTGACTTGTAATCAGTAGGTCACCAGTTCGATTCCGGTAGTCGGCACCATTTATATTATTGAGAAGATTTGTCTTCTTAAATAATTCCCCCTTAGTTCAGTTGGTAGAACGGCGGACTGTTAATCCGTATGTCGCAGGTTCGAGTCCCGCAGGGGGAGCCATTTTAGAGAAAGCCTCATCACACGATGAGGCTTTTTCGTATCTAATGCTCCTGCTTTATGCCAAAGCAATTCCACCGTTCAGTTACCGAATAGCCTAACCTGTCACACTCTCCATAGTATTAAATATCTCACAAACTCAGCCTGTTGCTTTCGTTATCTACTGCCTTCGTATATATTGGTCAAAGCGTTACCTGCGCTTCCTACTCGCGGAAAGAGTTAAACTCAAGGCCATCAAACTTCTCCCTCTTGGGAAACTACAATTTGATTTACCTTCTCTTCTGATCAGCGAGTGCAGAAGTTACGAGATGGTGAATATATGAATGCTTTTTCTCTCAACCTGACATACCTAAAAAAACACGCGAAATCTCGACTAAAACGAATCAGGTCGGGCTCAGTCGAAGACTTACGTTGGTTAGTCGCTCTACATCCTCAGCCTCTCCTATCTGCTGATAGCGTTAAGTTGGCAGACGTACATTTAGCATTAGCACGAGAGCTAGGGGTAAGTAGCTGGAGTAAGTTGTTATCTCATATTGATAGCCTGGACCGAAATAAAAGTTCAGATGGCGCTCCTCTACCTGCTTTAGACAATGACTTACAAACCCTACATGTACGTTGCGGTCATGATATACAGCCAACATTAGAACAAGCAGGATTCAATGGAGAGTTCCTCCCATACATAGAACCACTATGTATCGGCCCTTTATTTTTGGATGAGGAGACGCTTTCAGAGAACAGAGCAGAATATGTCTCTGATCGACTCCTATCTGAGATGAAAGAGGTAGAAAAGTCGCTTGAGCAAATAAAGTCTGAAGCGAAACAAGCGACGAGTAAACTCTTAGATAATGACTATCAACGTATTGTTTTATGGGTTGAACACGACAACTACGATCAATTGATGCTGATTAGATCTTTGTATCTACTTTCATACCAAAATATTACTAAGGTAGAGATTATCGAGGTGAGTACCTTCCCTGGTAGAGAAAGGTTCATCGGTTTAGGTCAACTACCTCCTGAAGCACTGCGTGCACTCTGGAATAGTAGAAAAAAAGTATCTGTAGAGCATATAACGGTAGCAACAGAATTATGGCAAGCTTTCTGTTCAAAGAGCCCTTTAAAGCTAGTCGAGTACTACCACAAAGTAGACCAAGGCCTTTTCCCTAATATTAGAGCAGTAATATTTAGACACTTACAGGAACTCCCCCACATAGACTCAAAGCATGGGTTAGTGGAACGCCTGACTATAGATATCTTAAAAAATGAAGAAGAGGGCCTAGAATTCAATGAACTGTTTAAACGCTATATGAAGCTAGAGCCTTTAGTATATTTAGGGGACCTCATGTTTTGGGCTCTCATTAAACCGTTAACTGAGGGCCCTGAGCCCATCTTGCAAGCCCAAAAGTCAGAGAGCAGAGATTGGTATAACAACCACATATCCCTCTCTAGCCCTGCCTACAATAGACGTAGTGAGATTGCAGACAAGTGGGTTGGCGGCATTCACCTTACCCCTAACAACTTTTGGAGTTGGGATCATCATGACTTAGCGACGCTCTCGCATCGGATTAAATAAGCGCCCGAATAGCTGGGGTCGCAGGCGACCGGGACTCGTTGGTCGAAGACCAAAATACCTACCCCTGAAACGACGAAAGCCTAGTCATGAGACTAGGCTTTCTGATAAGTGGCGGAATGGCCGGGGTTGCGGGCAACCGGGACTCGCCTCCCTTGTAAAGGGAGCTTTCTTGCAGACATAAAAAAACCCGACGCTTTCGCATCGGGTTAAATTAAGTGGCGGAGTGGACGGGACTCGAACCCGCGACCCCCGGCGTGACAGGCCGGTATTCTAACCAACTGAACTACCACTCCGCAGTGTCTATTCAGCTTAAAGCAATTTGAGCCTGACGATGTCCTACTCTCACATGGGGAAACCCCACACTACCATCGGCGCTATTGCGTTTCACTTCTGAGTTCGGCATGGAATCAGGTGGGTCCACAATGCTATGGTCGTCAAACAAATTCTGTAGTTAATTTGAAGTATCAAATCAACAAAATAAATGGTGCTAGTACCCAGATTTGAACTGGGGACCTCACCCTTACCAAGGGTGCGCTCTACCAACTGAGCCATACCAGCACAAAATTTGGAGCCTGGCGATGTCCTACTCTCACATGGGGAAGCCCCACACTACCATCGGCGCTATTGCGTTTCACTTCTGAGTTCGGCATGGAATCAGGTGGGTCCACAACGCTATGGTCGCCAAGCAAATTCTTTCTTCTCTGATTTTCTTTCAGAAAAGTAATCTGGAAAGCTGTTTCTTGTTCTCTTCAAACTCATTCAAGCGTTTGTATGTCTTGAGTCCATCAAAACCCCTTGGGTGTTGTATGGTTAAGCCTCACGGGCAATTAGTACAGGTTAGCTCAACGCCTCACAGCGCTTACACACCCTGCCTATCAACGTTCTAGTCTTGAACAACCCTTTAGGACGCTTAAAGCGCCAGGGAAGACTCATCTCAGGGCTCGCTTCCCGCTTAGATGCTTTCAGCGGTTATCGATTCCGAACTTAGCTACCGGGCAATGCCATTGGCATGACAACCCGAACACCAGAGGTTCGTCCACTCCGGTCCTCTCGTACTAGGAGCAGCCCCCTTCAATCTTCCAACGCCCACGGCAGATAGGGACCGAACTGTCTCACGACGTTCTAAACCCAGCTCGCGTACCACTTTAAATGGCGAACAGCCATACCCTTGGGACCGACTTCAGCCCCAGGATGTGATGAGCCGACATCGAGGTGCCAAACACCGCCGTCGATATGAACTCTTGGGCGGTATCAGCCTGTTATCCCCGGAGTACCTTTTATCCGTTGAGCGATGGCCCTTCCATTCAGAACCACCGGATCACTATGACCTGCTTTCGCACCTGCTCGAATTGTCATTCTCGCAGTCAAGCGGGCTTATGCCATTGCACTAACCTCACGATGTCCAACCGTGATTAGCCCACCTTCGTGCTCCTCCGTTACTCTTTGGGAGGAGACCGCCCCAGTCAAACTACCCACCAGGCACTGTCCGTAATCCCGATTCAGGGACCAACGTTAGAACATCAACACTACAAGGGTGGTATTTCAAGGACGACTCCACCACATCTAGCGACGCGGTTTCAAAGTCTCCCACCTATCCTACACATGTAGGGTCAATGTTCAGTGCCAAGCTGTAGTAAAGGTTCACGGGGTCTTTCCGTCTAGCCGCGGGTACACTGCATCTTCACAGCGATTTCAATTTCACTGAGTCTCGGGTGGAGACAGCGTGGCCATCATTACGCCATTCGTGCAGGTCGGAACTTACCCGACAAGGAATTTCGCTACCTTAGGACCGTTATAGTTACGGCCGCCGTTTACCGGGGCTTCGATCAAGAGCTTCGACCGAAGTCTAACCCCATCAATTAACCTTCCGGCACCGGGCAGGCGTCACACCGTATACGTCATCTTACGATTTTGCACAGTGCTGTGTTTTTAATAAACAGTTGCAGCCACCTGGTATCTGCGACTCTCGTCAGCTCCATCCGCGAGGGACTTCACCGATAAGAGCGTACCTTCTCCCGAAGTTACGGTACCATTTTGCCTAGTTCCTTCACCCGAGTTCTCTCAAGCGCCTTGGTATTCTCTACCCGACCACCTGTGTCGGTTTGGGGTACGATTCCTTACAATCTGAAGCTTAGAGGCTTTTCCTGGAAGCATGGCATCAATGACTTCACCACCGTAGTGGCTCGACATCGTATCTCAGCGTTAAGAAAGTCCGGATTTACCTAAACCTTCCGCCTACGTACTTGAACCTGGACAACCGTCGCCAGGCCCACCTAGCCTTCTCCGTCCCCCCATCGCAATTGTAAGAAGTACGGGAATATTAACCCGTTTCCCATCGACTACGCCTTTCGGCCTCGCCTTAGGGGTCGACTTACCCTGCCCCGATTAACGTTGGACAGGAACCCTTGGTCTTCCGGCGAGGGAGTTTTTCACTCCCTTTATCGTTACTCATGTCAGCATTCGCACTTCTGATACCTCCAGCAGCCCTTACAGACCACCTTCAACGGCTTACAGAACGCTCCCCTACCCCGCACACTAAAGTGTGCAGCCGCAGCTTCGGTGTATAGCTTAGCCCCGTTACATCTTCCGCGCAGGCCGACTCGACCAGTGAGCTATTACGCTTTCTTTAAATGATGGCTGCTTCTAAGCCAACATCCTGGCTGTCTGAGCCTTCCCACATCGTTTCCCACTTAGCTATACTTTGGGACCTTAGCTGGCGGTCTGGGTTGTTTCCCTCTCCACGACGGACGTTAGCACCCGCCGTGTGTCTCCCGGATAGTACTTACTGGTATTCGGAGTTTGCAAAGGGTTGGTAAGTCGGGATGACCCCCTAGCCTTAACAGTGCTCTACCCCCAGTAGTATTCGTCCGAGGCGCTACCTAAATAGCTTTCGGGGAGAACCAGCTATCTCCAGGTTTGATTGGCCTTTCACCCCTAGCCACAAGTCATCCGCTAATTTTTCAACATTAGTCGGTTCGGTCCTCCAGTTGATGTTACTCAACCTTCAACCTGCCCATGGCTAGATCACCTGGTTTCGGGTCTATATCCAGAGACTGAACGCCCAGTTAAGACTCGGTTTCCCTACGGCTCCCCTAAACGGTTAACCTTGCCACTGAATATAAGTCGCTGACCCATTATACAAAAGGTACGCAGTCACACCACGAAGGTGCTCCTACTGCTTGTACGTACACGGTTTCAGGTTCTATTTCACTCCCCTCACAGGGGTTCTTTTCGCCTTTCCCTCACGGTACTGGTTCACTATCGGTCAGTCAGTAGTATTTAGCCTTGGAGGATGGTCCCCCCATATTCAGACAGGATATCACGTGTCCCGCCCTACTCGATTTCACTGATTATGATGTGTCGGTTACGGGGCTATCACCCTTTATTGCGGCACTTTCCAGAGCCTTCACCTGCATCATTAAAAGCTTAAGGGCTAATCCAATTTCGCTCGCCGCTACTTTCGGAATCTCGGTTGATTTCTCTTCCTCGGGGTACTTAGATGTTTCAGTTCCCCCGGTTTGCCTCTTGTTGCTATGTATTCACAACAAGATACTTACTTATGTAAGTGGGTTTCCCCATTCGGAAATCCCAGACTCAAAAGGTTTTTACTACCTAATCTGGGCTTATCGCAAGTTAATACGTCCTTCGTCGCCTCTGACTGCCAAGGCATCCACCGTGTACGCTTAGTCACTTAACCATACAACCCGAAGAGGTTTCGAGTTGATGACTGTTTGCTTTCACTTTTCAAAGTGAAGACAAAATAGCAACCAAGGTTTTTGGTTGTAACAAGAAGGGTTAGTTCTTATTACGTGTTTGCCGGACTCAATTTTTAATACAAGACACTTGAATGTGTTTGTGTTGTGTTTACTGTTCTTAATAAATAAGAGCAGATAAACATTGAGAACTTTTAATTTGATTTAAATAACTCTGTTATTTAAATCAGTCAGCTTTCCAAATTGTTAAAGAGCAGATTTCTTAATGAAACCATTTTTAAAAGCACTATTAAAAATGCACTTAAAGATGGTATCCCGTAGGGGAGTCGAACCCCTGTTACCGCCGTGAAAGGGCGGTGTCCTAGGCCTCTAGACGAACGGGACACTAAGATATCTCTTAACTTTCTAAACCGTATCAATCTGTGTGGACACTTATCGTGAATATCTTCGTATAAGGAGGTGATCCAGCCCCAGGTTCCCCTAGGGCTACCTTGTTACGACTTCACCCCAGTCATGAACCACAAAGTGGTGAGCGTCCTCCCGAAGGTTAAACTACCCACTTCTTTTGCAGCCCACTCCCATGGTGTGACGGGCGGTGTGTACAAGGCCCGGGAACGTATTCACCGTAGCATTCTGATCTACGATTACTAGCGATTCCGACTTCATGGAGTCGAGTTGCAGACTCCAATCCGGACTACGACGCACTTTTTGGGATTCGCTCACTCTCGCGAGTTGGCTGCCCTCTGTATGCGCCATTGTAGCACGTGTGTAGCCCTACTCGTAAGGGCCATGATGACTTGACGTCGTCCCCACCTTCCTCCGGTTTATCACCGGCAGTCTCCCTGGAGTTCCCGACATGACTCGCTGGCAAACAAGGATAAGGGTTGCGCTCGTTGCGGGACTTAACCCAACATTTCACAACACGAGCTGACGACAGCCATGCAGCACCTGTCTCAGAGTTCCCGAAGGCACCAATCCATCTCTGGAAAGTTCTCTGGATGTCAAGAGTAGGTAAGGTTCTTCGCGTTGCATCGAATTAAACCACATGCTCCACCGCTTGTGCGGGCCCCCGTCAATTCATTTGAGTTTTAATCTTGCGACCGTACTCCCCAGGCGGTCTACTTAACGCGTTAGCTCCGAAAGCCACGGCTCAAGGCCACAACCTCCAAGTAGACATCGTTTACGGCGTGGACTACCAGGGTATCTAATCCTGTTTGCTCCCCACGCTTTCGCATCTGAGTGTCAGTATCTGTCCAGGGGGCCGCCTTCGCCACTGGTATTCCTTCAGATCTCTACGCATTTCACCGCTACACCTGAAATTCTACCCCCCTCTACAGTACTCTAGTTTGCCAGTTTCAAATGCAGTTCCGAGGTTGAGCCCCGGGCTTTCACATCTGACTTAACAAACCACCTGCATGCGCTTTACGCCCAGTAATTCCGATTAACGCTCGCACCCTCCGTATTACCGCGGCTGCTGGCACGGAGTTAGCCGGTGCTTCTTCTGCAGCTAACGTCAAGAAATGCCGCTATTAACGACACCCCCTTCCTCACTGCTGAAAGTACTTTACAACCCGAAGGCCTTCTTCATACACGCGGCATGGCTGCATCAGGCTTGCGCCCATTGTGCAATATTCCCCACTGCTGCCTCCCGTAGGAGTCTGGACCGTGTCTCAGTTCCAGTGTGGCTGATCATCCTCTCAGACCAGCTAGGGATCGTCGCCTTGGTGAGCCATTACCTCACCAACTAGCTAATCCCACCTAGGCATATCTTGACGCGAGAGGCCCGAAGGTCCCCCTCTTTGGCCCGTAGGCATCATGCGGTATTAGCCATCGTTTCCAATGGTTATCCCCCACATCAAGGCAATTTCCTAGGCATTACTCACCCGTCCGCCGCTCGACGCCGTTATCGTTCCCCGAAGGTTCAGATAACTCGTTTCCGCTCGACTTGCATGTGTTAGGCCTGCCGCCAGCGTTCAATCTGAGCCATGATCAAACTCTTCAATTTAAGATTTTGTTGACTCAATGAATACTGATTCTATCTAACGATAGTGAATTGACTGTGCTCTTATTGGTTTTCACTTTAAAAAGTGAAATCAAACAGCTCAAGGCTGTACCAATTCGAATTGGTCACTCAGTTCATTGAAATCATTTTGATTCCGAAGAATCTGTTTGCCTTTACTTTTAAAAGCGAAAACAAACTTAGTGATATTCATCAACGAGTGCCCACACAGATTGATAGGTTTAAATTGTTAAAGAGCTTTTCTTCGTTGTGACTTGCATCACTTCGGAAGAGGCGGCCATTCTAGCGACTCAATTCTCAGTGTCAAACACTTTTTGAAAATTAATTTCTACTTTCTAAAAGTAGAAGCGAAATATCGCTTTAGGCTAGTTGCCGAACTAACATTCTTCGCTGAAGCCTTGTGGCGTCTGCCGTGTCAGTGAGGCGGCATTATAGAGATGTTCCTTACATTGGCAAGCTTTTATTGAAGAAAAACAGAAAAATAGAGACTAAGCGACCAAATAGCATCCAAAGGCTCATTTGTACAAAAATATACGCACTTTTATACAAAATACCCACAACACTCTGTGGATAAGTTAGGCGTTATTATCAAAAAAGTACCTAATCCTAGCTCTTGGGTTTAAGTAGTCTTGTACTTGTTGCGGTAATTTACTCGGATGAACAGCACTAGAGATCTTTATATCTTTACTTGCTAGGTCGATGATCGGCGCTTGAGTACTAGGCACACTCGGATCATAAATCAAAACATTAGGGTAAAGGATATGGTCTGCATTTACTGAGATAACAATACCGATAGAGTCATTGGATAACTGGACTATCGTTCCTGGAGGGTAAACCCCCATTAACTTAACCAAGTGATTCAAGTTTTCGTGGCTATATAGATGCTTACAACTCTTATACAGATGAGACAACGCTAAGTATGGAATTTTTTGTTCCGCAGGGATCCTATTATGACACAGAGAATCAAAAGCATTCGCCACAGCTACGACTTTGGCAAACTCATCGATCTCATTTTCTTTGAGCCCTTCAGGGTATCCAGAACCATCATTCATTTCGTGATGCTGAGCAATCACTTTATGAACGCTTTCAGGCATACCTTCTATAGCACCTACTATATCTACACCGTATTTGGTATGCAGCTTTAAGTAGTTTGCTTCTGGTACAGTTAGAGCGGTTTGCTTTCGAAGAATAGCCACTGGGATTTTTACCTTTCCGATATCATGGAAAAGTGAACCCAACGCCAGCTCTTTTAATTGCTCACTACTGTACCCTTTGGCTTTGCCAATCATCAAAGCAATAACCGAGACATTAAGTGAATGAAAATAGAGGTCTTCAAATTCACCATTACCCGTCATTAAGTGTAGTGACACATTATCATCACTCAAAAATTTATCGACGATATCATCAACTAAAGACTTTACCTCTTCGGCAGCATCTAAAGGGCGATTTCTAATCTTAGTCATGATTGCGCGCATGCGAGCGAGAGAGCGTTCAAACTCTTTTTCACAATGGCTTACTTTACGGCGATAAGAACTCAAAGTTTCTATTCTCTCGCGTTTGTGTTTCCACATAGCCTCAACTTCTAATGAGGCATCTGACATTTCATCTGAAGAACCTAAACTCACTTGTTCCACAGGGAGTGGGGGCGTATCACTCTGACTGGGGTTTATGTAGACGTGCTTAATGCCAAGGTGACGGATAACTCGGACTTGTTCTTCATCTTTGATTTTGAAGCTATTGAATAAAAATGGGTGTTCATTCCACTTAACCGGTAATCGTATATGCAGACCCGGCTGAATACGGTCCACTGTAATCTTTATGCTGCCCATTTTATATATAACTTTGATTATACAACTCAATTTATAATTCTAATCAAATAGGGCAGCAATTTCACTATGCAACTTTACGCATCTATTTCATTAAGTCGCAATGTATCATCCAGCGAATACCAAACTTGTCTTCGACTTTGCCAAACCGCGCTCCCCAAAAGGTGTCTGCTAATGGCATCATCACTCTACCCCCTTGCTCAAGCTTCTCAAAGATCTGCTCCTGGGTGGCAACATCTTCTGTAACTAATGAGAGCGCGAGGTTATTGCCTTGTAACTCCTTGGCATGAACGCCATCCGACATCATTAACTTCATACCAAAGGCTTCAAATTCTGAGTGCATAATCCCATCGGGTTCAGCCCCTTCTACCACTTGTGGTGCATCTTTGAAATATTGCTTAGATAAGATGACGCCACCAAAACATTGTCTATAAAACTCTAAAGCTTCGTCGCAGCGTCCATCAAAAAATAGGTAAGGGGTCAGTTTCAGCATAGATATCTCCTTGTTGTCTACTTAAAACATAGACAACAGGAGATAAATTGAAAGGTAATCTTATGATTTATTTAGGATAAATCTGTATTTACTTAAGGAGAAGCTCATTAAATGGGAACAAGGTTGTTTGATTACGCCCAGATTGCTTCGACTGATAAAGAGCTTTGTCTGCAGATTCAAGCCACTCCAGATGACTTGCGGTACAAGAGGAAAGTTCACATACGCCAATACTAATGGTGAAGTTAATTGAGCCAGATGAGGTATCAACCGCGTACTTTTCGACTCTTTTACGCAGCCGTTCAGCAAAGTAATGTGCCTGATCGGCGGTTGTTCCTGGGAGGATAACCGTGAACTCTTCTCCGCCATAACGACCACATAGATCCGAGTTTCTTGCGGTTTTTTTCAATAACCGAGCGGTTTGTCGGATAACTTCATCTCCTGCACTATGACCATAGGTATCATTAACATTCTTAAAATGGTCAATATCAAATATCACTAACGCAGATGCTTGGGATTGCAACTTTGCACTTTCGAACTCTCGAGCGAGGCAAGACTCCCAAAACGCTCGATTAAACAACCCGGTTAATCCATCCGTACGGCTCATTGTTGATAAGCGTTCATTTGAGTCACGTAAATACAATTTGCTGCTAGCCACATCCGACACGTCTTGTACCATCAAGCAGACATGAGATACTCGCCCATTTAATGACGTTAATGGCGTCATTACTATGTTTTGATACATATTAATACGTTGATGTGACAGCGGTGAGTAATTTTTGAAATCAAAGATGTGAGGTCTGTCTTCCCAATTTGAAAAGATTCGACTTTTTAGTTCACTACAGGCAGATATTTGAGCTTTAAGCCACTCTTGAGGAAGATTAGGTACAACATCAAACAAGTTTTGATGAAGGATTCTATCACCATTAATGCCACTATAGCTCTGCATGAAGCTATTCCATAGACACACATTATGCTCGAGGTCTAGAACCACCAGCCCAACGTCAATAGTATCCATGACTTGTAAAGCCCAATGCAATTCGTCCATTTCGAAGGTGATCTGACTCATTACAACACCTCCATTAAACGGTATAAAGTCTCAACCGACTCACCATCTAAAAGCAGTAGCACTTCACATTCAAAATCCAAATTCTCAGCAAGGTAGGTAAACTCGACCGTGAATGCACTCTGTTCTACATGATGGACCGACAAGAACTCATCTCGTTCGTTTTTAGAGACAGTAACTGGCTGACGCAGAGAAAAATCGACCACCAGCTGGCTTGCTAAAGAGTTCAAATAGGTCGAAACCAATAAGTTAGCAATGTTGAGAATCATCTCATTATGGTTTGATTCACTCGTTGGAAAGCCTAACGCATGGCCTAACCCACCAATGTCCAGTCCTCGCATACATACTAAGGACTCACCATGAATACCATTCCCTACAAACCGTTGAGTCACCGCATGTATCGAGTCTCTATGTAAAGCGTCTGCAATGATCATATTCAGCTCACTCGCTTCAACAATCCCGACATTCGGTACTGGTAGATCGATAAACTTACCAATACGATCAGAAATCACTGCAGCACCTCGACCAAGCGCAATGTTGGTGATCTCTCGGAACTTACTGAGCGGATCGATATCAGGTTCTTCTTGAACCGAATGTTGCAATTGATCAGTGGTAGGATTTTTAAAAACGTAACTTTGAATAAGGCGAGTTATTTCGTCTTGATTAAATGGCTTGGCGATAAATGAAGAGGCACCCAGCTCCATGCACCGTCTTTTAGCTGCTTGCTGAACATCCCCTGAAATCACTACTACATCGGTACTTATCCCGTATTCTTGCAAATACTGAAGCACCTCATAACCATCCATCTCTGGCATAGTTAGGTCAAGAAACATCAGATCGATACTATTTTCAATGACTGTTGCGATCGCTTCACGCCCATTTGAACACATGAAGGTAACGATGCCGAAAGCTGCTGGAGAGATACAACGCTGAAGAGACTTTCTTGCTAGTGAGGAGTCGTCACAAATGACTATGTTCATGCCAATACTCGTATTTACGCGTAAAATTGAGAGCTTGCAGCTGAACAAGACTCACGATTGGATCTATCTGTTATTCAAGACAATGCTAATGTCGACTTCAAAACCTATGCTTTATACAAACGCTAGATTTTCGCTCATCATTTAAAGAAGTTATGACAGCATCATTATGATACAAAGCAGAAATGATACCAGTTTCTGATGTCCCCTTCTAAAGCGAACCTCTTAGTTTTTCGCCTTATTAATTATAAAACAATCAATAATTAATAAAATCTTACTTCCATTTATTAAACAAAATAGAGGGACGATGAAGCGACTTCACATGAAAAACCTAAGCAAGCAATTCTTAGGCTTGCTACCTTTTACTAGCGCTGAAAAACCGTACCCCACACTCCAAAAACGACAAAGGGTCGCTATAAAAGCGACCTTTCTATATATGGTACCGGTTAGGCGGACTGATTGGACAGGCATTCCTACCGCCACCACGAAGGCAACGCTTTCCAAGCTCCAGATACAACAAAGCCCCAACTTTCGTTGAGGCTCTGTCTTAAAATATGGTACCGGTAGGCGGACTGATTGGACAAGCATTCCTGCCGCCACCGCGAAGGTAACGCTTTCCAAGCTCCAGATACAACAAAGCCCCAACTTTCGTTGAGGCTCTGTCTTAAAATATGGTACCGGTAGGCGGACTGATTGGACAGGCATTCCTGCCGCCACCGCGAAGGTAACGCTTTCCAAGCTCCAGATACAACAAAGCCCCAACTTTCGTTGAGGCTCTGTCTTAAAATATGGTACCGGTAGGCGGACTTGAACCGCCACGCCCGAAGGCAACGGATTTTGAATCCGTCGTGTATACCAATTTCACCATACCGGCATTATCTGGGGGCTATTGCCCTTTCGATGTTTGGCATTATACGTATGCGTATGAATGTCGCAAGTATAAAAACTTGAAATTACGTGTGTTTGCCGATAATTTCGCCACCAGGCCATAAGCTGTGCCCTATGTCGCTTCCAACTGTTGGTGTTAACCCAGCGTCTTACGCGAGATTTTTAACGAAGTCTGAGCTATTCATGATGAAGAAACGACGGTGATACGCTCTCAGAGATAGATTTTAGATGAAGAAAATGGGCACTCTCTTTCACTACAAGGCAGGTAGTGCTGTCAACGGCATGAGAGGTATCAATGGTCTACAGCTCATGAAACTCCTGAAGATAATCGAATGCAATGTGATATGCTTCGCAAATAAAAGATTAGTCAAATTAAAAGGTCATAACTGTCTGATCGCAATAATTATACAAATGTCAGTAACCATTCCCCCTCTTATTAAGTAAGGTCAATTCATGTTTTTTTCTAAGAAGAAAGAGCTAGTGATAGAGTCCAGTCATTCGGATAATGTATACGATTCCTTAAAAAATCATATTGCATGGATCGAGTTCAACCTAGAAGGAATCATTCAAGACGCAAGCCCGTTGTTTTTGAGTGTGGTTGGATACTCGTTACACGAAGTTATTGGCAAACACCACAAAATTTTCTGTTCAGATAGCCATGTTTACTCATCTGTTTATAAGAGCTTTTGGAGAGATCTTGCTAATGGAACGACTAAAAAGGGAACCTTTGAAAGGATTAATAAGAAAGGTGAAATTGTCATTCTTGAAGCAACATATTTTCCGATTAAGAACTCCCAAGGCAGTGTTACTGGTATAGGAAAAATTGCTTCCGATATCACTGATTTTTACTATGAAAAACAGAGAAACGAAGCGCTTTTTTCAGCTTTAGATAAATCTCAAGCCATTATTGAATTTGACCCACAAGGAACCGTTCTTAAGGCAAATTCTAATTTCTTAAATACACTGGGCTATAGTGCCCATCAAGTAGAAGGCCAACATCATCGCATGTTCTGTTTTGATGATTTCTACAATGAAAACCCGCGCTTCTGGCAAGAGTTACAAAGTGGGCAGATTAAATCAGGGCTTTTCCAACGTCGTAGCTCTCATGGATCAAGAGTCTGGATCGAAGCGACATACAATCCAGTCATTGACGAGTCTGGGAATGTTGTAAAAATAGTAAAATTTTCAAGTGATATTACCGAGCGTATTGAACGAAATCGAGCTATCACCGAAGCGTCTGAGATAGCTTACTCAACATCAATAGAAACAGCGCAAATCGCTGAAGAGGGGTTGAGGCTTTTGGCCGATTCTGTGAAATCGTCATTGAATGTATCTCAGAAAGCAGTAGAAACGGCGCAAAAAGTCCAACAACTGAAAGATAGTTCGCAAAACATTCAAAACATCGTAGCAACCATACAGGGAATAGCTGATCAAACTAACCTTTTGGCACTGAACGCAGCCATCGAAGCAGCTAGAGCCGGTGAACATGGTAGAGGTTTTGCTGTTGTAGCAGACGAAGTACGCCAACTCGCTTCACGCACTTCAGATTCCACTGACGAGATTGTAAAAGTTGTTGAAGAGAATCAGGGATTAATCAATGAAGTCACGACTAGAATGACCGAAATGTCATTAATTTCAGAAGAAGGAAATGCCAAAATTACCGAAGTTTCTACGGTGATGGATGAAATCCACAAAGGGGCTGAAAATGTTTCAAGTACAGTAATGAGGCTGTCTGAGAGCTAACCATAATTATCGCTATAAACTAACCTCATTACATGTTGTGGTTAGTTTTTCGTTTTTGGTGAGAGCGAATGGCTTGGCAGAAAGGTAAATAAACATATTGAGCAAATCAAAAACCTGACGATGGGTATGTTTATCCAAAATTTTGCCACTAAGTTATAAGCTGTGCGCAATGTCTCTTTCCACTTTTGGGCTTAGCCTATATTCTGACGCCAAATTTTTAAAAGAAGTACTGTCATGACCTCTACTAATACACTACCACCCGCTGGTATGTTTCGCCGTTTAGGTGCTCTGTTCTATGATGCGCTGATTGTCCTTGCTATCGAAATGATGGCTGCGGGCGTAGTTGTTGCTCTGCTCCACGCCCTTATGGCAATGGGACTGTTTACCCATTCAGGTTACGCAGATGTGAGCGACTTCCTGACGAATCACCCTATCTGGAGCCCAGCTTACACTTTCTACCTTGTGGTAGTTTGGTGTTACTTCTTTGTGTTTTTCTGGACTCGCGCAGGACAAACTCTAGGTATGCGAGCTTGGAAACTTCGTGTACAAAACAGTGATGGCTCTGCAATTAGCGTCACTCAGGCTCTAATTCGTTTAGGTACATCTGGATTTGGATTAGCCAATTTGTGTGTTCCGTTTGATCCTAAAAAACGTGGCTTCCATGATATCTGGGCTAAAACCCAAGTGGTGGTACTACCGAAAGCACAATAGTCGCTAAAGAAATGGTTTCAAATATAAAAAAGGGAAGGCACTCGCCTTCCCTTTTCTCATCAATAGCTTTTATAGCTTTCGTCTTAGCAGCATCAAAGCGATACCAAAGAACACAATACTTGGCGCGACTGCCCCAAATACGGGAGGTATCTGGTACACCAAGCTGACTGGCCCAAAGAACTCACTCGATATATAGAAAGTAAAGCCCGCAATCACCCCCGACAAGATCCGCGCGCCCATAGTCACACTTCTTAGTGGCCCAAAGATAAACGAGAGTGCCATCAGCATCATCACAGCAATCGACAGAGGCTGAGTTACCTTACGCCAGAAAGCGAGCTCATAACGAGACGCATCTTGTTCAGAAGCTTGCAGGTAAGAGACATAATCATATAAACCGCTTAACGAAAGCTCCTCAGGTTTCACGGTTACGATGGCCAGTTTGTCGGGAGCCAGAGATGTTTCCCAAGAATAAGCCGGTAAGCTCTCCTTGGTAATTTGAACATCATCCTCAAATGATGTGATCTGCACGTCCGACATTGTCCAAGTGTTGTTACCATCATAATCAACCTGCTCAGCGAATATGGTCGACTGGAGCTTTTTATCTTGGTCAAAACGCCACATATTTATGCCATACAGCCTTTCATCATCGACCTTGGCAATAAAAATAAAGTCATTGGCGTCACGAGCCCAAACACCACTTCGCGTCGAAACAATACTGCCGCCTGAGATAGAGATAGCTCTTAGATCACGAGCCATCTTCTGCGCTTGCGGTGCACCCCATTGACCAAGCAAGGTTACTATGATCATCAGAGGGACTGCTGTTTTAAGTACCGATAGGCCGATATCTAACTTAGAGAACCCTGCCGCTTGCATAACCACCAGCTCAGAACTTGCAGCTAACATACCTAAACCGATCAATGCCCCTAATAGCGCTGCCATCGGGAAGAACATTTCGATATCACGAGGAATACTCAGAAGAACAAAATATAAAGCCTGAAGCAGATCATAAGTACCGCGACCAACCTTTCTTAACTGCTCAACATATTTGATGATCCCAGACAGGCCAACAAACGTCACAAGCACCAAAGCAGTGGTAGAGATAATGGTTCTGCCAATATATAAATCGAGAATCTTAAACACGGTTTAGGCCAACCTTTTCTTCTTGAATTTTTCTTTCATGCGCCTTACTGGCACGCTATCCATAAAGTTTGCAGAGACAGCCACAATCAACAACACGGCATTGATTGGCCACATACCAATAGCGGCTGGGATGCTGCCCTCCTCTATTGACGACTTCGTTGCACTGATCGCTAAGAAGTATGTTAGGTAGATCAAAATCGCAGGTCCCATTTTGGCAAAGCGACCTTGCCTTGGGTTTACCGCTGACAATGGAACAACCAACATAGTTAGAAGCGGAATACAGATGACCAAAGAGATACGCCATTGCAGCTCTGCCTTGGCATTATTGTCTGGGTGGTTAATTAGATCCAGAGTCGGGATTGCTTCCCAGTCACGCCCTTTCTTTTTAACGTCTCGCTGACCAATTAGTCCTTCGTACTCGTCGAAGTGCGTCATCATATAATCAACACGCGTCGGAACTCCCTCATAGCGCGTGCCATCGTACATAGCGATCACTTGTCTGCCATCACTTAACTCTTTTACATCACCGGAGGAAGAGAACATCACACTTGGTAGAATTGAGTCACGAGGCGCAATCTGAGCCACGAAAACATTTTCCAGCTTATTGCCCTTGATATCATCAATAAAAACAACAGAAGAACCATCAGGAGTGCTTTCGAATTTGCCTTTAGGTAATAGATCAACACTGTTCTCAGCTGCCACTTTTTCATAGAGCTGTTCAACTTTATCTTGCGACCATGGCGATAGCCATAGCGAGTTGAATGCCGCAACGCTCGCTGTAATCAAGGCTAGGTAGAGTGCAGCCTGAATTAAAAATTTGTTGCCGATGCCAGTGGCGTTCATCACCACGATTTCACTTTCAGCGTAGAGTCGGCCAAATGTCAGCAGGATACCGATATAAATACTCAGCGGTAACATCAACAGCCCCATCGCCGGCATGTTCAGGCCAACAATCGATAAAATGAGACTTGCGGGAATATCACCGTCCGAGGCGTCAGCCAAAACACTAATAAATTTTTGGCTGAGAAAGACAAGAAAAAGGACAAAAAAGATCGCAAATTGACTCTTGATTGTCTCGCGGATCAAATATCTAACAATAATCACGCTCAAATTACCTATACAAAACTTGTTTTTTTGATTGAATCACTATAATTTCCCGTTGAACCTTTTATTTTTAAATTTTTAGCTAAGTGTTAGCGCTCTTCTGTAAGGTTAGTTCCATTGTAGGATCCAACAAGTAAGAACGCATTATCTAACATTTAGTTCTATTTGTCTTCAGGATGTAGGAGTACGCATGGAGTTCAGTGTAAAAAGTGGCAGTCCAGAAAAACAACGCAGCGCATGTATCGTTGTCGGTGTATTCGAACCACGCCGCCTTTCTCCAGTAGCCGAACAGCTAGATAAGATCAGTGATGGCTATATCAGTTCACTACTTCGACGTGGTGACCTAGAAGGTAAACCTGGCCAGATGCTACTACTGCATCAAGTACCAGGTGTACTTTCAGAACGAGTTCTATTAGTAGGCTGTGGCAAAGAGCGTGAACTAGGTGAGCGCCAATACAAAGAAATTATCCAAAAAACCATCAGCACGCTTAACGAAACAGGTTCTATGGAAGCAGTATGTTTCCTAACTGAACTGCACGTCAAAGGCCGCGATACTTACTGGAAAGTTCGCCAAGCGGTTGAAGCAACTAAAGATGGCCTATACACATTTGATCAATTCAAGAGCAACAAGCCTGAGACTCGTCGCCCACTACGTAAGCTGGTATTTAACGTACCAACGCGTCGTGAGCTAAGCCTAGGTGAAAAAGCGATCTCTCACGGTCTAGCTATTGCTTCAGGTGTAAAAGCGTCGAAAGATCTTGGCAACATGCCACCAAACATCGCGAACCCAGCATACCTTGCATCTCAAGCTCGTCGCCTTGCTGACGACTTCGACACAGTGACGACTAAGATCATTGGTGAAGAAGAGATGGAAAAACTGGGCATGACTTCTTACCTAGCGGTAGGTCGTGGCTCTAAGAACGAATCTATGATGTCTATCATGGAGTACAAGGGCGCACCAGACTCTGATGCAAAACCAATTGTACTGGTTGGTAAAGGCCTAACATTCGATTCAGGCGGTATCTCACTGAAGCCGGGCGAAGGCATGGATGAGATGAAGTACGACATGTGTGGTGCGGCATCTGTATTCGGTACGATGAAAGCGCTCGCTAAACTGAACCTACCGATCAACGTTGTTGGTATTCTTGCTGGTTGTGAAAACATGCCAGGTAGCAATGCTTATCGTCCAGGTGACATCCTAACAACGATGTCTGGTCAAACTGTTGAAGTACTAAACACTGATGCGGAAGGCCGTTTAGTTCTGTGTGATGCACTGACTTACGTTGAGCGTTTCGAACCAGACTGTGTGGTTGACGTTGCAACGCTAACAGGCGCATGTGTCATTGCTCTAGGTCACCACATCAGTGGCGTTCTATCGAACCACAACCCGCTATCTCACGAGCTAGTTAACGCATCTGAGCAAGCAAGTGACCGTGCATGGCGTCTACCAATGGCAGACGAGTACCACGAACAACTAAACAGCCCGTTTGCTGACATGGCAAACATTGGTGGCCGCCCTGGTGGTACTATCACTGCAGGTTGTTTCTTGTCTAAGTTCACTAAGAAATACAACTGGGCACACATCGACATCGCAGGTACTGCGTGGAAGTCTGGTGCAGCGAAAGGCTCTACTGGTCGTCCAGTCTCAATGCTAGTCCAATTCTTATTGAACCGCAGCGGCCATGAGACTGAAGAGTAATCTTCAAATATAATAAAAAGGGCCTACGGGCCCTTTTTTAGTAACTTATGATGGGAAACTTATCCCTCGCTTTTATCGAGTTTGAGTAGCGTTATGCAGACAGCCACTTTTTACATCGTGTCGCCAGACAGCCCTCAAGCAGAGCCACAAGGTTTTGCCGAGTACGTGTTGTTTCTCGCTCACCACTTTACTAAGCAAGGCGCAAAACTCTACCTAAACTGCAACGACAAAGCGCATGCCGAGAGCCTTGCTGAAATCTTCTGGCAAGTCGAACCCGAGCAGTTTATGGCACACAACTTGGTTGGTGAAGGTCCAAAGTATGCCACCAATATTGAAATAGGTTACGAGGGCGTTAAGCCCAATTGGAACCGTCAATTGGTAATAAATGTGGCCGATAATCATACAACCTTTGCGAACGCCTTTGCTCAGGTGATAGACTTCGTGCCTTGCGAAGAAAAAGCGAAGCAACTCGCGCGCGAAAGGTATAAAATTTACCGTCAAGCTGGGTATCAGTTACAAACGATTGAGATTCAGCATCCATAGTCAAACCTCATAGTTAAAGCTATCTTTGAATTAAGGTTCAAGAAGCTTCACTTATGAAGTTTGACCAAGATTAACCATTCACAGTATCCGTAAAAGAGCACTATGGAAAAGACATATAACCCAACATCAATCGAACAAGCCCTGTATCAGGCTTGGGAAGAGAAAGGCTACTTCAAGCCACACGGTGACACATCAAAAGAAGCTTACAGCATCATGATCCCGCCACCGAACGTCACTGGTAGCCTACACATGGGTCACGCGTTCCAAGACACTATCATGGATACTCTGATCCGTGCTGAGCGTATGAAGGGCAAAAACACCCTTTGGCAAGTGGGTACGGACCACGCTGGTATCGCAACTCAAATGGTTGTTGAGCGTAAAATCGCAGCTGAAGAAGGCAAAACTAAGCACGACTACGGTCGTGACGCTTTCATCGACAAAATCTGGGAATGGAAAAACGAATCTGGTGGCACAATCACTAAGCAGCTTCGTCGCCTAGGCGCTTCTGTAGACTGGGACCGCGAGCGTTTCACAATGGATGACGGCCTATCTAACGCTGTTCAAGAAGTGTTTGTTCGTCTATATGAAGAAGACTTAATCTACCGTGGTAAGCGTCTAGTAAACTGGGATCCTAAACTGCACACCGCAATTTCTGATCTTGAAGTTGAAAACAAAGACAAAAAAGGCCACATGTGGCACTTCCGCTACCCGCTAGCAAATGGCGCGAAAACAGCGGAAGGCAAAGACTACATTGTTGTTGCGACCACTCGTCCAGAAACCGTGCTAGGTGATACGGGTGTTGCGGTAAACCCAGAAGATCCACGTTACAAAGATCTTATCGGTAAAGAGATCCTGCTTCCTATCGTTAACCGTCTGATCCCTATCGTAGGCGATGAGCACGCAGATATGGAAAAAGGTACAGGTTGTGTGAAGATCACGCCTGCGCACGATTTCAATGACTACGAAGTTGGTAAGCGTAACAACCTGCCAATGATCAACATCCTAACTTTCAACGCAGACATTCGTGATACGGCTGAAGTCTTCACTACTAACGGTGAAGTTAGCGATGTTTACTCAACTGAGCTACCAGCTAAATACCACGGTATGGAGCGTTTTGCTGCTCGTAAAGCGATCGTTGCTGAATTTGAAGAGCTTGGTCTTCTTGATGAAATCAAAGATCATGATCTAACGGTACCTTACGGCGACCGTGGTGGCGTAGTTATCGAACCAATGCTAACTGACCAATGGTACGTACGCGCTGCACCTCTTGCAGAGCCTGCTGTTAAAGCGGTTGAAGATGGTGAAATCCAGTTCGTTCCTAAACAGTACGAAAACATGTACTTCTCTTGGATGCGTGACATTCAAGATTGGTGTATCTCTCGTCAGCTTTGGTGGGGTCACCGTATCCCGGCATGGTACGACAACGATGGCAACGTATACGTAGGCCGTACTGAAGAAGAAGTACGTGCAAACAACAACCTTGCTCCAGTCGTTGTACTGCGCCAAGACGACGACGTACTAGATACATGGTTCTCTTCTGCACTATGGACGTTCGGTACTCAAGGCTGGCCTGAGCAAACTGAAGACCTTAAGACGTTCCACCCTTCAGACGTTCTAGTAACAGGCTTCGACATCATCTTCTTCTGGGTTGCACGTATGATCATGATGACCATGCACTTCAACAAAGATGAAAATGGTAAGTCACAAGTACCATTCAAGACAGTTTACGTAACGGGTCTAATCCGTGACGAAAACGGCGACAAGATGTCTAAGTCTAAAGGTAACGTTCTTGACCCTATCGACATGATCGATGGTATCGACCTTGAGTCTCTAGTAGAGAAGCGTTGTGGCAACATGATGCAGCCTCAGCTAGCAAAGAAGATCGAGAAGAACACGCGTAAGACTTTCGAAAACGGTATCGAACCATACGGTACTGACGCGCTACGTTTCACTCTTGCTGCTATGGCTTCTACTGGCCGTGACATCAACTGGGATATGAAGCGTCTTGAAGGTTACCGTAACTTCTGTAACAAGCTATGGAACGCGAGCCGTTACGTACTGATGAACACAGAAGAGCACGATTGTGGCATGTCACTGTCGGCTGAAGACCGTGCAAACATGGAATTCTCTCTAGCAGATAAGTGGATTGAATCTCAGTTTGAACTAGCAGCGAAAGAGTTTAACGCTCACCTAGACAACTTCCGTCTAGACATGGCTGCGAACACGCTTTACGAATTCATCTGGAACCAATTCTGTGACTGGTACCTAGAGCTAACTAAACCTGTTCTTTGGAAAGGTACAGAAGCTCAGCAACAAGCAACTCGCTACATGCTGATCACTGTTCTAGAGAAGACGCTACGTCTTGCGCACCCAGTACTTC
Organism: Vibrio pelagius; assembly: GCF_024347575.1. Taxonomy (NCBI): domain Bacteria; kingdom Pseudomonadati; phylum Pseudomonadota; class Gammaproteobacteria; order Vibrionales; family Vibrionaceae; genus Vibrio; species Vibrio pelagius. The sequence goes on from NZ_AP025503.1 coordinate 2,777,718, forward strand.
CTTACATCACTGAATCTATCTGGCAGAGCGTTAAACCGCTAGTAGACGGTGTTGAAGGCGACACTATCATGACTCAAGCGCTTCCTCAGTTTAACGAAGAGAACTTCAACGCTGAGATCGTAGAAGACATCGAATGGGTTAAAACTTTCATCACGGCTATCCGTAACTTACGTGCGGAATACGACATTGCACCTAGCAAAGGTCTAGAGGTAATGATCAAGGTGGCTAACGAGAAAGATGCGGCACGTATCGAAGCGAATAAGGTCGTTCTAAACTCTCTCGCGAAGCTAGATAGCCTAACGGTTCTTGCAGACGACGCTGAGACGCCAGCATGTGCGACTAAGCTAGTGGGTCAATCTGAGCTGATGATCCCAATGGCAGGTCTGATCGACAAAGATGCAGAGCTTGCTCGTCTTGATAAAGAAGTGAAGAAAACGCACGGCGAAATCAAGCGTATCGAAGGCAAGCTAGGTAACGAAGGTTTCGTTGCTAAAGCACCTGAAGCGGTTATCGCAAAAGAGCGTGAGAAGCTAGTTGGCTACCAAGAGACACTAGCTAAGCTTGAAGAGCAGAAAGCGACTATCGCAGCTCTTTAACCCTCGCTCAATGAGAAGCCTTTGAACTTCTCGCTTAAAATAGAAAGGTTGGCCTTGTGGTCAACCTTTTTTTATACCGCTAGGTTCTGTCACGACGAACCTCAGCATTTCCAAACTCCACACTCTTTTTGATAGTTTTTGCCTATCGAATTAATCTCCAATACCCATTTTATTTAATGATAATAATTATCAATAATAGCTTTATCGAAACAACACAACGATGAGTAATTATCATGAAAAAGACACTAACCTTTGCAGCACTTCATTTTACTATCGCATTTAGTGTCGCTTACGTACTCACTGGCGACATCTTAATTGGTAGTTTAATTGCCATGATCGAACCTTCAGTGAATACCGTCGCTTTCTATTTTCATGAAAAGGCGTGGGCTCAGGTTCCAGCGCTAAAAGCTCGTCAATGGATGACCAAATTAAAAACGGCTAGTTTCGCAACCATTCATTTCAGCGTCGCATTTACCGTGGTTTACTTATTGACAGGTGATGCCTTTGTGGGTGGAGTAATGGCGATGTTAGAGCCAACATTGAATACAGTTGCTTACTACTTTCATGAGAAAGTTTGGCAGCGCAAATCAGAAGCCAATGTTTCTCGATTCTGTTACCACCAACACGCTTAAACTAGAGAGCTATCTCTAAAAATAGAGCGTCTACTGGTGAATCAATGGCTGCCCTTGACAAAGTTGCGCACCGCAATTAATTTAATTGCGGTGCGCAACTTTATTTTGAGAGGTTAATAATAGTGAATGCTCGTCAACTAAGACATTATTCTCGCCAAGCGGTACGTTTGCTGGGGATGCTTGATAAACAGTGTGGCGAGATAGCGCTCACTCCGGTACAGGCACATGCACTTGGAGAGATCCAGCTGCAACCATTAACCATCAATCAACTGGCACAACGACTGAATGTCGACAAATCGAATGCAAGTCGCACTGTGACTGGGTTAAGCAAGCTTGGCCTCGTAGTAAGTATTGAAAATCCGCGCGACAAGCGCAGCCAAAATATCACGCTGACTGATATTGGTGCATCTACCTTATCTCAACTCGATCAACAGCAAGATAGCTTCTTTGATGACCTGTTAAAGGTGATCGATGAGAACGAACAGCAACAGCTCAAACAAGGCTTAGAGGCATACCTCAAAGGCCTAACAAAAGTCTGCCAAGCGGATGAATTTGTGCTCCGCCCGATGACACAAGCCGATAACTCGCAAGTCGCTAAGGTTATTCGACAGGTGTCGGCTGAGCATGGCTTAACGGCTGATAAAGGATATGGCGTTGCCGATCCAACTCTGGATGATATGTATTCTGTCTACGCCCAAGACAATGCGATGTATTGGGTCATCGAGTACCAATGTCAGATTGTTGGTGGTGGCGGCTTTGCACCATTAGCAGGTAAGCCTGAAGTGTGTGAACTACAAAAGATGTACTTCTTAGAGCAGACGCGTGGTCAAGGTCTGGCCAAACGTATTGTTGCCCTAAGTCTTCAGCTAGCGAAGCAACAAGGGTACAAGCAGATGTATCTAGAGACAACGGAGTGTTTGGGAGCAGCTATTAAGCTGTATGAGTCTTTAGGTTTTGAGCACTTAGACGGCGCTTGGGGAGAGACCGGCCATGACGCATGCGAAATTGTTATGGCCAAAGCGCTTTAATTTAGGAGATAACCAAGTTACCTCCTATCGAGATTAGCGCAGAAAGTTGCTCACACAAGAAGCTGGGTTAAGAGCAACAAAAGAGCTCTCTTTTTGTCCATCAAGCTCAACCTCTAACTCATACAAGTGCTTAGGGTTGGGCTTATTGATGTCAAATATCACTGGTGCTTCAACCTGAAAAACCACACCGGTGTGGTCAGCCCGCACATCAATCGGCATCACTAATGTCATCCCATTGAATTTGATCGATGCTGACACTAACCCAGATTTGAGAGTCTGGTAAATCACATCGACCTTGAACTCACAGCCACCACCATGGTGCCAGATCTGCTCTGTAACCACCTGTTCTAGTTTGGTATGGCGAACAAACTGTAGGTAAGGAGCCTGCCAAATCCCAATACGTGAATCAGATTTAGCAACAGGCGTTGTTAGCGCGACCTCTTCCATGTCCTCTTCCAACAATAACCCTTCTTCTTCCTCAAGGAATAAGATCTCAAAGCGATTACGGCCTGATTGCATATATGGGCGGATATCTTTGCGGTACTCTTCCTGACTGCCGTCACAATCGAACACGGCCACACCATTAAGGCGAACCTCGGCAAAGTAGTCGACACCAGCCATCACTAGCTCAACCAAGAGACACGCCAACATGGCGTCATCGACTTCGATGTCGTGCATTAAGTGCCACTCTTGAGCCGCAATCTCTTCTTCACTTAGCGTGTCTGGGAGTTTTGCGCTCAGCGGTGCTGGGAAAGTAATGTCGTCTTGGGGAATAGAGAGATCGGTAAGTGGCGATATTTGCCAAAGACCATCAAGTAGCAACCGCATATCATTCCTTGAGCTAGATCAATTTTGACCGCATTATAATGAATACACGCACATAAAGACATTGATTTTTATACGGACAAAAAAATACCAGCAATTATATGCTGGTATTTTTCAATTCAGTAACGAGATTACTCTTCGTCTTCATCATCTTGTGGGTAGATAGCATCTTCGCCTTCGTAGTAAGTGCCCCAACCGTCGTAAATGATGTCAAATTTTTCTGCTAGATTAACCAGCTTCTCAACTTGCTCGTCAATCGCTTCTGCATTAAGAGCCGACTGCATAGTCGCATCGCAGCAAAGCAGCTTGTTGCCATCTTCGTCTTCTGTCTCTTCTGCTTCTAATACTTCAAAGCCCATCTTGAACGCTTCAACAACCGCTTTCTCAAGTACATCGAAATCTTCAGCAAATAGGTGGTGCTCAATTTCGTAAAGTGCATCAGGATCGCTACCGTCTTCGATCAATGCTGCAATGATATCGCGAGTCTCTTCCTTTTGAATCTCAATTAATTCTTCTACTGATAGATATTCATCTTCGTGAGACATGTTTCTGCTCCAGAGTGTTGACTATGAAAGGATCAAATTTGATTGCCACGAAATATGGCATGGATCGCGCAGAAAAGCCACCTAGATCATCGGGCAACAGCAAACTTTATCCCTTATTAAAGACACTCAAACAGAGCCAAAAGTAAAATCGCAATCACAGAAACAAATATTCAACATATTATTAACCAAAAGCGCTTTTAGCATTTCATTTCATCTGCTGATCAGGTTGTGTTTGATTTGAAATGCCTGATTAATCACTGTGAATGCATACATACAATTTCCGTGACTTGCATAAGATTTCGCTCTATTCAATTAAAGTGCATATTAGTGAATAAAAAGTCACTATACAGCTGATTTTAATTTCTATTCCCTAGTTCAATAGCAGCATAGAAACGCAGAAATCGATGATTTGCCTCTCAGCGTGGAAAATAGCCAAAAAACAACAAATGCAGATAAATATCAGAATTTTCATCCAAATATAACCAAATAACCTATTTTTTCTATCTTTCACTGAGCTTGCATAATGCGATCAAGCTTGTCATAAATAGACGCTGGATTAAAAGTAAGGATGCAAAATGAGTAAGCTGTACGTTGGCTCCGAAGTCGGTCAATTAAGACGAGTTCTATTAAATCGACCAGAAAGAGCACTCACCCACCTCACCCCTTCAAACTGTCACGAACTTCTTTTTGATGATGTACTAGCGGTTGAAGCTGCGGGTGAAGAACACGATGCCTTCGCATCAACACTTCGCAACCAAGGTGTCGAGGTGTTATTGCTGCACGACCTATTGGTCGAAACACTGGATGTTTCTGAAGCTCGTGAGTGGCTACTCAATACCCAAATTTCAGATTTCCGCTATGGCCCAACCTTTGCGCGCGACCTAAGAAATTACTTAGCACAAATGGATAACGAACACCTCGCCACCATCTTGCTTGGCGGTTTGGCTTATTCAGAGTTGCCCATTGCTTCATCGTCGATGCTGCCAAAGATGCACCGCCCGTTAGATTTTGTGATTGAGCCGTTACCAAACCACCTATTTACCCGTGACACCTCTTGCTGGGTATATGGTGGTGTGTCACTTAACCCAATGATGAAACCAGCGCGTCAGCGTGAAACTAACCACCTGCGTGCAATCTACCGTTGGCACCCAGTGTTCGCAGGCCAAGATTTCATTAAGTACTTTGGCGATGAAGACCTTCACTACGACAACGCGAATATTGAAGGCGGTGACGTATTGGTGATTGGTAAAGGTGCGGTTCTTATCGGTATCTCCGAGCGAACTAAGCCGCAAGGCGTAGAAAACCTTGCCGCGAGCCTATTCAAATCAGGCCAAGCAAAAGAAGTCATCGCGATCGACCTACCTAAACACCGTTCGTGCATGCACTTAGATACCGTAATGACGCACATGGATATTGATACCTTCTCTGTGTACCCAGAGATCGTACGCAAAGATCTTGATACATGGCGCCTCACACCAAAAGAGAATGGTGAGATGCGAGTTGAAAAAGCGGATAACTACTTATCAGCCATCGAAGGCGCACTGGGACTGGATCAGCTGAAGATCATCACCACAGGCGGTGACAACTACGAAGCAGAGCGTGAGCAGTGGAACGACGCGAACAACGTTTTAACTGTAAAACCAGGTACAGTAATTGGCTACGAGCGCAATGTTTATACCAATGAGAAGTATGACAAAGCGGGTATCGAGGTTCTAACAATACCAGGCAATGAACTGGGGCGTGGACGTGGTGGTGCTCGTTGTATGAGTTGCCCAATCGAGCGTGACGGCATCTAATTTCAACTTCCTCCCTTCCCCTCTTAAAAGGTCAGCCAATATGTGCTTGGCCTTTTTTATTAAATTAACAAAATAAATATTCACAAATATAGCATTTTTATGTTTAACTAAAGCCTTCATTGATTCTATTTGCTCAAGGAGCGGGATATGGCTTTTAATCTTCGCAATCGTAACTTTCTAAAATTGCTCGACTTTACTCCAAAAGAAATTCAATTCTTACTGGATCTGTCAGCAGATCTAAAGAAAGCTAAGTATGCAGGCACTGAACAGAAAAAACTGCTCGGTAAAAACATCGCACTGATCTTTGAAAAAGCCTCTACTCGTACTCGATGTGCCTTTGAAGTTGCCGCATTTGATCAAGGAGCTCAAGTCTCTTACATCGGGCCATCTGGCTCCCAAATCGGTCAAAAGGAATCAATGAAAGATACGGCTCGCGTACTGGGCCGTATGTACGATGGTATTGAATATCGTGGCTTTGGTCAGAGTATTGTTGAAGATTTAGGTGCCTACGCGGGTGTTCCTGTTTGGAATGGCCTCACTGATGAGTTCCACCCAACTCAGATCTTGGCTGACTTCCTGACCATGCTAGAACATGGCCGTGGAAAACAGCTGCACCAGATCAGCTTTGCTTACCTAGGTGATGCACGTAACAACATGGGTAATTCACTATTAGTTGGCGCGGCAAAAATGGGGATGGACATTCGTCTCGTGGCTCCGAAAGCCTTCTGGCCTGAAGAGCAGCTAGTTGAGGAGTGCCAAACTATCGCACAGACAACAGGCGCGAAAATCACCTTAACAGAAGACGTGCCTGAGGGCGTGAAAGGCTGTGACTACTTATATACTGATGTATGGGTTTCTATGGGTGAGTCTCCTGAAGCTTGGGATGAGCGTGTTGCGGTGATGAAACCTTACCAAGTTAATATGGATGTGATTAAGCTTACTGGAAACCCACAAGTGAAGTTTATGCACTGCTTACCTGCATTCCACAACAACGAAACTGTAATTGGTCAGCAAGTCGCTGATAAGTACGGTATGAATGGACTGGAAGTGACCGATGAAGTCTTTGAGTCAGATTACTCGATTGTCTTTGATGAAGCAGAGAACCGCATGCACACCATCAAAGCGGTGATGGTTGCTACGCTTGGATAGGCCATTAATATCATAACAATAAAAGGTTGATGTAATCGCTTGCGCTCACAAATTGAAAGCGTATAATTCTCGGCAATTTGTCTGAGAGTAGTGAAAATGACACCTATCAATATTATGACATCGTTGAATATTGCACGTAAGCTGGCTGGCTTACAAGGTCGTCTATTCTGCTCAGAAACCTCTTTTTAAAGCCTCCCATTATGGGGGGCTTTTTTATGGTCATTACATTATTGTGGGGAAGAAGATCATGGCGAACTCGCTCTATAAAAAGCACATCATCTCAATTCCAGAGCTTTCTCGTGAAGAGCTAGAATTGATTGTTCAAACAGCTGGTCAGCTAAAAGCGGAGCCGAATCCTGAGCTGATAAAAAACAAAGTTGTCGCGAGTTGTTTCTTTGAACCTTCAACACGAACTCGTCTCTCTTTCGAAACGGCGATCCAACGTATCGGTGGCGACGTGATCGGTTTTGATAGCGGCGGTAACACCTCTCTAGCGAAGAAAGGTGAAACCCTAGCTGACTCTGTACAAGTTATCTCTTCATATGTAGACGCTTATGTGATGCGCCATCCTCAAGAAGGTGCAGCACGACTGGCTTCTGAGTTCTCTAACGGCGTGCCGGTAATTAACGCAGGTGACGGTGCTAACCAACATCCAACGCAAACGCTTTTAGACCTATTCTCTATCGCCGAAACACAAGGCCGTCTTGATAACCTTAACGTCGCGTTCGTCGGCGACCTAAAGTACGGCCGTACCGTTCACTCTCTGACTCAAGCTTTAGCTAAGTTCAATAACATCCGTTTCTACTTCATCGCTCCTGAAGCTCTAGCCATGCCAGACTACATCTGTGAAGAGTTAGACGAGGCTGGCATTGAGTACCAACTTCTGACTGATATGGACTCTGTGATTCCAGAACTGGATGTCTTGTACATGACGCGTGTACAAAAAGAGCGTTTCGATGAGTCTGAATATGCGCATATTAAATCTGCTTATATCTTAACGGCTGCGCTACTTGAAGGGGCAAGAGAAAACCTTAAGGTCCTTCACCCGCTACCACGCGTCGATGAAATCACTATCGACGTCGATAAAACGCCACACGCTTACTACTTCCAGCAAGCTGAGAATGGTGTTTACGCACGTGAAGCACTGCTCGCCCTTGTTCTTAACGAAACGCTGTAATAGGAGAGATATCATGTCTAAAGGAACTCAGTTAAAAGTTGAAGCGATCAAAAACGGCACGGTAATCGACCATATTCCAGCAAACGTGGGTATCAAGGTATTAAAGCTGTTTGATCTGCATAACTCTCACCAGCGCGTGACTATCGGCCTTAACCTTCCTTCTTCTGCTCTAGGTGGCAAAGACCTACTGAAGATTGAGAATGTGTTCGTGACAGAAGAGCAAGCGAACAAGCTAGCACTTTACGCGCCGCACGCAACCGTGAACCAGATTGAAGAATACGAAGTAGTAAAGAAGCTGGCTCTAGAGCTACCAGACCAGATCAACGATGTATTTGAATGCCCAAATACCAACTGCATTACTCATAATGAGCCGGTCGAAAGCAGCTTTAAGATCTTTGAAAAAAATGACGATATTCGCTTAAAGTGCAAATACTGTGAAAAGGTCTTCTCTCGCGAGATCGTTACAGAGAGATAACACCTCCTTGTAGCACGTAAAGAATATGAAAACTATGAAATACCTCGCCTGAGCGGGGTATTTTATTCTTTACCTCATGCCGCTTTGAAGGCACACTGAATTTCGCTTTTTATCTAATAAAATGATGGAACCTATAATGACTAAAGTACTTCACACAGAATCAGCTCCAGCAGCAATCGGCCCATACGTACAAGGCGTTGACCTAGGCAACATGGTACTGACTTCAGGTCAGATCCCAGTAAACCCAGCTACTGGTGAAGTGTCTTCTGACATCGCAGAACAAGCTCGTCAATCTCTAGAAAACGTTAAAGCCGTTGTTGAAGCGTCTGGTCTAACAGTAAAAGACATTGTTAAGCTAACGGTATTCGTTAAAGACCTTAACGACTTCGGCACAGTAAACGAAGTTTACGGTAAGTTCTTCGACGAGCACGACGTTGCAAACTACCCTGCACGTTCATGTGTTGAAGTAGCACGTCTTCCTAAAGATGTTGGTATCGAAATCGAAGCTATCGCTGTTCGCAAATAGTTTCGACCAGATACAAAAAAGGTTGCCACTGCGGCAACCTTTTTTAGTATCTGTGACCCGTCCTAAATAAGGTTGACACTCCCCAAGCAGAAAATTGGAGAGTGTTATGAAATCAATAACTAGACGAACTCAATGTGATTACTCCCTCGCTTTTAAATTGGATGTTGTTGATCAAGTCGAGCGAGGTGAACTGACTTACAAACAAGCACAAGACAAGTACGGCATACAAGGTTGTTCTACAGTATTAGTGTGGCTCCGAAAGCACGGTCGACTTGATTGGTCTGGGGGCACACCTCGATTCATGAAGAAAGGTTTACCTATGTCTGAATTCAATTCACCACCTACACCAGAGCAACGTATCAAAGAGTTAGAAAAGAAACTCGAGGATACCAAACTGAGGGCCGACTTCTTTGAAGAAGTAGTAAAAGTTATGGAACGAGACCATGGTGTCCGCGTCGTAAAAAAGCACAAAGGTGCGTCGTCCAAGAGCAAAACATAGCTCAGCTCACGGTGACTAGATTTTGCCAAATCATCAATATATCTAGGCAAGCATATTATAAACAGTGTCTTATTGACGATCGTAACAGGCAGCGTGACAAAGCTCTTCTGAGCTTTGTTCGTGAAACTCGCATCAAACAGGCTCGAATAGGAACGAGAAAGCTTAAGTACATGATGGAAAAAGCTGGAATGAAAGTAGGTCGGGATTATCTATTTTCTCTGCTTAAACATCATCGGCTGCTTGTGAAGGTTAAACGTGCTTACCATCGAACAACGGATAGCCATCATAGGTTTTACTGCCACCCAAATAAAATAAAGGATGGCTTTAAGCCCGAAAGACCGGAACAGTTGTGGGTTGCTGATATTACTTACCTTCCAACCTATGAGGGAAACAGTTACGTCAGTCTTATCACTGATGCCTATTCCAGAAAGATCGTCGGATACAGCGTGGATGACAACATGCAGACGAAGGCCGTAAAACAAGCTTTTATAAGAGCTTTGAGAGAACGTCGAAATCAGGAAAGCTTAATCCATCACTCAGATAGAGGCTCACAGTACTGTTCAAAGGAGTACCAAGACTTACACTCTAGGCACAAGATCGTGTGTTCCATGACTGATGGATATGACTGCTATCAAAATGCCTTGGCAGAGAGAGTAAATGGTATTTTGAAAATGGAATACTTGTTGAAGAAACCTAAAGATGTTGCTCAGGCGAGAAAAATGGTCGCCGAGTCAGTAGAAATCTATAATCAGATGAGGCCACATACGGCCTTAAAATACAAAACGCCCGATGAAGTACATCGAGCGTTTTGACTAAAAAGTGTCAACCCATATCAGGACGGGTCACTGAAAAACGCTAAAGCGATTTACTTGCTGTTGAGAGCTTTCACTTCTTCATCAAGCTCTGCCAGTTTTGCTTTCATCTGCTCGCGGCACTCATTTGCTAGCTCACGCACATTCGACTTATCAAAACCTTCGATGCTGACTGGTGGCAGCATCTCTACGATAACGTGACCATTATTCCAACGGTTCAGTTTGATTCCGCCTGTAGAACTACATACGATTGGGATAATTGGTAAGCCAGCACCAATTGCGGCATGGAACGCACCGGTTTTAAATGGTAATAGGCCACGACCACGAGAGCGAGTTCCTTCAGGGAACATCCACACCGATACATCGCTACCTTTAAGGTTATTTACAACTTGATCGATAGTACCAACGGCTTTGCTACGGTTGGCACGGTCAATTAGGATGTTACCCGTTAGCCAGTAGAGCTGACCAAACAGTGGCATCCAAGCTAAGCTCTTCTTACCAACCGTAACCACTTTAGGTGTAACGGCAGAAGAAACTGTGAATAGATCCCAGTTGTTTTGGTGATTGGCAATATAGACGTGTTGACCACGAGAGTACGCGTCTTCTGGAATACGTAAGTCCAGAGTGATACCGAAAATCTTTGACATACGGCCAAAGTAACGGCCGAAAGTAAATACGTGCTTTGGATTGCGTGGGCTTAACAAGCAGTAACCACAACCAAACACAAACATCAAAATCGCAAATATTGCTACAGCGAAAATACGTAATATTGCTATCATTTTGTTCCTCAACAACCGCTTAACTAGGTCTGTTTTTATTACGCATGATGGTAACAGAGTCGTAAGCGGCAAAATACAATAAAAAAGCCGAAACCAAAGTTTCGACTTTCTTTTTTATTATCTCGTCATACGTCGTGGTATCGAGGCTTAGCTCGATTCACGAAAACGCGTGATGTTAGCACCAAGGGCCGATAACTTATCTTCAATCTTATCGTAGCCACGATCGATGTGATAAATACGGTCAACAATGGTTTCCCCTTGCGCGATACAGCCAGCAATCACTAAGCTTGCTGACGCACGCAGGTCAGTTGCCATCACTTGAGCACCGCTCAGTTTTTCAGTCTCACCACAAATCGCAGTATTACCTTCAATCTCAGCTTTTGCGCCCATACGCTGTAGTTCAGGGATGTGCATGAAACGGTTTTCGAAAATCGTTTCAGTGATCACGCCACTGCCCTTCGCCATCATGTTTAGCAGCGTAAACTGAGCCTGCATATCAGTTGGGAAGCCCGGGTGTGGAGCCGTTACAATCTTAACTGCTTTCAGCTCACGGTCAGTCATATCAAGGCTGATCCAATCTTCGCCGGTTTCAATCTTAGCACCCGCTTCTTCAAGCTTAGCAAGAGCCGCTTCAAGTAGATGCGCGCTAGTATTGCGACAAACCACTTTACCGCCCGACACAGCCGCTGCTACTAGGAAAGTGCCCGTCTCGATACGGTCGGCAACTACAGCATGCTTACCACCGCCAAGGCGTTCAACACCTTCGATTGTGATGGTATCTGTACCTGCGCCAGAAATCTTCGCACCTAGCTTGTTTAGGAATTCCGCAGTATCGACAATCTCAGGCTCACGCGCTGAGTTATCAAGTACAGTCGTGCCTTCTGCCAATGTTGCTGCACACATAATGGTAATGGTCGCACCAACGCTCACCTTATCCATTACGATGTGCGCGCCCTTTAGACGACCATCAACATTCGCTTTTACATAGCCGTCTTCTAGAGTGATCTCGGCACCTAGCTGCTCCAAACCGTGAATATGGAGATCCACCGGACGAGCACCAATCGCACAACCACCAGGCAGTGATACTTGGCCTTGACCAAAACGCGCCACTAGTGGCCCTAAAGCCCAAATCGAAGCTCGCATTGTTTTTACTAGATCATACGGTGCGCAAAATTCGTTAATTTCGCTACCATCGACATGTACGCTCCCGTTACGAGACACTTTTGCACCTAGGCGCTTAAGTAGCTCCATTGTGGTGTCGATATCACGTAGGTGAGGAACATTACTTACTTCAACGGGCTCTTCTGCCAAAATTGAAGCAAACAAAATAGGTAGTGCAGCATTTTTTGCACCAGAGATCTTCACTTCACCGTTTAACGGCTGATCCGATCCAATAACTCGAAACTTTTCCATCATAAACCTTAAAGTGACATCAGTTTCTTATCACGTTCCCACTCTTCTGGCGTGTATGCCTTGATAGAAAGAGCATGGATGTCATTGCGTTGAATGTACTCCATTAGTGGGCCGTAGATCAGTTGCTGCTTCTTAACGCGGTTCATGCCGTCAAAACATGCATCCACTGCAACAACTTCGTAATGGCTGCCTTCGCCCTTCACGATAATCTCTTGAAGGTTAAGTGCCTCTGCTAATAATTCTTGTACTTTTGTGCTGTCCACAAATAGCTCCTGCCTAATCTTTTAAGTGTTCTGCCATCATTGGCTGGATATTGCTCAATTGGAACAACGTTCGTAATTGTTCTGGCACGAAACTGAGCATTATATGACAGTTTTGATTTTTTGCATGCTCTATTAAGTGAATTAGCATCACCATTCCTGATGAATCGATACGCTCAACCGTGTTGAGGTTCACTTGCACGCGAGATTCTGTCGTTTTCCATGCCTTTAATGTGCGCCAAATTGCAGGCACGCTGTCGCGGTCTAAATCACCACTTAGCTGAAATTCGGCCGAGCTAAGCTCGCTCCATTGCGTTTGACTCATTTTTTCGAGCTCTCAAAACGAATAGGTTGCGCCGCTAACTGCTCTAATTCTTTAGCCACAGAAAGAATCCCTTGTTGGCGAATCTTAGTGTTCCACTCTGATTGTTTACTCGAGAGTAGACTGATCCCTTCAGCCACCATATCAAAGGCTTTCCACTCACCGGTTTTCTTATCTTTACGCAGCTTAAACTCAAGTTTGATGTTCGGTCTTGGCGAATCAATGATGTCGACTTTGATGCTGGTAATACGGCTATCAGGTTTGATATTTGGCTCTGGGCCAAACTGAATAGTTTGGTCCGTGTATTGTGTCAGCACTTGAGCATAAGAAGAAACAAGGTATTCACGGAACGCGTCAATGAAGACGAGTACGTCATCTTTCTTGGCACCTTTCAGATTTGGTCCCAATAGTTTTAGTGCTGCGTACTGTGCGTTGACATAAGGCATCAGCTCTTCTTCAACAATCACCTTCAACAACTCTGGGTCTTGTTTGATGCTCTCTTGCTCTACCTTGAGACGGTTAAATGCCACCTCAGAAACCTGGGTCATCATTTGATAAGGCTGTGTTTGGTCAATATTCTCTTTGGCTACAACATTAGTCGCAAAGATCACAGCCACGACCATCATAAACACTCTTTTTAACATGAATTTATTCCTCAGTTGTCGCTTCGTCAGAGCCGCCAACGCTGTAAAGCACTTGGCCAATTAGATCTTCTAATACTAATGCAGATTTGGTGTCTTCGATAACATCACCGTCAACCAACATCTCTTCATCTTCAAAGACAAAGCCGGGCACTAGGCTGATGTACTGCTCACCAATCAAACCTGATGTCAAAATCTGTGCACTTGAGGTTTCTGAAAACTGGTCATATTTCGCATCAATCGATAGCTCGACGACAGGTAGATAACTTTCTGTATCTAGCTGAATGCTGTTCACGCGGCCAACGACAACGCCACCAACCTTCACCGGAGAGCGAACTTTCAAGCTACCGATATTATCGAACGTCGCTTTTAGTGTGTAAGTATGGTTGGAACCTAGCCCTTTCACGTCAGCGACTTGAAAGATCATGATTAAGATTGCGCAAATTCCCGCGATAACAAAGCTACCGACCCATAATTCTAATTTTCGAGTTTGTTGCATGATTAATTCCCGAACATCAATGCTGTAAGAACAAAATCTAGCCCTAATACTGCTAGAGAAGAGTGCACCACGGTGCGAGTGGTTGCACGGCTAATACCTTCCGAGGTTGGTATTGCGTCATAGCCATTAAACAGAGCAATCCAAGTGACGGTAATTGCGAACACCATGCATTTGATCATGCTGTTGCCAATATCTCGTCCTAGCTCAACTGAAGACTGCATCGCCGACCAGAAGCTGCCGTGATCAATGCCTTTCCAATCCACACCAACCAGTTGACCGCCCCAGATACCAACCGCCATAAAAATCATAGCCAACAGTGGCATTGAAATAAGGCCAGCCCAAAGCCGCGGTGCGATCACGCGCTTTAGTGGGTCTACTGCCATCATTTCGAGGCTAGATATCTGCTCGGTTGCCTTCATTAAGCCAATCTCAGCCGTTAAAGCAGAACCTGCTCGCCCTGCAAAAAGCAGCGCTGTCACTACCGGACCCAATTCACGCAGCAGTGACAAAGCGACCATCTGGCCGAGGTTACCTTCTGCACCATAATCAATCAGTACCACGTAGCCTTGTAAGCTGAGTACCATACCGATAAACAGTCCAGAGACGACGATGATCGCCAGTGACTGAACTCCTACGCTATATAACTGCTTCACCAATAGCGGGAAGTTTTTTAAGCGCGGAATACCGAAAAAAGCGCCCGACAACATCAAACTTGCGCGACCAAATGCTTCGCACATCGCTAATGTTCGGCGACCGACTCCAGCGATATAATTTACAAACATCTAGAATAGATCCTTCTCTAAACTTTGGGCTGGGAAACGAAACGGAACTGGGCCATCCGCTTCACCATTCAAGAATTGCTGTACTCGTGGATCGGCATTTTGTCGCAGCTCTTCAGGCGTCCCTTTCGCAATAATTTTGCCATCGGCGAGTAGGTAAACCCAATCAGCAATGCTCATCACCTCTGGCACATCGTGCGATACCACAATTGAGGTGAGACCTAACGCTTGATTAAGATTACGAATAAGCTCAACCAATACACCCATAGTGATAGGGTCCTGACCAACAAAGGGTTCATCGTACATAATGAGGTCGGGATCGAGAGCGATTGCTCTTGCTAGCGCCGCACGCCTTGCCATACCGCCAGACAACTCACTCGGCATTAACTGCGCTGCACCACGCAGTCCAACAGCCTCAAGTTTAAGCAGCACAACGGTGCGAATCAGAGACTCATCTAATTCAGTGTGTTCACGCAGCGGAAAAGCAACGTTATCGAAGACATTAAGATCAGTAAAAAGTGCCCCTGACTGGAACAACATGCTCATTTTTTTACGAGCTTGGTAAAGCTTACGTCGCGATAAACTCGGAATGTTGTCACCATCAAACCAAATTTCACCTTGATCTGGAGGGAGCTGCCCACCAATTAAGCGCAACAACGTCGTTTTACCGATGCCCGATGGTCCCATGATGGCCGTTACTTTTCCTTGAGGAACTTCGAGATCGATATTATCGAAAATCACTCGTTCCCCTCGAGAAAAGCTGAGGTTCTTAACTTTCACAAGCTCATTCTTTAGCATGCTTTTGTTATGTCCTTGCTCTAAAAAACGCCAATAATTGTGCTCATGATAAGTAGTCTGAATGAGAATTAAAAGCACTGTTCAATTAATTATAGTAAATCAAAACATCAAGCAGAGAATTGAAACTATTGAGAAATATCTCTACAAATGCACTTTCTTTACAACTTAGTCAGAATTAATTGTATCCGTGACTTCCCTTTTATCTAGCAACACGTCAAAATTAGCGGTTAATTGTCCATTTTTTATTAATTTTTAGGAATCATCATGCTTGAAGCGATTGCGTTTCTTATTATCGGCCTAGGTTTTTTGGTGTGGAGTGCAGATAAACTGGTTTACGGTGCTGCGGCATTGGCTCGCAACTTCGGAATCTCTCCCCTAGTTATCGGTATGACGATTCTTGCAATGGGCTCTTCTGCCCCTGAAATGATGGTTTCTGCAACCGCAGCACTTGACGGAAAAACGGACACTGCCGTAGGTAACGTGCTTGGTTCAAACATCGCCAACATCGCGCTAATTCTGGGCATTACAGCGCTGATTAAGCCGCTCTCTATTAGCTCTGCAGTAATCCGCCGTGAACTGCCTTTGATGATTGGTGTCACATTGCTGGCCGGTGCACTTCTGTGGGATAGCTACCTGGGCTTCTATGAAGGTATTCTGCTGTTCGTACTGTTTGCAGCATTCTTATTTGCAATGTTGCAGATCAGCCGCCGCGAAAAAAGCAACGGCGATGCCTTTATCGAAGAACAAGAGTCTGAAATTCCTCAAGGTGTTAGTAACATCAAAGCCGTTATGTGGGTGATTGTTGGTCTGATTGTTTTGCCTATTTCTGCAGATATGTTGGTCAACAACGCGGTCATTATCGCGAAATACTTCGGCATGAGTGACCTTGTTATCGGTCTAACCATTATCGCTGTCGGCACTAGCCTTCCTGAATTAGCAGCTTCACTTGCAGGCGTAATGAAGGGCGAAGATGACATGGCTGTCGGTAACATTATCGGTTCTAACGTATTTAACATCCTTGCGGTTATGGGTATCCCTGGCATCCTAAACCCTTCTATTCTAAGCGAGTTAGCAATGGGTCGTGACTTCTGGGTCATGCTCGGTGTTTCTTTGCTGTTGGTTGTTATGGCGCTTGGCAAATCACGCAGCGTCAACCGCATTGAAGGTGGCGCACTTGTGGTTTGCTTCTTGGCATACCAAGGCTACCTGCTGATGAACATGTCAGCGTAATCACAAACCAAGCATTCCTTTTATAAGACTCTGGAGTATCTGATGTCTCAATCATTCGATTACCGTAGTGTTGCTAAACAAGTATTAGAGATTGAAGTTGCTGGCCTCAATCAACTTGATCAGTACTTTAATGACGACTTTTGTCGCGCTTGTGATCTCATCCTCAACAACCAGGGCAAAGTGGTTGTAATGGGAATGGGTAAATCAGGACACATCGGCAATAAGATTGCTGCGACACTGGCGAGCACTGGCACCTCCGCGTTTTTTGTTCATCCAGGTGAAGCCGCACATGGTGATTTGGGCATGGTCGAATCGGGCGATATCGTAATAGCGATCTCCAACTCTGGCGAATCAGATGAGATTCTTAGCCTATTTCCGGTGCTAAAACGCTTAAACATCAAAATCATCAGTATGACAGGCAAACCAAAGTCGAACATGGCGACCCTGTCAGATATCCATCTTCAAATAACTGTACCTGAAGAGGCGTGCCCGCTTGGTTTGGCACCAACCAGCAGTACAACCGCTACACTAGTAATGGGTGATGCTCTGGCTGTCGCACTACTGCAAGCGCGTGGCTTTACAGCGGAAGACTTTGCGCTGTCGCATCCAGGTGGAGCACTCGGTCGCCAGCTGTTATTGAAGCTGGAAGATATTATGCATACCGGTGATGAACTGCCTAAAGTAGCTCCCAATGCACTTGTTCGTGATGCTCTACTTGAGATCTCCCAGAAAGGTTTAGGTATGACCGCAGTTGTCGATGAACAAGATAAAATGCTCGGTATATTTACCGATGGGGATTTACGCAGAATCTTAGACAAACGCATCGATATACATACGACTCAAATTGGTGATGTGATGACGCAAAACCCAACCGTGGCCGATCCAAACATCTTGGCAGTCGAAGGTCTTAACTTGATGCAAGAGAAGAGCATCAACGGTTTGATGCTTTGCCAAAATGGAATGCTGGTTGGCGCGCTTAACATGCACGACCTACTGAAAGCAGGAGTAATGTAATGACTCAAACTGTTGCCACACTTTACGGTTCTGTCGATGCTGACGTTTTTCAGATCGCGAAAGAGATAAAGCTGCTAATCTGTGATGTAGACGGCGTGTTTTCTGATGGTCTTGTTTACATGGGTAACCAAGGTGAAGAGCTTAAGACCTTCCATACCCGCGATGGCTACGGCATTAAGTCTTTAATGAATGCAGGGATTGAAATCGCCATCATTACCGGGCGTCAATCACAAATCGTCGAAAACCGCATGACAGCTCTCGGTATTAAGCTGATCTATCAAGGTCAAGACGACAAGGTTAAAGCTTATCAAGATATCTGCGATAAACTGAATATAGCTCCAGAGCATACTGGCTACATTGGTGATGACCTGATTGACTGGCCAGTGATGGAAAAAGTGGCATTGAAAGTGTGTGTCGCGGATGGTCACCCGCTACTCGTGCAACGAGCAAACTACGTAACCAATATTAAAGGTGGTCACGGAGCCGTGCGTGAAGTTTGCGACCTTATTTTACAAGCAAGGGATGAGCTAGACGTGCACAAAGGTCTAAGCATATGAGTTTAACCCGTATTATCTATTTAATACTGTTGTTTATTGCATCTTGGTCAGCTTATTACCTGTATGACAAAGAGCAAAGCACCGCAATTCAGGTTGCTCCTAATCTGGAATTGCCTATATTCAGCGGCAGGAATCTAGATAATATCAGCTACGACCAAGCAGGCATTCGTAGCTATCAAATAGAATCAAGTCATCTTGAGCACTACTCCAAAAGTGGCGACACCCTTTTTGAAAACCCGGTGCTCTCGGTATTTCGTGATGGTCACACAATCGAGTGGCAGATGACCGCAAGGCGTGCGGTACTCGACGACGACCAAACGTTGACACTTTATGATAATGTAATAGTGAAAAACCTATTACCAGAAGCCAGCTTCGACAACATGACTATGGATAAGTTAGTTGTTGAGCTCACTAGCCGAGACTTTCACTCCGAAAGCACAGTTCGTCTGATCGGCCCATTATTCGAAACTGAGGGACAAGCTATGAAGGGCAACTTCGATAGCAACACTGCAACCCTCTTTGAAAATGTTCAAGGTAGATATGAAACTCTTACACCTTAGTTTACTTGCTTTTGCGTTTGCGGCGCCAAACGCCCTTGCTCTGTCATCAGATACAGAGCAACCTGTTTATATCGATTCAGACAGCCAACAACTCGACATGAAGAGCAACAAGGTTACGTTTGAAGGCGATGTAAAATTAAAGCAAGGCAGCATTAATATTAACGCTGACAAAATCATCGTTACGCGTAATGCAAGCAGCGGTGAAATCGAGGCGATTCAAGGTTTTGGTAAACCAGCGCTTTTCTCACAGCTTACTGACGATGGTAAAACGCTAAGCGGACAGGCGTTTGAGCTGAATTATCAGTTGAGTACAGACAAGCTCATCATGACCAAAGAAGCACAACTGTCTCAAGACGGTAACCTAATTCGTGGTTCCAAGATCACCTATCAGATCTCCTCACAAAAACTGGTTGCTGACAGCGATGAAAATGAGCGTGTTTCAACCGTTCTTCAACCAGCACAAGTGAACAATTAACTATGGCAGTCTTAAAAGCGCAAAACCTGGCGAAGACCTACAGCAAACGTAAGGTCGTAACAGACGTGAGCCTGCAAGTCGAGTCTGGACAAATCGTTGGCTTACTGGGCCCTAACGGTGCTGGCAAAACCACCTCTTTCTACATGATCGTTGGTCTGGTTGCGCGTGATGAAGGCACCATCAGCATCGATGATAACGACATCAGTATCCTACCGATGCATAGCCGTTCACGTTTGGGGATCGGTTATCTACCGCAAGAAGCGTCTATCTTCCGCAAGCTTTCCGTTGAAGACAACATCATGTCGGTACTGCAAACACGTAAGGAATTAACGCCAGAAGAGCGCCAAGATAAACTCGAAGACCTGCTTGAAGAGTTCCATATTCAACACATTCGCACCAGTAACGGTATGGCACTGTCTGGTGGTGAGCGACGTCGTGTTGAAATTGCTCGCGCTCTGGCTGCGAATCCTCAGTTTATTCTGCTCGATGAACCGTTCGCGGGTGTTGACCCGATCTCAGTTATTGATATCAAGAAAATCATCGAGCACTTGCGTGATCGCGGTCTTGGCGTTTTGATCACTGACCACAACGTTCGTGAAACATTAGACGTGTGCGAAAAGGCTTATATTGTGAGCCAAGGGCACTTGATCGCCGAAGGTTCACCGGAGGATGTTCTCAATAACGAACAAGTGAAACAAGTTTATCTAGGCGAACAATTCCGTCTATGATTATATAGAGCGTATCGAGAATTCTAAGAATAATAACTAGGTAAGTAATACTGAATGAAACCCTCATTACAACTTAAGCTAGGCCAGCAATTAGCAATGACCCCACAGCTACAACAAGCGATCCGTTTGTTGCAGTTGTCTACGTTGGATTTGCAACAAGAGATTCAAGAGGCTTTGGAATCAAACCCACTTCTCGACGTAGAAGAGGGGAATGATGACGCCCCTACAAACTCTGAAGAAAAACCTAGCCGTGACGAGAAAGAAACAGCAGAGGCCACTGCTGAACCAGACTTACCTGACAGTTCCGATCTGATTGAAAAGTCAGAAATTGGCAACGACTTAGAAATCGATACTACTTGGGAAGATGTGTACAGTGCTAACACTGGTAATACTGGTATTGCGATCGACGATGATATGCCGGTTTACCAAGGTGAGACAACACAAAGCCTGCAAGATTACCTATTGTGGCAATTAGACCTTACGCCATTTTCAGAAACTGACCGTACTATTGCATTAGCGTTGATTGATGCAATTGACGACTACGGCTACCTGACTGTTTCGAGTGAAGAGATCCTTGAAAGCTTCGACAACGAAGAGATTGAACTCGACGAGATTGAAGCCGTTCGAAAACGTATTCAACAGTTCGATCCGCTCGGCGTGGGCTCGCTGAACTTGCAAGACTGTTTGCTACTGCAACTGGCGACATTCCCTGAAGATACTCCGTGGCTGACAGAGGCAAAGTTAGTACTTACTAGCCACATCGACCAGTTAGGCAATCGTGATTACAAACTGATCATCAAAGAGACTAAGTTAAAAGAAGCAGAGCTACGTGAAGTTCTGCAGCTTATACAGCAACTAGACCCGCGACCAGGCAGCAAAATTACCCCGGATGAAACCGAGTATGTTGTCCCTGATGTATCGGTGTTTAAAGATCTAGGTAAGTGGTTAGTCACCATCAACCCAGATAGCGTACCAAAGCTGAAAGTGAACCAGCAGTACGCCGACTTAGGCAGTAAAGGCAATAGTGCTGACAACCAATACATTCGCTCCAACTTGCAAGAGGCAAAATGGCTAATTAAAAGCCTAGAGAGCCGAAATGAGACCCTACTCAAAGTTGCGCGATGCATTGTTGAACATCAGCACGATTTCTTCGAACATGGTGAAGAAGCCATGAAGCCTATGGTGTTGAATGACGTCGCTCTTGCAGTCGACATGCATGAATCCACAATTTCTCGTGTTACGACACAGAAGTTCATGCACACACCACGAGGCATCTTTGAGCTGAAATACTTCTTCTCTAGTCATGTCAGCACAGACAACGGCGGAGAGTGTTCATCAACAGCAATTCGTGCGCTGATTAAGAAACTGGTGGCTGCTGAAAACACAGCGAAACCACTCAGCGACAGCAAGATTGCTGCTTTACTGGCTGACCAAGGAATTCAGGTAGCTAGAAGAACCATAGCAAAATACCGTGAATCTTTAGGCATTGCCCCTTCGAGTCAGCGTAAACGCCTGCTATAGGGCACTAACTGAAAAGGAAAGTCTATGCAAATCAATATTCAAGGCCATCACGTTGATCTTACCGATTCAATGCAAGACTATGTTCACACCAAATTTGAAAAGCTTGAACGCTTTTTTGAGCACATTAATAACGTTCAAGTCGTATTGAAAGTTGAGAAAATCAATCAGATTGCGGAAGCAACGCTTCATGTCAATCAAGGCGATATTCATGCGACAGCTACCGATGAAAATATGTATGCTGCAATTGATTCATTAGTTGATAAACTCGTTCGCCAACTCAACAAGCACAAAGAAAAGCTAAGTAGTCACTAACATGCAATTAAGCGAAGTACTTTCATTGGACTGCACCAAAAGTGCAGTTCAATGCACAAGCAAGAAAAGAGCTCTAGAAATCATCAGCCAAATCGCAGCCGAGAGCTGTGGTCAAGACTCAACAGAGTTGTTCGAGTGCATGCTGAGTCGAGAGAAAATGGGCAGTACTGGCATCGGAAATGGTATCGCTATTCCCCATGCTCGTATGAATGTCAGCGACAAAGCGATCGCTGTTCTATTACAGTGCCAAGACCCTATCGAGTTTGATGCGATCGATAACCGCCCTGTTGATCTGCTATTTGCACTTTTGGTTCCTAGCGAGCAATGCAAAGAGCATCTTAAAACGCTTTCTTGCATGGCAGAACGACTCAACGATAAGCAAACGCTGAAACAACTGCGCAATGCACAAAGCGATCAAGAGCTTTACGACATTATGATCCAAGTGCCGACTTGCGAGCAATAACATGCGCCTTATCGTAGTTAGTGGTCAATCAGGCGCTGGCAAAAGCGTTGCATTGCGAGTTCTTGAAGATCTCGGGTATTACTGTGTTGATAACTTACCTGTTAACCTGCTCGGTAACTTCGTTGAGTCAGTCAAAGAGATCAATCAAAACGTTGCAGTAAGCATCGATATACGCAACCTGCCTAAAGAACCTCATCTTGTCACAGAGACACTGGCTCAATTAGAAGATGCCGCCAATATTGATGTTAGCGTGCTGTTTTTAGATGCAAACAAACAAACACTGCTCAAGCGCTATAGCGAAACGCGCCGCATCCACCCACTTTCTCTGGGTGACGATAAGCTCTCTCTAGAACAAGCCATCAACCTCGAGAAGCAGCTGCTTTCTCCACTGGCTGACCAAGCCGATATTTTGATTGATAGTAGTAATTGCAACCTCTACGAATTGAGTGAGCAGGTACGCCTTAAAGTTGAAGGCAAAGAGAAGCAAGAGCTGATTATTGTTTTTCAATCCTTTGGTTTTAAATACGGTTTACCTAGCGATGCAGACTATGTGTTTGATGTTCGTTTCCTGCCAAACCCTCACTGGGAGCCAGATCTCAGACCGCTAACTGGACTTGATGCTCCGATTCACTCTTTCCTAGAAAAACACCAGGAAGTGATCGAACTGAAGCAGCAGATTCAAGGTTTTGTCGAGCAATGGTTGCCAATGTTAGAAAAGAACAATCGCAGTTACCTAACGGTAGCAATTGGTTGTACTGGTGGTAAACACCGCTCTGTCTACCTGACTCAAAAGATCGGTGAATACTTTGACCAACTGGGCCACCAAGTACAGATTCGACACGCTTCATTAGAAAAAAACCAACAGGCCTAAATCATGGAATTGACCCGCACTGTACTCATTCAAAACCGTTTGGGGCTTCATGCTCGCGCAGCAGTAAAACTGGTCGAGCTTGCCCAGAGCTTCAATGCCACTTTGACCATTCATAGTGAAGATGAGAAAAGCGCGACAGCAGACAGTGTTATGGGATTACTCATGCTTGAATCTGCACAAGGTCAGCACATTCGCATTCAAGCTGAAGGCGACGATGCTCAACAGGCACTTGATGCTGTCTGCCACCTAATCGAAGATAAATTTGACGAAGGCGAGTAACTGAAACCGGGCAATGCCCCACCACAGCCTCGCCTTCCAACGCCTACCAAGCCTAAATCTTAGTTCTCCATAAGTTAATGATTTAACTACGTCGTAGAATTAAGTTACTATTCCTAACATCCATAGAATAATGAGAAGAGGAGGAAAACATGGCAGAGCAATTTGAATTTGACCAAGCTCACCAAACCCTCCAAGAAGTCAGCGAAGCCCTTGAAAACGGCCGATTTGTTCACGTACGTCGACAACTTCAGGACATGGAGCCTGAAGATATTGCACACCTTTTAGAAGCCTCCCCTCGCAAGAGTCGTGATGTACTTTGGCAACTTACCGATCCTGAAGACTACGGTGAAATTCTTGATGAGCTGAACGAAGACGTTAAGGATGCGTTGGTGTCGAAGATGGCACCAGAGATGCTCGCAGAGGCAACCGAAGGGATGGAGACCGATGACGTCGCCTACGTACTTCGAAGCCTGCCCGATGATGTTTCTCGTGAAGTTCTATCACAGATGGACTCAGCAGACCGAGCCTTGGTCGAGACTGCGCTGTCTTATCCAGAGGACTCTGCTGGTGCATTGATGAACACCGACGTAATCACCATTCGTGGTGATGTCGACGTCGATGTCGTTCTGCGCTATCTACGCATACGCGGTGAGCTGCCGGATGCGACGGACACGCTATACGTGATTGATGAAGATGAGCGTTTAATCGGTAATCTATCTCTAACTACACTGATTACCACTCAACCAGAAACCCTTGTTTCTGAAGTGATGGATGACGCTGATGAAGCGATCGCTGTTGAAACCAGCGCTTCCGATATCGCGAGCCTATTTGAGCGTCGTAACTGGGTATCGGCTCCAGTTGTTGATGAAAACCAACATCTTGTCGGTCGTATCACCATCGATGACGTGGTTGACGTGATTCGTGAAGATGCCGAGCACTCAATGATGAGTATGGCGGGTATGGACGATGACGAAGATACCTTCGCGCCTGTCGTAAAGTCTGCACGTCGTCGTAGTGTCTGGCTTGGTGCAAACGTGTTAGCCGCCCTTGCAGCCGCTTCGGTTTCGAATATGTTTGAAGCAACCCTCGACCAAATGGCAGCCATTGCGGTACTGATGACCATCGTACCTTCAATGGGTGGTGTAGCAGGTAACCAAACCGTCGCTCTGGTTATTCGTGGTCTAGCACTTGGTCACATTGGTGACAGTAACAAGCGAGAGCTATTGCTAAAAGAAGCCGCGATCGGTTTCCTCAATGGTGTCTTATGGGCATGCATCATCGGCGGTATCGTTGTGGCTTGGAAAGGCAACTGGATACTTGGCGGGATCATTTCTGCGGCAATGCTGACCAATTTAATCGTGGCAGGTATTGCTGGGGTAACCATCCCTGTGATGCTGAAGAAGATGAATATCGACCCAGCACTGGCTGGAGGTATGGCGTTGACTACCGTGACCGACGTGATTGGACTATCGGTATTCTTGGGCTTAGCAACAATACTCATCTAGTCTGAATGAGTGGCAGCTTTGAGCGAGAAGCTTAAGTCTAGACACTAAATAACCAAAGGGAGCCAGCGGCTCCCTTTTTAATTGTTCAGATTTGCGAAATGTGATTGGTATTACTCGCCTGCTACTTTCATCGACTCAAGCAAGATCGAGCCGGTTTGAATCTGTGAGCGTGTCTCTACATCGCTACCAACCGCAACAATCTGATTGAACATATCTTTCAGATTACCTGCAATCGTCACCTCAGACACTGGGTATTGAATCTCACCATTTTTAACCCAGAAGCCTGCGGCTCCACGAGAGTAATCCCCCGTTACTGTGTTTACGCCTTGCCCCATCACTTCGGTCACAAGCAAACCCGTGCCTAGCTCTTTTAGCATTTGCTCGAAGTTCTGACCCGTCGATTGAACAAACCAGTTGTGAATACCACCAGCATGGCCCGTTGGCGTCATATCCATCTTACGTGCCGCGTAGCTAGTCAGCAGGTAAGTCGCTAATACACCATCAGTAATAATCTCTCGGTCTTGTGTATAGACACCTTCACTATCAAATGGGCTCGACGCTAAGCCGCGTAAGATATGGGGACGTTCAGAGATATTGAACCATTCTGGTAAGATTTTCTCGCCTAGGTGATCCAATAAAAATGACGCTTTACGGTAAAGGTTGCCGCCACTGATCGCCATAACGAGGTGTCCGATGAGGCCCGTTGCTACATCGGCTGCAAACATGATCGGGTATTGACCGGTTGGTAGCTTCTTAGCATCCAAACGACTAATGGTCTTTTCTGCTGCTTCTTGACCCACACGCTCAGGCGTCCACAGCTCGTCACGGTGACGTGCAACGGTGTAGCTGTAGTCTCGTTCCATTTCTCCATTAATGCCCTGTCCAATCACACAACAACTCGTGCTGTGGCGGCTTGAAGCATAACTTGCAAGCAGACCGTGGCTATTGCCGTATACCTTTACGCCGTAGTGACTATCGTAGCTAGCACCATCGCTTTGCTTGATCTTATCGCTGTACGCGAGTGCTTGCTTCTCAGCCGCAATCGCGATTTCAGCCGCATAGTCAGGGTTTGGCTCATCAGGGTGGAACAGATCTAAGTCTGGAATCTCTTTAACCATGAACTCTTTAGGAGCCGGCCCTGCATAAGGATCTTCAGAGGTGTATTGAGCGATATCTAAAGCCGCCGCCACGGTTTGGGCGATCGCCTTTTCGCTCAAATCAGATGTAGATGCACTGCCTTTTTGTTGGCCGCGATAAACAGTAATACCAAGGGCACCATCACTATTAAATTCAACGTTTTCAACCTCACACATGCGTGTAGAGACACTCAAACCTGTTGATTTAGTAATAGCCACCTCTGCAGCATCGGCACTGACTGAAGCCATATCTAACGCTTTTGCTACTGCTGCTTCTAGCTCAACACGTTGCTGAGCGACTTGCTGTTTTACATCCATATCTATTCTATTTTTGAAGGTCTATATTACGTAGGATAACAAGAATTTCGCTTTCTCCCCAAGATTCTTGCTAAAATAGCGGATATATTCGATTGAGATAGTGATATAGGCAAATAAGATGGCTCGCAAAAACCAAAAAGCCCCGTGGGAACCAGAAGAAGAAATCATCTGGGTAAGTAAGACGGAAATGAAAGAGGACATGGAAGCGCTGCAAAAGTTGGGCGAGGAACTCGTGGAGCTTAAGCCTTCTGTACTAGAGAAGTTCCCTCTGTCTGAAGATTTGGCGGAAGCGATTAAAGATGCACAACGCTTTAAAAATGAAGCGAAACGTCGTCAACTGCAGTACATCGGTAAAGTGATGCGCAACGAAGATCCAGAGCCAATTCAAGCGGCTCTAGATAAAGTTCGTAACAAACACTCTCAAGCAACCGCTGAGCTGCACAAGCTTGAGCAATTACGCGACCGTATTGTTGAAGACGGTGATACAGCTATCTCTGAAGTGGTTGAAGCGCACCCTGAAGCAGACCGTCAGCGTCTACGTCAATTAGCGCGTCAGGCAAACAAAGAGAAAAAAGCGGGTAAGCCGGCAAAAGCGTACCGCGAGATCTTCCAAGTTCTAAAAGAACTTAAGCAAGACGAGCTATAAGACTCATCACGCGATCAACAAAGCCTAGCTTCTGCTAGGCTTTTTCATATCTGCGTACTTGCTACTAAGCTCCATATAAATTATAAGCTCAATATTTTAGGTCGAAAGATCACTCGCCAGCACGGACAAAAGAGGCCAATTCAGGCTGTGGGTGTTGCGCTGTGAGTGCATCTATCGCCTCCGCCACCAACACCTGCCCTTTAGCCACAAAGGCAAACTTGTTAGCAATACTGCGAGCATCTCCTAGGTGGTGAGTCACCATGATTACCGTAACATTTCGTTCCGCGGCTAGTTGTTTCACCAAGGCTAACATCTCTTCTCGCAACAAAGGGTCCAGCGCAGAGAATGGTTCGTCTAACAACCAAATAGGGTGTGGCTGCACAAAACACCGAGCTAATGCGACACGCTGACGCTGTCCACCAGAAAGATGCTCCGGTAATCGATCAAGATACTGTTCGACACCGACTTGCTCTGCCGCTTGTTGTACTTGCTGTTGCTGCGCTTTGGTTAGTTTAAGGCCTGGGTGCAGCCCTAAGCCGATATTTTCTCTAACCGTAAGGTGCGCAAACAAATTGTGCTCTTGAAATAACATAGCAAGTGGACGCTGGTAAGCATCCAAACCAACAAGCGATTGACCGGAAACCGAAATAGCGCCTGATGACGGTTCTATGAATCCCGCAATCAATGCCAGCAAGGTCGACTTACCCGCACCACTCGGCCCCATCAAGGCAACAACATCACCTTGTTCAGCCATAAAATCAAAATGAAACAGCTCCTGATGATAGTGGTAATCAACCTCTTGCATCACTAACATTAGGCACCTCTCTGGTTAGATGTTCGAGTAAATAAGAATTCAATTAAACTAAAGCTGCCAACGCTCAGCATCAGCAAGCTCACTGAAACCACAGCAGCAGCCTCCATCTGATAACTGCCTAGTAACTGGAATAGATACAGAGGGAGAGTTCTAAAATCGGCACTGCCAAACAGTGCAATGGCACTCAAGTCCCCCATCGACAACATGAAACTAATCGAGAAGGCTTGCGCCATAGGTTTACGCAGCGCTCGCCACTCCACCAGCTTAAACCGGTGCCAACCTTTCATACCTAAACTCGCGCACAAATACTGATATTGCTGAGCAACGTGCAGCATCGGCTGAGCTAAGTTTTTGATCACATACGGGAGCGCCATTAAGCTATTAACGGCAATCACAACAAAAAAGGCCAAGCTAAACACGTCGGTTATCGAACGTAACAGCAGGAAGATACCAGTACTCACCACTAAGCCGGGGGTCACCAATATAATAGTACCTATCAATTCGATCTTATCGGCGCGAAATGACTTGTTTTGCAAGCGCCATGCTCGACTGGTCATCAAAATGGCCACTCCAACCAAAAGCGCAATCACACTCGCACTGAGCGCTACTTTCAATGAATTAAACAAAGCTAACCAAAACGGTTCACTGGTTAACACCGCCATCGCTTCACTGTTTAAGCCACCCACAATGACCATCAACAGTGGCGGTAAAACCAGTAATGAGGCTACGATGATCCAAAAGCTGTCCCAAGCTTTTGAGCTATAGGTGTCCTTAACCAAAAACTTCGCTTCAGACAGTTGACCAACGCTGACAGAAACAGGCTTAGAAAGGCGTTGAATACTCACCGCTAGTACACCACAGAGTAGCATCTGCCATATCGCTAGTAGAGCACCGGCTTGCAGATCAAAATCAAATTTAATCGCTTGATAGATAGCAAGCTCGATGGTTGTCGACTTAGGACCACCGCCCAATGCCATCACAGTTGCAAAACTGGTAAAGCAGAGCATAAAGACTAAACCACACACATGCGGCAGCTGCTGCTTAAGGCGCGGCCATTCAACCCACTTAAATTTATCCCAGTGACTCATTCCAAGGTGTGCACATAACTTGTGTTGCTCAACCGGAACCGTATCTAAAGCTTGTAACAACAATCGACTTGCATAAGGCAGATTGAAAAAGACATGCGCAAGCAAAATGCCATTCAACCCATAGATAGAAAATGGCAAGTCCATATCAATAGCTTGAAGCAGTTTCGCCAGCCAACCACTATTACCATAGATGGCCAAAATACCAAATACGCCGACCAATACTGGCAGAACCAAAGTGGAAGCAAACAGCCTTAGCAGTAGGGAACGACCTGGGAATTGGCGGCGAGATAAGGCATGTGCCACAGGAACCGCAAATACAACGCTCAATAACATGGATAGCGTTGCTTGATAAAAACTGAATTTGGTAACGTGCCAGTAATATGGATCAGACCATACTTGGCTGATATCAAGAGAAGGGGCATTGCTTAGCAATGCCCCTACTGATGAAACCACAAAGGCGGTAATGGTCAACGCGACCCAAATACCCACCTTAGGTGTATTCTTTAACATAAAGAGTGATTATCTCGATGTTGAGCCTCTAATGGGAATAGAGGCTCAATGCCCAACATCGGGCTCTTAATTAAAAAGTCAGGGCGTTTTGCCACTCACGAATCCACGGCTTGCGCTTCTCAGCCACTTCTTCAGAAGTGAAGCTTAGGGATTTATTAGGCATCGTCAGCTGTTCAAACCCTTTTGGTAGCTCGACATCCGTCACTGGGTACATCCAGTTGCCCGTTGGCATCGCCGATTGGAATTCGTCACTCAGAATGAACGCCATGAACTCATCAGCTAGCTTCTCATTATCGCTGCCTTTCACTTTTGCAGCCACTTCAACTTGCGTGTAATGACCTTCCGCAAAATCAGCAGACGCATATTTCGTGTCACTCTCAGCGATGATGTGGTAAGCCGGAGAAGTCGTGTATGAGAGCACCATATCTGACTCACCCTCAAGGAACATAGAGTAAGCTTCAGACCAGCCTTTAGTCACAGTAACGGTTTTCTTGGAAAGCTGTTTCCACGCTTGAGTTGCATCGTCGCCATAAACCGACTTCATCCACAGCATCAGACCTTGGCCTGGCGTTGAAGTACGCGGATCTTGGTAAATCACCTTGAGATCGTCACGCTGTTCAACCAACTCTTTCAAGCTCTTAGGTGGGTTTGATAGCTTTTCTGTGTTGTAGATAAATGAGAAGTAACCGAAGTCATAAGGAACAAAGGTGCTGTCATCCCAGCCATTAGGTAGCACTACCGAAGAGGTATCGACACTATGCTCGGCAAGTAGACCCGTTTTCTTCGCTTCCGCCATTAGGTTTTGATCAAGGCCAAGCACCACATCGGCTTTGCTATTGCCACCCTCTAGACGCAAGCGGTTTAGAATTGATACTCCGTCTTCCAGCGCAACAAAGTTCACATCACAGCCACATTTCTCTTCAAATGCTTTCTCTACAGCAGGACGCGGGCCCCAGTCTGCAGCGAAAGAATCATAAGTATATACCGTAAGAGTATTATCGGACGCTAGTGCGGAAAAAGAAGCCGCTGTAGTAACAGCAAGAGTGGTTAATGCAAATTTCACTGGACGCTCTCCGTGGTCTGAGCGGCACAGGCTTGAGGGAGGACAATGGAAACGTACTGCCTAACTCAATTCCTACGCCAGCATTATCTGGTTCAGGTTTACGGGTCCCAAGTTGACACTTGATCTCAGCCACCATTCATTATTTGAATGGTTAGCTCCCCGATGAGTAAGCAGAATTGTAATTGTATTTTAACCAATAAGCTACAAAGTTCGCCTTAATGACGCTGATCGTAGCCCCATCTTGGTACTAAACCCTGCTCTATCCCTAGGTGGTCAAGAATGCGAGCTACCATGAAATCGACAAGGTCATCGATCGATTTTGGCTGATGATAGAAACCCGGAGCCGCTGGCATGATGGTCACTCCCATCGTCGAGAGTTTGTGCATATTTTCCAAGTGTAGCGTCGAGAATGGCGTCTCTCGAACCACTAACAACAACTGACCGCGCTCTTTCATAACGACATCGGCAGCGCGTTCAATCAAGTTATCAGACATGCCGTGAGCTATCGATGCAACGCTTCCTGCTGAACATGGGCAAACCACCATCTGCTTAGGCGCGGCAGAGCCTGAAGCAACAGGAGAGAACCAATCGTCTTTACCGCACACCACCAAACGGTCAGGATCGCAGTTCAGGTATTTGACCAACACTGCTTTGGCCGCATCAGGGCCTGAAGGCAGCTTGAGATCATGTTCGGTCGCTAGCACTACTCTCGCAGCCGACGATATTAACAGGTATACCTTATAATCAGCGGCAAGTAGGCACTCTAATAAGCGCAAGCCGTATGGGGCACCAGAAGCGCCGGTGAATGCGAGGGTAATCGCTTTACTCTGTTTGGTCATGATCTCTTGTACTTCTTAAATCGATTAGAACGCGTGTATTTAACCTTTGGCCGCCAATCCATCAAGCAATTTCTGATGTATACCACCAAAACCACCATTGCTCATCACTAAGATTTGGTCACCCGGTTGCGCTTGCTCAATAATGCTCGTGACTAAAGAATCTAGATCGTCACTGACAATAGCGGGCTGATGACAAGCGTCTGCGACCTCTTGAACCGACCAATCGATGTTATCTGGTTGGAACAAGAAAGTGCGGTCCGCTTGCTTCAACGAATCGGCAAGGGTTTCTTTATGCACGCCTCGCTTCATCGTAGCAGAGCGAGGCTCCAATACGGCGATAATTTTACTGTTGCCTACCTTATTACGTAGGCCACCTAGAGTGAGTTCAATTGCCGTTGGGTGATGCGCAAAATCGTCGTATACCGTAACTCCAGCCACTTCCCCTTTTAGCTCTAAACGACGCTTGGTATTGATAAACTTGGCCAAAGACTCACACGCCAGGTCGGGAGTCACGCCGACATGTCTAGCGGCAGCGATCGCCATCAAAGCATTATTGACGTTGTGATCCCCCACCAACGGCCATTCAACCTGGCCGACACATTCACCTTGGAACAACACGTTGAACTGCGAGCCATCTTTGACTCGCTTTTCAGCACGCCAATCCGCCTCTTCACCCGCAAATTCCGTTTCACTCCAACACCCGCGAGACAATACATCCTCAAGAGCACGATCCTGTTGAGGAGCAAAAATTCGCCCATTGCCCGGAACAGTACGAATCAAGTGATGGAATTGACGTTTAATCGCCTCCAAATCGTCGAAAATATCCGCATGGTCAAACTCAAGATTGTTCATTACCAAGGTTCTCGGGTGGTAATGAACAAACTTAGAACGCTTATCAAAAAAAGCACTGTCGTACTCATCGGCCTCAACCACAAAGAACATGCTTTCACCCAGTCGAGCAGAGATACCAAAGTTACCCAACACTCCTCCAACTAAGAAGCCAGGCGCATAACCACAATCTTCTAAAATCCACGCTAGCATACTGGCTGTTGTGGTTTTTCCATGAGTGCCCGAAACCGCCAGAACCCAGCGGTCATGCAGCAGGAACTCTTGTAACCACTGTGGACCCGAGGTGTATTTCAGGTTGTTATCTAGTACATATTCAACACAAGGATTACCGCGACTCATCGCATTGCCAATCACCACTAGATCGGGTCTTGGCTCCAGTTGGCTCGGGTCAAAACCTTCAATAATATCGATGCCTTGTGACTCTAATAGTGTGCTCATTGGTGGGTAAACATTGGCATCACAACCTGTCACTTTGTGACCTAATTGACGGGCTAATACCGCTGCACCACCCATAAAGGTGCCGCAAATTCCTAAGATATGAATATGCATATATCGCTTCCAAAAACGGGCAAAAAGACTGCTTTATTAATCAAGATTATGTGCATTTCTTATCATGAATCGCCCAATAAAAGCGAGCCTCAATGCAAAACAAATCCAGTCGACATTCTAAGTGAGATCTGTGTCGCTTACTTCATTACCATTAAAAAGATCTTAAGTTTAAAATCTGGGTAAGCGACTAGATGAATAATGCCCGCTCAAGAGGCAACCCAATAGCGCTTGAATCCCCCAATTATTCAGAGAAGTTTAAGGAAATAACATGTCTGAGATGCGCACCCTTGGTGAGTTCATTGTTGAGAAACAAAGTGACTTTCCCCATGCAAGTGGTGATCTATCATCCCTTTTATCGTCGATCCGTCTTGCTGCGAAAATCGTTAACCGAGAAATCAATAAAGCGGGTCTTGTCGACATTACAGGTGCTGTCGGCACCGACAACGTACAAGGTGAAGCACAACAGAAGCTTGATCTGTACGCAAATGACAAATTCAAAGCAGCTCTGGAAGCGCGTGACCAAGTATGTGGTGTAGCGAGCGAAGAGGAAGACGAAGCGGTAGCTTTCAACAAAGAGTTGAACAAAAACGCTAAATACGTAGTGCTAATGGACCCTCTAGATGGTTCATCAAATATCGATGTAAACGTGTCTGTAGGTACGATCTTCTCGATCTACCGTCGCGTATCGCCTATCGGTACACCACCAACTCAAGAAGACTTCCTTCAGCCTGGCAACAAACAAGTTGCAGCGGGCTACGTAATCTATGGCTCTTCAACCATGCTGGTTTACACAACCGGTAATGGCGTGAACGGCTTCACTTACGACCCATCGCTGGGCACTTTCTGTCTTTCTCACGAAAACATGATGATCCCTGATGAAGGTAAAATCTACTCAATCAATGAAGGCAACTACATTCGTTTCCCAACGGGTGTGAAGAAGTACATCAAGTACTGCCAAGAGAATGAGCCAAGTGACAACCGCCCATACACATCCCGTTATATTGGTTCTTTGGTATCAGATTTCCACCGTAACCTTCTGAAAGGCGGCATTTATCTGTACCCAAGTACGCAAAGCCACCCGAACGGTAAACTGCGTCTTCTATATGAGTGCAACCCAATTGCTTTCATCATGGAACAAGCAGGCGGCGTAGCTTCTGATGGTGTTCAGCGCATTATGGACATCAAGCCAACCGAACTACACCAACGTGTGCCATTCTTTGTTGGCTCAAAGAATATGGTAAACAAAGTTGAAGAGTTCCTTGAGCTAAACCGAGACGAAGCTTAAAGCTTAATTTTCTCAGATACTAAAAAGCCAGTACTCGTGCGTACTGGCTTTGTTGTATTTAAACTTTGGTAAGATTTAGCGAAGGTCAATTTTAGACTGCGCGCCACCTTCAAACTTAATACGGAACCACTTGTCGATATCATCACAGATACCAAAGTACTGCTCACCTTTGCGGCCTAAGGATCTTGGATTCTGAGAGCAATATTCAATTCGACCAGCCTCGTACCCTTTATCATAAGCAGCATAAAGATCAGGACCAACTGCTGACTCTGCCGACTTTGACAATGTCGCTTGATCTTTTTTCGTGTACCCCTTCATCGCAGTTTGCTCACCAAACAGCTGCCAATCGTCAACATTCGACGTAGATGGTGGAGATTGCGCACAACCGAAAAGTACAACAGAAAACACCAACACTAAATATTTCATAATTTCCTCCTACTAGAGAGACTCATTGAGATTCTTACTACTACGTCGGAACTTTACTCCTAGTTCATACTTCAAACGCTTATTCTCGTTTACACCAGTCACCCGTAAGAATCTCTCGCTGCTCAGATAAATCATACTGATACAAATAAACCCACGCTAATCCAAATATAGTCTCAATTTGTTCACGACGATACTCAGTAGGTACATCTTCGAGTCGATCGAGCGAAGCCAAAACATAGTCGCTCACTATATAGACCTCCCCAAGCACTTTTTTCTTTCCGAATATCATGCCCGGATATGAGCCCAAATCGTACAGCGCAAATTGAGGTGGAGTTACCCAATCGCCTAGCTTCTCACTCTGTTTTAAAAAATGATGGTTATGCTGCCCTTTTCTCAGCGTCCCATAAACAAACACAAGGTGTGACATGGTCAGTTCCAGCCTATCCACTCATTACTCAAACTCGAATTGATAAAGCAGGTCTACCGCGCTGTCAACGCCAGAAACTGCCTCTAAATACAGGTCTTGCATCAAACGGTAACGCACAGTGAACTCTCCCAAAGAGTCGAAAATGCCAACACCATACTTCACTTGCAGACCCGGAAGAATATAACCACTTACGGTTACTTGTGAGTCATCCCCTGAGCCCGCGGTGTCAAGTTGAAGGTCTTGGACACCAAAAGCCTCACCTATCTCGCCCACCACTTTACCACTCTTGGCCAAGCTTAAACCGATTAAGGTTGTGGTCATCGAACCGCTGCCCGCTTCACCATCAATATCTTGCCCACGAAGTAAGTATGACAAAGCATTGGCTTGTGGCATCGACGGTTCTGAGTAGATATCAATTTTTGGCTCAGTTGCTGGCCCTGTCACTCTCACACCTGCGGTCACGTCATCTTGTGTATTGTCAGGATTTCGAATGGCATTGATCGCAACATAGGGTTGGTCTGGTGGGCCATTCATTAAGATCTTGCCCTCTTCAATGATCAAATCCTGTCCAAATGATCGATACGTACCATCAACAATGTTGACTTCACCTGTAATGAAAGGCCCTTGGTCTCTTTGAGCAACATTCAGTTTACCTACCAGGCCACCTTCAAGACCAAATGCAGACAGTTTAAAATCATCACCGATGGAGATATTAATATTGGTTTCGACATTAAACGGTACTTGAGTTTCACCCTCAGGTTGCAGATCTTTGTTAAGAATCACCTGATCTGAAGATACGCCAACGGCACTTGGAGGAAGCTCTTCAACAACAATACGTCCCCACGGCAGTGCAACATCACCAGTAATACGCGCAAGCTTTGGCGAAACATCAATTGTCATGTCCGGCACAACTTTGACTTTGACCATCGGTGGTACATCCACCATCAAAGAGTCGGCAAACACTCGTACCTGAGTACTCCACGCCTCAAGATCTTGCCATTGCCCGTTGCCTTCAACGTCCAATTGACCATCAGAAGTAACAATCGCTGCATCTAGGTTGGCACTGTAACCATCGAAGTCGAGCCCGATGCGGCCATCTGTAATATCCACAGGTGTCACATCGCCCTTCATTTGCATACCATCTACGGTAAACGAGCCAAACACTTGAGGGTGCATTAGAGAGCCTTTCACTTTAAGGTCACTCAATAGGTTTGCTTGTAACAAGCTGTATTCACCTAACAATGGTGCTAGAAAATCAAGATGGAAAGTACTGAGCTGCAGCGCGGCGTCTACCTGTTTATCTTCTACTACAACGTCTGGCAAGACCAACGAACCGGTTAGGTCACCATTGTCAGTGACATCAAGAAGCCAATCTGCCTCAAGTCGATTGTCTTTCAGCTTGGCATTCACTTGAATGTTCTCCCAACCTAATTTAATCGACTCTCCCACATCTTGAACGACTTGTCCTTTCGGCAGTGATACTTGAGCGCTTACTTGAGGCGCCAGTTTCGCATCCCACTTAGCCTCAGCTAGTACATTAACTGAACCTGTGAGCTGGGTTGTATTGGGAATAAACTGCTTAACCTGCTCAAAATCGAAGTCAGTTATCGTAAGCTTTGCAGCACCAGACTTACCTGCTCGAATATCTTCAGCTAAACAAACACTTGAGCCTGCTTGCAACCAGCAGTGCGCCGCGACATCCGCAAACTGCTTATCAATATCCGCAGTGATAGCCACTGGCTTCTCAAGTCGCCATGGTCCCTGCTCCGTTGAAAGCGTCATACGCTCAAGTGCACCTTTCCAAACCATTGATGGCTCTTGAATCAGTTCACCTGAGATAGCGAGACTGGTTGAGACAATGTCCGATACAACATCGAGAGTGAGCTCATGTTCTTTCTCACCACCGTCTACTCGCAGTTCAACGCTCTCAACTTTCTGATCTTGATAACTGATCCCATTCGCTTTAAGCACGATATCAGCTTGAGGCGCAGGCAGTGGTGTAACAGAACCATTCAAAGCTAAGCTATTAAGGGTCGCTTCGGCCTTCCATTTAACGCTATTGATGTTCAGACTTAAATCAACATTAGGCTCTTTCATTGGCCCAGATAACGCGATATCACCAACCAATTTACCCCTTAAGTCAGGAACACTTTTCGACAATTTAGGGAAGTTAAGAGCAACATTCATATCCCATTGCTTATCAAGCTTACCTATTACATTGATGGCGTTAACGCCGTGCGATAGACGCAGTCCTGATGTTTGAACGCTCGGCTCACCAGAGGCTGTTTTATCTGATGCCGACAGCTCGCCTTTGATGTTGAGTGGGTACTCTCTTAAGATGCCATCAATATCTACAATTGGTAGCTCTACTTGCCATCCACCCGCTTCCGTTAGGCTACCCGATGTCTCGAGGGCGCCGCTGATATCCCCTTCAGCTTCTGGCCATTGCAAACCGGGCTGAATATGCTGCAAACCGATATCCGCTTGCCAATTCACAAGGTCTTTCCAGCTGGCTTTCACCGCCCCCGTGACATGCCCACCCAGTGTCGCAATATCAAGGCGCTGCAAGTCAATATGCTCAGTGCTACCTGCACCTTCAACATCAAGGCTGATATCTGGGATATCTTTACCCTTGGCATTCGCATCTAGATTGAGCTGGAAACCTTCCAGTGAGCCGTTGGTTTTTAATTGTTTGATCGCAACCTGATAATCGCTATTGCCCTTCAAGGGCCATTGCGCCTGAGCATCATTCAATTCTAGGTCAAAAGGCAGTGTCGGCTCTAAAGGTTTAAGTTCGCCAGATAGCTTCGCTTCAATCAGCTCAGTTAAGGTGGCATCCAGAGTGAGCTCTTCCACACTACCTCTTGCTGATAGTTGGAGCTGTTGCCCCGCCGCATCGGTCTCTTTAACCAAGGCTGAGAGATCAAGATCAAGAGGGTAGCCACCTTTCAATTGTACTTTTGCCTTTAGGTCAGCCTCTGCCTGTGGCATATCCAACTCAAGAGTTTGTACATCGACAGTATGCTTACCCGCTTTCACTTTGAGCCCTAGGTGATTGACGATGACTGGCGTCTCTTGCTCAAGCTTAAAGCGATTTAAATCAAAGCGTTTAAGTACGACATTCAACGGAATCCATACTTCTGGTAACACTATCGCTTCGGCTTCTTTGACTGTTTCCGATTTTACTTCTTCTTCAAGAGAAGGCTCAGTTTCAGCGAGCTTGACGGTGAGATCATCGAACACAGTAGGAGAGATGGTCAGCACATCTCCCTTCATATTCATCGCCGTGGAAAAACGTTGCCAATCGATCTTGTTTCCTAGGATATCTAGAGAGATATCCTCAAAATTGACTCGATTCAATGTGATCGGTAATGGCGTTGAGATAGAGGTTAATGGCGCTGTAGGCTGTGGCTCTTCTTCCGCTGGCGGCAATTCAGTAAAGGTAAAATCTAGGCCTTGTAAAGTCAGATCCTCAACGCAGACTTGAGGATCCAATAGACATCTTGGGTTGATCGCCAGCTCAATCTTTTCAAGCTGGGTATTGATGTGCAGGCTTTCATCGACAAATTGAACGTTGTAAAGGCTAAAACGGGGAAAAAGCGCCCCTTTAGTACTCTCGACTTTCAGTTGTGGTAAAGCCTTCTCCGCCCCCCAAAGCGCCACATTTAAGCCCGGATTGGTAAAAAGAGCGAGACCCACTAAGGTCAATATAAGCAGCAAAATAGAGACGATTGAAATCGAAGTCCATTTGAAAATTCTGCCAATCACTTTAATCATAACTCAGGCCCTAAAGTGAAGTGTATTTGGAATTCATCACCAGGTTTAGCATCAAGCCCCCACGCAAAATCGAGACTCACGGGTCCGACGGGTGAAGCCCAACGGATACCGACACCAGTACCCGCTTTTAGATCGGGTGTGTCATTAAAGGCGTCACCAATATCATAGAACATGGCCCCCCACCAGTTGCCAAATAGACGATATTGATATTCAAAGCTTGCTGTGGTCATAAATTTTGCGCCCGTCAAAGCACCGCTCTCATCTCTGGGAGAGACAGATTCGAAGCCATAACCACGCAGGCTATTATCACCACCGACGAAGAATCGCAGAGATGGCGATAGCTTTTCAAACTCATCCGCAAAGTTGGCGCCATACTCTAAACGGGTTAAACCACGATGGTTTTCGCCAAGGCTGCGAATCCAAGCTGTACTGCCCTGGAAACGAATCACCTTAGTTTCAGAAAGCAGCGAATCATCCCCCGCTTCCAACATAATGGTCTGCTTGTCACCCCACATCGGCATCGCACCACCGCGAGTGCGTGTACGAGAAAAGGAGATTCCCGGCAGCACAAATTGCGCGATATCATCTTGAAGACCTTGCTCATAGTTCTCTAGTAGGTAGCGGACAAAAACCGTGCGCTGCCAACCGTTGTCGAGACGCCAAAAACGCTCAAGTTTCAGGTTGGACTCCAAGCTCTTAGTGTCGCGATTGTCAACGTTCTTCATACCATATGTGACTTGGTAATAGTCATTAAGCACATCATCAAGCGGTATTCTGTAGCTCGCGGTAACCGTCTGTTCTGGTTTAGAGATAGATAGGCTGCTATTGAAGCTGTGCCCACTGGTATTCACCCACGGTTTTTTCCACTTCAGGCTGCCTTTAAGCCCTAAGTCGGTAGAAACACCGATACCGGTTTCGAGCTGATTTCGAGCTTGAGGCGCTAGGCTCACCTTCATTGGTATTTCACGACCACTCCCCAAATCATCGAGGTCCGGTTCAACAAATACGGAGGAGAACCAGTCGGTGTTAGACAAATTTTGGTTGTACTCTCCCACCTTCGCGATGTCATAAGGCTGACCTTGTTCGAACGGCTTCAATGAGTGGACTTTGTCCTCTTCGATCTGGCTGCCTGTGATGGTTGTTTCACCAAAGTGATAACGAATGCCACTGTCGTAGTGTAAACGCACATAAGCGCGATTAAGCTCAGGTGCAACTTCCAGACGGCTCAATCCGTAGCTACCATCAAAGTACCCCTTTGCTAAACCTAAGTTACGCATTGATGATTTAAGTGAATCGTAACGACTATGATTCAGTATCTCGCCTTCTTGAAGGTTACTTTTAGCAACTAATGCTAGGAAATCAGGGTCGTTCCCCGCTTCTCCTGAGATAACGATATCCGAGGTGTCGATAACTACAGGTTCACCAGGCTTGACGTTTACTAAGAGTTCGCTTTCATCTTCAGAAGGCGTAAAAGTGATCTCTGGATGGTAATAACCCAAAGCACTCACCGCTTCTTTGATCATCGATTCTAAACGAGATTGAAAACGCAGAGATACCGAATACTCTTCTTCCGGAATAGCGCTCAGATAGGCATCAACATTGTCTTCAAGCGCCCCATCCAGCCCCTCTATTTCGAGAGAGACATCGGCAAAGGCAAGGCTTGAAGAGAGCACTGCGCCAATCAGAACTGGTAAAGTTTTTCTTATCATGTTTAATTGGGGGAAGTTATCAATACGTTAAGAATCAAAGGGAAATCATACCGCTAATTCAATAGCGCGTCTGTAATAATTCAAGCAATAAAACGGTCTAATTTAAAGGGTTAGTCGT
Organism: Vibrio pelagius; assembly: GCF_024347575.1. NCBI lineage: Bacteria > Pseudomonadati > Pseudomonadota > Gammaproteobacteria > Vibrionales > Vibrionaceae > Vibrio > Vibrio pelagius. The sequence continues at coordinate 2,818,338 of NZ_AP025503.1, forward strand.
ATATTTAAAGACGGTTAAAGCGTATAGATACCTCTACAAGGAACTCAATCATGCTCAACAAACAACAAATGGTTTCAGAAGCAACAGCTTTGCCTGGGAACCCACATCCCATCACAATCTCAGAACCACATTTCGTTAATCAGAGTGATCTGCTTGCTCCACCCACCTCAGGGCAGCAAGAGATACTCCTTGGTCTTGGGTGTTTTTGGGGTGCTGAGCGCCTGTTTTGGCAACTTGAAGGCGTTGTGTCGACCTCAGTGGGGTATGCAGGCGGCTTCACTCACAATCCGACCTATCAACAAGTTTGTACGGGTCAGACAGGCCACACGGAAGTTGTGCGCGTGGTCTTTGAGCCCACTATTTTGCCGCTTGAAAAACTGCTTAAAACTTTCTGGGAAAGTCATGACCCAACCCAAGGCATGCGCCAAGGGAATGATCTAGGCACTCAGTATCGCTCTGCGATCTACACTTTTAGCGACCAACAGCAAGCTATTGCTGAGTCTTCAAAAATGAGCTATCAACAAGCGATGCAAGCCGCGCGAGGTTCAGAGATCACAACTGAAGTGCAGCCAGCCGGTGAGTACTTTTATGCTGAGGATTACCACCAGCAATACCTTGCTAAAAATCCAAACGGTTATTGCGGATTAGGCGGAACAGGGGTTTGCTTCCCGCCTCAGTAACCGTTAGAAACAAAAAAGGGCTTTGATATATCAAGCCCTTTCATTTCAGCGTGACCCGTCCTAAATAAGGTTGACACTCCCCAAGCAGAAAATTGGAGAGTGTTATGAAATCAATAACTAGACGAACTCAATGTGATTACTCCCTCGCTTTTAAATTGGATGTTGTTGATCAAGTCGAGCGAGGTGAACTGACTTACAAACAAGCACAAGACAAGTACGGCATACAAGGTTGTTCTACAGTATTAGTGTGGCTCCGAAAGCACGGTCGACTTGATTGGTCTGGGGGCACACCTCGATTCATGAAGAAAGGTTTACCTATGTCTGAATTCAATTCACCACCTACACCAGAGCAACGTATCAAAGAGTTAGAAAAGAAACTCGAGGATACCAAACTGAGGGCCGACTTCTTTGAAGAAGTAGTAAAAGTTATGGAACGAGACCATGGTGTCCGCGTCGTAAAAAAGCACAAAGGTGCGTCGTCCAAGAGCAAAACATAGCTCAGCTCACGGTGACTAGATTTTGCCAAATCATCAATATATCTAGGCAAGCATATTATAAACAGTGTCTTATTGACGATCGTAACAGGCAGCGTGACAAAGCTCTTCTGAGCTTTGTTCGTGAAACTCGCATCAAACAGGCTCGAATAGGAACGAGAAAGCTTAAGTACATGATGGAAAAAGCTGGAATGAAAGTAGGTCGGGATTATCTATTTTCTCTGCTTAAACATCATCGGCTGCTTGTGAAGGTTAAACGTGCTTACCATCGAACAACGGATAGCCATCATAGGTTTTACTGCCACCCAAATAAAATAAAGGATGGCTTTAAGCCCGAAAGACCGGAACAGTTGTGGGTTGCTGATATTACTTACCTTCCAACCTATGAGGGAAACAGTTACGTCAGTCTTATCACTGATGCCTATTCCAGAAAGATCGTCGGATACAGCGTGGATGACAACATGCAGACGAAGGCCGTAAAACAAGCTTTTATAAGAGCTTTGAGAGAACGTCGAAATCAGGAAAGCTTAATCCATCACTCAGATAGAGGCTCACAGTACTGTTCAAAGGAGTACCAAGACTTACACTCTAGGCACAAGATCGTGTGTTCCATGACTGATGGATATGACTGCTATCAAAATGCCTTGGCAGAGAGAGTAAATGGTATTTTGAAAATGGAATACTTGTTGAAGAAACCTAAAGATGTTGCTCAGGCGAGAAAAATGGTCGCCGAGTCAGTAGAAATCTATAATCAGATGAGGCCACATACGGCCTTAAAATACAAAACGCCCGATGAAGTACATCGAGCGTTTTGACTAAAAAGTGTCAACCCATATCAGGACGGGTCAGCGATTAAAAAACAATGCGTACTACATCGACATGCACGCAATGGTGCCATTCACTTCTTTAAATACATGGAGCTTTTTTTGGTCTGTCACTTCAGGAAGAAGGACTTTTCCTTGGTCGAATCTAAATTCACCGATACCTTCGATGCTAAATTGACCTTTGAATAGGACTTTAACGAAACGCGCCACTTGACGAGGGCGGTAAGTAGAAAATTCACGCAGCATAAACAACCTCAATTCCGTCTGAGTACAACAGTTTGTGATCAGCTCTTCACTTTTGAGCAAAGCACAAATAACAGCCATATCCGTTGGCTGATAGCAAAAAAATCTGTCGATTCCCTTGATATAGTTGCATTATACCCTTTAGTAACAACTCCGCAACACCTTTCAACGACGCACGATAAAAAAGTAAGCGAGGCATTTTATTTATTTCATATTATACTTCGAGAGCAAACCAACAAGCGGAACAAAAATATAATGAAAAACAAAACTCTACTGGCTTTATTAGCCGCAGCCTCTCCAATATTCGCCAATGCTCACAACCTATCGGTTGGCGATCCCCTACCACCAGTCAGCGTCACAGCTCATGGTGAAATCACCTTAAACAACGGCTCAACTGGCTACCAAGCTTGGGCAACCACAGACATGCTAGGCAAAGTACGTGTTGTTCAAGCGATTGCTGGACGCAGCAGCTCTAAAGAGCTTAACGCGCCTCTAATGGCAGCCATTACCGCGTCTAAATTCCCCGAAGATGCTTACCAAACCACAACCATCATCAATCAAGATGATGCGATTTGGGGCACAGGCTCTTTTGTGAAATCATCAGCAGAGAGCAGCAAAGAGGAGTTTCCTTGGTCTTCAATGGTACTGGATGAAGAAGGTGCCGCAGCATCCGCCTGGGAGCTGAAAGAAGAGAGCTCTGCAATTATCGTCCAAGACAAACAAGGTAAAATCCTATTTGTGAAAGAAGGGGCGTTAAGCGAAACTGAAGTCTCTGAAGTTATTCAACTTATTAAAGCTAATCTTTAATAATTATTACTTTCTTTTACAAGATTTATTGATAGGACGTTGTTATATTATAACAACGTCCTTTTTCTTTTTGGTTCAACTTATCATGATCTGGTGCGCCCACTCACTCACAACTAGACGCTCTGTCCTGTGCATGCTCGGGTTAATGATCATGTTGTCGTGGTGCGTGGCACACCACATCGTTGATGCCAATCCAGAGCACCACACTCATCACCAATGTGAACTGTTTTCCGTCAATCAGTTGGGGTTTGCGCACGATTTACCACAACTTCCTGAATTAAATATCGATTTCATTGTCCTATCCAATGAACCAGCTCGTAAGCCACAAAGACTCCACTTTGCTTATCTCGCTCGTTCACCACCCGTGAAGATGACTTAATTAATTTAATCTGCTTTTAATTTATCTTTTTATTTAGGAATACCCAATGAAACCTTCTATTTTAGCCGTTGTTATCGGCATGACAGTATCTACTACCGCTATCGCTGATGATCATTTTCGCTCCCATGATGCTCACGTTCATGGTGCGGTTGAGGTCAATATCGCTCAAGACGGCAAAGAACTTTTGGTTGAAGTCACCGCTCCGGGTGCAGACGTGGTTGGTTTTGAACATGCTCCTCAGACACCTGAGCAAGTCGCGACACTAGAAAAAGCGACAGCACTGCTGAACCAACCGAATAAGTTATTCGCGTTTGAAGGCGCAGATTGTACGCTTGAGTACAAGTCTGTGACTCATACCTTGGGTGAAGATGACCATGAAGGTCACGATCACGACAAACATGATCATGGGCACCACGAAGACCATGACCATGATAAGCACGATCATGAGCACCACGAAGGTCATGACCATGATAAGCACGATCATGAGCACCACGAAGGTCACGACCATGATAAGCACGATCATGAAAACCACGAAGGTCACGATCATGATAAGCACGATCATGAAAACCACGAAGGTCATGACCACGATCAGCACGAACATCACGACCATGCTGCAGGTGGCCACGGTGAGTTCACAATCGAATACCACTACCAGTGTTCAAACGTGGCTAAGCTAGATACCGTTGAAACACAATGGTTCTCGAACTTTGCCAATACAGAGTCAATGACTGTGAATCTATTAACGGATCGCGCACAGACTCAACAGAAGCTAACGCCAAGCAACACTAGCTTCCGTTTCTAATCGTACATTAATTTAGAAACACAACGAACAGCAGCCAAGTGATCTCTCACTTGGCTGTCTTGCTCTGATACGAACAGAGTCGCTCAAATGGTGATTCATAGAGCAATCCCCTAGAATATCGATTTAAGCAAAACCGCTAAGTGAGTAGGAGCTTATATGTCCTTTGACCAATCATCGCTTGTCGTTAAATTGGAAAACGTCAGTTTCCGTTGGAAGCCTGATCTCCCACCGACACTCGAAATACCCTCTCTTCATATCCACGCCAAAGAGCACCTTTTTATTAAAGGGCCAAGTGGCTGTGGTAAGTCGACACTACTGGGGTTGTTAACGGGAATAAACCAAGCACAACAAGGTGAAGTTTCCATCTTGGGTCAAGATCTTAACCAACTATCGCCTCGCCAGCGCGACAAGTTTAGAGCGGACCACATAGGCTATATTTTCCAGCAATTCAATCTATTGCCATACTTATCAGTGACAGACAACGTGACACTACCTTGTCAGTTTTCGAGCATCAGAAAACAGAATGTCACTCAGGGGAACAACGAATTAAAAGCCACGGCTGAAACTCTTTTACAGAGACTCAAACTACCGGAAGCATTGATGAATAAGCCGGTAACCGAGCTCAGTATCGGACAACAACAGCGTGTAGCAGCGGCACGAGCGTTAATGGGTCAGCCACAAATCATTATTGCAGATGAACCCACATCAGCACTCGACCATGACAACAGAGAAGCCTTCATTGAGTTGCTGCTTGAACAAGCTAACCAAGCCAACTCCACACTCATTTTTGTCAGCCATGATCCAACACTCGAAAAGCTGTTCACTCGTAGCATCGATCTCACGACCGTTAATCAAGCGAGGGCTGTCGTATGAAAGTAATCACTCACTTAGCACTCAAAAGTGTACTCAACCGTAAGGCCACTGCCATTCTCACGATTCTAACCGTCGCGGTTTCCGTCATTCTGCTGCTTGGTGTAGAACGTGTGCGCACAGAGGCAAAAAGCAGTTTCGCCAATACCATTTCTGGAACCGACCTAATTGTCGGTGGTCGTTCTGGACAGGTAAACCTACTGCTCTATTCTGTGTTCAGAATCGGTAACGCAACCAATAACATCGACTGGAAAAGCTACCAAGAGTTCAAGCAGCATAAAGCGGTAAAATGGGCGATTCCAATTTCATTAGGCGATTCGCACAAAGGCTTTCGCGTAATGGGCACCAACCACAGCTACTTTGAGCACTATCGCTACGGAAGTAAGCAACCACTTACTTTCCAACAAGGTCGTGAGTTTAATGAACTGTTTGATGTTGTGATCGGTGCGGATGTGGCGAAACAACTCGACTATAAGATTGGCGATAAAATTATCCTAGCGCACGGTATCAGTGATGTGGCATTCAGCCGCCACGATAACCTGCCATTTACTATCGTAGGTATCATTGCGCCAACAGGAACACCGGTAGATAAAACCGTACACGTATCGCTCGAGGCTATTGAAGCTATTCACGTGGGTTGGGAATCTGGAGCCAATCTTGGTCATACGCCAGACGCTGAGACACTAAAAACCTACGACTTTCAGCCAAAACAGATCACCGCAATGATGCTTGGCCTGAACTCTAAGATTCAAACATTCGCACTACAACGCGAAATCAACACTTACCGACAAGAGCCATTAAGCGCAATCATGCCCGGTATTGCACTGCATGAATTATGGGGCATGATGGCCGTCGCTGAGCAGGCACTGCTTGTTGTATCCGGTTTTGTCGTAGTCGCAGGTCTACTTGGCATGCTCAGTAGCCTATTGACTAGCTTACAAGAACGTCGCAGAGAGATGGCTATCTTACGAGCGATGGGCGCGAGGCCAAGACACGTATTCGGGTTACTGATCAGTGAAGCCAGCGCGCTTACCTTCCTTGGTATTACTCTAGGTGTTGGATTGCTCTTTGGTCTCATTGCAGTAGTTGCTCCTATCGTGCAACAAAGTTATGGTATCAACATATCAATATCCGCAATCACCCCACATGAGTGGAAACTCATTATGATGGTTCAAATTGCTGGAGTTATCATTGGCTTTATTCCCGCTTTCCGCGCGTATCGTCAATCACTTGCTGATGGCATGACCATTCGAATTTAATATAGGGACACACTATGCAACACAAACTCTTGCTGATCCTTGGGTTGCTTCTGTTTCCGTTTGCGACAGCCGCACACGCAGAAGCACCATCAACAGAAGAATCGGTTCTTACTTTGGAATGGATTGACCTAATTCCAGAATCAGAACGCGCTCAGCTCGATCCTTTTGGCATGCCAACCGTCGATCACAGTCAAGAGAACCCTCAGCAATCAAAATTGGGGGCTGTTCGCCCAGAGCTGAATGGAAGCAAGGTAAAGATTCCTGGTTTTGTTATCCCTCTTGAAGGGGATGAGAATATGATCACTGAGTTTCTACTGGTGCCATATTTCGGGGCGTGTATTCACGTACCGCCGCCGCCACCAAACCAGATCATCTATGTGAAGTTTCCAAAAGGTGCTCCAATCCAACAGTTGTGGGATGTTATCTATTTAGTGGGGACACTGAAAACAGAAACCATTACGCATGACTTGGCGCAAACTGGGTATCTTATTGAAGGGGTAGCAATCGAAGAGTACGACGATATGTAGGGATATCGTTTTAATGATGATGAAGATGGTAGCTCACTTGGGCTGCCATTTTTTATCGGCAACGGTTTATAAGCAACTAGTGTTATAACAATTTAATAACGATGAAATATCGCTAGTTTACGCAATATATTTAGACAAATACGCTAGGATAGCAACGTAACTAACGAGCAATAGCCCAATTACCAGCTGTTTTTTCAGCTTATTATTATTCACTTGATTCATAACTCCTCCTTGGATTACACAACAAATTTAACATTTTATTATCATCATAAAAAGTAAAATTTTGTTTAATCCTTCAACTTTACTCGCAATCTCTAGTCACAAGTTCAATTAAGAGTTACATTTTAATCAGTTACATTTCTGTCTTAAGGTTTGTAGGTATCTCTATGTCTGACTCTCAACAACCCATGATCATTGAACATGTGAATGACACCGCTCCAAAGCAAGAGAAAAAGCCCCATATTGCCGATAGTGCCAGTCGAATGCTCAATATCGCCCAGAACTTCGGTTTAGATGCGCTACTTAGTCCAGAAGGTAAAACATCGGACAAAGATGAAAAATCACTGATAGAGCGAGCCCTGTTGCGAGAGAAAAAACGCAAAGAACTGCGTCAGAAGAACCTTGAACAGATCCTAAAATTGGCACACATGTCCTGCAAAGATGAAGCGGCTGGCGATCCTGACCAAGACTGGTTGTACCGATTCTTCGATATGGCTCAAGAGATCCACAATAGTTCGATGCAGAGGCTGTGGGCTCAAGTATTAAAGAGAGAAGTGACCAATCCGGGGTCAACCTCCATGAAAGCACTGCAGATCCTACAAGATATGACGCCTAAAGAGGCATTAACTTTACAACGTGCCGCTTCATTGGCGTCTAGCTTTGGTAGTGACAATAGCCGCAAACTACTGCTTGGCTTCAAAATTCAGGCAGGCTTATTCAGTTTTGGGAAAAGAGCGGGGACGAGCACCATCAACTTAGGCAGTCATAACCTACCCTACTCAAGTTTGCTGCACTTGATTGAACTGGGAATCCTACATGGTACAGAGTTGGAGTCGGGAGAGATCGATTTCGACCCGGCACTCAACCTAAGCTACCAAGGAAAACAGATGGCAGTAACACCACTCTCAAAAGGGGTGAAACTGGTCTACTACCGCTTCACTCCAACCGGTAATGAGCTATGTCTGCTGCTCGGGAATAAGCCGAATAACGCCTATTACGAACAACTCATTACACTATTAAGTCAGAAGTTTACGGTACAGGCCGAAGCTAAACCTGGCAGCGTAAACCACACCGTATAAAATGACATAGGCTTATAAAACTATATAGTCTTATAAAGCTATATAGTCTTATAAAACAACATAGCCTTGATGATAAACCAAGGCTATATAGTGTGAGTTGGCAATATCATTGTGTTAGTTAGCAATAATATTGCGAGCTTCTAACGCTTCAATACACTGCTCAACCAGTTCATCCAATGTCTTATCACCAGCTGGCAGATCGATTTCTGGCGTTTCAGGCGCCTCATACACTGAGCTAATACCAGTAAAATTCGGGATCTCACCTGCTCGCGCTTTTTTGTAAAGCCCTTTAGGATCGCGCTGCTCACACACCTCGATTGGCGTGTTCACGTAAACCTCTAAAAACTCACCATCTGGTAGTAGATTTCGTACCAACTCACGCTCCGCTTTATGAGGAGAGATAAAAGCAGAAAGTACGATGAGTCCAGCATCGGCCATCAGCTTAGCAAGCTCACCAATACGACGGATGTTCTCTCGGCGATCTTGCTCGGAAAAGCCTAGATCGCTACACAATCCATGACGAACGTTGTCACCATCCAGAAGGTAAGTATGGTAACCCAATTGCGCTAAGCGAGTTTCTAACGCGCCAGCAACTGTCGATTTACCTGAACCCGATAACCCCGTAAACCACAATACCGCCGGTTTTTGTGACTTGAGTTGAGAGCGAAAGGCTTTATCAACAGAGTGCTCATGCCATACGATATTCTCGTCTTTCGGTTTCACTGCAGTGGTCATAATTAGTCCTTCAAATAAACAGCATTAAAATGGGAAAAAGTAAGGGATTAGCGTAAGTACAAGCCCTGAGTAAACAATAGAGATCGGGATACCGATACGCAGATAATCTTTCAGGTGGTAGTTGCCCACACTGTACACCAATAGGTTAGTTTGATAACCATAAGGAGAGATGAAACTCGCACTCGCTCCAAACAGTACCGCCATGATAAACGGCATAGGGTCAACACCATAGCCCACAGCCATGCTGTAACCGATAGGAAAAGAGAGTGCGGCCGCAGCATTATTGGTCACTAACTCAGTTAAAACTAAGGTCATCAAATAGGTCGCCACCAGCGCGCCAAACACGCCCCAGCCATTAAAAGCTTCAATAAACATCAGCCCCATCTGCTCTGACAACCCGGATGAGATCATCAATTGTGCAATCGACAGCGCAGAACCAACGATCACCACAATATCAACAGGGAAGCGACGTCTTAGCTCGCTCAGTTGTACCACTCCAAACGCCACCAATAAGAGTAGAAAGCCCGCTAATCCTTTGATGATCGGTAGCATGTTAGTAAGTGCTAGGCCGATCACTGCAGCAAACCCTAATAGAACCAAGGCTGATTTATCCGCATCCAGTTTGGCACTTGAGTCTAAATCATTCATCAACACAAATTCTTTACTGTGTTGCTGACGCTGCTCTTCAAAGCGTTTACCCGGAACCAACACCAACGTATCACCCGCCGTTAACGTGATATTTCCTAACCCACCCTCAAGGCGTTCATGACCACGACGAATCGCGACAACCACCGCATCAAAACGGTCACGGAACTGGCTAGTTTTCAATGTCTTATTACATATACTTGCTGAAGAGCTCACAACAACTTCGACAAAACCTTGACCATTGAGGTGGTGCTGTCCAAACAGCGTCAAGCCTCGAATTTCTTGCAGAGTTGCAACACTCTCGACATCGCCACAAAACAACAATCGGTCGCGTGCTTGTAGCACGAAATCGGGGTCGATTGATGCGGTTGTCTTACCATCACGAATCACTTCTGCAAGAAAAAGTTTACGCAGTGCTCTCAGGTTATTTTCGCTTACGCTACGCCCCACCAGCGGAGATCCGGGTTCAACGCGAGCCTCCAAGAAATAAGGCAGTTCATCTTGCGAACCGTCATCGTAACTTGGTAGGAAATAACTCAGCGGGATCAAGATCAACACACCACCGACTAACACCGCCAAACCGATCAATGTCGGTGTAAAGAAGTTCAAACTCGGCAGCCCTGCATCTTCAACAAAGCTATTAATGATCAAGTTAGTTGAGGTGCCGATCAAAGTTAAAGTGCCACCCAAAATCGCCGCATACGAAAGTGGAATAAGTAGCTTAGAAGGAGCATGTTGCTGATTGCGTTTGATCGCACCGATCAACGAAACCACAACAGCCGTATTGTTAGTAAATGAAGAAAGTAACGCTGTGGAAACACCCAACTTTGCCACCACTGTACCAAGTCGACCTTCTGAAATGTTTCGACTTACCCAGCTGATTAAGCGAGTTTTCTCCAACGCACTTGAAGCGAGAATGAGCAACACTAAAGTGAGTAGTGAAGAGTTAGTAAAGTTACTAGCCAGACTGGATACATCAATCATTCCAGCCATAAACGCAATGAAAGCCGAGCCAGCAAAAATAAAGCTCGGCTTAATACGCGTCGTTAGAAGGCAAGTTACGATGCCAAGCAATAGCGCTAATACAAATCCTTGTTGCCACATATACCTGTCCTTGTATAGCGAGAGCCGAAGCTCCCGCCTATTGCTTTACATCGTTAATTACTTAAGTAATTGACTGATATCTTTGGCATTCCAGTGTGGGAAGTGCTTACGAACCAGAGCGTTAAATTCGATTTCAAACGCTGAGAAGTCACCGACTTTTTGCTCAACAGAATCCAAACGTTCACGGATAAGGCCCGCACCAACGGTGACATTGGTTAGACGATCAATCACAATGAAGCCACCGGTGTCTGCACTATCACGGTACTTATCCAGTGCAACAGTCTCATTCAATGACCACTCACACAGACCGATACCATTGAGAGGCAGCTCTGATGCTTCATGAGTCGCAAGATTGTTGATGTCATATTGATGACGAATGGCCGTCACTTGACCTACCGTCTTCTTGCCAGCGATTTTGATATCGTACTCACGACCTGGTTGCAGAGCTTGCTCCGTCATCCATACCACGTCCGCCAGAATGTGGTTAGTCGATGCCACTTCAGCACTCTCAAGTACAATTAAGTCACCACGGCTAATATCGATCTCATCCTCAAGCGTCAAAGTCACAGCAAGACCAGCCTGCGCCGACTCTAAATCGCCATCAAAGGTAACAATGCGTGCCACTTTCGAAGTTTTACCTGAAGGAAGCGCCTTGATTTCATCGCCTACTTTTACGCTGCCAGAAGCGATCGTGCCGGCAAAACCGCGAAAATCTAAGTTTGGACGATTCACGTATTGAACAGGGAAACGGAACTCACCAGCTGAGCGTTTCTGGTCGATATCAACGTTCTCAAGCACTTCAAGTAGCGATGGGCCTTCAAACCAAGCCAGCTCTTTACTTGCCGCTGCAACGTTGGCACCTTCTAACGCTGAAACCGGTAGGATCTGAATATTAGTCTCACCTTCTAGGTTTTCCGCAAACTCAAGATATTCATCACGAATCTCTTCAAAGCGATCTTGTGAGTAGTCCACAAGATCCATCTTGTTAACTGCAACCACAAAGTGCTTCAAGCCCAGTAGGTTTGAGATGAACGAGTGACGACGAGTTTGATCCAATACGCCTTTACGCGCATCAATCAAGATCACCGCCAGATCACACGTCGATGCACCGGTTGCCATGTTACGTGTGTACTGCTCATGCCCTGGGGTATCCGCAATAATAAACTTACGTTTTTGAGTCGAAAAATAACGGTATGCCACATCAATGGTAATGCCTTGCTCACGCTCTGCCTGCAGACCATCAACAAGTAGCGCGAGGTCAGGCTTCTCACCCGTTGTACCGACACGTTGGCTATCGTTATGAACCGCTGCCAGTTGATCTTCATAGATCTGCTGGGTGTCATGAAGTAAGCGACCGATCAAAGTACTCTTACCATCATCAACCGAACCACAGGTCAGAAATCTAAGCATCGATTTATGTTGGTGCTGACTCAGGTAACCTTCGATCCCAAGTTCAGCCAATTCAGCTTCTACTGCACTATTCATTTTTCTTTCCTTAGATCCTAGAAATAACCTTGACGCTTTTTCAGCTCCATTGAGCCCGATTGATCGTGGTCGATCGCTCGCCCTTGACGCTCACTGGATGTCGCCACCAGCATCTCTTCAATGATGCCTGTTAATGTATTGGCTTCAGATTCAATTGCCCCTGTCAGTGGGTAGCAACCAAGAGTACGGAAACGCACGCTCTTCTCTTCAATCACCTCACCCTCTTGCAGCTCCATACGGTCGTCATCGACCATAATCAGCATACCGTCACGCTCAACAACTGGGCGCTTCTCTGAAAGGTAAAGCGGTACAATCTCGATGTTTTCTAGGTAGATGTATTGCCAGATATCTAACTCAGTCCAGTTTGAAAGCGGGAATACACGTATGCTCTCGCCTTTGTTTACCTGACCGTTGTAGGTTTTCCATAACTCTGGACGTTGGTTTTTAGGATCCCATGTATGATTTTTGTCACGGAAAGAGTAAACACGCTCTTTCGCACGCGACTTCTCTTCGTCACGACGAGCACCACCAAAGGCTGCATCAAACCCATACTTGTTTAACGCCTGCTTCAAGCCTTGAGTCTTCATGATATCGGTATGCTTTGATGAGCCGTGTACAAACGGGCTACACCCCATCGCTAAGCCTTCTGGGTTCTTGTGAACCAAAAGATCAAAGCCGTACTTCTTAGCAGTACGATCACGAAACTCAATCATTTCGCGGAATTTCCAATCGGTGTCCACGTGTAGAAGAGGGAAAGGGATTTTGCCCGGATAAAACGCTTTGCGAGCTAGGTGAAGCATCACAGAAGAGTCTTTACCGATGGAGTACATCATCACTGGGTTATCAAACTCAGCCGCTACTTCACGGATGATATGTATACTCTCCGCTTCAAGCTGTTTTAGGTGGGTTAAACGTTCTTGGTCCATTTCAGTGCTTCCTTTAAGGCTCGTATCACAAGCGATGCCGTACTTGGTTCAACCAAGCATGAGAGTTAACTCATTCACCGTGATGTGAATTGACGTATTGGCTGGCAACACAAATACTTTGCGATGTACTCAAGCTCAATGCGCCCTCAATGAAAGCATTATGACGAGCCTCTCATATTACTGGAAATTCTAAAATTTCATTTTTTATTCGAAAAGCTGATAAGGAATCGTTGTCACCTTTATTCCTTATCAAAATGAATGGACTACCTTTAATAAACGCTTGTTGCGTATGGATTAATCGGTTTGAGACAAGAGTGGCAGAACAGCATAAAGTAATAAGATCAACATCACGAATTAACACATGTTGTACTCATTGTTGCACTCCACTTTGTTACATTACGCAACAAATTCTCTCCCCATCCAATCTTGGAGCTCCATAATGAAAGTTGCAATGAAACCTTTATCGCTAGCGGTACTGGCCGGACTAGGTTTAACTCTAGCTGGCTGTACAACCACCCCAGACACAGATGAAGTAATCAAGCTGCGCGTCGTAGAAACGACTGACATTCATACTAACCTAATGGATTACGACTACTACAAAGATAAGCCATCGCAAAAGATCGGTTTGGCGCGTACTGCAACTCTTGTTAAAGAAGCTCAAAGCGAAGTAACGAATAGCATTCTTGTTGATAACGGTGACTTGCTGCAAGGTAGCCCTATGGGTGACTACATGGCAGATAAAGGCATCGTTGCAGGCGAAGTTCACCCTGCATACAAAGCAATGAACCAGCTAGATTACGATGCAGCCAACATCGGTAACCACGAATTCAACTACGGCCTTGAGTTCCTAGAAGAGTCAATCAACGACGCGGATTTCCCATACATCAGCGCTAACGTTTACGACGCAAAAACGAAAGAGCACTACTTCACGCCATACATTATCAAAACGCACAAATTTGCAGATACTGCAGGCGTAGAACATGAAGTAAAAGTGGGTTACATCGGTTTTGTTCCACCACAAATCATGACTTGGGATAAGAAGAACCTTGAAGGCAAAGTTATCGCTCGCGACATCCTAGAGACGGCGAATGAACTGGTTCCTCAAATGAAGGCTGAAGGCGCAGAAGTTATCGTTGCGATCCCTCACTCTGGCGTTTCTCAAGACCCATACAAAGCAGGCGAAGAGAACTCAACGCTTTACCTATCTGAAGTAGAAGGCATCGATGCGATTGCATTTGGTCACTCTCATGCCGTATTCCCAGGCAAAGGTTTTGACAATATCCAAGGCGTTGATAACCAAGCCGGCACAATGAACGGTGTTGCTGCGGTGATGCCAGGTCGTTGGGGTAGCCACGTCGGTATTATGGATCTAACGCTGGCACAAAAAGACGGTAAGTGGGAAGTCGTAAAAGGCCAATCTGAAGCGCGCCCTATCTACGACAAAGTAGAGCAGAAATCACTGGCTGCCGCTGATGAAGGCATCGTAACGGCACTAGAAAAAGATCACGCAGGTACTCGTGACTTTGTAAACCAGCCAATTGGCCAAGCTGATGACGTGATGTACAGCTTCCTATCACTGGTACAAGACGATCCTACGGTTCAAATCGTTAACCTTGCACAAAAAGATTACGTTGAACGCTTTATTCAAGGTGATCCAGACCTAGACGGCACACCAGTACTTTCTGCAGCTGCACCATTTAAAGCAGGCGGTCGTAAGAATGACCCAGCAAACTTTACTGAAGTAGAAGCGGGCCAACTGACTTTCCGTAACGCAGCGGATCTATACCTATACCCGAACACCCTTGTTGCGATGAAGGTAAAAGGTAAAGAAGTGAAAGAGTGGTTGGAGTGTTCGGCAGGTCAGTTCAACCAAATCGACGCAAACTCGACAGCTCCACAATCATTGATCGAGTGGGATAACTTCCGTACTTACAACTTCGATGTTATCGATGGTGTCAACTACCAGATCGATGTGACACAGCCAGCTAAATACGACGCGAACTGTAAAGTGGTTAACCCAGAATCTGAGCGTATCGTAGGTCTGACTTACCAAGGTCAACCAATCGATATGGAACAAGACTTCTTAATTGCAACCAACAACTACCGTGCATACAGCGCGAAGTTCCCGGGCACAGGCGTTGAGTACATCGCTTTTGATGCACCAGACGAAAACCGTACGGTTCTAGCAAACTACATCTCTCGCGTAAGCAAAGAGCAAGGAAAAGTAAGCCCAACAGCGGACAATAACTGGTCTTTTGCTCCTATCGAAACGAGCAAGAAGCTAGACATCCGTTTTGAAACATCACCAAGCGAGAAAGCGGCACAGTTCATCAAAGAGAAAGGCCAATACCCGATGAAACGCGTTGCGACTGATGATGTTGGCTTCGGTGTTTACCAAATCGACCTCACTAAATAAGATTTTCAATATTCTTTAGTTTATGTTTCAAAAGGCTGAATTTAACGATTCAGCCTTTTTTCATATAGGTAAACCGCTCCTTTAAAATCTTTATTTTGCCGTACGTAAATCACCAATAGAGTTAAGTTTCAAGCCCATCCTTGGCTGTAAACGCCACAACCAAACCTCTCTATTTCAGCGCTAGTGTGCGAGTGAGCACCACATTTCGCGACCTACTGTAAACCTTTATCACTGCCCTTATCTATTTCATGCCCAGCAACCCGTCGCACGAAGTAAGACATTCCACATCGAATACAAAGCACCTCTCTTGTGAAAAGAATCTGACTTTAATTGTTAATAATCCTGAAAAGTATGCACCTCAGTATGGTGGTTATTGCGTGTGAGCAGCCTTCGTCAAAGACGACTTTGTCTCTGGCCGCACGCAACACATTCAACAAGCCGATACAGCTTGGCCACAGCGAATTAAGTAAGGTAGCTACACTATGATTGATAGTCCGTTTCGTTTACCACGTTATACACCTTTTGGTTTGGGTGAGTCTGTTGTCGAGTGGGCAACGGGACTCTCAAAATTGGATCGACTCTATCAAGACCGACAAAATGAGTTATCGAGCTTCGAATTCATGAATTACACGCTCTCGGCGCTTAATATCGACTACTCAATTGCATCAGGAAGCACGGAAAACATACCAAAACAAGGGCCGGTCGTGATTGTAGCGAACCACCCACTTGGTGCGATTGAAGGAGTGATCCTTGCCGATCTCGTAGGATCAGTGAGGAAAGATGTCAAAGTGTTGGCCAATGAACTGCTCAAGCGACTCCCTGAATTAGACGATCTTTTCATCGGTGTCGATGTCTTTAACAGCAAAGAATCAAAGCGTACCAATGCCAAGGCGATTCGAGACGCTAATCGCCACCTAGCTGACGGAGGATTGTTGATTGTGTTCCCTGCGGGCGAAGTGTCCAGCTATCGTAAAGGGGGGAAAACACTCACTGACATCGAATGGAGCAAATCGATCGCGAAGTTTGTTAAACGCCACCAAGCGGCAACCGTGCCTATCTTCATCAATGGTAAGAATAGCGAACTTTTCTACCAAGCTGGTCGCATCCACCCAATACTTAGAACTGCATTGCTGGGACGCGAGCTTCTTAATAAGCAAGCAACCACTATCTCCATCTCCATTGGCTCTTCGATTCCTTATTCAGAGATAACATCGCTTGAACAAGAGGTGGATATCGTCAACTACCTGAGACTCAACACCTACCTAATGAGTCAACAACAGACTTCAGAGACCACAACCAAGCCATCCTCTTTTGATACGCAAGTGATCGCCCCCATATCGTCACAAGTTTTGACGACTGAGATCGATTCACTCCCAGCTGAGATGAAACTCCTTGAGCAAGGGGAGTTTGAGGTCTACTGTACACCCAGCCAATCGATTCCTAATCTGATGCGTGAAATTGGCCGAGTCAGAGAAGAAAGTTTTAGAGATGTAGGCGAAGGTAGTGGGCTTGCCTGTGATTTAGATGAATATGATCTTTACTACCATCAACTGTTTATATGGAACAAAGCGAAGTCAGAGCTGGTTGGCGCCTATCGACTGGGTATGGTAGATCAATTAATAACAGAGCACGGCCTTGATAAACTCTACTCTCGTAGCCTGTTCAACTACAATCAAGAATTTATCGATACCCTAGAACACAGTATTGAACTCGGACGATCCGTGGTGAGTAAGCCTTATCAGAAGAGCCTCAATTCACTGTTACTACTATGGAAAGGTATCGCGACTTTCGTATCTCGCCATCCTCAATACACACACCTCTTTGGCCCAGTTAGTATTAGTAATGATTACAGTCACAGTGCACGACTGCTAATAGCCACCACTTTATCGATTCACCACTACGACAAAGAGAAGGCTAGCTTAGTTTCACCTTCATCACCTTTGACCAACAGCAATCATGTGTTCTGGCAAAACCACCTGCTCTCTTCTTTGGCAAGTGTGCCGCTACTTTCTAAAGTTCTCGCACGCATGGAACAAGGAAAAGGCCTGCCTGTCTTACTTCGTCAATACCTAGGAATGAACGGTAAACTGGTGTGCTTCAACGTTGATCCCTCGTTTAATAACGCCTTAGATGGCTTGATCGTCGTAAATCTTAAGAAGGTATCAGTAAAGACTCTAGGTAAATACATGGGAAAAGAACAGGCTCAAAATTACTTGGATCGCCATAGCAACTCACAAACCCAATAACTCGACCTAAGCTTGCGCTATACCTAGGCCATAGAAAGTGCGATCATCTTCGCATTGAAATGGCTTAGGTAGTGACCATGCACCGCGCATTAACAGAACAATTAGAAAGCTTTGGCTTTACCCCACCCCAGATAGAATCTCTGCTTGAGATAGCAAAACCGCTCGAGTTACCAACACGACACATTCTTACCAATCAAGGAGAGATGCCTGATTCGTTTTACTTCATCGTTGAAGGGTTATGCCATGCGTGTTACCTAACGGAAGAAGGCAAACAGTACAGCAAAGAGTTCTACTGGGAGCATGACTGGGTGATTGGCTTTGAGAGTTTAATAAAGCAGCAACCTTCTCCTTATCTACTCGAAACGCTCACTCCTATCTCACTGTTTGAGCTGCCAATGCAAGCTCTGACAGAGTGGCGCGAGACAAATAATCCTCTGTACCTCAAGTTACTTGAAACTCAACTGATGTACAAAGAGAACAAAGAACGTTTCATGCTGCTTTACACGCCAGAGCAGCGCTACCAACTGTTCTGCGAGCACTACCCAGATCTGCTGCAACGCTTAAATGACAATCAAATCGCAGCCTATCTTGGTATTACGGCGATCAGCCTAAGCAGAATCAAGAGCCGAATTAACAATGGTTAATGCATAGCCTCCAAGGTGCTGCTAGATTAGCGCCAAGTACAGATATAGGAAGATATTATGATCACTTGGTCGACCCCAACCTTTGCCGAATTAACCACAACTGAGCTGTATGAACTGCTGAAACTGCGAGTAGACGTGTTTGTTGTCGAACAAACCTGCCCGTACTCAGAGCTTGATGGTAAAGATACCCAACCCGGTGTGCACCACCTTTTGGGATATGAGGACGGTCAACTGATCGCTTGCGCTCGTTTGCTGCCTGCAGGCACCACTTATGACAACGTCAGTATTGGTAGAATTGCCACCAAAGCCGAGGCGCGAGGGGCTGGTTTAGGTCACAAACTCTTAGCACAAGCCATCAAACGCAGTCATGAGTTGTGGCCAAATAGCACCATTGATATCGGTGCTCAACAACATTTAGAAGCTTTTTACCAAAGTCATGGATTTGTGACGATCTCAGAGATGTACCTTGAGGACGATATTCCGCATATCGATATGAGATTACAGGGCTGATGTCCAACATCACGCTTGGGATCTTGCTGCTTGTTGCGGGCAACTTTTTTGCCTCACTCTCTGACGTGGCGGTGAAACTGCTCAATGGTGAAGTGCCACCACTGCAGTACATCTTCTTTCGCCAACTATTGTCACTGCTTTTGATTACGCCATTATGGTTAAAGCAAAACAGAGTACAACGCCGACTCAAGCAGGCAAAAATCACCTTTGCTCGAGGCCAGCTGATCTTAATCGGTAGTGGGTGTATGGTCGTGGCGATTACCCACTTACCACTGGCGACAGCCAATGCCGTATTTTACGTCGCACCATTATTGATGTTGCCATTGTCGATACTGCTGTTGGGAGAACGCCCTGCACTTGGAAAAGTCGTCGCCACCACCATCGGATTTATCGGTGCGCTCATCGTACTGAGGCCATCGCAGTTTCATTGGGCGGCGGTATTTGCGCTTGGTACAGCATGTACCCTGGCGCTGTTCAATGTCTTGGTTCGCAAACTTCCGAGTGAGCAATCGGTAGTGACGACACTTTGGTGGACAACCCTATTCTCGCTGCCTGCTGCGTTAATACTTTGCGTACTATTTTGGTCACCGATATCTTGGGGGCACCTTGGTTATATCGCCTTAAGCGCCACCCTGATATTGGCTTACAATGGACTAGCTGTATCTGCATATCAAAAAGCACACTCTAGCCAGATTGCACTGGCAGAATATTCAGGCCTCGTCTTTGTCGCACTCATCGGTATGATTTGGTTTAACGAAATCCCCGATATTCTCACCTTTATCGGCATCTTACTGATTGTGTTACCGCTGGCTCCGATTCCGCGCATAAAAAAAGGAGCGAGATAATCGCTCCTAATATACCAGTTCAGTATTTATTTGCTGCGACCAAAACCACCGTCAGATAGGCGGAAGAACATCACCGAACTTCCACCTTTCTCAAGCTGAAGAATGTCCAACTGACCATTCTCTGCTAGCTTAAATCGAACCAACTGCCCTTTTCTTATCTGACTCAGAGGTTTATCGTCCCCCTCAATCCGCACAAGTGCATTAAGGTCTGATAGTGGCAGTTGGTTGTTACGAAATACCTGCGCTAAAGTATCGCCTTGTTGTACCAAATACTCTTTCCAGTGACTTGATTTTAGAGATTGCTGTTGTTCACTCTGTTGTTCACTTAAACCGACAGTATTTATCTCAAGCTCAACACGACTGGCTGCCGGTGCGCTTTTCGTCTTTTCTGCTTTTGGAAAAGGAATGATCAGTAACAACAAAACGACAGGCGTAAGCACCATCAATGCGCGTTGATGTAATTTAGGCAAGCGCTGCCATAGGTCACGGATCTTATCTTTGGCATCACCAAATTCGATAGCACTGAATTTATCTTTGCACAGCTGCAAATAATCTACTTGTTGTTTCTTCTTATGACGACGATTCATACTACTGCGCCCTAACTGTTAATTAACTACAGTATAAAAACCAAAACTAGAACAGTATAGATTTTTCCTTCATTACGGGAGCAATGCAATAAAAATAGTGCCATTGTGATTTGAGTACATGAAAGCTAGAGCGAATCAGGGTCTAGCCGTTTCTTCGAGCAGTTAATACTGGTATTCTTACGTTTTTCGTACTGACACAAAAAGAGTAACTTTCATGTCTGAAGTAAAATTTGAAACTGTAGAGCAAAAAGCTAGCTACGGTATCGGTCTACAAATGGGCCAACAACTAGCTGGTTCTGGTCTTGAAGGCCTAAACGTTGACGCAATCGCTGCGGGTATCGCAACTGCACTAACTGGCGACATGCCAGCTATCGAAGTTGACGAAATCAACAAAGCACTTCAAGAGCTTCACACTCGTGCTGAAGCAATCCGTCAAGAAGCAGCTAAAGCAGCAGCAGCTGACGGCGAAGCGTTCCTAACTGACAACGCTCTACGTCCAGAAGTCACTGTTCTTGAGTCTGGCCTACAGTACGAAGTAATCACTGAAGGTACTGGTGAAATCCCAACGGCTGACAAGCAAGTTCGTGTTCACTACCACGGTGAGCTAACAGACGGTACTGTATTCGACAGCTCTGTATCTCGTGGTCAACCAGCTGAGTTCCCAGTAACTGGCGTTATCCAAGGTTGGGTTCAAGCTCTACAAATGATGCCTGTAGGTTCTAAGTGGAAACTATACATCCCACAAGATCTTGCATACGGTGAGCGTGGCGCAGGTGCTGCTATCCCTCCATTTGCAGCTCTAGTATTCGAAGTAGAACTTCTAGCTATCCTTTAATTTTAAACGCCTTGGTAAACCATCTGCTGGGCGTAAACTAAAGTTAAATTAATCCAACGGCGATGTAACAACATCGCCGTTTTTCGTTTATAGTGAAAGTGACGATTACTTTATTACTTAAGGAAGAATAATGAAGAAAGCACTCATCACTGTATTCAGCGCATTAGCTGTAGCCTCTTGCGCAAGCACCTCTGACCAAGCCTCAACAACCGCTGCCGCAACGACCGACTACTCTCAACTGACTCAGACAGCACTAATGGGTGCGGTTAACTTATGGTCACAACAAAATGAATCGACGCCTCTGGCCGACACAGTCGCCGAAAAAGCATCAGTAACTAACGACCAAGCGCTAGGTGGTATTGGTTCTATGTTAGCACTGGCCCAAAATTCACTCGGTAGTGCTGACAACAAAGAGTTGTCGTCACTTATCCCTGGCATGTCAACGCTTGAATCGACAGGCCTTACATCTATGCTAAATTCACAAAGTGCCGTGGAAAGTGCATTCTCAGGCCTAGGTATGGACTCTTCAATGATCACAACTTTTGCACCTATCATTCTGCAAGCGCTTCAATCTCAAGGTGCAACCTCAAGCCTACTTGATTCATTATCAGCGATTTGGAGTTAATCCTTCAAATAACCACAAGTTAAGATAGTTTGAATTAAGGGCACTTCGGTGCTCTTTTTTTGTGGGTGTTACAAACTTTGATACGAGATGCGAGATATTTTGAGAAAGGAGCGTTATCGAGGTAAGAGAAAGTGCCAAGTATTATGATGCAGGATTGAAAAACAACAGATACAAAAAAGCCGAGCTAGGCTCGGCTTTTTGGATTAACAATCTAGTATAGATTACTCAGCAGCTTCTTCAGCAGCTGGGCGGTCTACAAGCTCAATGTATGCCATTGGAGCTTTATCACCAGTACGGAAACCACATTTAAGAATGCGAGTGTAACCACCTTGGCGAGCCGCGAAACGCGGGCCTAGTTCATTAAATAGTTTTGCAACAACTTCGTTATCACGAGTGCGTGCGAATGCAAGACGACGGTTAGCAACACTGTCTGTCTTAGCTAGGGTAATCAACGGCTCAATTACGCGACGTAGTTCTTTTGCTTTTGGCACGGTAGTTTTGATAACTTCGTGACGAACAAGAGAGCTAGCCATGTTGCTGAACATCGCTTTGCGATGACTGCTGTTGCGGTTGAGTTGACGACCACTCTTACGATGGCGCATGACCTAATCCTTCTAACTTTTTCGATTAATCTTCAGCGATTGACGCTGGTGGCCAGTTTTCTAGACGCATGCCTAGAGATAGACCACGTGAAGCAAGCACATCTTTAATCTCTGTAAGAGATTTCTTACCAAGGTTTGGCGTTTTAAGTAGCTCAACCTCAGTGCGCTGTACAAGATCACCGATGTAGTGAATCGCTTCTGCTTTCAAACAGTTAGCAGAGCGAACTGTTAGTTCAAGATCGTCTACAGGACGTAGTAGGATAGGATCGAATTCTGGCTTCTCTTCCTTCTCCTCAGGTACACGTACATCACGTAGATCTACGAACGCATCCAGTTGTTCAGCTAGGATAGTAGCTGCACGACGGATTGCTTCCTCAGGTTCTAGAGTACCGTTCGTTTCCATATCGATAACAAGCTTGTCTAAGTCAGTACGTTGCTCTACACGTGCCGCTTCTACAGCGTAAGCGATTTTATCAACCGGGCTGTAAGTAGCGTCAACTAGTAGACGACCGATTGGACGCTCATCTTCTTCAGTATGGATACGAGCTGAAGCTGGAACGTAACCACGACCACGTTCTACTTTGATACGCATAGCGATCTCAGCGTTGTCATCCGTTAGGTGACAAATTACGTGCTCAGGGTTAGCGATCTCTACATCACCATCGTGGGTGATGTCACCTGCAACAACAGGGCCTGAGCCTGATTTGTTCAGTGTAATAAACACTTCATCTTTGCCTTCAGCAACGCGTACAGCCAAACCTTTTAGGTTTAGAAGGATTTCAAGGATATCTTCCTGAACGCCTTCTTTAGTGCTGTATTCGTGTAGCACACCTTCGATTTCAACTTCTGTTACGGCACAACCCGGCATAGAAGATAGAAGAATGCGGCGAAGAGCATTACCTAGAGTGTGGCCGAAACCGCGCTCTAATGGCTCAAGAGTTACTTTTGCGTGTGTCGTATTGATCTGTTCAATGTCAACAAGACGCGGCTTAAGAAATTCTGTTACAGAACCCTGCATTGTGTCCTCTCTTTTTTTAACCTTACTTAGAGTAAAGTTCGACGATCAAGTGTTCGTTGATGTCAGCTGATAGGTCAGAACGCTCAGGCATACGCTTGAATGTACCTTCCATTTTGCCAGCATCTACTTCAATCCAAGTTGGTTTTTCACGTTGTTCAGCAACTTCTAGAGCCGCTTTAATACGAGATTGCTGTTTAGCTTTCTCGCGGATAGAAACAACGTCATTAGCCGCTACTTTGAAAGAAGGAACGTTTACAACTTTACCGTTAACTAGGATAGCTTTGTGGCTAACTAGCTGACGAGATTCAGCGCGAGTTGCACCAAAGCCCATGCGGTAAACTACGTTATCAAGACGACCTTCAAGAAGCTGAAGTAGGTTTTCACCTGTGTTGCCTTTAAGACGTGCAGCTTCTTTGTAGTAGTTACGGAATTGTTTTTCTAGAACGCCGTAGATACGACGAACTTTTTGCTTCTCACGAAGCTGAACGCCATACTCAGATAGACGACCGCGACGAGCGCCGTGTACACCTGGTGCGTTATCAATTTTACACTTGGTATCGATCGCGCGAACACCAGACTTAAGAAATAAGTCAGTGCCTTCACGACGGCTAAGCTTCAGCTTAGGACCCAAATATCTTGCCATGATCTTTCTCCAATTATCCTAGAAACGAATTAAACGCGACGTTTCTTAGGTGGACGACAACCGTTATGAGGGATTGGAGTCGCATCAACAATGTTTGTGATACGGAAACCAGCAGCGTTCAGTGCGCGAACAGTAGATTCACGACCTGGACCTGGACCCTTAACCATAACTTCCAAGTTCTTTAGGCCATATTCTTTAGCCATTTCACCACAACGCTCAGCTGCAACTTGTGCTGCGAACGGAGTAGATTTACGAGAACCACGGAAACCTGAACCACCTGCTGTAGCCCATGCAAGAGCGTTGCCTTGACGGTCAGTGATAGTTACGATTGTGTTGTTGAAAGAAGCATGGATGTGCGCTACGCCATCAGCTACTTGCTTGCGTACGCGCTTACGAGCGCGAGTTGGTTGTTTTGCCATTGTACTCTACCTTATCCGATTATTTCTTGATCGGCTTGCGCGGACCCTTACGGGTGCGAGCGTTGGTTTTAGTACGCTGTCCACGTAGTGGTAGACTGCGACGATGACGAAGACCGCGGTAACAGCCAAGGTCCATAAGACGCTTGATGTTCATCGATACTTCACGACGTAGATCACCTTCTACAGTGTACTTAGCTACACCATCACGCAGTTGATCGATCTGCTCTTCAGTTAGTTCACTGATCTTAGCATCTTCAGCAATACCCACTTCAGCTAGGATAGCTTGAGAACGAGTTTTACCGATACCGTAGATTGCAGTAAGTGCAATCACAGAATGCTTGTGATCAGGAATGTTAATGCCTGCTATACGGGCCATTATTCACTCCAATGTTTCATAAAAGAATTATCCGCAGCAAAGCCCGTTATGGATACGCTGCGGCATACTACTTCTTTTGCACGCAAAAGGTAGGCCGAGAAATATACTCGACTCTACCTTGTATTTCAAGTAAAAATTTCTGCTAATTAGCCTTGGCGTTGCTTATGCTTTGGCTCACTGCAAATCACGCGAACGACACCGTTACGCTTGATAACTTTACAGTTACGGCAGATTTTTTTAACGGAAGCACGAACTTTCATTGCTAAACTCCGTAAATGGAACTGAACGTTACCGCCGGATTAACGGCCGTAACCTTTCAGATTCGCTTTCTTTAACACAGAATCATACTGTTGAGACATCAGATGAGTCTGTACCTGTGCCATGAAATCCATGATAACAACAACTACGATTAGTAGTGATGTACCGCCGAAGTAGAAACGTACGTTCCACGCGACCATCATGAATTCAGGAATCAGACAGATAAAGGTAATGTATAGAGCGCCCGCTAGGGTCAATCTTGTCATCACTTTATCGATATACTTCGCTGTCTGCTCACCTGGGCGGATACCGGGTACGAATGCACCAGACTTCTTCAAGTTATCAGCTGTTTCACGTGGGTTAAACACCAACGCTGTATAGAAGAAACAGAAGAAGATTATAGCTGCAGCATATAGCATTACATACAGAGGTTGACCTGGGCTAAGAGCCAATGACACGTCAGTTAACCAACCGAACGCGCTGCTCTCACCATTCTGACCAAACCACTGAGCCAATGTTCCTGGGAACAAGATAATGCTCGATGCAAAGATTGCTGGAATAACACCTGCCATGTTGATTTTCAACGGTAGGTGCGAGCTTTGTGCTGCAAATACTTTACGACCTTGTTGACGCTTAGCGTAGTTAACGACGATTCGGCGTTGACCACGTTCCATGAAAACAACGAAGTAAATTACAGCAAAAGACAGTACAGCAATTAACAGCAGAAGAAGCACATGCAATTCACCTTGACGCGCTTGCTCGATTGTTTGACCGATTGCAGAAGGCAATCCAGCAACAATACCTGCAAAAATCAGAATGGAAATACCATTACCGATTCCTCGCTCAGTGATTTGTTCACCTAACCACATTAAGAACATGGTACCAGTTACTAAACTCACGGTAGCAATAAGCGTAAACATGGTTTGGTTGATAACAACCAGATTATCGACCATGTTTGGTAAGCCCGTTGCAATACCAATAGCTTGGAATGTTGCAAGTACAAGCGTGCCGTAGCGTGTATATTGGCTGATCTTACGACGGCCTGCTTCACCCTCTTTCTTGAGTTCCGCTAACGCTGGATGAACTACAGTTAACAATTGGACTACGATCGATGCCGAAATATACGGCATGATACCCAATGCTAATATAGATGCACGCTCAAGAGCACCACCGGAGAACATGTTAAACATTTCAACGATGGTACCTTTTTGCTGTTCGAACAAATCGGCAAGTACAGCAGCGTCAATACCAGGGATCGGCACAAAAGAGCCTGCTCGGAATACTAAAAGTGCACCAATTACGAATAATAAGCGCGACTTTAGTTCACTTAAGCCGCTCTGAGCACTACGAAAATCTTGTCCTGGTTTCTTAGCCATCTGTACCTCGTTCCTCGAGATTATTCCTCGATTTTACCGCCTGCAGCTTCGATTGCAGCTTTAGCGCCTTTAGTCACGCGTAGACCTTTAACAGTCACAGCTTTGCTAAGTTCACCAGAAAGAACGATCTTAACGAATTCGATGTTCTTAGTGATTACGTTAGCAGCTTTTAGGCTGTTCAGATCAACTACGTCACCAGTTACTTTCGCTAGCTCAGCTAGACGAACTTCAGCAGACACTAGGCTCTTACGAGAAGTGAAACCGAATTTTGGTAGACGCTGTTTCAGAGGCATTTGACCGCCTTCGAAACCTGGACGAACTGAACCGCCAGAGCGTGATTTTTGACCTTTGTGACCACGGCCACCTGTTTTACCAAGGCCAGAACCGATACCACGACCTACACGCTTCTTAGAAGGTTTAGAGCCAGCAGCCGGTGATAGAGTATTCAAACGCATTCTGATTACTCCTCAATCTTAACCATGTAGTAAACCTTGTTGATCATACCGCGTACGCACGGAGTATCTTCAAGTTCTACTGTATGGTTGATGCGACGAAGACCTAGACCTTTAAGACACGCTTTGTGCTTAGGTAGGCGACCAATTGAGCTTTTAGTTTGAGTTACTTTAATAGTTGCCATCGTGTGCTTACTCCGAAATAGATTCAACAGTTAGACCACGTTTAGCAGCAACCATTTCTGGTGACTTAACGTCTACTAGAGCACCAATCGTTGCACGAACGATGTTGATTGGGTTCGTAGAACCGTATGCTTTAGAAAGTACGTTGTGTACACCTGCAACTTCAAGTACAGCACGCATTGCACCACCGGCAATTACACCTGTACCTTCTGCAGCTGGCTGCATGTAAACTTTAGAGCCCGAATGACGACCTTTCACCGGGTGGTGAAGTGTGCCTTCGTTCAGCGCAACAGTAACCATGTTACGACGCGCTTTTTCCATTGCTTTTTGGATCGCTGCAGGTACTTCACGAGCTTTGCCGTAACCGAAACCTACACGACCGTTACCGTCACCAACTACTGTTAGTGCAGTGAAGCTCATGATTCGACCACCTTTAACCGTCTTAGAAACACGGTTAACTGCGATCAGCTTTTCTTGCAAATCATTAGCTTGTTGTTGTTCTTTAGCCATCTTCCAACCCTACCTTAGAATTTCAGACCAGCTTCGCGAGCAGAATCTGCTAGCGCCGCTACTCGACCGTGGTATTGGAAACCAGAACGATCAAATGCAACAGCAGTTACGCCTTTTTCAAGAGCGCGCTCAGCAACAGCTTTACCTACTGCTTTAGCTGCATCGATGTTACCAGTGTTCTTAACTTGCTCACGGATCGCTTTTTCTACAGTAGAAGCAGCTGCGATAACCTCAGAGCCGTTTGCCGCGATAACTTGTGCGTATACGTGACGAGGAGTACGGTGTACTACTAGACGCTCAACGCGAAGTTCTGCAATCTTACGACGTGCACGTGTAGCACGACGGATGCGAGATGCTTTCTTATCCATAGTGATACCTTACTTCTTCTTAGCTTCTTTAGTACGCACATTTTCATCTGCGTAACGTACACCTTTGCCTTTGTATGGCTCAGGTTCACGGTAAGAACGAATGTCAGCCGCAACTTGACCAACTAGTTGCTTGTCACAACCAGTTACAACGATCTCAGTTTGGCTAGGGCACTCAGCTTTAATACCTTCAGGTAGAGCGTGCTCTACTGGGTGAGAAAAACCAAGAGTTAGAGCTACAGAGTTGCCTTTCATAGCAGCACGGTAACCAACACCCTTTAGAGTTAGCTTCTTAGTGAAGCCCTCAGTAACACCCACAACCATGTTGTTAACTAGAGCGCGAGCTGTACCAGCTTGTGCCCATGCGTTAACAACACCTTCTTTCGGACCGAAAGTTAGGTTGTTTTCTTCCTGTGCGATAACTACGGCGTCGTTAAGAACGCGAGTAAGCTCACCTTTACCACCTTTTACAGTGATTTCTTGGCCGTTTAGTTTCACCTCTACGCCAGCTGGAATAGCGACAGGTGCTTTAGCAACACGAGACATAATCTACTCCTTATTAAGCTACGTAACAGATGATTTCACCGCCAAGACCTGCTTTGCGAGCAGCACGGTCAGTCATAAGACCCTTGGAAGTAGAAACAACTGCAATACCAAGACCACCCATCACTGTTGGTAGCGAGTCTTTATTTTTATAAACTCGTAGACCAGGGCGTGATACGCGCTTGATTTGCTCGATTACAGGTTTAGCTTGGAAGTACTTAAGAGTAACTTCTAGCTCAGGTTTTGCTTCGCCTTCTACAGCGAAGTCAGTGATGTAACCTTCAGCTTTTAGTAGTGCAGCAATTGCAACTTTAAGCTTTGAAGAAGGCATTTTAACAGCAACTTTGTTTGCTGCCTGACCGTTACGAACGCGGGTCAGCATATCCGAAATCGGATCTTGCATGCTCATAAGATTTACTCCAAATGATTAAGTGGCAATTACCAGCTAGCCTTACGAAGTCCAGGAATCTCGCCTTTCATGCAAGCTTCACGAACTTTGATACGGCTTAGACCGAACTTACGTAGGTAACCGTGTGGACGACCAGTTTGGTTACAACGGTTGCGCTGACGTGATGCACTTGAATCACGTGGAAGAGCTTGCAGTTTAAGTACTGCGTTCCAACGATCTTCTTCAGATGCGTTTACATCGCTGATTAGAGCTTTTAGTGCTGCACGCTTTTCAGCGAATTTAGCAACTAGCTTCGCACGCTTAGCTTCACGTGCTTTCATTGATTGTTTAGCCATAACAGTAACCCTTCACCTTACTTACGGAATGGGAAGTTAAAGGCAGCCAGCAGAGCACGGCCTTCCGAATCAGTGCCAGCAGACGTCGTGATAGTAATATCAAGACCGCGTACACGATCGACTTTATCGTAGTCGATTTCCGGGAAGATGATTTGCTCGCGAACGCCCATGCTGTAGTTACCGCGACCGTCAAAAGACTTAGCGCTAACACCACGGAAATCACGTACACGTGGAAGAGCGATAGAGATAAGACGCTCTAGGAACTCCCACATACGTTCGCCACGTAAGGTTACTTTACAACCAATTGGGTAGCCTTCACGAATTTTGAAACCTGCAACAGATTTACGCGCTTTAGTGATAAGTGGCTTTTGACCAGAGATCGTTGCCATATCAGCTGCTGCGTTTTCTAGCAGTTTCTTATCGTTGATTGCTTCACCAACGCCCATGTTTAGGGTGATTTTCTCAATCCTAGGGACTTGCATGACGCTTGTGTAGCCGAACTCTTTGGTAAGCTCAGCGACTACAGACGACTTGTAGTAATCATGCAGTTTCGCCATAGTAGAACTCCAAATTACTTCTAATTAGTTAGAAACAGTTTCGCCGTTAGACTTAAAGAAACGAACTTTCTTACCATCTTCGATACGGAAACCGATGCGGTCTGCTTTACCAGTAGCCGCGTTAAAGATTGCAACGTTAGAAGCATCGATTGCTGCTTCTTGTTCAACGATGCCACCTTGCTGACCTAGAGCCGGTTGAGGCTTTTGGTGCTTCTTCACAAGGTTGATACCTTCAACGATAACTTTACCAGTTGTCAGAACCTTAGTTACTTTACCTTTCTTGCCTTTATCTTTACCAGCAAGAATGATTACTTCGTCATTACGACGGATTTTAGCTGCCATGTTGCCGCTCCTTACAGAACTTCAGGTGCTAGTGACACAATTTTCATGAATTTCGCGTTACGAAGTTCACGAGTCACAGGACCAAAGATACGTGTGCCGACTGGTTGCTCAGTAGTGTCGTTTAACAATACACAAGCATTACTGTCGAAGCGAATGACAGAACCGTCTGGGCGACGAACGCCTTTACGGGTGCGCACTACAACCGCCTTCAGAACATCACCTTTTTTTACTTTACCGCGAGGAATTGCTTCCTTAACTGTAACTTTGATGATGTCACCGATATGTGCATAACGACGGTGAGAGCCACCCAGAACCTTAATACACATTACCTTGCGCGCGCCAGAGTTATCTGCTGCGTCAAGTGTACTTTGCATCTGGATCATTGTTAGTGCTCCGCTAAATATTAAAACTAGACCCTCTCGGGTCGGGCTGCCTCTTTAAAAGGGACGCGAATTGTACCACCCTTTTTTAGAATTGGGTAGACAAAAAACAAGCGGCCCCAAAAAATATTTTGGAGCCGCTTATAAGTTATAGAATTACAAAGATTAAATCTTCGCTTTTTCTAGAACTTTAACCAATGTCCAAGACTTAGTCTTAGACAGTGGACGACACTCAGCGATTTCAACTTTGTCGCCTAGGCCACAAGTGTTGTCTTCATCGTGTGCGTGTACTTTAGTCGTGCGCTTAACGTATTTACCGTAAATTGGGTGTTTTACAGTACGTTCGATAGCAACAACGATAGACTTGTCCATCTTGTCACTAATTACACGACCTTGCTGGATGCGGTTAGTTTCGCTCATTATGCGCCTGCCTTTTCAGTCAAAACAGTTTTCACACGTGCGATATCACGGCGTACAGCTTTTAGAGTATGAGTTTGCTGAAGCTGACCAGTAGCAGCCTGCATGCGCAGGTTGAACTGTTCGCGTAGCAAATTCAATAGCTCAGCGTTAAGCTCTTCAACGTTCTTTTCGCGTAGATCTTGTGCTTTCATTACATCACCTGCTTAGTTACAAAAGTAGTTTTAACAGGCAGTTTACGTGCCGCTAGGCGGAACGCTTCACGTGCCAACTCTTCTGGTACGCCATTCATTTCGTACATAACCTTACCAGGTTGGATTTGTGCTACCCAGTACTCAACGTTACCTTTACCTTTACCTTGACGAACTTCAAGAGGTTTTTCAGTAATCGGTTTGTCTGGGAAGATACGAATCCAGATTTGACCTTGACGCTTAATGTGACGTGTCATAGCACGACGAGCCGCTTCGATTTGACGAGCAGTAATACGTCCGCGACCAACAGCTTTAAGACCGAATTCGCCGAAGCTTACTTCAGTACCTTTAGCTAGACCACGGTTACGACCAGTCTGAACCTTGCGGAACTTAGTACGTTTTGGTTGTAGCATCGTTCGACTCCTTACTTACGGCCTTTACGCTGCTTCTTAGGCTTATCGCCTTTAGGCTCTACTGCGTTAGCAGCTGGCATACCGCCTAGAATCTCACCTTTGAAGATCCAAACTTTAATGCCGATCACACCGTATTGAGTGTGAGCCGAAGAAGTTGCGTAATCAATGTCTGCACGTAGAGTGTGTAGAGGCACACGGCCTTCACGGTACCACTCAGAACGTGCGATTTCAGCGCCGCCTAGACGACCGCTTACTTCCACTTTGATACCTTTAGCGCCTAGACGCATTGCGTTTTGTACTGCGCGCTTCATAGCACGACGGAACATAACACGACGCTCTAGTTGAGACGCGATGCTATCAGCTACTAGCTGACCATCTAGCTCAGGCTTACGTACTTCAGCGATGTTAATCTGCGCTGGTACACCTGCGATTTTAGCTACAGCTGCGCGTAGCTTCTCAACGTCTTCACCTTTCTTACCGATAACAACGCCAGGACGAGCAGTGTGAATTGTCACACGGATGCTCTTAGCTGGACGCTCGATAACGATACGAGATAGTGATGCTTTTTGTAGTTCCTTAGTAAGGAACTGACGTACCTTGAAGTCGCCGTCTAGGTTGTCAGCGAAATCTTTGGTGTTAGCAAACCATGTAGCATTCCAAGGCTTAACGATGCCAAGACGAATACCATTAGGATGTACTTTCTGACCCATTGCTTACTCTCCTAGTCTCTAGCGATCTGCTACAACAACAGTGATGTGGCTTGAACGCTTCAAGATACGATCCGCACGGCCTTTAGCACGAGGCATAATACGCTTCATGATAGGGCCCTCATCTACGAAGATTTTAGCGACATTTAGATCGTCGATATCTGCACCTTCGTTATGCTCCGCGTTTGCGATAGCTGACTCTAGAACTTTCTTAACTAGAACAGCAGCTTTTTTGTTGCTGAAAGTTAGAATTTCTAGAGCTTGGTCTACCGACTTACCGCGAATTTGGTCTGCAACTAAGCGAGCTTTCTGTGGAGAAATACGAGCAAAGTTATGTTTAGCTAAAGCTTCCATCATCTACTCCTTACTTCTTCTTAGCTTTCTTATCTGCAGCGTGACCGCGATAAGTACGAGTTGGTGCAAATTCACCCAGTTTGTGACCGATCATTTCTTCGGTAACGAAAACTGGAACGTGCTGACGACCATTATGGACAGCGATGGTCAAACCAATCATTGTTGGGATGATCATTGAGCGACGGGACCAAGTCTTAATAGGCTTTTTGTCTCCGCTTTCCACCGCTTTCTCTACCTTCTTCAGCAAGTGTAGGTCAATAAAAGGACCTTTCTTGAGAGAACGTGGCATGGCGATTCCTCTTTATATAGATTACTTGTTACGACGACGTACGATGTACTTGTCAGTGCGCTTGTTCTTACGAGTCTTGAAGCCCTTAGTAGGAACGCCCCAAGGAGAAACTGGGTGACGACCACCAGATGTGCGGCCTTCACCACCACCGTGTGGGTGATCAACCGGGTTCATTACTACACCACGTACGGTTGGACGTACGCCGCGCCAGCGTGAAGCACCAGCTTTACCAAGTTCACGTAGCATATGCTCAGAGTTACCAACTTCACCGATCGTTGCACGACCTTCAGAAAGTACTTTGCGCATTTCACCAGAACGTAGACGGATAGTTACGTATGCACCGTCGCGAGCAACGATTTGAGCATAAGCACCAGCCGAACGAGCTAGTTGAGCACCTTTACCAGGCTTAAGTTCAACACAGTGTACAGTAGAACCTACTGGGATGTTGCGCATCGGCAGAGTGTTACCTGCTTTGATTGGCGCATCTACACCAGATTGGATCTGATCACCTGCGTTAACACCTTTTGGTGCAATGATGTAACGACGCTCACCGTCTGCGTACAGAACTAGAGCGATGTTAGCGCTACGGTTTGGATCGTATTCTAGACGCTCAACTTTCGCTGGGATACCGTCTTTAGTACGTTTGAAGTCAATTACACGGTAGTGGTGCTTGTGACCACCGCCGATGTGACGTACTGTGATACGACCGTTGTTGTTACGACCACCGTTCTTAGAGTTTTTCTCTAGAAGTGGTGCGTATGGCTTACCCTTGTGTAGGTCAGCGTTAACAACTTTAACGACGTGACGACGACCAGGGGAAGTCGGCTTACATTTAACAATAGCCATTTTTAACTACTCCTGTTATTCCGCGCCGCCAACGAAGTCAAGATCTTGACCTTCTTTCAAAGTAACGTAGGCTTTCTTAACGTCTGAACGACGGCCTTCACGCATACCTTGACGTTTGGTCTTACCCTTAAGAACAAGAGTATTTACAGACTTAACTTCAACTTCAAATAGCTTTTCTACAGCTGCTTTGATCTCTTTTTTAGTCGCATCTTTAGCTACTTTGAAAACGATAGTGTTCGCTTTCTCAGCTGCCATAGTTGCTTTTTCAGAGATGTGCGGAGCACGTAGAACTTTTAAGATACGCTCTTCAGTGATCATGCTAGCGACTCCTCAACTTGCTTAACTGCGTCAGCAGTCATTAGAACCTTGTCAAACGCAATTAGAGATACTGGGTCGATACCAGCAACGTCACGCGCGTCAACTTTGTAAAGGTTACGAGCAGCTAAGAATAGATTTTCATCTACTTCGCCAGTAACAATCAGAACGTCGCTTAGCTCAAGCTCTTTAAGCTTAGCTACAAGTTCTTTTGTTTTTGGTGCTTCTACTGAGAAGTTATCAACAACGATTAGACGTTCTTGACGAACAAGCTCAGAAAGAATGCTCTTCATAGCACCGCGGTACATTTTCTTGTTTACTTTTTGGCTGTGATCTTGAGGTTTCGCAGCAAAAGTAACACCACCTGTACGCCAGATTGGGCTACGAATTGTACCAGCACGTGCGCGGCCAGTACCTTTTTGACGCCATGGCTTAGCGCCACCGCCAGATACTTCAGAACGAGTCTTTTGAGCACGAGTACCTTGACGAGCACCTGCTGCGTATGCAACAACTACTTGGTGTACAAGAGCTTCGTTGAAGTCACGTCCGAAAGTAGTCTCGGAAACAGTTAGTGCATCAGCACCTTTAACCATCAATTCCATTACTTACTCCTAGACGTTATGCTTTAACAGCAGGTTTTACGATCACGTTGCCGCCTGTTGAGCCTGGTACTGCACCTTTAATAAGAAGCAGATTGCGCTCAGCGTCAACACGTACGATCTCTAGGTTTTGAGTCGTTACACGCTCAGCACCCATGTGACCTGCCATTTTCTTGCCTTTAAACACGCGACCTGGAGTTTGACATTGGCCAATTGAACCCGGTGCACGGTGAGACAAAGAGTTACCGTGAGTCATATCTTGAGTAGAGAAGTTCCAACGCTTAACTGCGCCTTGGAAGCCTTTACCTTTAGATGTACCAGTAACGTCTACTTTTTTAATTTCGTTGAAAAGTTCTACGTTTAGCTCAGCGCCAACTTCAAACTCTTCGCCGTTTTCTAAACGGAATTCCCAAAGACCGCGGCCTGCTTCAACACCCGCTTTCGCGAAGTGACCAGCTTCAGGCTTAGTTACACGGTTAGCTTTCTTAGCACCAGTAGTTACTTGGATTGCTGCGTAGCCGTCGTTCTCTAGAGTTTTAACTTGAGAAATACGGTTCGCTTCAACCTCAACAACAGTTACTGGGATAGAAACGCCTTCTTCAGTAAATACGCGGGTCATACCCACTTTACGTCCGACTAGACCAATCATTATTCTTATCTCCCTTAACCTAGGCTGATTTGAACATCAACGCCAGCAGCAAGATCAAGACGCATTAGAGCATCAACAGTTTTATCTGTTGGCTCAACGATGTCGATCAAACGCTTGTGAGTACGGATTTCGTACTGGTCACGTGCATCTTTGTTGACGTGTGGAGAGATAAGAACAGTGAAACGCTCTTTACGAGTAGGTAGTGGGATAGGACCACGAACCTGTGCGCCAGTACGTTTTGCTGTTTCAACGATTTCCGCAGTAGAAGCGTCGATTAGCTTGTAATCGAAAGCTTTTAGGCGGATACGAATACGTTGGTTCTGCATGAGACAGAGCTCCAATTATTAAAAATTACACAAACAATATCGCCACTCAAACTCGAAAAGACGAGAGAATGCCGATTGATTTATGTGAAACCGTAGTATCCAAAATCAGGACACATTGTCAGTTAACTTTTGAAGTAAGATAAACTCACTATTTTTATTAACCGCGAACATAAGCTGAGTATACATTACTAGGCAAAGCCTACTCCTCAGTGCTCATTGGTTCACAACCAGCTTAAGCCAGTGCGGTGCATTATACAGATCACACTTTAACTTGCAAGCTGTGTTTGAAAAATAATCGCAGAATCTATTGAGAGGGGTGATTGGAGGATTTCTAGTCCTTGGTAGTGCCCTACCGCCTGAAAAAGAAATGCAAGGTAGCCACTAGGATGCGTCTGAGCAGCTACCCTTGTTATCGATATTTTTTAGCCTTCGTCTTCATCGACATATTGTGCTTGAAGGTAATTTTGGATTCCTGTCATTTTGATAAGGCCGAGTTGAGTTTCTAACCAATCGACATGCTCTTCTTCATCTTCCAATATCTCGAGAAACAGATCCCGTGATACATAATCATGGATATCTTCCGCATAAGCGATGGCATTTTTCAGATCGGGAATTGCCTCCATCTCCAACGCAAGATCGCACTCTAGCATCTCTTGTGTATCTTCCCCTATTTTGAGTTTGCCTAGATCTTGCAGATTGGGTAGCCCTTCAAGAAATAAGATCCGTTCTATCAGGTGGTCGGCATGTTTCATCTCATCGATAGATTCATGGTACTCCTTATCAGCCAAATGCTTTAGACCCCAGTCCTTATACATTCGCGCATGAAGGAAATATTGATTAATGGCAACCAACTCGTTACCAAGGATTTTATTGAGATGTTGAATTATGATTGGATCGCCTTTCATGAGCACACTCTCCTCTTCGGTTCATTTAACTGTAGAACCAAATCGAGAAGTGTCAAAAAGCTTGGTTGAGTTTTAAGTAACTAACCAACTTGCTTAAACAGTGTAGCGGCGCTTTCGTTGATGATTTCTTTTGCTGAACGTACACACTTTCCGCATTGACTGCCGAGTGCCGTACATTTCTTAATTCCTTTTATATCGGTAATGCCCTCTTCGACAACGAGTTTTCGGATTTTTTTATCCGATACCCCATGGCATAAACAGACGTACATATTCAAACCTAAACTTATAACTTGAGATTAAATATAAAGAGGAATCATTCTTATTACCAGTCTTATCTTTTACTACTGTTAGACCGTTTTGTTATAGAAAAATCGTGCTTTTCATAGGTGGGAACACTTAGCGAAACAGCGTTGAGACTACACTGTGCTAAGTAATTGTATTACTGGATATTAGAGGTATACGTTAAGTGCGCATTTCAAAGTTTTCTTATAACCACTCGTATTTTACTGAAAATAAAAAAGGGAAGCCGAAGCCTCCCTTTTTATGATGCGCCTCTTCTAATGAAGAGAGAGCAAAATCATTCGTTATTAAGCGAAGATTTTAGCTACAACACCAGCACCTACAGTACGGCCACCTTCACGGATAGCGAAACGTAGGCCTTCGTCCATTGCGATTGGAGCGATTAGCTCAACAGTCATTTGAACGTTGTCACCTGGCATTACCATTTCTACGCCTTCTGGTAGAGTGATGTCGCCTGTTACGTCAGTTGTACGGAAGTAGAACTGTGGACGGTAACCTTTGAAGAAAGGTGTGTGACGGCCGCCTTCGTCTTTAGAAAGTACGTATACTTCAGACTCGAACTTAGTGTGTGGGTTGATAGTGCCTTTAGCTGCTAGTACTTGACCACGTTCAACTTCGTCACGCTTAGTACCACGTAGAAGTGCACCAACGTTCTCACCTGCACGACCTTCGTCAAGAAGCTTACGGAACATCTCAACACCAGTACAAGTAGTCATTGTTGTTTCTTTGATACCAACGATTTCTACTTCGTCACCTACACGTAGGATACCACGCT
Organism: Vibrio pelagius; assembly: GCF_024347575.1. Lineage (NCBI taxonomy): Bacteria > Pseudomonadati > Pseudomonadota > Gammaproteobacteria > Vibrionales > Vibrionaceae > Vibrio > Vibrio pelagius. The sequence continues at coordinate 2,855,978 of NZ_AP025503.1, forward strand.
CGATACGACCAGTTACAACAGTACCACGACCTTGGATCGAGAATACGTCTTCGATTGGTAGTAGGAACGGTTGGTCTACTGCACGCTCTGGCTCTGGGATGTAAGAATCTAGAGCTTCTGCTAGCTCAACGATCTTGTCTTCCCATTGCTTCTCGCCGTTTAGTGCGCCAAGAGCTGAACCTTGGATTACTGGTAGGTCATCACCTGGGAATTCGTACTCAGAAAGAAGTTCACGAACTTCCATTTCTACTAGTTCTAGTAGCTCTTCGTCATCTACCATGTCACATTTGTTCATGAATACGATGATGTAAGGGATACCAACTTGACGACCAAGTAGGATGTGCTCACGAGTTTGAGGCATTGGGCCGTCAGTCGCAGCAACAACTAGGATACCGCCGTCCATTTGTGCAGCACCAGTGATCATGTTTTTAACATAATCCGCGTGTCCTGGACAGTCTACGTGTGCGTAGTGACGTGTTGGAGTGTCGTACTCAACGTGAGAAGTTGCGATTGTGATACCGCGCTCACGCTCTTCTGGAGCGTTATCGATAGATGCGAAGTCTTTCGCTTCACCACCGTACACTTTTGCAAGTGTAGTACAGATAGCAGCAGTTAGAGTTGTTTTACCGTGGTCAACGTGGCCGATAGTACCAACGTTTACGTGCGGTTTCGTACGTTCAAATTTTTCTTTAGACACGATCGTGTTCCTTCCTAGTTATGATTCGCCACGACCATTATTGGTCGAGACGCGCCAGAAATTGCTATTTTATGCGCCAACTCTCGTTAGCGCAATATTTGGACGCATTAGATCTTTCAAAAAATGAAAAAAATGCGTCCCTTTTGTTTAACCACGCTCTGCAATGATTGCTTTTGCAACATTGTTTGGCACTTCAGCGTACTCACTAAACTCCATAGAGTAAGAAGCACGACCTTGTGTCGCAGAACGTAAATCAGTTGAGTAACCGAACATGACAGACAACGGAACTTGTGCACGAATTATCTTCAGGCCAGCTGTACCCTCGTCCATACCTTCGATGATGCCGCGACGACGGTTAATATCGCCAACAACGTCACCCATCCAGTCTTCTGGAGTAGTTACTTCAACTTTCATCATAGGCTCAAGCAAAACTGGTTGCGCTTCAAGTGCACCCGTTCTGAAAGCCATAGAGGCAGCGATTGTAAACGCCATCTCACTTGAATCTGTTTCATGGTAAGAACCATCGTATAGTGTAGCTTTGATATCCAAAACAGGATAGCCAGCAAGCACACCATTGTTCATCTGCTCTTCAACGCCTTTAGCAACTGAAGCGATAAACTCTTTAGGCACTGTACCATCGGCAATTTCATCCACGAAGACAAAGCCTTCGCCAACTTCTGATGGTTCAAGTTTCAGCCATACGTGACCGTACTGACCTTTACCACCGTGTTCACGGATAAATTTACCTTCCGCTTTCGCTGTACCACGAATTGTTTCACGGTAAGCCACTTGCGGGTTACCAACGTTGCAGTTCACGCTAAATTCGCGCTTCATACGATCAACGATGATATCTAAGTGTAGTTCACCCATACCAGAAATCAGTGTCTGGCCTGTTTCGTCGTCCATATCAACGCGGAACGATGGGTCTTCTGCTGCTAGTTTAGCTAGAGCGATCGTCATTTTATCTTGATCAGCTTGTGAGCTTGGCTCTACAACGATCTGGATAACTGGGTCTGGGAACTCCATGCGCTCAAGAATAATCTTATGGTTCTGGTCACACAGGGTTTCACCCGTCGTCACTTCTTTTAGGCCGATGATCGCTGCGATGTCACCAGCTCGAACTTCTTTTACTTCTTCACGCTTGTTTGAGTGCATTTGTACAATGCGCCCTAGGCGTTCACGTTGTTTCTTCACTGAGTTGTAAGCCGTTTTACCGCTTTCAACTACACCCGAATAAACACGAATGAAAGTCAAAGTGCCAACGAATGGGTCGCTTGCGATCTTGAAGGCAAGTGCAGAGAACGGTTCGTTATCATCTGCGTGGCGCTCTACTTCGTTCTCGTCTTCATCGATACCTTTGATTGCCGGTACATCGACTGGAGAAGGAAGGAAATCAACCACAGCATCAAGAACAGCTTGTACACCTTTGTTTTTGAATGCACTACCACAAGTTGCTAGTACGATTTCATTGTTAAGGGTACGAGTACGAAGACCTTGTTTGATCTCTTCTTCTGATAGCTCACCTTCTTCAAGGTATTTGTCCATCAGTTCTTCAGAGGCTTCAGCCGCAGCTTCAATAAGTTCTGTACGGTACTCTTCAGCCATTTCTTGCATGTCTGCAGGAATGTCTTCGTATGTGAACGTCATGCCTTGGTCAGCTTCGTTCCAGTTGATTGCCTTCATCTTGATAAGATCGACAACGCCTTGGAAGTTCTCTTCAGCACCAATGTTCAATTGAATTGGAACAGGTGTCGCGCCTAGGCGATCCTTGATCTGTTCAATGACACGCAGGAAGTCTGCGCCTGTACGGTCCATTTTGTTAACGAAAACCATACGTGGAACTTGGTACTTGTCAGCTTGACGCCATACTGTCTCTGATTGAGGTTCAACACCAGATGAACCACAGAACACAACAACTGCACCATCAAGTACACGTAGAGAACGTTCTACTTCAATCGTGAAGTCAACGTGTCCAGGGGTGTCGATGATGTTGATACGGTGATCTGGGAATTGAGCTTCCATACCACGCCAAAACGTAGTAGTTGCTGCTGAAGTGATTGTGATACCACGTTCTTGCTCTTGCTCCATCCAGTCCATGGTTGCTGCACCATCGTGAACTTCGCCGATTTTATGGGAAAGACCGGTATAGAACAGAATACGTTCACTTGTGGTTGTTTTACCTGCATCTACGTGAGCAACAATACCGATATTGCGGTAGCGCTCAATAGGAGTTTTACGAGCCACGGTTGAATCCTCTTTACTTAGAGACTTAGGGACTATTGCTATGCCCAAATGAGTTACTAAAAAAGCATCCCTCTAGAAATAGCAATAGTTCCTAGCATACGCATAGGAACTAAAGAAGTGCTGCAAGGAACCTTGCAGCACTGAAAAGGTATTACCAACGGTAATGTGCGAACGCTTTGTTTGCGTCAGCCATGCGGTGAACGTCTTCACGTTTCTTAACCGCAGTACCTTTGTTCTCAGACGCGTCTAGCATTTCAGCTGCTAGGCGTTGAGCCATAGATTTTTCACCACGCTTACGCGCAGCTTCAACTACCCAACGCATAGCAAGTGCGTTACGGCGAACCGGACGAACTTCTACAGGTACTTGGTAAGTTGAACCACCTACACGGCGAGATTTAACCTCTACCGCTGGGCGAACATTTTCAAGAGCTTCTTCAAATACAGCTAAGTGATCTTTACCAGATTTCTCAGCCATTGCATCTAGTGCAGTGTAAACGATTTTTTCTGCAGTAGATTTCTTACCGTCAACCATAAGGATGTTAACGAATTTTGCCAGCAGTTCAGATTTGAACTTTGGATCTGGAAGGATCTTACGCTGACCGATGACGCGACGACGTGGCATGGATTTTCTCCGTTGTCTTCTTCAGGTTATCCAAAACTTTTCAGTTTCTTCAAAAATTAAAATTAATTTAGTGTTTGGCCTTACTTAACGGATACCATTAAGATTTTGGACGCTTAACACCGTACTTAGAACGACCTTGCTTACGGTCGTTAACGCCAGCACAGTCTAGTGCGCCGCGAACTGTGTGGTAACGAACACCCGGAAGGTCTTTTACACGACCGCCACGGATTAGAACAACACTGTGCTCTTGAAGGTTGTGACCTTCACCGCCGATGTACGAAGTTACTTCGAAACCGTTAGTTAGACGTACACGACATACTTTACGTAGTGCCGAGTTAGGTTTTTTAGGTGTAGTAGTGTAAACACGAGTACATACACCACGTTTTTGTGGACACGCTTCTAGTGCAGGCACGTTGCTTTTAACAACTTGCTTTGCACGAGGCTTACGTACCAACTGGTTAATAGTTGCCATTAACTAGCTCCTGAAATTTACTTGAAAGTAAGCTTTGTGAAAAATCTATCCCTAACTACACATGGCAATTAGGGACGCAAAATTCTATTCAGCAGTGGGATGTGTGTCAAGAAATATACAGATCTTTTTTAGCCATCTAGAGCTAAGGATGCTCTATTTGGTCAATGAAAGCGGTAAAGACTTACCAAGTGATAGATTGTTGGTGCTGTTCGGTGAGCGCAACGAAGCCCGAGTAATCCACTTTTGTTAGTGATTTCGACACCAGATTTTGCAAACCACGGCTGTTAAGATCGGGCTCGAGCACAGACATATCTTCGATATCCATTAACGTCTGCGTAAGCTCGTGGCTTGGCAATACTGCGTAAACCGCATCTTCCATTAACAGTAGGTGTTCACCCGGTTGGCGATAGGCGAGCGCGAGCTTGAGCTTTTCGATCGTCTTAATGATGTGCAGCATATTAAACCTTTAAAATGTGAGTATCTGGTCGCATTGGGCAAATTGCTGCGCCATAGCGCTTGGTGCCAGTGTTTGTGTATCGATAACGAGTTGCTCACTCGATAACCCAAAGCGCTGTAAGCTCTGTTCACACACGTAAACCTGCTCTATATCGTAGAGCTCCATCAACTTAAACGCCGCAATGTAATCGCGAGACAAAGACTCACCTGGCTGCTGTTGTTCAAGCAGTTGTGTGACGCCATTACCGACGAAGAACACCGAAATTTCTTCGGTATAAGCGGATGCCGCCAGCAGTGCGTCAAGGCCTTCTCTGCCCGATGCTGTGCTATGAGGAAAGCTGTTAAATACGTACCCTAACTTCTTCAAAACTGTACTACCCTATCTTGAGTCAACATCGCCTCTGCAAGACTGCCTAGCCCCGCTTGCTCAAAACCCTCTGCCAAATTGTGATTTTCAAGCTGATGTTGATTCGCTTCGTCTTGACTGACCACGCCTCGACGCAGCGCTGCTGCTACGCAAGTTTCTAGGCGAACTTCATGTTGTGATGCCAGTTTTTGCCATGCTCCAACAAGATCGAATTCATCATTCGCTGGTACAGTTAACGCTGAGCCATTGCTCACCCCATCTTGATAAAAGAAGACACTCTTTAGTTGGTGCCCTCTCTCTAGCAAAGCAAGCGCAAACTGGTAGGCATTTTTTGCAGATTGGGAGCCGTAGATTGGCCCATTAACTAACAAGGTATACGTTAGGCTTGAACTCAACTCTCATCATCCTCTGTTTTGCGCTGACGGATATACAGGTAAACCGTATGTTTGGAGATGTTTAGGCGCTCGGCAACGCGGTTAATCGCATCTTTAATATCAAAGATGCCTTTGTCGTAAAGCTCCATCACGATCTGACGGTTCTTAGTGTTGTTCGATACCGACTTGTCTGCATTGATCTCTTCGATTGTGCGCTCTACGGTTTGGTCTACCAGCTCTTCAACATCACTCGCGAAGTTCACTGAAGACGCCGCTTCATCTGCATCTTGCGTTGGCATGAAAGATTGCAGTACTTGTGAGAACGGAGCATCAAGATTGACGTTGATACAAAGCAGGCCGATAACTCGGTCGTCGCCATTACGGATAGCTACCGTAATCGACTTCATTAACACGCCACCCTTTGCGCGCGTAAAGTATGAACGCGAGAAGTTACGCTTGGAGCCTTCAATATCTTTGAGCATCTTCAACGCTAAATCGGTGATTGGAGAACCAACCTGACGCCCGGTATTCTCACCGTTGGCAATTTTTATCGCAGAAGTATTGAGATCTTCTAGCGAGTGCAAAACGATTTCACAAAACGGACCAATAAGACTTGCGATGCCATCCACAACGGCTTCATAAGATCTTAGAATGATTTTATCGTGTTCACTGAATGGCATGACATTGACTGATTCCATTTCAAGTAACACATCCGCATTGACTGTTTCTGTAGTAGTCACTTAATTCCTTACCTTCGTGTGAAAAATCAACAAATTTATGTAAGTTTATCAGAAATTTTTAATTGCACACCTAGCTAACATTACAACTAGTGATTTAGAACAAGTTAAAAAACAAATTACTCAAAATGACAGCATAAAAAAAGGCCTAACTGAGTTAGGCCTTAGAACGCTTTGTGAAACGATTATTGTGCAGCTGTTTCTTCTGCGTTATCAATCTTCAGTAGCTCAACTTCAAATACCAGCGTTGAGTTCGCAGGGATTGTTGGTGTGTCTTGCTCACCGTACGCTAGCTCTGGCGGAATAACGAATTTGTACTTAGAACCCACTTGCATTAGCTGTACGCCTTCAGTCCAGCCTGGGATTACGCGGTTTAGCGGGAATGTTGCTGGTTCGCCACGATCGTACGAACTATCAAACTGAGTACCGTCGGTTAGCGTGCCTTTGTAGTGGACTTGTACCGTGTCAGTATCTTTCGGAGACTCACCTTCCGCCGGTGTCATGACTTGGTATAGTAGACCAGAGTCAGTTTTTTGAACGCCTTCTGTTTTCTCAAACTCAGCACGGAAGTCATCACCGGCTTTCTTAGTTGCTGCTGATTTCTCTGCTGCTTGAGCTTGCATTGTTTCTGCGACGCGTTGATCAAGCGCTTCTAGTGCCGAGCGAGTCTCGTCTTCGTTTAGTGCAGTGTTGCCAGCAAATACATCTTCGATACCTTTCAGTACCATCTCTTTGTCTAGGTTGATGCCTAGTTCGCTTGGCTTATCAATGCTTGTGCTTAGGTAGTTTGCAAATGAAACACCGATCGCGTAAGCCGCTTTGTCGTCTTCTGTTTTAAAGTTTACTGCTTCAACTTTCACTTCTTCGACTTGAGGAGCTTCTGCCTTTGGTTCTTCTTTCTGACAACCAACTGCTAGCATAACCGTCGCGGCAAGCAGTGATACTTTTAAAACTGATTTCATTGAATACTCCAATTAATGGCCAAGCCATTGGTTATTGTGCACAAATCTAATGATTAGATTGGTGTGAATACGTTAGTTATAACAATATACTAGTTCTATGTCTTCTGACACAAACCGGATTATTGGACGTGATGCGAATATTTTTTCACTCGTTACTATATGCAATTGTCATCACTCTGTTAAATGGGTGTTTTTTCTTCCAACAGAATGATCAACGTTGGGATATTGAACCCAATGGTGCCACCAGCTTTGCGTTAAGTAGAGACGGTCGCTTTGCTCTGCTCTATTCTCAGAAGAAACACTTGCTACTGTGGGATCTCGCAGAGAATCAAGAACTCGCCCAACTTGGAGAACAAGACCAAGAGAGCTCGCCCGTTACACGCATCAAAATCTCGGACAATGGTCGCTATGCGGTGACAGCCAGTCAGATGAACTTTGCCGTTTGGGACCTAACTTGGACGCAAGCCGAAGGGCTTTGGTCTATCTCTGACGGATTGATCCGCGATGTCGACATCTCCAGTAACGGCGAGAAGGTCCTACTCGGATTATCAAACGGTAAAGCCATCTACGTGGACTTAGTCACTGGTCGCCGCTTAGAGTTCCTTGCCCATCGAGAAAAAGTCAATTCCGTCTCGCTCTCGTCCAATGGCCGCTATGCGCTCTCAGGTGGTAACGACTACAAAGCCTACCTTTGGGATACAGAAACAGGGCTGGTTTTACGTACCTTCGAGCACGAGCAGCGCGTGGTGCGAGTCGTACTCCAGCGGGATGGTGAACTGGCTTTTACCTCCGATGGTGGAAACCAGGCCATAGTGTGGGATCTTGAAACAGGTAAACCACAAGCGGAGCTACAAAGCTGGTCACGGCAACTGATCTTCTCAACCGCTCGCTTCTCTGATGATGGTCTGCAACTTGTCACGGGTACACCATCAAGCCAAGTCAGTATTTGGGATACGCAGACCGGCAAGCGTATCGCTCGCTACGAAGCGGAGCCGTTAAAAGATGCTCGCCCTCCTCGTGCGGTAGTGTATGATGCAGCCTTTGATAATCAGAGCCGTGTAATATCGGGAACATCAGCGGGCATCGCCCAAGCTTGGAACGTGGATTAAGAACGATGACAGAAAAGCTAGTTGAACAACTAGAGAGCCGAGTGAATGACCTTGAGTGTCAGCTGGCTTTCCAAGAACAGACCATTGAAGAACTCAATGAAGCACTGAGCCAACAACAATTGCTGATCACTAAGATGCAAGACCAAATGAAATATGTTGTCGGTAAGGTTAAGAATATCGACGGCTCAAATCTGGCTGACGCATCAGAAGAGACGCCACCGCCACACTACTGATATTCAGATATCGGCAGTGAGAGTTTCTGTGAATGCAAAAAGGGTGACTCATGGTCACCCTTTTTGTTTTATATAAATCAGTTAATGCTCAACCCTGCCGATAAGTCCGTTTAATCATCGGCGTAGATTTTCACTTCTACGGTACCATCTACATCAACACTCGCACGATACATACCTGAGCTGTTCATGCCGAAGTGAATCTCACCTTGGCTATCAATGGCGATTAAGCCACCTTCTCCGCCCATCTCTTTCAATTCACCCTGAATGATATGTTCACAAGCCGTATGTACATCTTCTTTCAAGTAACGCATACGCGCCGCCACATCACTGGCAACCATCTTACGCAGAAATAACTCACCCATTCCTGTGGTTGAAACGGCAACATTGCCATTCTCAGCAATGGTTCCTGCACCTATAATTGGTGAGTCGCCGACACGACCGTACTTCTTGTTCGTTACGCCACCGGTACTGGTCGCTGCAGCGAGGTTACCCGCTTGGTCTAATGCCACAGCACCTACCGTGCCGTACTTTTTATCGTCTGGATATTTGCCGTCTTGCTGTTCATCGTATTTCGCCTCAGACAACGCGAAGATACCTTTCTCTTTCATCGACTGCAGCTGGTCGTAGCGGCGCTCGGTGAAGAAGTAATCTTGCTCAGTAAAGGTATAGTCATGTTCAAAGGCAAACTTCTCTGCCCCTTCACCAATCAGTAATACGTGATCGCTTTTAAGCATCACATCGCGAGCCAGTTCGATCGGGTTTTTAATATGGCGCACGCCAGCAATGGCACCCGCATTCATCTCTTTACCATGCATAACGGACGCATCCATCTCAACAAACTCATCATGCGTAAGCACGGAGCCTTTACCCGCATTGAAGTGTGGACTGTCTTCCATCACTTTAACCGCAGCCACTACCGCACCTAGTGCATCACCACCCGACTGTAGAATTTGATGGCCTGCCAATACGGACTTTTCTAACGCTTCGACAATGCCAGCTTTTAGCTCATCACTCATCTGCTCTCGTAAAATCGTCCCCGCACCACCATGTATCGCGATAGAAAAAGGGTGTGACATAGATGCTCTCCATTTATCAGTCTGGGTATTTTGCTTACCAATACCATATTCACCCAGCTGTGTCTGGTAAAGGCGAATAATTTAGGCCAACCAAGCCCGAAGTGTCTGACCCAACAGTCACTACGTAAGACTGCTTCAACAAAGTAAGTCCGTATCGAAAACGCCCATACAGTCGATACGAAAAAGCCTCCACGAGGGAGGCTTTCTATATTCAGCTTGGGTTCACTGATTAGTGAGAACCGCAGCTACCGCCACCGCAGCAGCCTTCTTTTTTCTCTTCACCATGGTCGTGACCTTCGCCACCACAGCAACCGCCTTCGTGATCATGGTCGTGGCCGTGACCGCCACAGCCGCCTTCTTGGTGAACGTGACCGTGTTGAACCTCTTCTTCAGTCGCTTCACGAACCGCTACCACCTCAACATCGAACGTCAGAGTTTGGCCAGCTAGCATGTGGTTGCCGTCTACAACAACTTCGTCGCCGTCAACTTCAGTCACTTCTACTGGGATTGGACCTTGGTCTGTGTCAGCTAGGAAACGCATACCCACTTCGATCTGCTCAACACCTTGGAATACGTCTGCTGGTACACGTTGAACAAGTGCATCGTTATGTTCGCCGTAAGCTTCTTCTGGTGCAACTGTCGCAGAGAACTTGTCGCCTGCAACTTTACCTTCAAGCTCTTTTTCAAGACCTGTGATTAGGTTGTTATGACCGTGAAGGTAATCTAGTGGAGCTTCTGCAGTTGATTGGTCAACTACTACGCCATCTTCAAGTTTCACTTGATATGCAACACTAACTACTACGTTCTTTTCAATTTTCATGAGAGCTCCAAGGAGGTTTGGACTAAGCTCCAACAATTGAGCTTAGGAAAAATTCTGTACCGGGACATTATGGGGATCAATTAACGAAACACAATCATTCCGGCTTAAAAATACCGATCATTTCTTGATTCGCGTGTTCAGATTTCTCTACAGTTTTCGGTTTACGTTGCTCTGTAAAGTCGCAATCAACACACTCCACCAGCTCAATATTGTTCTCTACCCACCAGCGTAGGGTATCTTGAGCGTTACAGCTTGGGCAGCTAGCGCCAGCAATAAAGCGTTTTTTCTGTTTCACGTTATCTATCCTTTACAACTTGGATGCGTGCCATTTCATTATGGCTGTTATCTTATAATTTTGTCGGCAGCTTACTGCCAGTAATTTCGAGATTGGTGATCATTTTCCATTTCATGCCCAAAAATCTCTTCTAACTCTTTGCGAGCCTCTTTAGCCCTTTGTGCTAATTCAGCATCTTCACTGTGCTGAGGAAGCAGCTCTTTTAACATAGCGTTGTCGAGCTTGCGGAAATGCGCCTCAGCACGTTTCGCTTTATACGGATGCATCCCCAGCTCAGTCAGAGCTTGTCTACCTAAGTCTAACGCCCCTAAGAAGGTTTCACGAGAGTAGTTCGTCACACCGTGGTTCAATAGTTGGTACGCTTCGACACGACTTCGAGCACGTGCCAAGATTTTTAAGCGAGGAAAATGCTGACGACATAAATCGACGGTTTTCATGATTTCGTCTGGAGAGTCGGTACACAAGATAATGGCTTCAGCTCTGTCAGCACCCGCTGCACGTAAGAGTTCTAAATGCGTTGAGTCACCATAAAAGACTTTATAACCGAACTTACGCAAGATATGGATTTGGCTCGCATCGCTCTCAAGAATAGTCACACGAATCTTGTTGGCATACATCAAGCGACCAATGATCTGACCAAAACGACCAAAACCCGCGATGATCACGCGAGGGCTGCGATCCACCACGTCAGAAGAGATCGCATTCTCACTGATTTGATTCAATTGACGCGCAAAAAACTTATCTTGCAGCTTGAGCATCAGTGGCGTGGTAACCATCGATAGACTCACAACGACCAGCAGGAATGAGACCTGTTCTAGACTCAAGATGCCTTGAGCGCTCGCTGCCGTAAAAATAACAAAAGCAAACTCACCACCTTGACTCAAGATCATCGCCATACGGCTACGTGCCTTCGCTTGTGTGCCAAAAATACGGGCAAGTACATAAAGCACAAGGCCTTTCATCACAACCAGCGCAGATACCGCTATCAAAATTGCAAACGGACTTTCAGCAAGCAGGCCTAGATTTACTGCCATGCCCACAGAGATAAAGAACAGACCGAGAAGCAGTCCTTTAAACGGCTCAATTGCGATCTCCAACTCGTGTCGGTATTCACTCTCAGCCAGTAACACACCCGCTAAGAAGGTGCCAAGTGCCATCGACAATCCAATCTGCTGCATCATAACCGCAATACCAATCACCAGCAGCAGTGCTGCAACGGTAAACAGTTCACGTACACCACTCAAGACTACATAACGAAACAGAGGGCGCAGTAGGAAGTGACCACCGATCAACAACCCCACCACTCCAGCAAGCATCCACAACATATCGCCCCAACTACCACCGGTATTGCCCGCAAGCAATGGCAGCAGCGCCAACATTGGTATTACCGCAATATCTTGAAACAGCAATACAGCAAAACCCGATTGCCCCGCCTCTTTGCCGCTCAATTCACGCTCTTCAATAACGCGTAGCGCAATGGCGGTAGACGAGAGTGCTAGACCCATACCGATAACCAAGCTGGTTTGCCAGTTCAGACCAAAGAGACACGCTACCGCTGTGATAAGTAATGTTGTTATGACAACTTGGGCGCCACCTAGCCCTAATATTGGCCCCCGCATAGTCCAAAGTTTTTTGGGATTGAGTTCGAGGCCAATGAGAAACAGCAGCAGCACCACACCCAACTCGGAGAAATGAAGAATCGATTCAACGTCACTAATAAGTCCAAGCCCCCAAGGACCAATCGCCACACCCGCCAAAAGATAACCTAAAACCGAGCCTAAACCAGCACGCTGAGCAATCGGCACCGCGACGACAGCAGCCGACAAGAAGATCACGCTGCTTTGGAGGAATTCATTGGTTAATGCCATTACTGAGCCTCCTCTTGGTTCTCTTCAAGAAGTTGCAACGGGTCCCTTAACCAATTGCGGTATGACTCGGCATGTTGGTAACGCGTCAGGTCTGATACGTTTCGCGCCCAATGCAAAACCAGAGGCTCTAGCCAGTGCATTTGACATAGGGCCGCCGTTAGCTCAAAAGGTTGCAAGATCTCTTGTAGTGGATATCTATTATAGCCCGAAGCACCAAATGCCTCCTCTTTACCACCTGTCGTGATCACACTGCGCCAGTACTTGCCTTTCAATGCACTATGCTCACCAAACGCAAAACCTTTACTCAGTACGCGATCAAACCACTCTTTAAGTAAAGCAGGACAAGAGTACATAAACAGAGGGTGTTGGAAGACGATGATGTCATGTTCAAGAAGCAATTCATGTTCCGATGGAACATCAATAAAGAAGTCCGGATAGGCCGCATAGAGATCATGAATTTTAACATGACCGAGCGACTCAATTTTTTTCAACATGACTTGGTTAGCGATAGAGGTTTGAGGCTCTGGGTGCGCAAAAATCACCAAGACCTTGGGTACTGTGTTATTTGTAGATAACAAATCACTCATTCCTTTGAAACATTCCTTACAGGGCAAACGGTGGCAATGCCAAGAAAATTCTAACAAAAGTTATTAATATGTTATTGGCATCATAACCCAATTTGCATTGTGATCGACTTTTATCTGGTTTCCGCCTACTATGCAGGCGTCTGTTCACCTCTTAATTCATTGCGATTTCTATGATTACTTTCTCGGATATTCAACTACTGCGCGGCGGTAAACCTCTGCTTGACCAAGCATCTGCAACTCTACACCCTGGCGACAAGGTGGGTTTAGTCGGTAAAAACGGTTGTGGTAAGTCCACACTGTTCGCTCTCATTAAAGATGAGCTATCGATTGATGCCGGATCTTTCAGCAAACCCGCACACTGGGAACTGGCATGGGTTGCGCAAGAGACACCAGCACTCGAGAGAACCGCAATTGAGTATGTGATTGATGGTGATCGTGAGTATCGCGGTTTAGAAGAGCAACTGCTTAAAGCAGAGCAAGCCGATAACGGTACATTGGTGGCCGAGATTCACGGCAAGATAGAAACCATTGGTGGTTACAGCATCAAAGCAAGAGCGGCAGAACTACTGGACGGTTTAGGCTTCAGCCAAGACCAAATGAGTTGGAACCTAACTCAGTTTTCTGGTGGTTGGCGTATGCGCTTGAACTTAGCGCAGGCTCTATTGTGTCGCAGTGACCTACTGCTACTCGATGAACCGACCAACCACTTGGATTTAGATGCGGTGATGTGGCTAGAACGCTGGCTGCAAACCTACCCTGGCACACTTATCCTGATCTCGCACGATAGGGACTTCCTAGATCCAATCGTCAACCGAATCGTTCACGTTGAGAACCAGAAACTCAATGAGTACACAGGTAACTACTCCTCTTTCGAGAACCAACGTGCTCAGAAATTAGTCCTGCAACAAGCGATGTATCAGAAGCAACAGAAGCAGATGGCGCACATGCAGAGCTACATCGACCGCTTCCGCTACAAAGCATCGAAAGCACGCCAAGCACAGAGCCGTATCAAGGCACTCGAAAAGATGGAACAAGTACTGCCAGCTCAATTTGATAACCCATTCAGTTTCGAATTTAGAGAGCCTGACGCCCTGCCAAATCCTATTTTGATGATGGATGAAGTGTCCGCAGGCTACGGCGATAATCTGATCCTCGAGAAGATCCGCTTAAACCTTGTTCCTGGTAGCCGCATTGGTCTACTCGGTCGCAACGGTGCGGGTAAATCGACCTTGATCAAGCTACTTTCTGGTGAGCTGAAACAACAAGCCGGCGAGCTTAGCTACTCGCAAGGGGTCAAAATTGGTTACTTTGCACAGCATCAACTAGAAACCCTGCATCCAGAAGAGACGCCACTGCAACATATGATGCAGATTGCCCCAAAGCATACTGAGCAACAACTGCGTGATTACTTAGGCAGCTTTGGTTTCCAAGGAGATAAAGCGCTGGATAAGGTCGCACCTTTCTCTGGTGGAGAAAAAGCGCGCTTGGTGCTGGCTCTGCTGGTTTGGCAAAAACCGAATCTACTATTACTCGATGAACCAACCAACCACCTAGACTTAGACATGCGCCAAGCACTCACCATGGCATTGCAAACCTTCGAGGGTGCAATGGTGATTGTATCGCACGATAGATACCTGCTGCGTGCGACAACCGATGATTTATACCTAGTGCATGAACGTCAGGTCGCGCCTTTCGACGGTGATCTAAACGACTATTACAAATGGCTCACTGATCAGCAAAAAATCGAGCGTAAAGAGGCACAGGCGCAAGCACCAGTCAAAGATAGCACCAACAGTGCTGCCGCCAAAAAAGAGCAAAAACGCCGTGAGGCAGAATTCAGAAAACTGACCGCCCCGCTGCGCAAAAAACTGACTCAGTTCGAGAAGCAAATGGATAAGTTCACTGCGGATCTAGAGGAAGCTGAACAGCAATTGTCTGACACTTCTCTGTATGAAGCCGAAAATAAAGCTAAACTTAATCAAGTACTCGCACTACAAGCCACCAGTAAATCTCAACTGGAAGAGGTTGAAATGGAGTGGATGTCTGTTCAAGAAGAGCTTGAGCAGATGGAACAAGATATGGAAAACTTATGAGTTCAGAGCATGCACCGACAACGCTGACGCTAGAGAGACTGTGGCAATTTAGTCTCAGTTATTACAGTGCTCGCGGCGTTAAAGATGCATGTCTGACCCTACAAAACCAATATCATGGTAACGTCAATCTACTGCTGCTCCTTAAATGGTTAGACGAGCAGCAATTGACCTTCAAAGATACTGAGTGGCACAACATTCAACAGTGTTTAAGCCGCTCAGAATCCCTGCTACTCAGTTATCGAGAGCTACGTAAACACCTCAAACCTCACGTGGTCGACTCACTGTATCGAGAAGCACTGCAGTTCGAACTTCAACTCGAAAAACAACAACAATCGGATCTGGTCGACTGTATCAATCGCCTTCCTCTGACATTAAACCCAGATAGACCACTAGTGCTGCAGTACTGTCGCTTGCTTTCTGCCGAGTCTCTATATGAGTTCTTTTCAGAACCACTGTCACCCGAAACGCATAGCGTAAATAATTAGATACTTATTTTTCAATACATTAGCTGCGTCAATTCTTGGTCAACACTCATCACTCACCACTTGCACACCGAGTCAAGATAGACCAAGCTCAAAGAGAAACACGAGTGATATCTCACCCCCAGAGAATGATGGAACCTCTACTATGACAATTTTTACCGCTGCGACTGGCCTATCTAACCCCCACCTTCAGACTTTGGTCCCTAGGTTTATTCGTAAACAGGCACTGTTCCACCCTCACTGGCAAACACTTGAAACTCCAGACCATGACTTTCTCGATTTAGCCTGGAGTGAAGATCCGAATAAAGAAGGGCTCGATAGCAAACCAATTTTCGTGCTCTTTCATGGCCTTGAAGGCAGTTTTGAGAGTCCCTACGCTAACGGTCTTATGAACGCCTTCGCCGAAGATGGATGGTTATCGGTAATGATGCATTTTCGTGGCTGCAGCGGTAAGCCCAACCGCCTAGCTCGTGCGTATCACTCCGGAGAAGTGGAAGATGCCCGCTTTTTCCTAAGAAACTTACATGCTCAGTTCCCTAATAATCCTAAGGTGGCGGTCGGAATCTCCCTAGGCGGTAACATGTTGGCCAACTACCTCGTTGAGTACGCGGATGATCCGCTACTCTCTGCAGCAACGATCGTATCAGCGCCATTTGATCTTGCCAGTTGCTCAAGTCGAATTGAACAAGGATTCTCTAAGGTCTACAAACAGTATTTGCTGAACTCACTTAAATCTAACGCGCTCAAGAAAGAGAACCTACTTGCAGAAAAGTTAGGCATCACCGCAAACACGATCAAGAAAATCGAGAAGTTGTATGAGTTCGACGATTTGATCACTGCGCCTCTGCATGGCTTTAAGAATGCACAAGATTACTACGCGCAATGTTCTGCACTACCAAAGCTTAATCGTATTAAGTTACCTACGCAGATCATTCACGCTAAAGACGATCCTTTCATGACCGATGATGTGATTCCGAAATTCATTCTGCCGGATAACATTGATTACCGACTGTTCCAGAAAGGTGGGCACGTTGGCTTCATTACCGGTAGCACCTTCAACCCTAAATTTTGGTTGGAAGAAGCACTGCCGGCCTACTATGAAAGTATTCAGGATTCGGCATAATAGCGCCACATTGAGGTCAACATTCAAACACTGAACCTCAGTAACCTTTAAACATATCCATGAACATAAAAGAGAGATGTATTTATGATCATTCCATGGCAAGAGATCGCCCCTGAAACTTTAGAAAACCTCATCAAGGAGTTCGTGCTCAGAGAAGGCACCGACTACGGTGATGTTGAGATCTCACTGCAATCCAAAATCGACCAAGTAAAACAGCAATTGCAATCTGGGGAAGCGAGTATTGTTTTTTCTGAACTGCACGAAACCGTCGATATCCAACTCACAAAACGCTTCTAGGCTGCCATAAAAAAATAGCCGTGTTATAGTGGAAAACGATTGCTAACAAGTAAGTTATTCTAACGACAAGGGTTGTCATGTCCGCTAAACATCCAATTATTGCGGTTACGGGTTCTTCAGGAGCCGGTACCACCACTACCTCAGAAGCCTTCCGAAAAATGTTCAATATGATGGACGTGAAGGCTGCTTGGGTTGAAGGGGATAGTTTTCACCGCTTCACTCGACCAGAGATGGACGTCGAGATCCGCAAAGCGCGTGAGCAAGGGAAACACATCAGCTACTTCGGTCCGCAAGCCAACGATTTCGGCGCATTAGAAGAGTTTTTCCGCAAATACGGTAACGAAGGTACAGGACAAGTTAGACGCTACCTACACACCTTTGACGAAGCAGTACCTTACAATCAAATGCCAGGCACTTTTACTCCTTGGCAAGAGATCCCAGAAAACTCTGATGTGATGTTTTACGAAGGCCTACATGGTGGGGTTGTCGATGGTGATGTCAATGTATCGCAACACGTTGACCTGCTGATTGGCATGGTGCCCATCGTTAACCTAGAGTGGATTCAAAAATTCGTCCGAGATACACGTGATCGCGGGCACTCACGTGAAGCGGTGATGGATTCCATTGTTCGTTCAATGGACGACTATCTCAACTACATCACTCCACAGTTTTCGCGTACCCATATCAATTTTCAGCGAGTACCGACTGTTGATACTTCCAACCCACTTAACGCAAAAGGCATCCCTAGTCTTGACGAAAGTTTCGTTGTTATTCGTCTGCGTGGTATCAAAAACGTCGACTTCCCGTACCTGCTCGCTATGATTGATGGCTCATTTATGTCTCGTCACAATACACTCGTTGTGCCTGGCGGGAAAATGAGCTTTGCTATGGAGCTCATTGTAAGACCAATCTTACAACAGCTCATTGAAACGGGAAAAATCGGCTAACGGAATGGCGTTCTGGTTGATTACTTTTCATACCGTGATCATGTGCACAATTTTGCGTAAAAAATCGTAGCTAGGTCACGATTAAAATCAAGAAATAGTGACTGAAAAAGGATACTATTCTTAACCGAAACACAAGATAGCTTGCAGCACAGAACAAGTGCTCTTATCCTAAGAAGTCAAATTCAGGCTTAGCTAAAATATGGAAAGCGGCAAGCATACCCTGCAGAGGAAGTGAGATATTATGGTTCTAGGTAAACCTCAAACCGATCCAACATTAGAGTGGTTCCTTTCACACTGTCATATTCATAAGTACCCTTCAAAGAGTACTCTGATTCACGCTGGTGAAAAGGCAGAGACCCTGTACTACATCGTGAAAGGTTCTGTGGCAGTTCTTATCAAAGACGAAGAAGGTAAGGAGATGATTCTTTCTTACCTAAACCAAGGCGACTTTATCGGCGAGCTTGGCCTATTCGAAGAAGACCAAGAGCGTACTGCATGGGTTCGTGCAAAATCTCCTTGTGAAGTTGCGGAGATTTCTTTCAAGAAATTCCGTCAACTTATCCAAGTGAACCCAGACATCCTGATGCGTCTTTCTGCTCAAATGGCAAGCCGTCTACAAGTTACCAGCCAAAAAGTTGGTGACTTAGCGTTCCTTGACGTTACTGGCCGTATTGCACAAACGCTACTAAACCTAGCGAAACAACCTGATGCGATGACTCACCCAGATGGCATGCAAATCAAGATCACTCGTCAAGAGATCGGTCAGATTGTTGGCTGTTCGCGCGAGACAGTAGGTCGTATCTTGAAGATGCTAGAAGAGCAAAACCTAATTTCTGCTCACGGTAAAACTATCGTTGTTTACGGTACGCGTTAATCTCGATTAACCGATAAAAATTCAAAAGCCACCAAATGCGAATTTGGTGGCTTTTTCTTTATTGAGATACGAGATACGAGATACGAAAAGAACTCACAGAGTCCTATGTGGAAACTGTCCCGAAGCGAAACGTACCGCATCTCTATGGCTAACGTATCTTTCTTTAACCGTTAGTGCTCTCAAAGATTTTGTCAGCCGATGCTGCAACAAAACCGGTGTAGAGATCGCCATTCGCCATTGGGTAGCGCTTAGCAAACTCATAGAAGCCACCAGGCACCAATTCAGTCCCCTCAGAGAACTCTACCTTCACTTTATCTGCCATTGTTGATGACTGCTCTAACAGCACCTCTGGAGAGCCTTTCACTTGGCCGCCAACACTGTTGATTGTAAAGCCAGACTCACTCAGGTGATCATTCACGGCTTGCACCTCAGAGAACGCATTTAACTGGTTCACACTCACGGTAAAGTGGTTAGCACCATAACCATGCGCGGCTAACCAAGACGCGTATTCGCTCTCTGTCGCCAGTTGTTTGTAATCTTGGAAATCCAAGTCCCACAGACGACCGCCATATAGGAAATCCTGCCCCTCTAGCTTGCTTGCATCCACTTGCGCAACCAACTTAGCCACGATCGCTTGTAGCTCTGCAGAACACTCTTCCACTTTCAGCTCACTAATGAACACTTTGGGTTGGGTTGGATCTGGGTGTTCAAAGTGCTTAGCCACGAGTTTCTTGCTTTCAAACAGGTAGTCACCACACGCTTTGTAACCAAGTGCTAAGAAAGGTTTAGCCAGCGTCTCGATCCCCAAAGGCGCAACATTAAACGTACGCAACGCGATGTGATCATTGATAAGGTCTTCCTCTTCTTTCAACAGCTGATGTACCTTCTCAGCAGATGGGCAGAGGCGTTCGATGTAGTCATCCCAGAGGGATTTGAACAGTAGATCGGGTGTCATGGTGACTCCTTGTCGGGTTCTAGCAAGCTCAAGCTAGAGAGTTGGATTAGAAAGAGTGTGGCTGCGAGACAAAGTCAGCAGCCATCAGCTTGTGACATACTTATTTTATTGTTATATCTCGCTAGGTCAGACGCCCAGCGAGTAATCCAAAGGAGGTCAAACTTCCCTACCTCCAATTGTGATTTTTGTTGTAGGTGGCCGTTGTTGCTACAGCTCGATACCAGGGCTGAAAGTCGCTGGAAGCTGCGTTTCACGGCCTTCCATCGATGCCATTGGGTATGCACAGTAATCCGCTGCGTAGTAAGCACTCGGGCGTAGGTTGCCTGAAGCACCTGGGCCACCAAATGGTGCGTCACCACTTGCGCCTGTTAGCTGACGGTTACGGTTAACAATACCTGCACGGATATGATCAACGAAGTACTCCCACTCAGAGTCGTCTGTTGATACAAGGCCTGCAGACAAACCAAAACGGGTGTCGTTCGCCAATTCAACCGCTTGCTCTAATGAGTTGTAACGAATCACTTGTAGTAGTGGGCCGAAGTACTCTTCGTCTGGCAGCTCTGCAATGTTAGTTGCATCGATGATGCCCGGAGTGACGAATGCAGCTTCACCAGCTTTCGCTTCTACTAGGCTTACGCCACCTAAAGATTGCAGGTTTGCTTGCGCATCTAGAATGAACTTAGCCGCCGCTTCTGAGATTTGTGGCCCCATGAAAGGAGCAGGCTCAGCGAACGGTTGGTCTACACGAATCTTTTTGGTTGCTGCCACTAGGCTATCGAGCAGTTGATCACCTTTCTCACCCACAGGAACATACAGACGACGTGCACAAGTACAACGTTGACCCGCACTGATAAAGGCGGATTGGATAATGGTGTATACCGTAGCATCAACGTCACCAAAGTGTTCACTGATCACCATAGGGTTGTTACCCCCCATCTCTAGTGCCAGCATTTTACCCGGTTGACCCGCAAACTGACGGTGCAGTATGTGACCTGTGTTAGCGCTGCCCGTAAATAGCACGCCATCTATGCCTTTCGCATCCGCTAGCGCAATACCTGTCTCTTTAGCACCTTGAACAAGGTTAATGACACCTGCAGGTAGGCCAGCTTCTTGCCAAAGCTTCATCGCGAACTCACCTGTCCACGGTGTCTGCTCCGATGGTTTGAATACAATCGTATTACCCGATAGCAATGCAGGAACGATATGACCATTAGGTAGGTGCCCCGGGAAGTTGTAAGGCCCAAATACCGCCATGACACCTAGAGGGCGATGACGCAGAACGATCTGGTTACCCGCCGCTTCACGTGATGATTCACCAGTACGGTCGTGATATGCACGAATTGAGATAGCAATCTTACCGGCCATCGCACCCGCTTCAGTGCGAGTTTCCCAGATTGGTTTACCCGTTTCTTTAGCGATAATTTGTGCGATCTCTTCGCTGTTCTCTTTCACTTTTTCCGCAAACTTAAGCACAATCGCTTCACGCTCAGCAAAGCTAAGTTTCTTCCAAGTTAGAAATGCTTCGCGCGCCGCAGCTACCGCTGATTCAACTTGAGCAGGTGTTGCACTGTCGCCCTTCCACACTACTTGGTTGTCGTATGGGCTAACTGATGTCATCGCTTCGCCTTGACCGGCTACCCATTGCCCTGCAATCCACTGAGTCATACTTCTATCCTTCTTTGACTAACCATCGAGCTCTATTGAGCCAACATACGAACAAAATCGCCTTCTTTAACTTCCAACGCCTCGGCCACCTTCGGCGCAAGGATCACTTTACCGCTAGCTTGGTCATAAGCACCTTTGGCCGCAACCGCTCGGAAGTTTTCAAATGAGGTGTTACCAATCAGGTAATCTTGAGAGCTTGCATGCTCACTGATTTCCACCAGAGCACGAATTGAATGGCGCACCGATTCGATATTACGCAAATCACACTCAACCGTTGGGCCTGCATCGAAGATGTCGACGTAACCGCGGTTAGTAAAGCCTTCACGCTCAAGCAGTTTCAATGCTGGGCGTGTTTTCTCATGCACTTGACCAATTACGTCTTGCGCTTCTTGGCTCAATAAGTTGATGTAGATTGGCAGCTTAGGCATCAGGTCAGCAATAAAGCCTTTCTTACCAATACCCGTTAAATAGTCCGCCAACGTAAAGTCGATTGAGAAAAAGTGCTCTTGAAGCCACTTCCAGAATGGTGAATTACCCTCATCATCAGATACACCACGCATTTCAGCAAAAATGGTTTTTGAGAATCGCTCTGGGTGTTCTGCCATAAGTAGGAAGCGACACTTAGACATTAGGCGACCGTTTAATCCTTTACGGTAATCAGGGCGCAAG
Source organism: Vibrio pelagius (assembly GCF_024347575.1). Classification (NCBI taxonomy): domain Bacteria; kingdom Pseudomonadati; phylum Pseudomonadota; class Gammaproteobacteria; order Vibrionales; family Vibrionaceae; genus Vibrio; species Vibrio pelagius. Next base: position 2,878,002 of record NZ_AP025503.1, read on the forward strand.
AACAGCGTACAAATCTCACTGCAACCTGTGTAGTTGTTACCAAAAGTCAGTAGCTTAACGACGTTATTTACTTTAAGTCGCTGAGAAGAGTGCACCACTTTACTGATGTGGTATGAGTAGAAAGGCACATCCCAGCCAATCGAGGCTTCAATGCCCGTCGTGCCAGCAACTTCACCCGTTTCAACGTCAAAACCAACCATTAGGTAACCTTCGTCACCCGGCTCAGTTACGTTTTCTTTGGCAAAGCTATATTCAGAGTGTGTAATTCGATTGGTTAACAGTTCTTCGTTAACCGGAAGAGATGTAAATCCATGTCCTGACTCGACCGCACAGGTGTGTAGCGCATCGTAATCAGATAATTTAATTGGGCGTACAACAAGCATCATTATTCCCTCCAGATGCAAAACAGGCCCAAAACATTAAGCTTGGGCCTTGAGCTGTGCGTCATGAGATCGCTCTTGTGGCGATCATTCCTATGACGCCGCTTGAGGCTTATACTAGCGAAGCAATTGCTTTATCTAGTTTTGCTAAGCCCTCTTCAATTTCTTCTTTAGTGATCACAAGTGAAGGTGTGAAACGAACAACGTTTGCACCGGCAACCAACACCATAAGACCTTCTTTGCCCGCAGCAACTAGTACGTCACGCGCACGGCCTTGCCATTCGTCATTCAGAGCCGCACCAAGTAGCAAGCCTTTACCACGAACTTCACTAAAGATTTGATATTTTTCATTAATCTTCTCTAAGCCTTCACGGAATAGAGCTTCACGTACCTTCACGCCTTCTAGAGTTTCAGGTTGACTAACAACATCAACAACCGCTTCTGCAACCGCACATGCCAGTGGGTTACCGCCGTAAGTTGAACCATGAGTGCCCACTTTTAGGTGTGGTGCTAGCTCGTTAGTTGTTAGCATCGCACCGATTGGGAAACCACCACCAAGTGATTTTGCAGTGCTCAAGATATCCGGAGTTACACCTAAACCTTGGTAAGCGTAGAAATTACCCGTACGACCGTTACCTGTTTGTACTTCATCGAAGATCAACAACGCATTGTGCTTATCACACAGTTCACGCACCGTGTTCACAAATTCTGATGTAGGAGAAATGATGCCGCCTTCGCCTTGCAGAGGCTCCATCATGATGGCACAAGTGCGATCAGAGATATGCGCTTTTAGTGCTTCGATATCATTGTACGGAAGATGTGTGACATCACCCGGCTTAGGACCAAAACCGTCTGAGTATGCAGCTTGACCGCCCACAGTAACCGTAAAGAAGGTACGACCGTGAAAACCCTGTTTGAATGCGATGATCTCAGATTTTTCTGGACCATGAACGTCGGCAGCCCAACGACGAGCAAGTTTCAATGCTGCTTCGTTCGCTTCTGCACCTGAGTTTGCAAAGAATACTTTTTCTGCAAAACATAAGTCTGTTAGCTTTTTAGCTAGGCGCAATGCTGGCTCATTGGTCATCACGTTACTTAAGTGCCACAGCTTATTTGCTTGTTCAGTCACAGCGTCAACCATAGCTGGGTGACAGTGACCCAAACAGCTCACCGCAATACCACCAGCGAAGTCGATGTATTCACGACCCTGCTGATCCCAAACGCGTGCCCCTTCCCCTTTTACTGGGATCATTTCCATAGGGTTGTAACAAGGCACCATGACCTCATCAAATAGACTACGTTCCACATTATTTTCCACTGTCATCACACATTCCTTCTCGATACTGCAAGCTTCGCAAAATAAGCGTAATGGTTCATATCCGAGGCAAAGGTATTTTGTCTCGCCATTATCCTGCTGCAGCATTATATTTACATTTAATTAACCTTTTCAATAGTAGATTATTCTTTCGCCATGCCAAACAGCTAGGCGAACGTTACTACCTATGACTATTTATGCATCAAGGTATCTATTTTATGAAGCTTTTTTTGCTTATACGTGCTTTAAGAATGGAGAAGTACAGGTAGAACAAGCTCTGAGAGAGGATCGAGAGGAAATAACGCGAATAACTTTGCATAGACAGAAAAAGCATGCTTCACGTCTACAAATGTTATAAAAGGTGATCGATGTCAGAAGGATTCAAACGCTCAGCGCGCTAGAAAATTAGCAAGCAGTTGGTGCCCTTGCTCTGTTTTAATCGATTCAGGGTGAAATTGTACTGCGTCGATCGGCAAAGTCTTATGCTGATATCCCATGATTTCGTCCATACGACCATCTTCAAACTCAGTCCAAGATGTCAGCTCAAAACAGTCCGGCAAAGTACCGTTTTTCACGACTAAAGAGTGGTAGCGAGTCACCGTTAACGGATTGTTCAGCCCTTGAAAAACACTCTTACCCGTATGACGAATAGGCGAGGTTTTACCATGCATCACTTGTCTGGCACGAACCACTTCGCCACCAAACACCTGTGCGATGGCTTGATGACCAAGACACACACCTAAGATAGGCAGCTTACCCGCAAAGTATTCAATCGCAGCAAGCGAAACACCCGCGTCATCAGGCGTACATGGCCCAGGGGAGATCACAAGGTGGCTTGGCTTGAGCGCTTCTATACCGGCAATATCAATCTCATCATTGCGCACAACCTTAACCTCTGCGCCCAACTCACAAAAGTATTGGTACAGGTTGTAGGTAAAAGAGTCGTAGTTGTCGATGATCAGTAACATGAGTGAAATCGTTTGCTAAATACTAAATGATTGGGAGGTATAGGGGCGGTATTGTGCAATACCCATAGCGAAAGGCAAGTGGAAACTGCATTTGAGCAACAATTAAGGCCAACCTAAATTGACCTTAATTGTTTACAGATAACGGTGAGTTCCCCCGAACTTGGTCACGGGCGTTCACTTTTTATCGTTTGCAATTAAACGAGGTGCTCACGACTTACGGCGACGCCATATCGCTAAGCCAAACAGTGACATCAATGCGCCAAGGCCAAATGAACCACCGACTTTTAGCTCAAGAACCGCTGGATCATGATCCGATGAGCGGAAATGGTCTTGGTACTTAGGCAGGTCGCCTTTGTACTCTTCGTTGTAATCAAACAGCGTCGATTCACCACCATTGATATGCCAATCGGTCGCGTCGACCACCATGTCTTTTAAGCTCTCGCTCACCAACAGGTGGTCTAACGCACCCACTTCATCATTGTATGAGTAGCTCCAGCTGTCTGGGTGCTTCTGCGAGACCGCATTAACATAGCCGTAGTTCTTAGTAATCACCGCACCGTTATCACCAAACTGCTCAACGCCATTAATGTAAGTGTTACGCGCTGCTTTGATCTGCTTACCGTACTTCTCTTCAGAGTAATCTGTCAGCACCAGCATTGGATCTTCCATGCCATACGAGTTCATATCACCCAGAATCACTTTGTGGCCTTTGATGCCATCGAGTGCTTCGCCCAGTGCAACCGCCGCTGCAACACGGAAGTTCTCACATGAGCCTTGCTTATCGGCATCGACACCACCTTGACCGCCTTGCTCAACAGGTGCCGCATCTTCCCAACACTTAGAACCTTTCGATTTAAAGTGGTTAATTGCAACAGTTAACCTCTCTTTAGTGCCCTTGACCTTAAAGGTTGGCGCCAGAGAGTCACGTTGGTAGTTCTTACCATCTTCAATCACCTTGCCAGAATCGTCTAACACCTCTGGTGCTTGCTGGCTTGGCATCGCGATTACGCGGCTGTCTTTAAGCTTAACCACCTTCTTACGGTAGATAACACCCGTAGTAATCACATCAGTGCCGATCGAGTCCATTTCGTCGGTAACACCATCTCCATTCGAGTCGACGGCAACAAAGGTGTAACGGTCTCTCTTATGCTCAATACGATCGTTCAGTTGATTCACAAGCTGTTGAATTGCCGAACCTTCACCAAAACCGTTGTTCTCGATTTCCATCAAGCCGATAATGTCAGCATCCAAGCGAAGAATCGCATTTACAATCTTCTCTTGTTGCACTTCAAACTCAGTGATGGTGTTTGCACCACGGTTATTACCATGCTGGTTCGCATCACCACCAAATGGGGAGTTGAAGTAGTTCAGTACATTGAAGGTCGCGATACGTAGGTCGCCTTCCTCCATATCTGGTTTGTCGGTACGCGGGTCGTTGCGAACGAAGTTTTCAGTGGTGATCTGGTTAGTCGTGATCAGGCGGTACTCACCATAGCTGTAGGTCAACACACCTTCTAAACCAACAATAGTGTCATCAATACGGATATAGTCTTCCGTTGATCCATCTTGGTCGATGTCGGTACGACCAAAATCTGGGTAGAAAGGAACTTGTCCATCACCCGCTTTTTGGTCAGTCTCAACGAAAAGACGACGGTCAGCATTGTCTTCCGTTTGCTGTTTCGCTTCATCAGAACCCGCTGCGAAAAGTTGGTTTGGTTGCATGTTGATACGCTCATGCGCCAAAACCATGTTGTTACGACGACCAGCATAGTCATAACCGAAGGTACGCGTTACACGCATATCTAGTGCTTCGGTTGTTTTCACCAACATGCCTTCGTAGCGCTCAAGTGTCGCAGCGAAGTTCTCATCGGTGTCTAATACTTCAATGGCTGTCGCTTCAGGCGCGTCCTGCTCGCCTTGTTTTAACCATTGATTGTTTTCAACTTTAAGCTGAGTGTGGTTGTAGTATTCTTGTACTTTACCTTTAACACACACCACATCACCTGCAGCTAATTCAGAGCTAGATTGATTGGTATGAACAAATAGACCTTCAGAAGTGCTTGAGTTGAAATCATCCTCAAGAGCTTGCAGGTAGAAACCTTTAGTTAGGCCGGTAGTAACTGCGCTTACCACTCCTTTTACGAAATACTCATCGTCGGTGATGTACGGGTAGCCATCGATGAACGGCGATGTTGCGCCCTCACCTTGGATTTCTTGAATGGTGGTGAATACTGGAGCAGCGCCGTCTTGCGTACAAGCAAAGGCGTCTGGCAACTCAACATTATCTAGAGAACCTAGACCTTCAATGCTGTCTTTCGGTAGCGATACCCATTGTGAAGCATCAAACGTCGCCGATGGGGTTTGTTCAGCACGAACCAAGGTAACATCTTTACCCCAGTCGACATCGCCCATCACGCCAACCATGTCCAGCACGCTTGAGTCTGCATTCAAGATAGCCAACGGGTCATCACCATTGTGATTAGCCAATGAAGCATTAAGAATGTCAGCGACCGCTTTAATCTCATCGCTTGCACTGCTATGCGCAACAACAAGTACCTCACCAGGCGCTAAAACGTGGCCATCTAAAGGTAAAGTGGCGCCCCATGATCCGTTGCCATTCGCTGATTTAGCCAGTGAATAACCATCTAAATTAATGCTGCTGTCGCCGTTATTGGCGATCTCAACCGCTTTGTTGTAGCTGCCGCCTTCCACGTATTGTGAAATAAACAAATCAGCGTGCGCGCTTGTGGTTAACAAGCTACCAATTGCCACTGCTAGCAATGAAGGTTTGTGTAAAAGAGCCATCCGTTTCACCTGAGTTCATCGATTTATAATTACTGCCATTTAAGGTCAGTCATGTATTTTGTGGTAACTATCAGGTTTATTTATGAAAGGAATAAGTCAATTGGCAAGAAAATGGGGAACTTATCACTTTGGAATCGTTAATTGTTTGGCACGCTATATATTTCCAACAAAAACAGAAATGAGTGAAATTTTATAGACCTCAAGCCTAATCAATAAGACCTTCTGCACAGTATAGAACTCGTAAATATGGCAGCCATTAATCAATTCAAACAGTACCATTGAGGGAGGCTTATATCGAACGAGCACTAAAAAGCCCAAAGTAAACACGGTCACTTTGGGCTTAGATTTATTGCAGAAGGTTTTCATTCACCCTATGGGCGAGTCACAAAACCCACCGCTTCGTACGCTTTCTTCAGCGTTACCGCAGCGCGCTCAGAGGCTTTTTCTGCACCCGCTTTCATTACGGCGTCCATGTAAGCACGATCTTCACGGATGCGACGGTATTCAGCTTGAATGGGTTCTAGCATCTCAACGATAGCTGCGCCAACGTCTTTCTTGAATGGACCGTACATCTCTACGCCTTGGTATTGCGCTTCAATCTCTTCAAACGTTTTACCTGTGGCTGCTGAATACAGACCCATCAGGTTAGAGATACCTGCTTTGTTTTCCCAATCATGAGCAATGCGTGGTGGCATCTCTGCATCAGTTTGAGCTTTATTGATCTTCTTGATGATCGACTTAGGCTCTTCCAGCAGAGTAATCACGTTCTTGCGGTTGTCATCAGACTTAGACATCTTCTTGGTTGCATCTTGTAGGCTCATGACACGTGCATTCACGGTTGGGATGTACGGCTCTGGCACTTCGAAGATTGGCTGCTCTGGAGAGTAGATGTTATTGAAGCGAGTTGCAATATCACGCGCTAGCTCCAGGTGCTGCTTCTGGTCGCTACCTACTGGTACTTGATGAGCACCGTAAAGCAGGATATCTGCAGCCATCAGTACTGGGTAATCAAACAGACCTACGTTTACATCGTTTGAGTGACGCGCAGATTTGTCTTTGAACTGAGTCATACGGCTTAGTTCACCCATCTGCGTGTAACAGTTAAGAAGCCAACCAAGTTGAGCATGCTCTGGTACGTGTGACTGAACAAATAGCGTGCTCTTCTTTGGGTCAACACCGACAGCAAGACAGATAGCTAGTGCGTCTAGAGTCGCTTCATGCAGCGCTTTAGGATCTTGACGAACCGTAACCGCGTGAAGGTCTACAACACAGTATTGGCAATCGTAGTCATCTTGCATCTGTTGCCATTGACGTAGAGCACCCAAGTAGTTACCGATACTTAGTTCACCTGATGGTTGAACACCACTCAATACAATGGGCTTGCTCATGGTTTTAATTCCTTTGCTTATTCGCTAAGTCAATTGATGGCTTAGCTTCTTAACTTAAATATAGAAAAGCCGCACAGCTCTTTCTGTACGGCTCATCCAGTGTACTCATTGACAAGTATTTTGCTAGTAGGTTAGCTAACTTTTGTCCGCATTATGCCGAAACGAGAACGACATCTAGTAATTGAGCAACGCTATCGGCCACATAGTCAGGGTTTGATGCTGAAATAGGCTCACCATGGTTGTAACCGTAAGTCAGACCAAACGAGTGACAACCTGCATTCTTCGCCGCTTTGATGTCATTGCTTGAGTCACCGACCATCAGCATTTCATCCGCTTTTACGTTGTGCTTTTCTAGCAGCCAGTTTAGCGCTACTGGGTTTGGTTTCTTTTCAGGGAACGAGTCGCCACCCAGCACATCAACAAAGTATTTATCGATACCGTGCTGCGCTAGCACATCTGGCACAAACTTCGATGGCTTGTTAGTTACCAATGCCATAGTGAAGCCCGCTTTATGCAGCTCAGCCAGTGTCTCTTTTACTGATGGGTAAAGATGACTCAGCTTATGGCCGCCCTGCTCGTAGAAATCATCAAACAAAATTCGTGCTTTTTTCAGAAGCTCTGGCTCTAAGCTTGGATCGACAGTTAGGTTGCGGCTCAGTGAACGCCCGATCAGTACGTCAGCACCATTCCCTACATAATCACGAACTTGTTCTTCACTCACTGAAGGGAAGCCTAGCTCCTGACAAGCTTGGTCAGCAGCTACTGCCAAATCAGGCACGCTGTCTAACAAGGTTCCATCCAAATCAAAGGCGATCAGTTTTATTGAGCTTAATGACATCTTACTTTCCTATTAATTATATTCGTCTCATGTGTTGATCAATAAGACGTAAAAAAGGGGCCAATCAGCCCCTTTATCTAAATTCATTAGTTTAGGTCAACAGACCCTAGTTCTACTTTTATGCGTTAACTTTTGCAAGCTCTGCACGCATCTCATCGATCACTTCTTTGTAATCTGGCTGGTTGAAAATTGCAGAACCTGCAACAAACATGTCTGCACCCGCTTCTGCAATTTCGCGAATGTTATCTACTTTTACACCACCATCAATCTCAAGGCGGATATCGCGGCCTGATTCATCGATCATCTTACGAACAGCGCGTAACTTATCTAAGGTGTGCGGAATGAAAGATTGACCACCAAAGCCTGGATTTACCGACATCAGTAGAATTAAGTCAACCTTGTCCATGATGTAGTCTAGGCAAGAAAGCGGTGTCGCTGGGTTTAGAACTACACCCGCTTTACAGCCGTGCTCTTTAATAAGCTGTAGTGTGCGGTCGATGTGCTCAGAAGCTTCAACGTGGAAAGTGATCATCGATGCGCCCGCTTTTGCGAAATCAGGTACGATGTTATCAACAGGCTTCACCATTAAGTGTACGTCGATTGGTGCGGTAATACCGTAATCTCGAAGCGCTTTACAGATAGGCGCACCAAAAGTCAGGTTTGGTACGTAGTGGTTATCCATCACATCAAAGTGCACAACGTCAGCACCCGCTGCAAGAACACGTTCTACGTCCTCACCAAGACGAGCAAAATCTGCAGACAAAATAGATGGAGCGATTAGAAAATCTTTCATACCAGACCTCTTAAGAGTGAGTAAAATACGCGAATACACCGCCTTGGTGGCATCTCATACACAAATACAAGACTCAATCCCAAGACTATCTGGTGCGCAATTCTACCTAACCGATGAAAGAGATCCTAGCAGTTCAAGGGAATTGTTTATCAAAGTGCCAAGTCAAAAGATCTACCAACCAAATGAGCATCTTGATTCATCAAAATACGACTATTGTGCTGCTTGTTGATTTTTCTCTGCATGAAACAGCGCCAGTAGCTCGTCGACTTTATTACGCCCTGCTCCGTTACGACTAATAGTACGTTTTACTTTCACAACGTTAAGGTCCGCACCGTGATACAGACGACGTGTCAAAGTGGTGTCGTGATTAGAGATCAACACTGGAATACCACGCTCGATTGCGGTTTTCTCAGCAATATCAGCGAGTGCAGCTTGATCATCCAGTGAAAAGCCATTCCCTGCATAAGAGGTAAAATTAGCCGTAGTAGAAAGCGGTGCATAAGGGGGGTCACAATACACCACACACCCTTTACGAGCGCGGCTAAAAGTTTCGCTGTAGCCTTCGCAAACAAATGTCGCTTTCTTGGCTTTTTCAGCAAAGAACTCTAGCTCTGCTTCTGGGAAGTAAGGCTTCTTGTAAGATCCGAACGGCACGTTAAAACCACCTTTTTTGTTGTAACGACATAAGCCATTAAAACCAAAGCGGTTCATGTACAAAAATGCCAACGAACGGTACATCACGTTATCCGTATTGTTGAATTGTGCACGAATATCTAAGTACGCTTCTTTGCGGTTATTTTCAGGACAAAACCAGCGTTTTGCTTCTGTAATGTAGGTCTCAGGATCGGTCTTGAGGAGATTGTATAAGTTGATCAGATCAGGATTGATGTCAGCCAGTAAATATTGGTCATAATCCGTGTTCAGAAACACTGAACCGGCACCAACAAATGGTTCCACCAATTTACGAGCAGGCGGCAAGTGGCGTTGGATATCTTCTACTAGGCCATATTTACCACCAGCCCATTTTAGAAAGGCACGCTGCTTTTTCATTTACTGCTCTATCTATCAACTCAAAAATAAGGCTGCGGAATGTAACATATTTTGAGGCGAAGCTCAGCGTTATTTCGCACGTTCTATCTCTCGATGCACTTGATTCATCGATTTTGCCCAAGGTTCCTGTGCTTGTAAGTCTTTTGATAGTGACTCTACCGCATCTCGCGCCATTTGAATGGTTGGATAATCTTGGTAGGTGACAATGAACCACTCGACATCATTACGAACCGTTGGGTAGATACGCACCTCATCCGCAATGTCATACTGCTCAATGAAAGACTGAACATCTTCAAGTTCGGTCATCGCACCTAGCTGCAGGGTATAGGCACGTGGTGATAAGGCTTTAAGTTCATCCCTCGCAAACGAGAAAGTGATGGTTTTCGCGGGAGCTTGTGCCGCTTCTTGGGCAGCCAGTTCCGCTTGTTCACGAGCAACACCTTCATCATCACTGGCAGCTTCAAGCGCTGCCTGAGACGGAGCAATGACTTCATCGCGAGTTTGAGAACTATTTGCCTCAACCGCATCATCGATGTTCTGGGTATCGACTGTCTCTGGCTTACCTTCTAGAAGCGCATCAACAACGTCCGAAGTAATAACAACACGTTGCTGAGTATCTTGCTCTGCTCCAACGCTGACAGTCTCTTCAACCACAACTGGAGGTAGAGAAGAGGTATCATCTTCCGCCCCAACATAACGAGCATCACTATCAGAATTTGGCGCAGTCACATCTTCCAAATTCTCGTCATTTTGGTTTTCTTTCGTTTCAAAGGTAGGAATCGCCGTCTGCTCAATTGGGGCGATCAGAGATTCGGCTTTATCGTCAGGGGTTGGCTGGCTAAGCATCCACCAGTAACCGCCACCAATCACAACCAATAACAAAGCCACCAAAATTGCGATGTTGGTTGGTGAACCAATAATTGAGCGAATAATAATCCTTTTTTCCACTTTTAACTCTCCTAGAGCCATTAATTCCCCCGGCAGAGGCGCAGCCTTCCTAAATGCGCTTCGTACCCGATTTTCCATATCGTCTTCCACATAACGCACCACCAGCGACTCAAAAAACTGCACTGCTTCTTGCTCTGATAGAGGCTCAATCTCAAGGTCAATAGGTTTATGATCTTGCCCATAACTCAAACGAGTTAAGAGAGAATCTAAATGCCCCACTTCTGAAAATAGAACGACATTAATCGTCCATTGAGGGTTATTTTGCGCTTCAAGCACCAACAACCACAGCTCCGATACTAATACTTCCGATAAGCGGTGGGCATTATCAACCACGATCACTACATCACACGAATTGCCATCGAGGATTCGCGTTAAGCTATCACTTAGGGTGTCATGTTGATTAAAAAGAGGATCAGATACAATTTGGCTTAGGATAAGCGCACGATGTTGTTGGTCGTCTTGATTGGGGTGGCAAAACAGTAGGCATTGGTTTTTGTCGGTCGCCCAAGCTTCAAGGTAGCGTTGCGCTAACCATGTTTTCCCTGAACCGGGCTTCCCCGCTACAGTCACTAAGTTTGAACCAAAATTGGTGAGCAGTTGCAACCGCTCTAGCAGCTCAACCTGAGACTCTAACTCCAATACTCTTAATTCATGAGCCAAACTCATTAGGCTTCCCTACTGACAAATCAACCAAACATCGAGATTGTCACTCTGAACCACAAAACGGTTCAGAGTAACGTGACTTCTTGCTTAAAGCGTACGACAGAAATCAATCGCTTGTTTGATGATGTCCTGAGGTACATCGGCAACCACCTCTGCTGTACCAATGCTGGTTGGTAGAACAAGGCGGAGCTGACCAGAGAGCACTTTTTTATCGCGCATCATGTGCTTCATGAAATCTTCAAAAGACATGCTTTCTGGAGTATGAATCGGCAACTTAGCACTCTTGAGTATAGAGATAATACGCTCAAGTTGTTGCTCAGTAATCAAGCCCTGCAGCTGCGCTGTTTTCGCCGCCATTACAGTGCCAGATGAAACCGCTTCACCGTGTAGCCAATTACCATAGCCTAGTTCTGCTTCAATCGCATGACCAAATGTATGACCTAGGTTCAATAACGCACGGATTCCTGACTCTTTCTCATCTTGCGCCACGACTTCAGCTTTAATCGCACAACAACGAGCAATCGCCGTGGTTAGTGCTTGTTCGTCGAGTTGATATAGCTTTTCTAGGTTCTCTTCAAGCCAGCTAAAGAAGACTTCGTCGTAGATGATGCCATACTTGATCACTTCAGCAATACCCGCCGCAAACTCACGCTCAGGTAGAGTCGATAGACAGTTGGTATCAATGATCACTGATTTCGGTTGATAGAAAGCACCGATCATGTTTTTACCCATAGGGTGGTTAACCGCAGTTTTCCCCCCTACCGACGAGTCAACTTGTGAAAGCAGAGTTGTTGGAATCTGAACGAAATCAATACCGCGCTGGTAACAAGCCGCTGCAAAGCCGACCAGGTCACCTATCACACCGCCACCTAAAGCAATCACGACCACATCGCGGCTGTAATTTCCTTCAAGCATGTAGCTCATTACGGTGTTAAAGGTCTCAAGCGTCTTGTATTGCTCGCCATCAGGCAGCTCTAGCAGAGACGCTTGACAGCCAACATCACTTAAAAGCGATAAAATTTTATCCGCATACAAAGGTGCAACTGTGACATTAGTGATCACAACGACTTTTTGTTTGCCTGATAAAAAAGAAAGGTACGCCGGGTCTTCAAATAACCCGGCGCCGATAGAGATTGGGTAGCTACGCTCAGCTAGATTGACCGTAATCCGTTCCATGGTTTGCTCTCCGAAAAATTGAACTTAACGTTCTTCTAGCATTTTTACGATCTGGTTGGCTACCACTTTTGCACTTTGATCGTCAGTACGAACTGTGTAGTCCGCCACTTCTTCGTAGAGTGCGTTGCGAGTCATTGCTAGATCTTCTAGCACATCACGCGGGTTATCCGTTTGAAGTAGAGGGCGCTTCTTGTCGCGGTTTGTGCGCGCAAGTTGCTTTTCAATTGTTGTTTCAAGGTAAACAACAATACCTCGTGCAGATAGACGGTTGCGATTTTCTTTGCTCATTACTGAACCACCGCCTGTCGCAAGAACAATACCTTGCTCTTCTGTCAGATCGTTGATTACAGATTCTTCGCGTTTACGGAAACCTTCTTCACCTTCTACATCAAATACCCAAGCGATGTCTGCGCCAGTGCGCTCTTCGATTACAGTATCAGAGTCCAGAAACTCCATGTGCAGTTGGGAAGCTAGGTGTCTACCAATTGTACTTTTGCCGGCACCCATTGGGCCAACAAGAAAAATATTGCGTTTCTCAGCCATGTTTAGCAGTAATTTACAACGTTAATTCAATGACATCGCCACAAGGTAGGTCAGTAGTAATACTGAAATTAAAAGGCCCGTGGCACCGATTCCTCACAGATAATTCGTGATAAGACCCGAAATTATCAAGGTTAGGTGCCACTAATGCAACTTTATTTTTAATCTAATTGTCCGTTACTGAATCACAACTTTAGGTGTAACAAAGATCAACAGCTCACTTTTCCCTACATTTTCATAGCTTCGACGAAATAATGCGCCTAAAAGCGGTAAATCCCCAAGAACTGGCACCTTATCTACGGTATTACTCACACTATGTTGAAAAATCCCTCCCAAGACGACGGTTTCTCCGTTGTTGACTAGAACCTGAGTACCAATTCTCTGAGTATCTATTGCCACCGCTTCACCCGTACCGGTTTTAACCACTTGTCCGGGTCTGTCTTGGGTCACGCTAAGATCCAACACCAAGCGATTATCTGGGGTTATCTGTGGCGTCACCTTGAGACTCAATACCGCCTTCTTAAATGCTACCGATGTTGCGCCGCTCGACGACGACTCTAAATAGGGGATTTCTGTCCCCTGCTCAATATAGGCAGGCTTCTTATTGGTTGTGATTAGACGAGGGCTAGAGATGATCTCCGCTTTTGACTCTTGTTGCAGTGCCGACAACTCCAAATCAAGCAGTGTATCAGAGCCTAGTTTGGCCACTTGAAAAGCAATACTCGATGCATTCGGAGAGGCAGCGCCGAGATTGACGTTGAGATAGTTATCAAGCGCACTAGAGTCATCACCGCTATCACCACTGTTATAGGGCTGGATTGTCGGATAGTTACTTTCAATCGAGCCTCCGACTTTAAAGCTGCCATTGGTTGATGACACGCCCCAACGTACACCAAGCTCATCTAGATTACCTTCAGTGACAGTGACGATTCTCGCTTCAATCTGAACCTGTTTTACTGGAATATCGAGAGACTCGATGATCTCTCGGATCACCGAAATGTTGTCAGCAAGCTCTCTAATCAATAACGAGTTGGTGCGTTCATCAATGGTAATGCTGCCTCTATCAGAGAGCATGCTAACGGTTCCATCACCACCAATCATATCGGCAATATCTGTGGCTTTGGCAAAGTTGATTTTAATGATCTCTGATTTCAACTCCCCTAGCTCTTGCTCTAGTTTCGATTTTTCAAGAACTTGTTGCTCTCTCAAATCGAGTTCGGCTCTCGGAGCTACCAGTATTACATTGCCATCAACTCGCTTATCAAGCCCTTTGACCTGGAGAATAATACCCAGAACTTGCTACCACGGCACGCCATCTAGACGCAAAGTCAGATTGCCAATTACAGAATCAGACACCACTAAGTTAAAGTCGTTATAGTCAGCGATAAGTTGCAACACATTGCGCACAGGGATATCTTGGAAGTTAATCGAAATCAGCTTACCCTCTCTGTCGAGAATGCTCTGCTTCGGCTCATCCTCACCTATTACGGGGGCGCTGATCACCACCTCAATTTCACGCCCGTTAATCTGATACTCATAGTCATAGTCAGCATTAATGCTTGCGAATAAGCGCGTGCTCGGCGTTTCTCTAAACACCTCAATTTCTTCCACTAAGGTTGAAAAGTCCCTCACATCTAAAAGGTAAAGTTTGTCGTCCGCCACTTGAGTATTGAGTAGCTCGATACTAAGACCCTCTTGCGCTTTCTGCACATCGACAACGGTACTACTGGAGGCCAACTGAATAACAATCACAGCTTCACGCGCTTGATTAACTCTAAAATCAATACTCCTTAGTTCATTAGGTTGCGTTTGTGCTTTGACCCCAACCGCGACGCAACATAGCAACACGACGAAAACAGCTTGCTGCATTCGGCTCAATAACCGACTTAATCCTTTAATCATATCTACATCTCTATCCACGCCATGTGGTTGGTTTATTTGAGAGCTAAGCGGACATTGCGTCGATGCCAACAACCTAGACCATCTGGAAGGGTTTCATTAATCAATACGTACTGACTGGTGACTTTCGCAATGCGCCCACTGTTCAAGCCGATAAATTGGCCTTTATGCACCTTAACGACGTTTCCTTTGGGAGTTTGAATAAGCCCAGAGATTTGACTGCCGCTGCCGATTACTCCCTTGAGCCGTAACTGTTCCAGCGGATATTTCTCTAACTTGCCCGTACGACTGCGTCGAGTTGGCTGCCAACAATCTTTTTTCGCTTTGGGCTGAGTCAGTACGAGCGCCTCTTTGGGCAGTTCAAAGGGTGGACGATGCGCCCTTTGCTGATATTTCGCGGCAATGAACTCGGAAGCAGGACTTAGCTGCTCGACGTCTTTGCGTGCTCTTGCCTCTACCTGTACAACAAACTCCTCTAAAGAGTCTTGGTTCGCTTTACACCCGACGACCGTAGAAAAAATCAGCAGTACTAGCAGCACTCTAACGAGACTCATCTTTCACCTCCGCCTTAAATTGATAGGTGTATGCGCGAACACGAAAATGCAGAGTACTACTCTCTTGACTGACTCTTTGCCAAGTCACGTCATCAAAGCTAATGATGCGAGGCAACTTGGCAATCGCCGCAGAAAATTCACCGATATCGTGGTAGTCACCCGTGAGTTCAATATTCAAAGGCAATCGATACAGAAACGCCTTGTTCTGTTTTTCACCCCAGTCAATGCGAGTAAAAGTGAGATGATTGTCTAAACCGAGCTCATTCACAGAGGCCAGCATGCTCGCCAACTCTTTTTGAACTGGCAGTTGTTCAAGCAAGTAGTCGTAGCGACTGGTCAATTCATCGAGTTGATTCTGAAGCGCGGGCAAAGTCGCCACTTTATTGGCTTTAATACGAAGGGTGGTCTTTAAAGTCTGCTCTTGCTGCTTCATCTGATCCAACTCATCATTGAGTGGCAGCACATAAAACCAAGTCCCAAAGCCTTGAACGATCAACATCAGTAAAGCAACCACCAACAACTGAGGCAGCAACGGCCATTCCGTAATTTCATCAACATCGAGATCTTGAAAATTAACCATGCGATCCCCCTTGTTCTCTGTTCAGTACTTGCGTCTGTTCTACAGCAGGAGAGACAAAGTCAAATGAGACTTTAAAGGTTTGAAATTCTTTATTGAAACGTTTGCGATTGTGCACAATGGAGTGCATTTCGACGTTCTCAAGTAAAGGAGAGCGCTCTAAGTTATCGAGCATGGTGGCAAGCCGTGCTGTGCTATCACTGATACCCGACATCTCTATCTCTTGTCCGTTCATTTTTATCTTATCGACGTACACCCCTTCAGGAATAAGTTCAGGCATCAGATTCATAAAGTGGATGGTTTTGTTGCGTCCAGACTGAAGTGACTCAACGACATCTAGGCGCGTTAAAATCGCTTTGTGCTCACGCTCTGCCACTTTCAAAGCTCGAATCTGTTTATCAAGCTGGTCGATATATTGATCAAGATAATTAAGACGCGCTTGCTGACGTGCTTTCTCTTGTTGGAAGTAATAGCCGATAGCCCACTGCCCCATCACCGCTATCAAGATGCCTAAGATCACCAGTTGAATGAAGCGTTTCTTGTGCTGTGCTCTCAACTCATCACGCCAGGGAAGGAGGTTAATTTGATGCAACATGTTTCACTCCTTGCCACTTCACCCCACTGACTGCAATACCAGCCGCGATGCCAAAAGCGTGACGGTCCATGCTCTTATAGCGTTTATTAGAGGCTCTATTTTCAAATAGCGCCAAAGGGTTGAGTGACTCACAAGGGATCTGAAAATGTCGCTCCAAATGCTCAGCCAATAACGGAGTTTCCGCCCCCTCACCTGTCAACCAAATGCCTTTCAGTGAGTGCATTGAATTGATTGAGGCATAAAGCTGCAACTGCCGTTTGAGTTTCTCAATTAAACTGATCGTAAAAGTTTGATTCTGTTCAACTGAGCCAAAGCTAATCGTCAACTCACTACGAGAGTCACTTTGATTGACGGTTTGCGTACCGAAGGCGATATCTTTAAAAAAAGGCACTCCGCTTTGAGAAATCAGCCCTAATGATGTTTGCGTCACCCCTATATCGACCAACATCCAGTTCTGCTTCTGAGGATAAAGTCGAGTAGCCAACTGCCAAATGTTAAGTAAACCATGAGCTTGGGTATCGACAACGATGGGTTGAAACCCTGCCTTAGATAAGGCTAAAGAGCGACTCTCCACTACCTCTCTACGCGTCGCGTAGACTTGATAGCTAGTGGTTAAGCCTTTACCAAATCGCTCATCGTCCAGTTTTATGAAATCCAAGCTCAGCTCTTCAATCGGAAAGGGTGATTGGTGGGCAAAAGTTTGGTAGATAGAAAACTCTTTTTCTCGGTCTTCTAGGTCACTTTCTATCTGCAAGACTTTGCTAATCACGGTATTATCTGGGACAGAGATAGCGG
Organism: Vibrio pelagius; assembly: GCF_024347575.1. Taxonomy (NCBI): domain Bacteria; kingdom Pseudomonadati; phylum Pseudomonadota; class Gammaproteobacteria; order Vibrionales; family Vibrionaceae; genus Vibrio; species Vibrio pelagius. The sequence continues at coordinate 2,895,286 of NZ_AP025503.1, forward strand.
CATGACGACAGCCAAATGGTAAGCCTCTCCTAAGTTCTTTGAGTTTCTTTACAGTTTTCTGATACTCCAAGGTGTGGTTATCTGTGAAAATGTCGTCCGTAATAGGCAGTTCTTTGTACCCCACTAAGGCATATAACTCTCCAACGGGCTTTAAAACCACCGCTTTTATGCTGTGATTGTTTATATCTATACCTGTAACTAATGACGAACCCATACCAACTCCTGACATGCCAAGCATTTCGTTGCTTATATAAGGGTTGTGATTATTGGTTAAATAAGCGTTAATAAACGAAAGCTAAGTTTTTAGTCTAGAGTACAAGGGTTTGCTGCTTATCAGCCTTAACTAATCAGGGATTATCCGGTGAAGTTCATAAAGCGATTATTCATATTTACATTGGTTTGCATGATTCTTGGAGTCAGTACAATTTTTGGTTTTTATTACTACGTAAAACCAGAATTGCCAGACGTCGCGACGCTACGTGATGTTGAGCTTCAAACGCCAATGCAAGTCTTCAGTCAAGACGGCAAATTGATCTCTCAATTTGGTGAAAAGCGACGTAACCCTGTCAGCTACGACGAAATTCCCCGTCACCTAGTTGAAGCACTTATCGCTACCGAAGATAGCCGCTTCTACGACCACCCAGGCATCGACCCAATTGGCATCACTCGTGCCGCAATTGTTGTTGCTATGTCAGGTTCAGCAAAGCAAGGGGCGAGTACTATTACCCAGCAGCTTGCGCGTAACTTCTTTTTATCTAACGAGAAAAAGATCATGCGTAAGATTAAAGAGATCTTCATTGCGATCCACATTGAACAACTATTAAGCAAAGAAGAGATCATGGAGCTGTACGTAAACAAGATCTTCTTAGGTCACCGCTCTTATGGCTTCGGTGCAGCTGCTCGTGTTTACTTTGGTAAAGATCTTCAGGATTTGACTCTAAGTGAAATCGCAACGTTGGCTGGTATGCCAAAAGCTCCATCAACGATGAACCCTATCTACTCACTAGAGCGTGCGACCAATCGCCGCAATGTGGTTTTAAGTCGAATGCTGGATGAGAAATACATCACTCAAGAAGAGTACGATGAAGCGCGCGCAGAAGAGCTAGTATCAAAATACCACGGTGCAGAGATTGAATTGAGTGCACCTTATGTCGCAGAAGTCGCTCGTGCTTGGATGGTTGAGCACTACGGTGAGGACGCTTATACATCGGGTATGAAGGTCTACACGACCGTTGATTCAACCTTGCAAGATGCGGCAAACCGCGCCGCTATCACGAACCTTCTTAACTATGACGAGCGACACGGCTATCGTGGTGCAGAACAAGTGTTGTGGCAAACCGAACAAGCAGCTTGGGATCAAGCGCAGATCGTTAAACACCTAAAATCTCAACCAACCTATGGTGATCTAACGCCAGCGGTCGTCACCAAAGTGGATACTCAAAGCGCACATGTTTGGGTTAAGAACCAAGGTGAAGGTGTAATTGAATGGCAAGGCATGAACTGGGCGCGCAAATTCCTAACAGATAACCGCCAAGGGCCTGCGCCATCAAGTGCACAAGAGATCTTGGCTGTTGGTGAGCAAATCTGGGTGCGCAACGAAACCATCTCAGGCAAAGAAGCAACAACTGAAGAGGGTGAAGAAACCAGCGAAACAGAAAATATTGCACCGACTCACTGGCGCTTAAGTCAAGTGCCAAATGCAAACACCGCGTTTGTTGCAATGAACCCAGACAATGGCGCTGTGCTGTCTATGGTGGGTGGTTTTAACTTTGTTCATAGCAAGTTTAACCGTGCAACCCAATCAATTCGTCAAGTAGGTTCAGGTATCAAGCCTTTCATCTACTCAGCAGCCATCGACAAAGGCTTAACGCTCGCATCGTTGATTAACGACGCACCGATCAACCAATGGGATAAGAGCCAAGGCACTGCGTGGCGTCCAAAGAACTCTCCACCAACCTATGTGGGACCAACGCGTCTTCGCATTGGTTTGGCACAATCGAAAAACGTAATGGCGGTACGTGTACTGCGTGAAGTGGGCTTAGATGACACACGTAACTACTTAACTCGCTTTGGTTTTGATATTGATGAGGTACCTCGTTCTGAAACCATCGCATTGGGTGCTGGTAGCTTAACTCCAATGAAGGTAGCACAAGGTTACTCGGTATTTGCCAATGGCGGTTACTACGTTGAACCTTTCTATATCAGTCGCGTTGAAAGCCCGTTTGGCGATGTAGAGTTTGAAGCATCACCAAAAGTGGTATGTCACGAAGACTGTGAAACGAACTTAGAAGCAGACCCAATCGCTGATGAGTTCGCTGAGCAAGATGTTGATACAGAAACGCAATATGCGCCGCAAGTCATCTCGGAACAAACTGCATTCCTCGTTCGTGAAATGATGTACAGCAATATCTGGGGTGGCGGTAACTGGCGTGAAGGTACGGGTTGGAACGGTACGGGTTGGCGTGCTCAACCGTTAAAACGTCGCGATATCGGTGGCAAAACCGGTACCACCAATGACTCCAAAGATACCTGGTATAGCGGTTATGGTCCGGGCGTTGTAGCAACGGTTTGGGTCGGTTTTGATAACCACAACCGCAACTTAGGTCGCACAAAAAACAACAGCAACCTAGATAAGAACCCAATCACGGGGGCAGAAGCCGGCGCTAAAACGGCTCAGCCAGCTTGGGTCGATTTTATGGACTTAGCCCTGAAAGATGTGCCAGAACATCGTAAAGATATCCCAGAAGATATTGTGCGTGTGCGTATCGATAGAGATACTGGTCTCCTAACGAACAAGTCAGATAGCTCTTCGATGTTTGAGTACTTCGTAAAAGGCACCGAACCTACCGAGTACATCAGAGAACGTTTTAATGAGAACATCTACTCATCATCGGGTGAAGCGGAAGAAGAGCTGTTTTAAACCAGCTATAAGCAAGTAATGAAAGAGGGCTGATACTTAAATATCAGCCCTCTTTTTATTTATCTTTGGTTTTAAAGCGCTGAAATGTTTTAAAGCTCTAAAATCCTATTTTGCCAGTTGTGAGCGAATGGCCTCTGCGAGCTGTTCGAATCGACCTCGCAGTGGTGATCCCGGTCGGTATGCCACAACAATGCGACGAGAAGGCGTTGGGTTGACTGCTGGTACGTAACACACCCCATCCTTTTTCTTCTCAGCTGGCAACGAAAGTTCAGGCAGCAGTGTGATTCCCGCACCTGCCGCTACCATGTTACGTAGAGTCTCTAAGCTCGTCGCTTTAAAGCGCTCATCGTCTCTTGCGCCTGCTGCGAAACAGAAACCCAATGCTTGGTCACGCAGACAGTGGCCATCACCTAGTGCGAGCACGGTTTTTCCATTAAGCTGAAGCATATCTACGCTATCTTGTTCCGCCCATTCATGATCACATGGAACCGCAACACTCAATGGTTCATCGTAAACATCGATCTCTTTAAAAGCAGCGGTTTCATCGACTGCAGCTAACACCAGACAATCGAGCTTACCATCTTCTAATTGGCTCACAAGTTGGTGAGTTTGTGCTTCATGAAGAAACAACTCGAGCTCTGGAAACTGCTCTTTCAAGTGAGGAACTATTTTAGGCAAAATGTATGGACCTACCGTCGGAATGAAGCCGATGTGCATAGGCCCTGTCATCGCATCACCATGACCACTCGCCATATCTTTAAAGGTCTTCACCTCATTCAAGATACGCTTCGCCTGCTCCACTAACTGCAAGCCAGACTCAGTAAAAATCACCTTCCTTGGGCTACGTTCAGTCAGTTGTAATCCGATCTCTTCTTCAAGCTTACGGATCTGGCCGCTCAAAGTAGGCTGACTGACAAAGCACGCCTCTGCGGCTTTTCGAAAATGTTTATGCTCGGCTAAAGCCACCAAGTATTCAAAGTCACGAATGTTCATGATTGGTCTCTTACCTAGAGTGTTAAGAACACATTTTCTCTAAAGTAGAACTTCAATAGAAAACACCTATCAAAACCATAACATCAAACGATTAGATCTATCAAAGAATTTATCCAATAATGAGCTTAACAAGACGAAACTGAACGCAGAAAAGCGTTAAGCTTTATACGAACCAAATTAAAAATAATCTCTAAGGAAACCATTATGTTTGCATCTAAAGAAGGTCAATCAATTCCTCAAGTAACATTCCCTACTCGTCAAGGTGATGCCTGGGTAAACGTTACAACAGAAGAGCTATTCAAAGACAAAACGGTTATCGTATTCAGCTTACCGGGCGCGTTTACGCCAACCTGCTCTTCAAGCCACTTGCCTCGATACAACGAACTTTACTCGGTGTTTAAAGATCATGGCGTTGATGACATTCTATGTGTTTCAGTCAATGACACTTTCGTAATGAACGCTTGGAAAGCAGACCAAGAAGCGGAAAACATCACCTTCATCCCAGACGGCAACGGTGACTTCACAGACGGTATGGGCATGCTGGTTGAGAAGAACGACATTGGTTTTGGTAAACGTTCATGGCGCTACAGCATGCTGGTTAAAAACGGCGTGGTAGAGAAGATGTTCATCGAAGAAGACGTACCAGGCGACCCGTTCAAGGTTTCTGATGCGGACACTATGCTGAACTACATTGCGCCAGAGCACAAAGAACAACAGTCAATCACTGTATTCACAAAGCCAGGATGCCCATTTTGCATGAAAGCAAAACAGAACCTTATCGACAAGGGTTTAAACTACGAAGAAGTGGTGCTCGGTAAAGATGCAACAACAGTCAGCCTTCGTGCTATCTCTGGTCGCTCTACGGTTCCTCAAGTATTCATCGGTGGTAAGCACATCGGTGGTAGCGAAGAGCTAGAAGCTTTCCTAGGTTAATCATGACCCGCCAGCTAACCCACTCACTTGTGGGTTAGCTTAACCTATCACTCGTCATTCAGAATAGAGGATAGATCTCTGGAGTCTCTGTGTGACTTGCAAGATTAGCAGCTGCTGTTCTTCTCTGCGGCAATCACAGAGATCTCAACCAATAGCGCTTCACGAGCCATATCAGCCGTTACACATGCTCGAGCTGGTGCGTGACCTTCTGGAACCCATGCGTCCCATACTGCGTTCATCTCTTGAAAGTCATCCATTGTTTTCAAATAAATCGTTGCTGATAGCATGTGCTCTTTGTCACTGCCAGCTTGCTCAAGTAGCGTTTCTACCTTGTCTAGCATGGTCTGAGTTTGCTCTTTGATGCCCTGTGTTGCATCAGCACACACTTGACCACATAGATAAATCGTACCGTTGTGCTTTACGATGCGACTCATACGTTGTTTTGTTTCTTGACGTTCAATCATCACTTTCTCTCTCGCTGTCACCATGATTAATCCTAGGGTGACGTGTTATTATCAAAGACCATTAGCATAACGCGAATTCGACCTAAGATGACATGTAAGCACTGCAATAAAAGCGAAAAAATCCGTGATAAGCTCGGGCGATGTCAACGCTGCATGAACCAACTTATGGTGTTATCGCTTCTGAGTTGGGGAGCTTGGTGGCTGTTTTTCTCAGACCAACCTAAGAGCATAAATGCAATTGCACTTTTAATGGCCGCTAGCGCTTTTAGTGGTTTACTGATGATCCACTGGATCATGAAGTGGTTGATCTTACCGAGAAGAAGCAAGCGAAAAAGATCGTCGGCAAGATAAACAGAGTCGATACTAATCCAAATAAACCAATAATTAGAAAATAGCGCAGAGCAAATCGCAGGCATAAAAAAAGCCCTGAAGCCAATCGGTTTCAGGGCTTTCTTAGAAAATTCTAAGAAAAAGCAGTGGTACTTTAATAGACCGTGCTTCCCTTAATGACCCGTCCTGATATGGGTTGACACTTTTTAGTCAAAACGCTCGATGTACTTCATCGGGCGTTTTGTATTTTAAGGCCGTATGTGGCCTCATCTGATTATAGATTTCTACTGACTCGGCGACCATTTTTCTCGCCTGAGCAACATCTTTAGGTTTCTTCAACAAGTATTCCATTTTCAAAATACCATTTACTCTCTCTGCCAAGGCATTTTGATAGCAGTCATATCCATCAGTCATGGAACACACGATCTTGTGCCTAGAGTGTAAGTCTTGGTACTCCTTTGAACAGTACTGTGAGCCTCTATCTGAGTGATGGATTAAGCTTTCCTGATTTCGACGTTCTCTCAAAGCTCTTATAAAAGCTTGTTTTACGGCCTTCGTCTGCATGTTGTCATCCACGCTGTATCCGACGATCTTTCTGGAATAGGCATCAGTGATAAGACTGACGTAACTGTTTCCCTCATAGGTTGGAAGGTAAGTAATATCAGCAACCCACAACTGTTCCGGTCTTTCGGGCTTAAAGCCATCCTTTATTTTATTTGGGTGGCAGTAAAACCTATGATGGCTATCCGTTGTTCGATGGTAAGCACGTTTAACCTTCACAAGCAGCCGATGATGTTTAAGCAGAGAAAATAGATAATCCCGACCTACTTTCATTCCAGCTTTTTCCATCATGTACTTAAGCTTTCTCGTTCCTATTCGAGCCTGTTTGATGCGAGTTTCACGAACAAAGCTCAGAAGAGCTTTGTCACGCTGCCTGTTACGATCGTCAATAAGACACTGTTTATAATATGCTTGCCTAGATATATTGATGATTTGGCAAAATCTAGTCACCGTGAGCTGAGCTATGTTTTGCTCTTGGACGACGCACCTTTGTGCTTTTTTACGACGCGGACACCATGGTCTCGTTCCATAACTTTTACTACTTCTTCAAAGAAGTCGGCCCTCAGTTTGGTATCCTCGAGTTTCTTTTCTAACTCTTTGATACGTTGCTCTGGTGTAGGTGGTGAATTGAATTCAGACATAGGTAAACCTTTCTTCATGAATCGAGGTGTGCCCCCAGACCAATCAAGTCGACCGTGCTTTCGGAGCCACACTAATACTGTAGAACAACCTTGTATGCCGTACTTGTCTTGTGCTTGTTTGTAAGTCAGTTCACCTCGCTCGACTTGATCAACAACATCCAATTTAAAAGCGAGGGAGTAATCACATTGAGTTCGTCTAGTTATTGATTTCATAACACTCTCCAATTTTCTGCTTGGGGAGTGTCAACCTTATTTAGGACGGGTCATAATTTGTTCCCAAAAAAACGATCTTTTTTTATCTTTTTTCTAAGAACTTTAAAATCAACACGTTATGCAACGTTTGTCTTAGCAATCACTTGTTCGACTAGATTTACTTCCAATGCAACTTCATCACAAGCATGTTGACGAGGACACTGGTCACAATCTTTAAGCACTTTTTCTGGCAGTAGCGACTTCGACGTTGGCAAGAAGTCATGCTTCATAAAGAACTCTGGAGTACGTGTCAGAACAAAGACTTTCTTGATTGCCATTTGGCGCGCTTTCTCTACAAGATGTTGAACAATCGCAGAGCCTTGCCCCTGACCTTGCCAGCCCGCTTCAACACCCAGAGAGCGAATCTCTGCCAGACCGGAGTCATAGACATAAAGCGATGCACAGCCTGTCACTTCACCATGATGTTCCGCTACCGCAAACGAACCGATATCGCGCACGAGTTCATTGCGTGAGCGTGGTAGGTTTTCACCCAGGTTCGCCCAGTAAGCCACCATGCCTTCTAGCGCTTCAACATCGGTCAAACGTGCGGGACGCACCTTAACAATCGAGGTATCACGCTGCGCGAGACGTTTCTCAGCTTGGTCGACCGCGTAAGCCACCTGTTTCGGTGATACGCCCCCCAGAGCACTACGTTTCTCAAGACACGATTCAATGGTTAGAATGTCGTACACATCCTCTTCAATCACCTCTGAGAACTCTTTCAACTCTGCGATAGACAACTCTTCCAGAGCACAACCTTTCGCTATCGCTGCAACCACGGTTACACCGACGATATGGTGCGCTTCACGGAAAGGAATGCCCTTCGCTACTAAGTAATCAGCCAACTCTGTTGAGTTTGCGTAACCTTGCTTGGCCGCTTCTAGTGTACGCTCACCGTTAACCTTGATGCCGTCAAAACAAAGCGCCGCCATTTCCATGCAGTCGTTCCAAGTATCTAGAGCATCAAACAGACCCTCTTTATCTTCCTGCATGTCTTTGTTGTAAGCCAAAGGTAGAGCTTTCACCGTCATCATCATGCCAGCAAGTGAGCCGTATACACGGCCGGTTTTGCCACGGATAAGCTCTAGTGCATCCGGGTTTTTCTTCTGCGGCATCAGAGATGAACCAGATGTCACGGTGTCTGCTAACTCGATGAAGTTTGATTCACCAGAGTTGTAGAAAATCATATCTTCAGCAAGACGTGACAAATGAAGCATAGAGATAGAAGCAATCGACATCAGCTCCATCACATGGTCACGGTCAGATACTGAATCTAGAGAGTTACGTGTTGCACGACGGAAACCTAAGTTATGCGCCAGTGCTTCACGATCCATTGGGTATGCAGTACCCGCAAGCGCACCAGAACCTAAAGGACAAGTATCAAGACGCTTAATTGCATCATTCAAACGCGAATAATCACGTTCGAACATCTCAACGTATGCCAGACACCAGTGAGCGAAGGTGACAGGCTGTGCACGTTGCAGGTGGGTGTATCCCGGTAGCACGGTCCCTTGATGCTGAGCTGCCACATTCACCATTTGGCTTTGAAGGCGATCAAGCGCAATCAACAGTTGTTGGCCTTGCTGACGACACCAAAGTTTGAGGTCAGTCGCCACTTGGTCGTTACGAGAACGGCCAGTGTGCAGCTTCTTACCAAGGTCACCAACCTTACCGATCAGTTGCTGCTCAACCCAGCTATGAATATCTTCTGCATCCGAGCGTAGGATTTGCTCAGGATCTTCCATCACCTCTAACTTCAGCTCATTCAGCGCAAGCTCAAGCTTTTGCTGCTCTTCTGCAGTTAGAACGTTGACTGACAGTAGAGCTTTTGACCAGGCAATAGAGCCCACAATGTCTTGCTCAGCCAAGCGGTAGTCAAAACGAAGTGAATCGTTAAAATCTTTAAACCGTGTATCTGCTGCTTGGGTAAATCTCCCGCCCCATAGTGCCATTGCGTATCTCCTAATTGCCCAGTGCTCACTGTATTTTGCAAATAATAAGTCTGATAAAAATTCAGTCTTTTTCTAATGGTTTAAACTTACGGCAAATCAGATTAAAAATAAAGTATAAATTCATTATTTTTACATATTTATTCAAATATAACGAATGAAACGATTTTTCGTTACCGTAACAATGCGACTAATAGCCATAAGATGCGATTATATTCCATCCAAACGTAAAAACCGATGCTCAATCATTCAACAAAAAGCCCACTCGCTAAACCAATAGCGAGTGGGCTTTGAACAACTTTCTGGTATCTTAAGTAACTGTATTCGTTACTTTTGGCTGTTTAGAGCACGGATACGGCTTGATAGAGAGTAAAGGCGGATAAAGCCTTCAGCATGGCTTTGATCGTATACTTCATCTTCACCAAAGGTTGCAAACTCTTCTGAGTAAAGGCTGTTGTCAGAACGCTTCTGAGTCACCGTTGCCTGACCTTTGTACAGCTTAACAACCACTTCACCATTTACGTCTTGTGCAAGCTCTTCTGTTGCCGCTAGGATTGACTTACATAGCGGAGTGAACCAACGACCATCGTATACAAGATGAGAAGCTTTAACACCTAGCTCTTCACGGAATTCAAATGCTGCCTTGTCTAGCACTAGTTGTTCAACCGCACGCAGTGCTTCCATGATGATCGTGCCCCCTGGAGTTTCGTAACAACCACGAGACTTCATACCTACAAGACGGTTCTCTACGATATCGATACGACCAACACCGTGCTTCGCGCCTTTTTCATTTAGGTAAACCAGTGCGTTGTATGGCGTCATTGCTTCGCCGTCTACTGCGACCACTTCACCCTTTTCAACTTTAAGCGTTACTGTTTCAGATTCGTTTGGTGCTTGCTCTGGATCTACCGTCCACGCCCAGCAATCTTCGTTTGGCGCATTCCATGTATTTTCAAGTACACCACCCTCTGTAGAAATGTGCCAAGCGTTCGCGTCACGCGAGTAGATCTTAGTTAGAGAAGCAGTACAAGGGATGTTGCGCTCTGCTAGGTAATCTAAACACTCTTCACGGCTCACAAGATCCCACTCACGCCATGGTGCAATTACGTGTAGGTCTGGTGCTAGTGCAGCGAATGCGCCTTCGAAACGAACTTGGTCGTTACCTTTACCTGTACAGCCGTGACATAGCGCGTCAGCACCTACTTTACGTGCGACTTCAACCTGCGCTTTCGCAATAATTGGACGAGCCATTGATGTGCCTAGTAGGTATTTACCTTCGTAGTAAGCACCGGTTTTTAGCGTTGGGAAGATGTAGTCTGCAACCATCTCTTCTTTTAGGTCTGCGATGTAACACTCAGACGCACCAGACGCTTTCGCTTTCTCTTCAATGCCTTCTAGCTCTTCTGCGCCTTGACCAACATCGGCCACGAACGCCACAACCTCACAGTCGTAGTTCTCTTTTAACCACGGAATGATTACCGAAGTATCTAGACCGCCAGAATAGGCTACAACAACTTTATTAACTTTAACCTTGCTCATTTGAGTTTCTCCTAAATTCCCGGGCCTGCACTTTGGCGGTCAGCTCCTCGGGGTTTATCCATTCGACTTAATTAATTCTTTCACTTCACTTTCTGAGTTCAGAAGCTACTGAGATAAAAACATGTTACTGAGGTAAAAACTGAGTACCGATGCTCTTACCTGAAAATAGTTGTGCTAGCTTATCTGGGTAGCGCCAGGTCGCGACTTCAATCGGACGGCCAAGGTCATTGGCTGCTTCAAGTGCCGCTTGTACTTTAACGATCATGCCGTCGGTGATGACTTTGCCTTCAATTAGCTCATCCGCTTGTTGTTGGCTTAGGGTCGGAATAAGGTGACCTTTTCCATCAAGAACGCCGCTCACATCTGATAGCAGTACTAGTTCTGCATCCAATGCTCCCGCGACAGCAACAGCAGCTTGGTCTGCATTGACGTTCATTAGTTGGCCTTGGTCAGTCAAGCCGATCGAGCTAATAATTGGCAACGCCCCCGTATCAAGGATGGCCTGCAGAACCTGAGAATTACCCGGTGCTGCTTTTCCTACCGCACCCAATTCAGGGTCTAACTCGCTCACCTGACACAGGCCACCATCAGCAAGGCTTAGACCTACAGCATTGAGGCCATCTTTAATCGCTTGACCTTGGAGAAGCTTGTTCGCTGTTCCTGCTAGTGCACCAGCAATCACAGGAATCTGATCATAAGGCGTCACACGTAAGCCCTGCTTTTTTACAGTCTCAAGATTGAGCTTGCCCATCAGCTCATCAACCAGATAGCCACCGCCATGAACGATGACGATAGGTCGCTGCGCTTGCTGTTTGTACTGTGAAATAGCCCCGAAAAGCTTGCTCAACGTTTCGCTACAAGACAGTGCAGCGCCACCTAACTTTATGATTAATGCTTGATTATTCTGGCTCATTAGAGAATTCCTTACACTAGCGCAGTTAATGGCGCAAAGCCATATCGTAAATTTAAACACTGCATCGCTTGGCTAGATGCACCCTTCAACAAGTTATCAATCGCTGAAACAACGATGATGTGTTGACCCTGAACCTTCCATCCCAAATCACAGAAAGGAGTATGTTCAACGTCTTGGATTCTTGGCAATGTCTCTTCAAGCAGCCTCACTGCCGGCTTATCTTGGTAAGCAGAAGTAAACGCCTGCTGTATCTGCTCTTCAGTCACACCATCTGCCAACTTCATGGTGATGGTCGCTAAAATGCCACGTTTAAAGTTTCCTAGATGCGGCGTGAAGATAACGTCGCAACCCAAGTGCGCTGCAATTTCAGGTTGGTGACGGTGGTTAAATACACCGTAAGGCTGCAAGCTCACTTCACAAAAGCTATTGACCATACTCGCCTTGCGACCTGCGCCACTGACACCACTGGTTGCGTTAATCACAGGCCATTGGTTCTCATCTAACAGCTTGCTTTCTACCAAAGGCTTAATGGCTAGTTGAGACGCTGTTGGGTAACAACCTGCGACCGCCACCAATTGTGCTTCTTTAATTTCAGCTTCATTCCACTCAGCCAGTCCGTATGCTGCGCTATCAAGCCACTGTTCATGCTGATGCTCAAAGCCGTAAAAATCTTGATAGAAGTTTTCACCCTTAACTCTGAACGCGCCTGACAGGTCGAAAACTTGGCAACCATTCTCTAAAAAAATCGGCGCTAGGTCATGACTCACTTCATGTGCGGTCGCTAAGAAAACCACATCCGCCTCTTTCGCTACACTAACTGGGTCGACTAATGGCTCGACTGGCATATCGATTAGACCTGCTAACTTTCCATGCAGACTAGAAATCGGTTTACCCGCATCTACACTGTTGGCTGAAACATACAAACCTGATAGCGTTAACTCAGGGTGTCTGTTTACCATCAGAGCCAGTTCCGCTCCTGTGTAGCCGCTTGCGCCAATGATCGTGGTTTTCAACATTCTCACACATCCATTCTTGAGGTAAGTTACAGTTCAAATTTGACTAATCATACTTAATTTTTGGTTTTATTTGATTTTTTATTCACTAAATATGATTTAATATGTGTTTTACCGTCTTATGGTTTTTCTGTCAATAGTAGAAGTGAAGATATTATGCAATTACCCAGTTTTCTTGAGGTCTACCAGGGCCTAATTTCCACCGATTCCATCAGCTCAACCGATCCGAGTTGGGATCACGGTAATGAGAAAGTCATTGAGAAGATGGCTCAATGGTTTAAAGACTTAGGCTTTAGTGTTGAGGTCGTCGAGGTCGAGCCCGGCAAGCATAATATGGTGGCAAAGATGGGCTCTGGTGAAGGAGGCTTACTGCTCGCAGGCCACAGCGACACAGTTCCGTTTGATGAAGGGCGCTGGAACTTTAACCCTCATGCACTGACAGAACACAACAACCGTTTCTACGGTTTAGGCACAGCCGATATGAAAGGCTTCTTCGCTTTTATTTATGAAGCAGTAAAGAAAATTGACTGGAGTAAGCAGACTAAGCCTCTCTACGTACTGGCAACTTGTGATGAAGAGACCACCATGCTCGGTGCTCGTCACTTTACCGACAATGCCCCATTTAAGCCTGATTACTGCATCATTGGTGAACCAACCAGCCTAGTACCGATTCGTGGTCATAAAGGTCATGTGGCGAATGCGGTACGAGTCACCGGTAAATCAGGTCACTCTTCAGACCCGGCATTAGGCGTGAATGCCATTGAGATTATGCATGAAGTGCTGTTTGCTCTGATGCAGCTACGCGATAAGCTCATCAAAGAGTACCACCACCCAGGCTTCGCGATTCCTAGCCCAACACTCAACCTTGGTCACATCCACGGCGGAGACAGCGCCAACCGCATTTGTGGTTGTTGTGAACTGCACTACGATGTGCGCCCTCTTCCGGGCATTAGTTTGGATGGTCTAGACAATATGCTGCGCGCTGCGCTTAAAGAGGTCGAAGCTAAATGGCCGGGCAGAATTGAGATCACTCCGCTACACGAACCGATTCCGGGATATGAGTGTCAGCATGATCATCCATTTATTGGTGGCATGGAGTCGGTATGTGAAACCGAGTCACAAACCGTGAACTACTGTACTGAAGCGCCTTTCTTACAACAACTATGTCCAACATTGGTGCTAGGGCCGGGTTCGATTGATCAAGCGCACCAGCCGGATGAATTTTTAAGCTTCGATTTCATCGATCCAACCATCAACATCTTAAGTAAATCGATCCATAAATATTGTTTCTAGTTCTTGCGCGATAACTCAATATCGCTCGTGCTATCGAACAAAAGCGACCTCTCGAGGTCGCTTTTGTGCTGTTTTGATAGGTACATCGTAAATTTGTAATTAACTTTCACCTTCGTTCTCTCAGAAAAGAAAATTTCTAACTTCCCCATTTGTATAACCAATAATTGCAAACTTAGGATGCTTTATTTGACTAGATACAGCAGTTTTCGCTAGATTGTGTATCTAACAAGGAACAATGGATGTAATTTTTTTACGAGGCAGGATGACAATGAACGAGAAATACGCCGCTCTCAAGAGTAACGTGAGCATGCTAGGACGCTTGCTAGGTAACACTATTCAAGACGCGCATGGCGACGTAATACTAGAGAAAGTGGAAACTATCCGTAAACTTTCCAAGTCAGCTCGAGCAGGCAACCAAGCTGACCGCGACAGCCTAGTTGAAGAGATCAAAAATTTACCGAACGAGCAACTCACTCCTGTCGCTCGTGCTTTCAACCAATTTCTAAACCTCACCAACATGGCGGAGCAATACCACACCATTTCTCGCCACTGTGAAGAGCACGTGTGTGAACCAGACGTACTTCAATCTCTGTTCTCTAAGCTAAACCAAAATGACATCAGCAAACTCGATGCTGCTCAAGCCGTTCGCGACCTAAATATCGAGTTAGTACTGACCGCTCACCCAACTGAAATCACTCGTCGCACCATGATCAACAAGCTGGTTAAGATCAACGAGTGTCTATCAAAGCTTGAGCTGAGCGATCTATCAAACAAAGAGCGCGTGAAAACTGAACGTCGTCTAGAGCAACTGATTGCTCAAGGCTGGCACTCAGACGTGATTCGCCAGCAACGTCCAACTCCGCTTGATGAAGCGAAATGGGGCTTTGCCGTCGTTGAAAATTCACTATGGGAAGCCGTACCAGATTTCCTACGAGAAATGGATGGTCGCCTAAAAGGTTTCCTTGGTGAAGGCCTACCTATCGATGCTCGCCCGGTTCACTTCTCATCTTGGATGGGCGGTGACCGCGACGGTAACCCGTTTGTCACACACTCAGTCACTAAAGAAGTGCTGCGCCTATCTCGCTGGAAAGCCGCTGATCTTTACCTAGGTGACATCAACGAGCTGATCACTGAACTGTCGATGACGAAGTGCAACGACACAGTACGCGAACTGGCTGGTGACGAGCACGAAGCCTACCGCGCGATCCTGAAGAGCCTACGTACGCTACTTACGGATACGCTTGAAGTACTTGACGCGAAACTGCACGACGCCGAAGTACCGAAGAAAACCACGCTACAGAATATCGACCAACTGTGGACACCGCTTTACGCATGTTACCAATCGCTGCATGAGTGTGGTATGGGCGTCATCGCAGACGGTTCACTCTTGGATACACTGCGCCGTATCAAAGCCTTTGGTGTACACCTAGTTCGTCTTGATATCCGCCAAGAGAGCACACGTCACTCAGACGTTCTTTCTGAGCTCACTCGCTACCTAGGTATCGGTGACTACGACCAATGGAGCGAGCAAGACAAGATTGCTTTCCTAACCAACGAGCTAAGCTCTAAGCGCCCACTACTTCCGCGCGATTGGGAGCCATCTGAGCCCGTTAAAGAAGTTTTAGATACCTGTAAGGTCATTGCTGCACAACCTCGTGAAGCCTTTGGTGCCTACGTTATCTCAATGGCTCGCACAGCGTCAGACGTACTTGCTGTTCACCTACTACTTCAAGAATCAGGCTGTCCGTACCGCATGGATGTATGTCCATTGTTCGAAACGCTAGACGACTTGAACAACTCTGAAGCGGTAATGAAACAGCTAATGAGCATCGACCTATATCGTGGCTTTATCCAGAACCACCAAATGGTCATGATCGGTTACTCGGACTCAGCAAAAGATGCTGGCGTGATGTCTGCAGGTTGGGCGCAATACGATGCAATGGATAAGCTTGTCAAAGCGTGTGAAGAGGAAGGCATTGAGCTAACTCTATTCCACGGTCGTGGCGGTACAGTGGGTCGTGGTGGCGCGCCTGCACACGCAGCACTACTTTCTCAACCACCAAAGAGCTTGAAAGGCGGCTTACGTGTTACTGAGCAAGGCGAGATGATTCGCTTTAAGCTTGGCTTACCAGATGTCGCAGTGAACAGCTTCAACCTATACGCAAGCGCGATCTTAGAAGCGAACCTGCTTCCACCACCAGAGCCAAAACAAGAGTGGCGCGATCTAATGGAAGTACTCTCACAAGTTTCTTGTGAAGCCTACCGCAAAGTGGTTCGTGGCGAAGAGAAATTCGTTCCTTACTTCCGCCAGGCAACCCCTGAGCTAGAGCTTGGTAAACTGCCTCTAGGCTCTCGTCCAGCGAAGCGTAATCCAAACGGTGGCGTAGAGAGTTTACGTGCTATTCCTTGGATTTTCTCTTGGAGCCAAAACCGCCTCGTACTACCTGCGTGGTTGGGTGCCGGAGAAGCGATTCAATACTCGGTCGATCAAGGCCATCAAGCCCTACTTGAGGAGATGTGTCGCGAGTGGCCATTCTTCTCGACTCGCCTAGGTATGCTTGAGATGGTTTACTCGAAGTGTAATATAGAGATCGCTAAGTACTACGACCAACGTTTAGTAGACGAAGAGCTATTGCCATTAGGTGAGAAACTTCGCGAACAGCTACAAAAAGACATTAAAACCGTGCTAAATGTAGAGAACAACGAAAACCTAATGCAGAGCGACCCTTGGGGCCAAGAGTCTATCCGCTTACGTAACATCTACGTTGAGCCATTGAACATGCTTCAAGCTGAGCTACTATACCGTACTCGTCAGAGTGAAACGCCACCAGCAGAGCTAGAAGAAGCGCTTATGGTGACCATAGCTGGCATTGCAGCTGGCATGCGCAATACCGGTTAGGCAGGATAATATTCTAAAATAAGAACAAAAGGTCGCCCTTGGCGGCCTTTTTATTTCACTCAAAAAACACTATTGAGTCTTTTGTCAGTTTTTTGGGTTATTTTGTCCATGTATTCTACTTTATGCTTATTATTTAGATATACTACTCCCCCGCTGCGAAAACACTCCAATCAAAACATTTCGCAGCACTGGACTAGGCAATCTAGTCCGACTAGGTGATAAACGGCTTTATAAGGTGACACAACCAACAACAAAGAGTGTTGGTGCAACTTAAACATAAACCAATATATCGTGCCGCAAGAAGCACACTTGATGTTTAAGTTTTTGTTTACTGTTTATTGACCATTTGGATTGAAGACATGTCATTACCACACGTAATTCTAACCGTTTTAAGTACACGCGATGCTACTGGTTACGATATCACTAAAGAATTCTCAGCAAGCATTGGATACTTCTGGAAAGCTAGCCACCAACAAGTTTACCGCGAGCTAAACAAAATGGCTCAAAACGAGCAAGTAACTTGCGTACTAGAGCCTCAAGAAGGAAAACCTGACCGTAAAGTTTACTCAATCACAGACGCCGGCCGTCGTGCTCTTGGAGAATGGTTCGAACAACCAACAGCACACCCAACTGTACGTGATGAGTTCTCAGCAAAACTGATGGCTTGTGCTGTACAACCCTCAGCTGCATACCAAGTACAACTTTCTGAATTAGTTGAAGAGTCACGCAAGCTGGTTTCTCATTACAAAGAGATCGAAGCGGCTTACTACGCAACGCCATCAACACTAGATAAGCAAGCGCGTCTAGAGCGACTCACACTGCGTCGTAACCTGCTGATCCGTGAAGCGTGGATCATGTGGGCTGAAGAAGTTCTACTAGAGCTTGAAACACTAGCATAAGTCCGACCCTGGTGATGTCACCAGAGGCTAGATAAGCAAAAGGCTTGAATACTGAGTATTCAAGCCTTTTTGTATCTGCTAGGCAGGGTTTAAGCAACTTGAGGGCGTACACCTAGAGTGTGGCAAAGTGCGTAAGTCATCTCAGCACGGTTCAGTGTATAGAAGTGGAAATCTTTGACACCTTCACGGCTTAGCGTTCTCACCATATCAATCGCTTGACTCGCACCTACCAGTTGGCGCGTTGTTGGGTCATCGTCTAAGCCTTCAAACTGTTTTGCCATCCAACCCGGTACTTTGACATTATTCATCGCCGCAAAGCGAGACGCTTGTTTAAAATTAGATACCGGTAGAATACCCGGCACAATTTCAGCCTCAATACCAGCAGCAACACAACGATCACGAAAACGTAGGTAGCTCTCTACATCAAAAAAGAACTGAGTAATGGCACGGTTGGCGCCAGCGTCTACTTTGCGTTTTAGGTTGAGTAGATCAGCTTGTGCGCTCTTCGCTTCTGGGTGTACTTCAGGGAAAGCGGCCACTGAGATATCGAAGTCATGGCGAGCTTTAAGCAGTTTAACAAGATCTGATGCATACATCTCTGGCGCACCGCCACCTGGAGGAATATCGCCACGCAGTGCAACGATACTTTGAATTCCATTCGCCCAGTAATCGTCAGCGATCTGAATCAACTCTTCACGGCTTGCATCAATACACGTTAGGTGTGGTGCTGCAACAAGGCCAGTCTGATCTTTGATCTCTTTGATGATTGAGTGAGTACGATCACGTTCACCAGAGTTCGCACCATAAGTTACCGATACAAACTTAGGCTGTAGTGTTTTCAGACGGTGTACAGAGTTCCACAGTGTCTCTTCCATCTTCTCATTACTTGGCGGAAAAAACTCAAATGACACATTAATGTTGTCAGAAAGCTCAGCAATGTTCTGATTCAAAGCGTCTATGTGACTTGCGTGCGTGTATCCCATCTTACTCTCCCTGTGGCCAACTCAGCCACCAAAATCTCAAACCTTCAAACCGACGTTTAGACGTCTATATGTCCACAGGATGTATTGAATACGATTTAATGTCAACAGATCCATTATGAATTATTCTCAAGTTGATCGTGAGTAATCTTCAAGTCGATAAGTGGGTCGCAAACCAATAATAACGTACAAAAAAGGCTGAAAAACACATTGTGCTTTCAGCCTTATTTATCTTAGTGAATAGTATGCTATTTACGCTTTCAAACCATCGATCTGAGTTTTAGAACAAGCTCGACATTCTGTTCAAATCGGACTGAATCGCACCGGCCGTTACCTCACGTCCAGCGCCAGGACCACGAATCACCAATGGATTATCTTTGTACCATTTACTCTCAATCGCAAAGATGTTGTCACATGGTAGCAAGTTAGCAAGGGCGTGCTCTTTCGATAGCGCTTCAACCCCCACCGTTGCCTTGCCGTTCTTCTCAAGGCGTGCAACATAACGCAGTACTTTGTGCTGAGACTGAGCCTTCTCTAAACGCTCAGCCAACTCTTCACTTAATATCGATGCTTTATCAAAGAAGTCATCGAGAGAGAGGTCCTGTAGCTCTTGAGGGACGAGAGATTCCACTTTGACGTTCTCAGGTTCAATATCCAAACCTGATTCACGCGCCAGAATAACCAACTTACGCATCACATCTGAACCATCAAGATCTGAGCGAGGATCGGGTTCTGTTAAACCTTGTTGCCACGCTAAGTCCACCAACTCACTGAATGGTACTGAGCCATCAAATTGTTGGAACAGCCAAGATAGAGTGCCTGAGAAGATGCCTGACAGGGCAATGATGTCATCACCACTCTCACGCAAGTCACGCACTGTATGGTTAATTGGTAAGCCAGCTCCCACGGTCGCGTTGTACAACCAATGGCGACTGATCTTAGCGAACGCATCTTGTACCTTATGGTAATACTCACTCGATGCAGAACCTGCGACTTTGTTAGCCGAGATTAGGTGAATGCCTTGTTGAGCGATATCCAAATACTTGTCAGCTAACACTTTGCTCGCCGTCACATCCAGTACCACAACTTCATCGTAACCTTGGATTGAACCTAACTTGGTTAACCACTCACCATCCTTATACTCTACCGCCTCGTCATTAAAGCGATCCACAACTGTGCGAGCATCGATACCTTGTTCGTCATACCAATAAGTTTGACTGCCTACCACCGCAACCAACTCAAAGTTCATGCCACGGCGCTTTTCTAGCTCACTCTTTTGCTCAGCAAACAGTGATAGCCAGCTTGAGCCGATGTTTCCTTTGCCACACAAAGCAATCGCAACACGCTTCTGAGCTTGGAACAGCTGAGAGTGAATGCCTTTTACTAAGGTTTCCGTTTCCGACTTACGAATGACAGCCACCAAGCTCAAGCGAGATTGAGATTCTGAGATAAACTCAACCGGTACACTCTTAAGTTGTTGGTAGAAACCGTAGCAGTGGTTCGGATTCTTAGTGACACCAGCACCTACCGCAGCAACCAGTGAGTAACCCTCTCTGAGTTTGATTTCCGCTTCAATCGCGTGGTCTTGAAGATATTCAAGCGCTCCACCCGCGATCTCTTCAGTATAAGCAAGACGCAGACAATGTTTATCCGCTTGCAGCTCGTAAGCTAGTGGCTCAAGCTGAGCACGCTTAAGTCCCTCAAGCACCTCACTCTCAAGGCGCTCAAAGTCATGGCCGTGACCAAAGGTAAGCTGAATCAGTAGTACATCGTCCAGAGAGGTGATGATCTTAGCGCCGCGACCCGATGCTAAGACGCGCTCAATCTGAGTTGAACCCGATTCCGGTTGATAGCTGCAACGTAGGCTAAGATCCATTGCGCTCTGAGCAACAGGCTGCAGGGTTCGGCTGTGTAGCACTGGCGCTGCCAAACGTGCTAGCTCGCTTGCTTCATCAAGACGCAGCAAAGGCAGCAAACAAGCATCAGAGACCAATCTCGGGTCAGCACTATACACACCGGCCACATCACTCCAAATCGTCACGCGATCGACTTCCGCTAGTGCGCCAATCACCGTCGCTGAGTAATCCGAACCATTACGACCTAAAAGCACCGTTTCACCCGCGCTGTTTTGCGCCATAAAGCCGGTAATCACGACACGGCAATGAGCGTGTTGCGCAAGAGACTCTTTAATCAATGCGTATGAACGAGCGCGATCCACCTCTGGCTGAGCACCCGCTTCGGCACGCAGAAAATCTCGTGCATCTTGCGCTACAGCTTGGAGATCACTCTGACATAAAAGCGCCGCTAGTAAGCGAGACGACCACACTTCACCATGACCTAGCACAGCCGCTTTTTGTGCCTCATTTAATGGCGCGGTTAATTCACCTAAAGCCGTAAACTCTCTTTGTAGAGTTGTGGTTAACTGCTCTGCTACTTCGCCCTCTAACAGATCTGAAACCAACTCGAGTTGGAACTGACGCAGAGATTGCAGACACTCATGAGCCAAACGTCCATCTTTATCCAGCGCCTCTAAAAATTCGATCAATCGGTTCGTGGTTTTGCCTGCCGCAGACACCACTACCAAGTCTGTTTCGCTAGAGTACTCTTTGAGAATACTGACTACACGCTGATAGCACTCAGGGTTTGCCAAGCTGCTACCACCAAATTTATGCAATTGGCGAAAGTTAGCCATTACTTGTTCTCCCCGTTATCGATGAACTGCTGCGCTTTAGCAAAGGCTTGTTCAAGATCCGCAATCAAGTCTTCTGCATCTTCAAGGCCGACTGAGAGTCTCAGAAGCTGATGAGAAACACCCGCTTCCGCTAAAGCTTCTTCGCCCATTGCGCGGTGTGTCATTGAAGCGGGGTGACAGATCAAGCTCTCAACACCACCCAAAGACTCTGCCAATGAAAACAGCTCTAGTTCACCAACAAAGAGCTTAAGTGCCTCGAAAGAACCAGCAAATTCAAAGCTCAGCATAGACCCAAAACCGGACTGCTGCTTCTTCGCAATCTCATGACCTGGATGCTCAGGCAGGCTCGGGTGATAAATGGTATCAACCAAAGGTTGTTTCTGTAGCGCCGTTAGAATCTCACGAGAGCTCTCTTCATGCACACGCATACGCGCACCTAGTGTGCGAATACCACGTAGCGTCATGTAGCTATCAAATGGTGTCCCCGTAGCACCAATGCAGTTCCCCCACCAAGCCAGCTCTTCAGCGTGCTCTTCGGTCTTAGTAATCACTACGCCGCCGATCACATCTGAGTGTCCATTGATGTATTTAGTCGTTGAGTGGATAACGAAGTCAGCACCCAGCTCTAGAGGCTTTTGGAACACAGGAGTCAAGAAGGTATTATCCACCGCCACCAGCGCACCTACCTCTTTTGCCTTACGGCAGGTTTCTGCAATGTCGACGACACGCACCAGTGGGTTTGATGGCGTTTCCAACAAGATCAATTTAGGCTTGAGTGCGATCGCAGCATCGAATGCAGCTTGATCCGATTGATCGACAAACAGCACCTTAAAGTCACCCTTTTGTGAACGAGTATTGAAAAGGCGGTAAGTACCACCGTAGCAGTCGTGTGGCGCCACAATCAGATCATCACTACCAAGGAAAGCGGAAACCCAAAGGTTCAATGCAGAAGTACCACAGTTGGTCACAACGGCCCCCATACCAGACTCCAATTCAAACAGAGCAGTCTCCAATAAGCCACGGTTTGGGTTACCTGAGCGAGTGTAATCATACTTAGGCACTTCACCAAAAGCGGGAAAACCATAGTTAGTCGACAGATAAATAGGTGGAACAACGGCATGATGTTGAGTGTCTGACTCGATACCAGTACGTACGGCGATGGTTGCTGGTTTCCGGCTGCTCATAGGTGTTTCCTTACAGGTTTTGGCGTCTGAGAATCACAGCAGCTTGTCGGGGTTTGGCGGCTGTGTTAGATATATGTGATTCACTTTACTTTCATAAGAATGAGACGTCAACACTTCTAGACGTCTATATGTCTTTGCTTATGGCGGTAAATCCCGCTAAAATCCCCCCTATTAAATTAATCTAACAACTAAAGTGATGAAGGTACGCAATGGCCGACTGGAATGGTGAATACATAAGCCCATATGCTGAGCATGGAAAGAAAAGCGAACAAGTAAAGAAAATTACAGTTTCTATCCCTCTAAAGGTACTGAAAGTTCTAACTGACGAGCGTACCCGCCGCCAGATTAACAACCTGCGCCATGCAACAAACAGTGAGCTACTGTGTGAAGCCTTTCTGCATGCATATACTGGTCAGCCTCTACCAACAGATGAAGACCTACGTAAAGACCGCCCAGACGATATCCCAGCCGAAGTGAAAAAGCTGATGACAGAGATGGGTATTGAGTTCGAAGCGTTTGACGAAGAATAATCATAACTCAGTCACTACCTTCAACATTTGATTCGCTTTAGCTGAGCCATATTGATTGCCGAAATCATCCAGCATGAGTTTAAGGCATAAAAAAACCGACTCCAGATGAGTCGGTTTTTTATTATTCTCTTCGCTCTACTAAATGACGATTACGCCATCCAGTCTCTATGCCATATGCTTCTATGCCATATAGTTTGCTGGCATCTCGATACGAGCCACACCTGAATCAACCGCCGCCTGAGCCACAGCTTTTGCCACGCGAGGCAATAGACGTGGATCCATTGGCTTAGGAATGATGTAGCCTTTACCAAACTCAAGTGCATCAGCACCTGCTGCTTTTAGTACGTCTGCAGGTACTTCTTCTTTTGCAAGTTCACGAATCGCTTCCACTGCCGCTAGCTTCATTGCATCGTTGATTTCGCTTGCACGAACATCAAGAGCACCACGGAAGATGAATGGGAAACACAGAACGTTGTTGACTTGGTTCGGGTAATCACTACGGCCAGTACCCATGATAAGGTCGCTACGAACTTCGTGAGCAAGCTCAGGCTTGATTTCTGGATCTGGGTTAGAACAGGCGAATACGATCGGCTTGTCAGCCATTAGCTTCAATGATTCTGCTGGTAGCAGGTTAGGACCTGATACACCTAGGAATAGGTCTGCACCTTCAATCACATCTTCTAGAGTACGCTTGTCAGTGTTGTTCGCGAACAGTTGCTTGTATTCGTTCAGATCGTCACGACGAGTGTGAATCACACCTTTGCGGTCTAGCATGTAGATCTTCTCACGCTGCGCGCCACACTTGATCAGCAGTTCCATACATGCAACTGCCGCTGCACCTGCACCCAAACAAACAATCTTACACTCTTCCAGCTTCTTACCTTGAAGCTCAATCGCATTCAACATACCCGCAGCTGTTACGATCGCAGTACCGTGCTGGTCATCGTGGAATACAGGAACATCACAACGCTCGATTAGACGGCGTTCAATTTCAAAACAGTCTGGTGCTTTGATGTCTTCTAGGTTGATGCCACCGAATGTATCGGCAATGTTCGCTACTGTATCTACGAACTCATCGATTGTGCGGTGTTTTACTTCAATATCGATAGAATCTAAACCTGCAAAACGCTTAAACAGTAGCGCTTTACCTTCCATTACTGGTTTAGAAGCAATAGGACCTAGGTTACCTAGGCCAAGAATCGCCGTACCGTTAGAGATAACTGCAACCATGTTGCCTTTACCTGTGTACTTGTAAACGTTATCCACGTTCTGTGCGATTTCACGAACTGGCTCAGCCACACCTGGGCTGTAAGCAAGGGCCAGATCTTCTGCAGAATTTGCAGATTTTGTCAGTTCAACGGCAATTTTGCCAGGAATTGGGAACTCATGATAATCAAGAGCTTGCTGACGGAATTGTTCTTGAGGTGATAGTTCTTCAGATTGAGGTTGGAGAGTGTCATCAGACATGGGTGTAGGTTTCCTAGAGTATTATTATTGGGGGAATCCGTTTTATATTAATGGATGTACTTCAAAGTTCCTAGGTGGTAAAGCCCCCTGTCTCACTAAAAAACGAGAATTCACTACTAATAAGACCAGTGCCCAGTTGAAATTACTAAATGCCAGATAACAAAAAAGGACACCGAAGTGTCCTTTTTCATGTCTACTAAGCGAGAATTACTTCTTGCTAGATAGAGCACCGAAACGCTTGTTGAAGCGATCTACACGGCCGCCTGTATCAACGATACGTTGCTTACCAGTGTAGAATGGGTGACATTTGTCACATACGTCTAGGTGGATAGACTCTTTACCTAGAGTAGAGTTGAATTCAAATGTGTTGCCGCAAGAGCAAGTAGCTGCTACAGCTTTGTATTCTGGGTGGATTCCAGCTTTCATGGGATAACCTCAAGTAGGCCGTGTCGCTATACGATTCTAAGCCGCACACCACACGTAGTTTAAAAAGAAATAAAGACACCGCACCTCACGAAAACGTGATGAAGCCATACCTTTAAGGCGCAGTATAGTAATGAATCTGTTAGGTAGGATCAACCAGTTTGGATGATTTTTTCGCCACTATTGCAGGATTTCTTCTTATATTGCCTTTTTATGCTTTGCGTAGCGCCATCACCGACTTTAGCAAACAAACTGCTTCTCGAATTTAGTGCCCTTATCCTTTAGACTGGTTGCCCTGCACTCTCCAGAATTAACAAGCGAATTTATGCGTCCAACAATTGCCCGAGTGGCTCTGCCAGTCCCTTTAGATAAACAGTTTGACTACAAAATCCCAGGTCATTTGTTTCCTATTATTGGTGGACGCGTCTCGGTTCCGTTTGGTCGTCAAACTCTGACTGGTATTGTCACGGCTCTGGTCAATGAGTCTGAGTTTGAATTTGACAAACTTAAGTCGATTAAGTCTCTACTCGACAATCAACCTGTATGGCCTGACTCGGTCTATTCCTTGTTAGTATGGTGCAGCCAGTTCTATCAGTATCCATTAGGCGAAACCTTTGCTAACGCCCTGCCAAGCGCATTGCGTAAAGGTAAACCCGCAGACTTCGCGACACTGGTCGAGTGGCAAATCACACCACAAGGTAAAGATCAGTTGATGCAAGGCTTTGGACGCGCAGTCAAGCAAGCCAAAGTCATGCACTTGCTTGAAAATGGCCCTATTCCACATCAAGAGTTTATTGACCAAGAGATCTCAAGCTCGGTACTCAAAACCCTGGAAGAGAAAGGCTGGATAGAGTCTCGCGAGAAAAAGCCGACCCGTTATGCATGGCCAAGCGATCTTGAAAACGACCAAGACAAACCAAAGCTTAATGAAGAGCAGGCGATCGCGATTGCGACGGTGAATAGCCAAACCGAGTTCGGTTGTTTCCTATTAGAAGGTGTTACTGGTTCGGGCAAAACCGAAGTTTACTTAAATATGATTAAACCGGTGCTAGAACAAGGCAAACAAGCTCTGGTTCTGGTTCCAGAAATCGGTCTGACCCCGCAAACCATCAACCGCTTTAAAAAACGCTTTAACGTACCTATTGAAGTGGTGCACTCGGGGTTAAATGACTCTGAACGCCTAAACGCATGGCTATCTGCTCGAGATAAGATTGCGGGCATTGTGATTGGCACTCGTTCGGCTCTATTTACGCCGTTTGCTGACCTCGGCATCATTATTGTCGACGAAGAGCATGACGCGTCATATAAGCAACAAGACAGCCTGCGTTACCATGCGCGTGATGTTGCTATCATGCGCGCCCACAAAGCGCAGATTCCGATTGTGCTTGGCTCTGCAACGCCTGCATTTGAAACTCTACACAATGCACAAATTGGTAAGTATGGCCATCTAACGCTGAGCTCACGTGCAGGTGCAGCCGTTCCGACCACCAACAAGGTGCTCGATGTTAAGGGGGAGTATCTTGAGAGTGGCCTTTCAGCGCCTTTGATTGCTGAGATGCAAAAACATCTCAAATCTGGCAACCAAGTGATGCTGTTCTTAAATCGTCGTGGCTTCTCTCCAGCATTGATGTGTCATGACTGTGGCTGGACGGCAGAGTGTAAACGCTGTGACGCCTACTACACCTATCATCAATACAGTAATGAGATGCGCTGTCACCACTGTGGCTCTCAGCAACATATTATTCATCATTGCCAAGGGTGTGGCTCAGCCAATCTGGTTACCGTAGGTGTCGGCACCGAGCAGCTCGAAACACAACTTGGTCAACTGTTCCCTGAATACAAAACCATACGTATTGACCGTGATAGCACCCGTCGCAAGGGCAGCCTAGAGAGTGCCTTAGAGTCGATTCGCCGCGGAGAGTACCAGATTTTGATCGGCACTCAGATGCTGGCCAAGGGGCACCACTTTCCCGATGTCACTCTAGTCGCGCTGCTCGACGTCGATGGTTCGCTATATAGCAGTGACTTTCGGGCCTCAGAACGCCTAGCTCAACTGTTTATTCAAGTCGCAGGCCGTGCTGGACGAGCAAGTAAGCCTGGTGAAGTGATTCTGCAGACTCACCACCCAGAACATGGGTTACTGCAGGCGTTGCTACATAAAGATTACAACCACTTTGCTCAGACTGCTCTCGCCGAGCGTAAACAGGCGATGCTGCCGCCCTATACTTTTATGACGCTATTTCGTGCGGAAGCCAATGACCCACATCTTGTTGAAGAGTTCTTAAGGCAGGTGCGTCACACCTTAGAATCGCACCCACTGTTTGATCAGTTCTGTATGGTGCTTGGCCCTACTCCAGCGCCACTGGCTAAACGTGCAGGAAAATCTCGTTGGCAGTTGATTTTGCAAACCCAAACTCGCTCACTTATGCAGAAGTTACTCATGAGTGCGAAACCTGCCATAAATATGTTGCCACTCGCAAAAAAGGTACGTTGGTCGCTCGACATCGAGCCACAAGATCTCAGTTAAACCATACTCGCTTAAAATTACTGATAAGTTTATTCACGGAAATTTCATATTTATCGTGATCAGATTCACACTAGTCATGTGATTTTTGTTAATCTAGCCGTAACTTTGTATTGGCTAAACACATAAAATATTGCAATAAAAAAAGTGTTAGCAACACTTTCATAATATCAATCAATTATATAATTATTCACGCCTTAGTCAGAGGCAATAAAGGAATTAGAGAGGGTTTATTTTATGGCGACAATGAAGGATGTTGCCCAGTTGGCAGGTGTATCAACAGCGACAGTATCGCGAGCGCTGATGAACCCTGAAAAAGTATCGGTGACGACTCGAAAGCGAGTTGAAACAGCGGTACTCGAAGCTGGATACTCACCCAACACTTTAGCTAGAAACTTACGTCGCAACGAATCTAAAACCATCATCACCATCGTTCCTGATATCTGTGATCCCTACTTCGCTGAAATCATTCGCGGTATTGAAGACGCTGCCGTTGAAAACGACTACTTGGTGCTTCTAGGTGATAGCGGACAACAGAAAAAGCGTGAGAGCTCGTTCGTAAACTTGGTCTTCACCAAGCAAGCAGACGGTATGCTGCTACTGGGAACCGACCACCCATTTGACGTCAGCAAAGCCGAGCAGAAAAACCTGCCACCAATGGTTATGGCGTGTGAATTCGCTCCAGAGCTTGAGCTACCAACGGTACATATCGATAACCTGACCTCGGCATTTGAAGCGGTGAACTACCTAGCTCAGCTGGGTCATAAGCGTATCGCTCAGATCTCAGGCCCGACATCAGCAACTCTCTGCCAATTCCGCCAACAAGGCTATCAACAAGCACTGCGCCGCGCAGGGGTTACCATGAACCCAGCCTACAGCACGGTCGGTGACTTTACCTTTGAAGCGGGTGCACAAGCCGTTCGCCAACTGCTTGCACTGCCAGAGCAACCAACCGCTATTTTCTGTCACAATGACGCAATGGCAATTGGTGCGATTCAAGAGGCGAAGAAACTAGGTCTGCGCGTTCCACACGATCTATCGATTGTCGGCTTCGATGATATTCAGTTTGCCCAATACTGCGATCCACCGTTGACAACGATTTCCCAACCCCGTTACGAGATTGGACGTCAGGCGATGTTGATGATGCTTGATATGCTCAAAGGCAATGATGTTCAAGCTGGCTCTCGTCTGCTTGAAGCGAAACTGGTCGTTCGTGGGAGTACGGCACCACCGCGCATGTAATCCATGAAAATAGACTCATAAATCTGCGGCACATTTTGATGTGCCGCTTCCATTTCTGCACTATTATCCTCGCGCATTCTGGATTACCATGAGTGCAGAATCACTAACATTTGAAAGACTTGTGGCTAATAGAGATTATGTAAAGCGCGGCCGTGGAAATAAACGCACGGCTAAAAAACCTGCCCCTCGCCGAAAACCTTGGCGTAGCGGTCTTTTGGCGATCTTACTGGCTGGTGGCTTTGGCTACGGCTTGTATCTGTTAAGCAATGATCCTGAGCCGCCACCGCCAACTGTGGTGACTAAGCCCAAGCCGAAACCTAAGCCAGCCAAGGTTATCCCACCACCACCCGAGGAGAAGTGGGATTACGTAGAAACCTTGCCTAGCCGAGAGGTAGAAGTCAAAGCCAAAGAGCAGCAGATTTCTAAGATACCATACATCATGCAGTGTGGTGCGTACAAAACCTCAGCTCAAGCTGAAGCGCGTAAGCTCGACATTGCTTTCCAAGGCATATCAAGTGATATCCGCAAGAAAGAAGGCAGCAGCTGGTATCGTGTGGTACTTGGTCCTTACAAACTGAAGCGTGACGCTGAGCGTGATCGCCACAAATTACAAAGAGCCAAAATCGAGCCGTGTGCGATTTGGAAAGATCAATAAATCACACAATGAAAACCTCCACTTTTGGGGGTTTTCTGGTTTCTAAGCCAGCACCTCTTTCTACTGCCCTACCTGCATAAATTGCCCTGCATCCACCAAGGCAACTTGAATTCTTAGTAGGCCATCCTCATATTGTTTTTATACCCAAAGATAAAAAGATAAAGAGGCCCTACTCGTGACTACCATTGTATCTGTACGTCGTAATAATAAAGTCGTCATCGCGGGTGATGGACAAGTATCTCTAGGCAACACTGTAATGAAGGGCAATGCCCGTAAAGTACGTCGCCTATACAATAATAAAGTACTGGCAGGTTTCGCTGGCGGTACAGCAGATGCTTTCACGCTATTCGAAAAATTTGAAAGCAAGCTGCAAATGCACCAAGGTCACCTAACCAAAGCTGCCGTTGAGCTGGCGAAGGATTGGCGTAGTGATCGCGCTCTGCGCAAGCTAGAAGCCCTATTGGCCGTTGCCGATGAAACCGCCTCTCTGATCATCACTGGTAACGGTGACGTAGTACAGCCAGAGCACGACCTAATCGCAATTGGCTCAGGTGGCAACTTTGCACAGGCAGCGGCGACAGCCCTACTAGAAAATACCGATTTAGATGCTCGTGAAATCGCAGAGAAGGCGCTAACTATTGCAGGCGACATCTGTGTGTTCACCAACCATCACCACACTGTTGAAGAACTAGAAAGCACCGTTGAGCTACCGAAACCGGAATAAGACTCAAACCAATATTGCACCCAACAGTGATTCAAGAATTAAGGAATAGACATGTCTGAAATGACCCCTCGTGAAATTGTTCATGAACTGAACCGCCACATCATTGGCCAAGAAAACGCGAAGCGCTCTGTAGCTATCGCCCTTCGTAACCGCTGGCGTCGTATGCAGCTAGATGAGAGCCTGCGTGTTGAGGTTTCTCCTAAGAACATTCTGATGATCGGTCCAACCGGTGTGGGTAAAACGGAAATTGCTCGCCGCCTAGCGAAACTTGCAAACGCACCTTTCATCAAGGTCGAGGCAACGAAATTCACTGAAGTCGGCTACGTGGGTAAAGAAGTAGAGACCATTATCCGTGACCTAACCGACGTTGCGATCAAGATGACTCACCAACAAGCGATGGAAAAAGTAAAGTTCCGCGCTGAAGAGCAAGCTGAAGAGCGTATCCTTGATGCCCTTCTTCCACCAGCTCGCGATGCTTGGGGTCAAAACGAACAAGCAGAGGAAGGCTCGTCAAACACCCGTCAGATTTTCCGCAAAAAGCTGCGTGAAGGTAAGCTAGACGACAAAGAGATCGAAATCGATGTTGCAGCGCCACAGATGGGCGTTGAAATCATGGCACCTCCAGGCATGGAAGAGATGACAAACCAGCTACAAGGCATGTTCCAAAACCTTGCTGGTGATACCAAGAAGAAACGTAAGCTGAAAATCAAAGACGCGTTCAAGGCTTTGACTGAAGAAGAAGCGGCAAAACTGGTTAACCAAGAAGAGCTGAAAGAGAACGCAATCTTCAACGTTGAAAACAACGGTATCGTATTTATCGATGAGATCGACAAGATCTGTAAGCGTGGTGATAGCTCGGGTCCAGACGTCTCTCGTGAAGGTGTTCAGCGAGACCTACTACCACTTATTGAAGGTAGCACGGTATCGACTAAGCACGGCATGGTGAAAACAGACCATATCCTGTTTGTTACTTCGGGTGCATTCCAAGTGGCTAAGCCATCGGATCTGATCCCTGAGCTACAAGGCCGTCTACCAATCCGTGTTGAACTTGAAGCGCTATCAAGCCACGACTTCAAGCGCATCCTGACTGAGCCAAAAGCGTCTCTAACTGAGCAATACATCGCTCTAATGAAGACAGAAGAGGTAGATGTAGAGTTCACCGAAGATGGCATCACTCAGATCGCAGAAGCGGCATGGCAAGTCAACGAAACGACCGAAAACATCGGTGCACGTCGTCTACACACGGTAATGGAACGTCTAATGGATGAGATTTCATTCGAAGCGACCGACAAAGCCGGTAGCAAGTTAGTGATTGATGCTGGTTACGTGAAGTCTAAACTAGGCGAATTCGTTGAAGACGAAGACCTAAGCCGCTTCATTCTGTAGCACAAAAATATCCAACTTGTTGCTCTAACGCAAAGAAACAGCAAGCTGTTAACCAATTTCACGGCCCACTCTCGAGTGGGCTTTTTATTACCTAAAAAATGAGCGTATACTCGAAATACGGTATGACACAGTGTCCTTACAACGACAAATAGACCTACGATGAAACAATCTCTACTGATTTGGCTTGATGCCGCACGACCAAAAACTCTGCCTCTCGCACTCGTCTCTATTCTTACAGGAAGTAGTTTAGCGTTCGCTAGCGATCAGTTTTCTCTCTCCATTGCTTTGTTGGCTTTTCTCACTGCAACCTTGCTGCAGATCCTTTCCAACCTCGCTAACGACTATGGCGATGCGCTGAAAGGCACCGACAATGAAAAGCGCCTAGGTCCAATGCGTGCGATGCAGTCGGGCGCAGTCTCCGCCGCAACCATGAAGCAGGCCATCATCCTAAATATTGTGTTTACCATAATTGCTGGACTTATCTTAATTTTCCATGCCCTATCCTCTATTGAGAGCATTCTCTCTTTCATCGGTTTGGGTGTGCTGGCAATTGCAGCCGCGATCGCCTACACCGTCGGTAACAAACCTTATGGTTATATCGGTTTAGGTGACCTGTCGGTATTCATCTTCTTTGGCCTGCTTGGTGTATCTGGGACTTACTTCCTGCACACTGGTCACATCGAACCAAGTCTATTCTTACCCGCTTTGGGCTGTGGCTTGATGGCGGTGGCCGTACTTAACATCAACAACATGCGTGACATCGAAAACGACAGTGAGTGTGGTAAACGCACCATGGCGGTTCGACTAGGACAGCGCAGAGCTAAGCAGTATCACTTTGTGCTGCTGAGCGTGGCAGTGATTGCTTTCGCGAGCTACCTGCTTATTCAAGATAAACCTGTCTGGATTAGCCTGCCATTTTCACTGAGTATCATCACCGTTTATAAACACGGTAAGGCCGTTTGGGATACGGAAAAACCCGCGCAAATCGCACCTATGATGCCTGTTATCGTGAAATGTTCTCTGGTGACTAACTTATTGTTTGCTAGTGTTGTTGTAGCTCAAACTCTATTGACATAATTCAGACTAATCATTGCAAAGGGATCGAGCACCGATATACTCAAAGTAAGCTCATTGTTCAAAAGGTACGCGAATGGAATACAACACTTCAGCACTGTGCGACATCTATCTAGACCAAGTGGATGTCGTAGAGCCG
Organism: Vibrio pelagius; assembly: GCF_024347575.1. Lineage (NCBI taxonomy): Bacteria > Pseudomonadati > Pseudomonadota > Gammaproteobacteria > Vibrionales > Vibrionaceae > Vibrio > Vibrio pelagius. Next base: position 2,927,905 of record NZ_AP025503.1, read on the forward strand.
ATGTTCAGCAACTTTGGTGGAAGAGCCTCCTTTGCTGGACAGATCACTACACTCAAATGTTTCGAGGACAACGCGCTGATCCGTTCCGTTCTAGAGCAAGACGGCTTAGGTCGTGTTTTACTGATTGATGGTGGTGGCTCGCTACGTAAAGCGCTGATTGATGCCGAGTTAGCACTGTTAGCCGAAGACAATGAGTGGGAAGGTATTGTTGTGTATGGCTGCGTACGTGAAGTCGACGAACTAGAAGATATGAACCTGGGTATCCACGCGCTCGCCTCCATCCCGGTTGGCGCTGTGCAAGATGGCGTTGGTGAAGTTGATGTTCCCGTGAATTTTGGCAGCGTTAGCTTCCTACCTGAAGATTACCTCTATGCCGACAACACCGGCATCATTCTCTCGCCAGAGCCACTCGATGTAGAGTTCGAGCTTGATGATGAAGATGATGACAATCAATAGTTGATACAAAAATGCCCGCTAACCGAGTAGCGGGCATTTTTTCTTCAACGTTTATCGCAGCAAAAGTGGATTACTCAACTTCGTCCATCTTGCCTAGTAGGCTGCGAATGCGGTCTTGCCATGCTGCATGTTCTTGCTGCATTTGCTGAGTTTTTTGCTCTAGCTCTTCACGGCTTGCTTTTAGCTCACCAGCTTCTGCCGCTAGCTGCTGCTTCTCTTCTTTTAGCTCTTCTACTTCCATTTGCAGAAGTGCAATAGTATCAACTGCTGTTTGAATTTTTGCTTCTAGTTGCTCTAGTACTTCAAAAGACATTCTGGCCTACCTTTAAGTTATCCATTTGATGTTGAAGGTTCACTCCACTTATTGCCCCATTCTACTCAGCAGAGCACGGATAAACACTCTATATCTTCGATATTTTGCGCCATTCGATGAAAAAAACATCGCTTTTTACCGAATATTGACGTTAATTGTGTCAGCACGATTACTTAACTGATTATTTCGGTGAATATTTTAAAATTTCTGCTCGACTTTGATCGTAAACAAAGTCACAAAAGCAAAAAAGCAAACGTTTCCTTTGAACTATGGTAAAATCCGCCGCGAAATTTCTATTCCCCCTTTGAAAATTTTGGAGTCCGCATGAAACGCGATTTAGCAATGGCATTTTCTCGTGTCACTGAAGGTGCAGCACTAGCAGGTTATAAATGGCTTGGCCGTGGTGATAAAAACGCTGCCGATGGTGCCGCAGTAGAAGTCATGCGTAGCCTACTCAACAAAACCGAAATCAGTGGTGAGATCGTGATCGGTGAAGGCGAAATCGATGATGCTCCGATGCTATACATAGGCGAAAATGTCGGTGTTGGTGGTGATGCTGTTGATATCGCCGTCGATCCAATAGAAGGGACGCGTATGACGGCGATGGGCCAGTCAAACGCACTGGCTGTACTAGCTGCCGGTGAAAAAGGCAGCTTCCTCAAAGCGCCTGATATGTACATGGAAAAACTGGTTGTTGGCCCTGGAGCTAAAGGCGCTATCGACCTAGAAAAGCCACTAAAAGAGAACCTAGAGAACATTGCTAAAGCACTGGGTAAATCTTTAGATACGCTTGTAGTAACCACGCTAGCGAAACCTCGTCACGATCAAGTGATCGCAGAGATGCAAGCGATGGGCGTACGCGTATTTGCTGTACCAGATGGTGACGTAGCCGCTTCTATCCTAACTTGTATGCCAGACAGCGAAGTAGACGTGATGTACTGCATCGGTGGCGCACCAGAAGGTGTGGTATCAGCAGCAGTAATTCGTGCGCTAGATGGCGACATGCACGGTCGTTTGCTGCCACGTCATGAAGTGAAAGGCGACAACGAAGAGAACCGTAAGCACGGTGAACTGGAACTTGAGCGTTGTGCTGAAATGGGCGTAACTGCAGGTGTAGTTCTAAAAATGGAAGACATGGCGCGCAGTGACAACGTTGTATTCTCGGCAACAGGCATCACTAAAGGTGATCTGCTAGAGGGCATCACGCGTCAAGGCAACATCGCAACCACAGAGACTCTACTGATTCGTGGCCGCTGCCGTACCATTCGTCGTATCAAGTCGATTCACTACCTTGAGCGTAAAGACCCAGAAGTGATCGATCACATTCTTTAATAACGATCATCACCCCATTCTGTTTAAGGCTAGCATTTCGATGCTGGCCTTTTCTTTTTGTAGCGATGTTACAGGTTGGCTATAGTAAATGGTTTGCTTTATAAATACCTTGCCTCATAATAGTAAGGTTCATGAGGTAGGGATAGTATGAAAACAAGCGACAGAATTTTACACACCATTAAGCGCCACGGGGCCGTTACTGCTAAGCAGCTCGCACAAGAGTTTGGCATGACGACTATGGGTGCAAGGCAGCACCTCCAAAGCCTAGAAGATGATGGTATTCTGGCGTTTCATGACGTGAAAGTGAAAGTTGGCCGCCCAACGCGTCACTGGTCTCTAACCCAGCAGGGGCACAATCAGTTTTCTGACCGCCACGGTGAATTGACTATTCAAGTTATCGATGCGGTTGAGAATCTGTTTGGAAAAGAGGGCCTCGCTAAAGTCGCTGCCGAGCGAGAGCAATCGACTCTAAAGCAGTACCAACAAGCCTTGGTTAACTGCGATGACCTTCTTAGCAAGCTTCAAACCCTCACTCAGCTGCGTGAAGATGAAGGCTACATGGCAGAGCTGCACGATGAAGGTGATCACTACGTCTTGATTGAGAACCACTGCCCTATCTGTAAAGCCGCAACGCGCTGTCCAAGCTTATGCCAATCTGAGTTAAACGTGTTTACAGAGCTACTCAAAAATGACTGCAATATCAGTCGTTCCGAGCACATTATTGCGGGTGAGCGTCGCTGTACATATACAGTGATTCCGTTTTAGTGCTGTAGACAGCCACTGTCTCAAATTTGAGAAGAACACAAACTGAACAAAAAACAACCAAATTCTTTCTTAAGCTTAAAGTATCTCACTCACGATGCATTACTAAGGAAAGAAAGATGGGACATCCTCAACCCAATCTCAAACTGCCCCCTTTCGATGAATTGGTTGAACTTGCTCAGAGAGATCCGAATGCGTTCAACCAACTTAAACAAGAAATGTGTGAACAGATGATCTGCTCCGCCTCTCACATTATGCAAGACAGACTGCGCGCCCAACAAAGCCACATTGACTTAGTGGTCAGCCGCTGTAAAAACCCGCACCAAGCCAACGTTGTATTAATGCGAGAGCTACGTTGTCAAGTCTGCAAGTTTCAGGAAGCACTGCAGGGTAATAGCTTGAACTCAGAACCACCACAAGCGACCATCATTGCATTTAAACCAAGGAACACCGACTAATACCAATCGTAGTAAATAATTGCTCACACTAGCTTGTTAAAATGCTCGATAACTGCGTTAGAATTTTTAATTGTAGAATAACTACTTATCGAAAAATTCTGCCTTGTTCTCAAGCCTTTTTCCTGCGCTATTTTTGATCACTTACTTACTGTGATTGGTATAACCCTTAGGGAAGCGATACAAAAAAGGAGGCGACATACCTCCTTTTTCTTTCAAAACATTCTTAGCACAGTGCTTGTTTGCACCTTACTCCGGCTCATCACCGTAATCATTACGACCTTCTGTGCCCTTCAAAAAGCCACACTCAACCAGAATCCACAGGCCACACACCAATGCGGCAACCGTCGCCACCATGTGAACAGGTGAAACGGTTTCAGCGGTTGGTGTCGCCATTGGCGATGCTAGGCGCCCTAAAACTAAAGGCACATTCAGTAGCAGCCACATATTTGATTTATTACGGTCATGCCAGCGCTTTGCCGTCACTGCCAAATCAGGAATCACCAACATCAATAAGAAAATTGGCAATAAGATGTATGAGTATGCAGGGAACAACACAGAGATACCGGAGGCAAAGCCCGTAATCGCAACGTAGTAAAATACGTTCCAAATCCAGTAGGTTTTACGGCTGATTCTTCCTTGGAAGGAAAACAGTAACGCTTTCATCGACATCTTAAATACACTCTAATTTGGGATGCGGCCAAAATGGGCTGCAAAAATTTAATTAATCACTTTTTGAAAACTGTTGATGTCCATATCGCGAATGTTCACTGTCAAACTTCTTACATGGCTTGCTTGTTCTTGCAATACCACCATTAGTGCTCGTGACAGCTCCCTTTTCTGCTCATCTGTGCGACCAGAGAGTAACTCAAAACTGATATGAATAAAGTCCACACTGTCGTCTTCTTCCCCCACTAGCCAATTATGGCAACGCAGAGAACGAGATTTGACAGAGGATGCATCAAACAATCCACAGTGTAATGCAACTTGATGGAGATCTTCTAGCAAACCTTGTACATTCACTCGCTCATCCACCGAGTTTGAGTACTCAAGAACTAAATTTGGCATGGTTACTTCCTATTCTTCACGCAATCGTTTGTCCTTTAATATCAAGTAACCGTGAAAAATCCGAGAAGTTCACTATTATTCTGTCTGTTAGATCACTGATATCTGTTTATTATCTACTCTGACCAATCGATAAGATCCCATAAAGACATGACCACAATCATGATCTAACGCGTTTTATCTGTTATATTCTTACGAAGATTTTTTACATTAATTGATTAAATACGGAGATATTCCTATGCGTCGTCCTGTAGTGATGGGTAACTGGAAACTTAACGGTAGCAAAGCAATGGTAACTGAGCTGCTAACTGGTCTTAACGCTGAACTTGAAGGCGTTGAAGGTGTAGACGTAGCAGTAGCTCCACCAGCACTTTACATCGATCTAGCTGAGCGTCTTATCGCAGAAGGCGGTAACAAAATCATCCTAGGTGCACAAAACACTGACCTAAACAACAGCGGTGCTTTCACTGGCGACATGTCTCCAGAAATGCTGAAAGACTTCGGTGCTTCTCACATCATCATCGGTCACTCTGAGCGTCGTGAGTACCACAACGAATCAGACGAGTTCGTCGCTAAGAAATTCAAATTCCTACAAGAGAACGGCCTGAAGCCAGTTTTCTGTATCGGTGAATCTGAAGCGCAAAACGAAGCAGGCGAAACAGAAGCAGTATGTGCGCGTCAAATCAACGCAGTTATCGACGCTTACGGCGTTGAAGCTCTAAACGGCGCAATCATCGCTTACGAACCAATCTGGGCTATCGGTACTGGTAAAGCAGCAACAGCTGAAGATGCACAACGCATCCACGCTTCTATCCGTGCAATGATCGCTGAAAAAGACGCAGCAGTTGCTGAGCAAGTAATCATCCAATACGGTGGTTCTGTTAAGCCTGAAAACGCTGAAGCTTACTTCGCACAACCAGACATCGACGGTGCTCTAGTTGGCGGCGCAGCTCTAAACGCAGCTGGTTTCGCAGCTATCGCTAAAGCAGCAGCTAAAGCAAAAGCAAAAGCTTAATTTAGACTTCTCAGTTTAAATTGAAGGAAGGGTCAACTGCGGTTGGCCTTTTTATTACCTGTCACCCAAGCCTAACTTTCATATATTCAGGCATAAAAAAACCGCTGACACTGCAGCGGCTCTTTACACTTTTAAACTAAGACCGGCTTAGAATAACTCTTCGGCAACCTTGAATAGGTCTGAACGATCTGGGTTTTTCATGTTCTCGATACAGTCGATGATATCGTGATGAACAAGCTGCTCTTTCTCGATACCAACACAACGACCACCGTGACCATCTTTAAGTAGGTGAACTGCGTAGTTACCCATACGAGAAGCCAGTACACGGTCGAATGCTGTTGGGCGACCACCACGTTGGATGTGACCAAGAACCGTTGCACGAGTTTCGCGACCAGTCGCGGCTTCGATCTCTTTCGCTAGCTCATTTGCATCCATCATCAGCTCAGTCAGTGCGATAATTGCGTGCTTCTTACCTTTAGCAATACCGTCTTGGATATTTTGGATAAGCTGCTCTTTATCTAGACCTGTTTCAGGCGTGATGATGTACTCACAACCACCAGCAATCGCAGACATTAGGGTTAAGTCACCACAGTGACGACCCATGATCTCAACAATAGAGATACGTTGGTGTGAAGATGAAGTATCACGTAGGCGGTCGATGTTGTCGATCACAGTGTTCAGTGCGGTTAGATAACCGATTGTGTAGTCAGTACCGGCGATATCGTTATCGATTGTGCCTGGTAGACCGATACATGGGTAGCCCATTTCAGTTAGCTTCTTCGCACCCATGTAAGAACCGTCACCACCGACAACAACAAGTGCTTCAATGCCGTGTTTTTTCAGGTTTTCGATACCTTTTTGGCGAACTTCAACTTCTTTGAACTCAGGGAAACGTGCAGAGCCTAAGAAAGTACCACCACGGTTGATCACGTCAGATACGCTAGAGCGATCCAGTTTCTGAATGCGATCTTCAACCAGACCTAGGTAGCCATCGTAAATGCCGTAAACTTCGATACCAGAAGACAACGCTGTACGAACAACACCACGAACTGCTGCGTTCATACCAGGTGCGTCACCGCCACTTGTTAAAACACCGATTTTCTTAATCATGCTCACCCTCAATATTTGGGAATTTATTATTCAATTCTTGCTCTTGCTGATTGTATATCAACAAGATTTTAAATCTATATTTGTGCGCTATGTTACATTTACTCAACAGGAATACCACTCAAATCGCACAAATTTATGTAACTTTTCTACTTCTGTAGGAGTATTACAGTTTTGCTCAATAACTTTGTTGATTCACATCAGAATCAACATTAATTGTTATTGGCTGATTTTTTTATCACCAAAGTACTAGTGAATTTTACTCAATGTAGTCCAAAAATTCCCCACTTACCATTTAGGCTGAGCCGCGAGTCTCGCTACCAAGAGCGAAATTTTTGCTTCTTCTCTGGGCCAAACACCACCGAGTAAGGATCTTGATGGATCAGTACATCAGCATCAGGGAACACCGACAACAACTTGTCCTCAACATCATCGGAAATGCGATGCGCTTCAATAAGTGGCATCTCATCTTCTAGCTCTAAATGCAGCTGGATAAACCGCACTGGACCTGAGCGTCGAGTTCTGAGCTGATGAACCCCTAAAACACCTTCAATGCTTAACGCAACTTCCTTAATTTGAGCTAATTCCTTATCGGGTAGCTTTCTATCAAGCAGAGACTGAATCGCCTCCATCGCCATTTGATAAGCGCTATAAAGAATATAGCCACCAATCGCTATGGCAAAAATTGAGTCTGCTTGCGTGAAACCCAACCAGCTCAAGCCTAGAGCCAACATAATGGCAGCATTCATATACAGGTCAGACTGATAATGGAGAGAATCTGCAGCAATGGCTTGGCTGCCTGTTTTCTTCACCACGTGTTGTTGGAAACGGACCAGAGCAAAGGTCACCAAAATGGCAAACAGGCTAACATAGATACCCAGTTCTGGAGAGTTAAGCTCATGAGGTCTAAAGAAGCGTTCGACGCCGTTTAAGATAAGGAAACAGGCAGAACCAGAGATGAACATGGCTTGAGCCAACGCTGCCAATGATTCGGCTTTACCATGACCGAAAGTGTGTTCCCTATCGGCAGGCTGCAATGAATAACGCACCACCAATAGATTGACTAATGAAGCGGCGATATCGAGCAGTGAGTCGACCACGGAGGCTAAGAGACTCACCGAACCTGTCACCCACCAAACGGCAACTTTAACGACCAATAAGAGAGTCGCGACGATAGTGGCTGCCCAAGCCGCAAGTGTCACGAGACGAGCGTATTCTGCTTTCATATTCTGACTATTGTTGGATCTATTGCACAAAGTATAACCTGACAAAAACCGATTGAATATGACAGTCAATCACTTAAATTTTTGTAATCGCGATCAAAAAAAGCGACACATGGTCGCTTCTTTGGTTTTGCTCATCTAGCTCAGGCGTGGTGTCACGCTCAGTACTTAGCTGTCTTTATTTGCACGCTTTTCCATTTTCTCTACACACTTAGCCATACGCTCTTGTTGCAGTTCCGTTAGCTTTGTTTTCTGCGCAGGAGTTAAAACACTCATCATTTCGTGCTGCTTTTTCAACATAGCAACGCGGCGTTCTGTCTGTTTCTCTACCATTTGGCTAGCCAGTTCGTTGGCTGCGGCTTCATCGAAGGTGTCTGCCAGAACCAATGCTTGAACTTGTTCGCGATGCGCCTTCATCTCTGCCATTTTTTCAGCTTTGTTCGCAGAGCGCTTCTCTTTCATCGCCGCTCTGTCTGCTTCACGCATCTCTTTAAGCTGCTCTTTCTGCGCATCTGTTAGGTCTAGTTGACGCATGATCTTCTTATCGAAACCGCCACACTTACCGTGCATACCTTTGTGGTCACCTTTATCACCGCCACCATACGCATACGCACTTGCTGTACCAAACACTAGTGGAAGAGCTGCAGCTGCTAGTACAAGTTTCTTAGTCATTTTCATAATCTTTGCCTCAAATTGGTATAATCATTCGTGTGTCTGCGTCTGTTGGTCAGCGCTTGAGTATAGAATAGAAGCTCGCACGTAAAGCAACGTGTAGAAAGCGTAAAGAATCGTAAAGAGTGCAAATTGGCGAATAGTTAGCAGTTATTATTTAGGTGTAAACAACACAACAAGGTTCTCCCTATGGCAAATATCCTCCTTATTGATGACGACACGGAACTGACCAGTCTGTTAAAAGACATTTTGAGCTTTGAAGGCTTTACAGTCACCGAAGCCAATGATGGCTACGCTGGTCTCGAGGCCATCAATAACGACATCGACCTTATCTTATTAGATGTGATGATGCCTAAGCTCAATGGGATGGAGACTCTCAAAAAACTACGCGAGTCATGGGAAACCCCTGTATTAATGCTGACAGCAAAAGGCGAAGAGATCGATCGTGTGATCGGACTTGAGCTCGGCGCTGACGACTATCTACCTAAACCGTTCAGTGATCGTGAGCTTCTGGCTCGTATTCGTGCCATCTTGCGACGCACTCAATCAAACGGCAGCACAGAGAAAGCAACCAGCAGCGATTGTATCCGCTACCAAGACTTAGCGGTCTACCCCGGAAAACAAGAAGCTTACTGCAACGAGCAACTGCTGGATCTCACCACTACCGAGTTCGCCCTATTGAGCCATCTAATTCAAAATCCAGGACAAGTGATCACCAAGGAGTCACTCAGCTTAGATGTACTCGGAAAAAGATTGGCAGCCTTTGACCGTGCAATCGATATGCACATCTCTAACTTGAGAAAGAAAGTACCAGAACGTCCTGATGGCAAAGCACGCATTAAGACCCTGCGTGGCCGTGGCTATCTACTTGTTGAGGAAGATTAATGCGCTTACCTAAAATCACCAGTTTATATGGACGTATCTTTGCTATTTTTTGGTTCACCATGTTATTGGTGCTTTTATCAGTGCTCTCTTTACCACACCTAGACCCTCGCGTTGCACGAGATATTCCAACAGAACATTACGACAAACTCACTCGCATCGCTAAGGCGACCGAAAAGCGCTTCGCCGGAGAAGACAACCTTGGCAAGATTATTTTTCAACTTGAGGGACCACCTCGCAGCCGCAAAGACTCTCGCCCACGCATCTACTTGACCGATTTAGATGGTAGCGTCTTGACCACCAAGCGCCACTCTAACTATAAGGTCAAAGCAATCCGCAACTTTGTCACCACTATTGATAACCCAGACGTCCCTAAACAGAAGCTTTATGGGCATTACATGGTCGCAGGCCCAGTCCCTGTGGTACTGGCTAATGAAGACCTGATGATGTACGTCAGTGTTAAATGGAATCAACCACCACCTTTTCTATTAAGACTGTTTGATAAACCACTGCAGCTACTCCTCGCGGTAATGCTTGCCAGTACCCCGCTACTATTATGGCTTGCTTGGGCACTCAGCCAGCCGGCTCGACGACTAGAGCGTGCAGCTCAGCGAGTAGCGAAAGGCGAATTTGAGGTCGACCCTACCCTTGAAAAGGGCACATCAGAGTTCCGTCAAGCAGGGAAAAGCTTCAACCAAATGGTCGAGGCCGTCAATCAGATGATCTCAGGGCAACAGCGACTGCTCTCCGACATCTCACATGAACTGCGCTCCCCCTTAACGCGCCTGAGAATGGCTAATGCGCTGGCTATCCGCAAGCAGGGCGAAAGCCAAGAGTTGGAGCGTATTGATACTGAAGCGCAGCGATTAGAGCAGATGATCAGTGAACTTCTAACATTATCGCGTATGCAGGTTGATAGCCATATCACACGAGAGATTCAGCCACTGTCGAGCCTGTGGGAAGAGATCCTAAAAGATGCGGAATTTGAAGCAGAGCAGATGAATAAAAACCTCACCTTCTCTGCGATTCCAGATCGTTCGATTTCAGGTAACCCTAAGCTATTAATGAGCGCACTTGATAACATCATCCGCAATGCCATCTACTACGGTAAAGATAAGGTCGATGTACAGATGAACGTCAAGCAAGACCAGCTGACGATTCAGGTCAATGATAATGGCGATGGCGTTCCAGAAGCAGAGCTTGAATCGATATTCCGACCATTCTATCGAGTCTCAACAGCGCGCGATCGAAACTCTGGAGGCACAGGATTGGGTTTGACCATCACTGAAAGTGCGATTCGTCAACACAGTGGCACCATCACAGCCAGTCGCAGCTCATTGGGTGGATTACAGGTTGAAATTACCCTTCCGATCATACCTTTGTAATAACCCTACAAAGATCTAGTTGATAATGAGATCCATTATCATTAATGTAAATCCTCTAATTAAGGAGGATTTACTATGTCACACGCTTTTCCAGAACTGCCATACGCTTACGATGCTTTAGAGCCTTACATTGATGCTAAAACAATGGAGGTTCACTACAGTAAACACCACAGAACCTATTACGATAAGTTCATGGCAGCGATTTCAGGTACCGATTTAGAGACACAGCCTCTAACAGAAATTTTTGCCAACATCTCTAAGCATTCACCGGCAGTACGCAATAACGGTGGCGGCTACTATAACCACATCCTTTACTGGAACTGCATGTCGAAAGATGGTGGCGGTGAACCGAGTGGGGATCTAGCCAAAGACATTGTTGCAACGTTTGGTGACTTAGAGAGCTTTAAAGATCAATTCGCTCAAGCCGCTATCAACACCTTTGGCTCAGGCTTCGCTTGGCTTATCGTTAAAGATGGTGTGCTGAAAATCGTCTCTACGTCTAACCAAGATAACCCTTGGATGGACGCAGTAGATAGCCAAGGTGAGCCGATTCTAGCGCTCGACGTTTGGGAGCACGCTTACTACATCAGCTACCAGAACCGCCGCCCTGACTACATCAATGCATGGTGGAATGTCGTGAACTGGGATGCCGTTGCAGAAAACTACGCACAGGCGCTAGCAAACAAAGCGTAATCGTTCGGTGGCAACTGTACTCACTCAGCCTGCCACCGTATACTCAAGCTACTTTTTATCTAGCTAGTGAACCAGTATGTTTGATATCGCGCTTTACGAACCTGAAATTGCACCTAACACAGGTAACATCATTCGCCTATGTGCCAACTGTGGTGCCAACCTACACCTGATTGAACCACTCGGTTTTGATTTAGAAGAGAAAAAAGTACGCCGCGCAGGTTTGGATTACCACGACCTCGCTCGCGTAAAGCGTCACAAGAACCTTGAAGCGTTTCTAGAGTACCTAGAGAACGAACGCGAGGGTGAATTCCGTATCTTCGCCTGCACCACTAAAACCACAGGCCATCACGTAGATGCAAAGTTCCAACAAGGTGATGTTCTGATGTTTGGCCCAGAAACGCGTGGTCTGCCAGCAGAGTTAATTGAAAGCATGCCGATGGAGCAACGTATCCGCATTCCAATGATGCCAGACGCTCGCAGCCTAAACCTATCGAATGCAGTTGCGATCATTGCATTTGAAGCGTGGCGACAAATGGGCTTTGAAGGCGCTGTTTAGCCAACCTTACCCTTACAGACAATAAAAAAGGCTCTCTCCTTTTGTTCTGATAAAGAATCAAGGAGAGAGCCTTTTTTTGATGATGAGATAGAGACTAGTTCAAACGACTACGATCGTTGTCGTCGTCTTTCTTCTCAAACTCACCTTCGAAAGTATTGCCACCTTTCGATTGGTCAAAAGGATCTTGCTTGAACGAATCAGAGTTAAACGGGTCTTCACCAAATGGGCTGTGACCAAAACCTGCATGACCACCGGCGTGGAAGCCACCTGATACATTCTTCACGACCATTTTTTCCATCAGTTTTTTCGCGATGGCTGCGCGTGGTGCTGGCAGTAGTACCAACATACCTAGCGCATCGGTCATAAAGCCCGGCGTTAATAGCAGTACCCCAGCTACAGCGAGCATCACGCCTTCAAGGATTTGTTGTGCTGGCATCTCGCCTTGCTGCAAGCGACCTTGAACCGACATTAAAGTCTGAATCCCTTGGCTACGCACCAGTGATGCACCCACAAATGCTGTCACTAATACCAAGGCGATAGTTGGCCACAATCCTAAGAAGCCACCAACTTGAATAAATAAGCCGATCTCAATGATAGGCACAAAGATAAACAGTAATAATAAGATAGGAAACACAAGCCCTCCTTTGTTGTGTTCAGTGTACGTTGAAAGCTCTTGCGAACTCAAATTTATCCTGTAAATAAGCGTGTCTCATCCTCAAAAAATAGTTTGTGTAAGATTGACGAAACAAAAGCAAAAAAGGTGATCAACTTACTATTTTTATGCGCTAGGTACAGTATTATGTGCCACATAAGTCAGGACGGATTTATCAGCCCAAAATTCTAGTGAACGGAGTTTCGCATAAAGGATAGGCTAATAACTAACTATATTATCAGAATAATTCTCTAAGGATCCTGTTATGGCTACTCAATCTAAAGCTCCTGTTGAAGCTCCTCAAGCCACTCGTCTCGAAGAAGATCTATTAGGTCAACGTCATGTTCCTGCAGATGCTTACTACGGCATCCACACTCTACGCGCTATCGAAAACTTTAACATCTCAAATGTCACTATCTCAGACGTGCCTGAGTTTGTGCGCGGCATGGTGATGACCAAGAAAGCTGCGGCTTTAGCAAACAAAGAGTTAGGTGTAATTCCAAGTGAAATCGCGAAGCACATCATTGCGGCATGTGACCTTATCCTAGATACGGGTAAGTGCATGGACCAATTCCCGTCAGATGTGTTCCAAGGCGGTGCGGGTACTTCTGTAAACATGAACGCAAACGAAGTGGTTGCGAACGTGGCTCTTGAGCTTATGGGCAAAGAGAAAGGCCAATACGAGTTCATCAATCCAAATGACCACGTAAACAAGAGTCAATCAACCAACTGTGCATATCCAACAGGCTTCCGTATCTCTGTTTACAACAGCGTACGTAAGCTTATCGATGCTATCGAATACCTAAAAGGCGCATTCGAACTTAAGAGTCAAGAGTTCAACACGGTTCTTAAGATGGGTCGCACTCAACTGCAAGACGCAGTACCAATGACAGTGGGCCAAGAGTTCCACGCATGGGCAGTAACGATCAATGAAGAGATCAAGAACCTAGAGTACACATCAAAGCTTCTTCTAGAAGTAAACCTAGGTGCAACTGCGATCGGTACGGGTCTAAACGCAGCACAAGGTTACCAAGAGCTAGCGGTTAAACACCTTGCTGAAGTAACGGGCCTAGAGGTTTCTCCAGCAGAAGACCTAATCGAAGCAACTTCAGACTGTGGTGCATACGTAATGACCCATGGCGCACTAAAACGCCTAGCGGTTAAACTGTCTAAGATCTGTAACGACCTACGTCTACTTTCTTCGGGTCCACGCGCTGGCCTAAATGAATTGAACCTTCCAGAGCTTCAAGCAGGTTCTTCAATCATGCCAGCTAAAGTAAACCCAGTAGTGCCTGAAGTAGTAAACCAAGTGTGCTTCAAAGTACTAGGTAACGACAACACGGTTTCTTTCGCAGCAGAAGGCGGTCAGCTTCAACTGAACGTGATGGAGCCGGTAATCGCTCAAAGCATGTTTGAGTCTCTAGACATTCTAACCAATGCTTGTGTGAACCTACGTGACAAGTGTGTTGACGGCATCACTGTGAACAAAGAAGTGTGTGAAGCGCACGTGTTTAACTCTATCGGTATCGTCACTTACCTAAACCCATACATTGGCCACCACGAGGGTGACATCGTTGGTAAGATTTGTGCAGAAACCGGTAAGAGCGTTCGCGATGTGGTTCTAGAGCGCGGTCTTCTCACTGAAGAAGAACTTGATGACATTTTCTCAGTTGAAAACTTGATGCGCCCTCAGTATAAAGGCAAACGCTACGAGTAAGCTTGAATGTAGGGCTCCCGACGGAGCCCTTTTTTAGTCTCGAAAACGATTAACCATATATTTAAAGTGGCTTTATAACGAGACAAGCACTGACCGTAGTTGTTAGCTGTAGGTTCTATTATTTGAACACTCAGTGGCGAGTTTTCAGATAATAAAATCTAAAAATGAGGTGTTACTATGATTGCAGTAGAGCTGTTCGTTGTCCTACTCTTTATCTTTTTAGGGGCCAGAATTGGCGGTATTGGTATCGGTTTTGCTGGCGGCGCGGGTGTTATCGCACTGTCGCTAATCCTTGGTGTTCCAACTAGCCAATCTTTTATCCCTATCGACGTTATTCTGATCATCATGTCGGTTATCACTGCGATTGCAGCTATGCAAGTCGCGGGCGGTATGGACTGGTTGGTTCAGATCGCAGAAAACTTTTTACGCAAACATCCTGAACGCATAACTTTTTATGCTCCTATCGTGACGTTCTTAATGACATTGATGGCGGGTACGGGTCACACAGCGTTCTCAACACTGCCTGTGATTGCAGAAGTGGCGAAAGGCCAAGGTGTTCGTCCATCTCGTCCACTATCGATTGCGGTTGTCGCGTCTCAGATTGCGATCACAGCTTCTCCAATCTCCGCTGCGGTTGTTGCTTTTGCAGCGATGCTAGCGCCATTCGGTGTTGATTACCTAACACTACTGATGGTTTGTATTCCTACAACCTTCATCGCTTGTATGGTTGGTGCTGTTGTTGCGAACTACATGGGCAGTGAGCTTAAAGACGATCCTGTATACCAAGAGCGTCTAGAGAAAGGTCTAATCAAACTAGCAACAGAAGAAAAGCGTGAGATACTGCCAACAGCGAAGAAAGCAACTTACATCTTCCTAGCAGCGATCGGCTTTGTTGTTTGCTATGCGGCGGCGATCTCTAGCTCTGTGGGTTTGATTGAAAACCCAGCGCTAGGCCGTAACGAAGCAATCATGTCTGTGATGCTAGCAGCAGCGGCTGCGATTGTACTGTTCACAAAAATCGATGCAGCGAAGATCTCTTCAGCACCAACATTCCGCTCTGGTATGACAGCATGTGTGTGTGTACTTGGTGTGGCTTGGTTAGGTTCAACGTTTGTAAACGCACACGTTGCAGAGATCAAAGACGTAGCAGGTGCTCTACTATCTGATTACCCTTGGATGCTAGCACTGGTTCTATTCTTTGCTTCTATGCTGCTTTACTCTCAAGGTGCAACCACTGTTGCTCTTATGCCTGCAGCACTGGCCATTGGCGTAGCGCCTCTTACTGCGGTAGCGTCATTTGCCGCAGTAAGTGCCCTGTTTGTTCTGCCAACTTACCCAACTCTGCTTGCAGCGGTTGAGATGGATGACACAGGCTCGACTCGCATCGGCAACCTTGTGTTCAACCACCCATTCTTTATCCCAGGTGTGGTGACTATCGCGACTGCGGTTGCGCTTGGTTTTGGCTTCGGTGGCTTGTTCATCTAATCAGAATCAATCCGTTATCTTTAAAAGGAAGCCTCGGCTTCCTTTTTTATTATCGGTTCCCTAAAGGCCAGCACGATATAACGCAAACATTCTTATAATAAAAACGGCAATTTGAAACTTATTAGTCAGCAATAAGGTCTGATTAAGTTAATATCGCTGTTAACTTAATCAAGATGACTTCACTTATGCGCGCATTTCTCATCACGCTGTGTGTTGGACTGCTTAGTTTGTCCCATTCAGCCTATGCTCTCTTTGGCAATAACGACCAAGGACTTGAACTCGACTCAGCCAATAGCTTTGTTCCTGTTGATCAGGCATTCCCTTTTAATTACTACCAGCAAGACGATAAAATCCTTATCGACTGGCAAGTAAAAGAGGGCTATTACCTCTATCAACACAGTCTTGATTTTACAGGTCAAAATCTCGCTATCGGCCCTGTGGAAATGGAAAACGGGCAACCTTACCAAGATGAGTTTTTTGGCGAGGTGAGCATTTATACCCAACCGCTATTTGTGCAAGTCCCACTGCAGAGCTACCAAGATGGCTCGCAGCTTATCGTTAAGTACCAGGGCTGTGCCAAAGCGGGTTTCTGTTACCCACCTGAAATTCGTGTCATTGACATCAAGCCATTCACGCCGTCGGCAGATGTCGCGACGAATACAGCCAGTACCTCAGCTAAGACGGAGGTATCAGCACAACCAACTTCAGCACCTATCGCAGAAGAGCGCAGCGCGGCTCCAGTTTCAAAAGAAGTCGGGCTTGCTGAACAGCTCAGTGACAGTTGGTGGACGCCGCTGCTGTTCTTAGCTCTTGGTGTTGGCCTTGCCTTCACGCCATGTGTTCTACCTATGTACCCTATTCTGACTGGCATTGTGTTGGGTGGCGGTAAGCTAAGCCAAGGCCGAGCTTTGATGTTGTCGTTCATTTATGTACAAGGTATGGCGCTCACCTACACCTTACTTGGTCTTGTGGTAGCATCGGCGGGTATGCAGTTCCAAGCGGCGATGCAGCACCCTTATGTGCTGATTGGCTTGAGTATTCTGTTCGTCGCATTGGCACTGTCGATGTTTGGCGTCTACAACCTACAACTTCCAAGCAGTGTTCAAACTTGGCTCAATAATCAGAGCAACAAGCAGCAAGGTGGCAATACCTTAGGTGTGTTTGCGATGGGAGCGATCTCCGGTTTGGTGTGCTCACCATGTACTACCGCTCCGCTATCTGGTGCTCTGCTTTACGTGGCACAAAGTGGTGACCTGTTTACCGGTGGTATTGCTCTGTATGCATTGGCAATGGGCATGGGTATCCCGCTGATGCTCGTCGCTGTATTCGGCAATAAGTTACTACCAAAAGCTGGCAGTTGGATGGATAAGGTCAAAATCGTGTTTGGTTTTATTCTACTGGCAGCGCCTATCTTCCTATTAGAGCGTATTTTGCCAGAGCTATGGGCAACCGTATTATGGTCTGCACTTGGCTTTATCGCTTTTGGTTGGCTGTATCACAGCAAGAACTCTCTGCCGTTTGGTGGTTGGAAACAGAGCGCAGTCGGTATCATTGCTATGCTTGGACTGTTCGCATCGGCTCAACCGGCTCTAAATTACTGGTTTGCAGAAAAGAGTGTCGAGCAGACTGCTCAAATTGAGTTTGCTCGTATCAATACCGTTGAAGAGCTAGAGATCCAGCTTATCGAGGCGAAGAAGTTAGGTAAGCCAGTGATGCTCGATTTCTACGCCGACTGGTGTGTGGCGTGTAAAGAGTTTGAGAAGTACACCTTCCATCAAGCCGATGTTGAAAATAAGCTTTCTGGTTTTGTTCTGCTACAAGCTGATGTCACTAAAAACTTACCTCAAGATATTGAACTGCTTAAGCAAATGCAGGTACTGGGGTTGCCAACCATTGAGTTCTGGGACGGTCAGGGTAACCATGTTCCAAATGCCCGTGTTACCGGTTTTATGAACGCTGAGACCTTCTTGCAACACATGCAAAGCCACCAGCTATAACTGCACTACGTTGATAAAATACAAGCCACGTTTTCTTTCTCAAATGAGAACTGAAACGTGGCTTTTACATATTTATAAAACCTTTCCATCCTCACCTCTCAGCAAAAGTGGATATGCTTCAGACTTTTAGTGCATAAATATTGTCCGCATAGTCAATCAGGACAATAATAAATGTTAACTAAATTGTTAAAAGTATGAACGTCATGGACTCGACCTATACCATCATCATTGCTGATGACCACCCTCTGTTTCGTAACGCCTTGTTTCAGTCAGTGCACATGGCGATCAGTGGCGCGAACCTTCTAGAGGCGGACTCTCTGGATGCCCTACTAACACTTCTCAAAAAAGAAGATGAACCAGACCTGCTGCTGCTCGACCTCAAAATGCCGGGGGCCAACGGCATGTCCGGTCTTATTCAGTTACGTGCTGAGTACCCTGATTTACCCATTGTAGTTATCTCTGCCAGCGAAGATGCCAGCGTTGTAACTCAGGTGAAGAGCCATGGTGCGTTTGGCTTTATCCCTAAATCGAGTGATATGCGTGAGCTGGTGAGTGCTCTCAATCAAGTCTTGAACGGCGACCCATTTTTCCCTGAAGGCTTGATCACCAATAACGCTGCTTGCAGCGACTTAGCAGAAAAGATTGCCACTCTAACACCACAACAATATAAGGTGCTAGGGATGCTTTCCGACGGCCTGTTGAATAAGCAAATTGCCTATGAGTTGAATGTTTCGGAAGCGACCATCAAGGCTCATATGACCGCTATTTTCCGCAAACTGGAAGTGAAAAATAGAACCCAAGCAGTGATCTTGTTGCAACAGATGGAAACAGAAAGTTAAATTACATTCGAAACATCTCACACAGTGATGACTCAAAAGGAATAATAGCCGTTATAATAGATAAGCTGCAGTTAGCGGCCTTTATCCCTCTGTCATTAACTCTGGGAGATTCTCCTTGCTTACTAGTATCATCATTACTCAGTTTGTTGTTCTTTGGGCGGTCATCGATCCTATTGGCTCTGTCCCTGTCTATTTATCTCAAACACAACGTCTCACACCAAAACAGCGCCGTGCTGTCGCCCTAAAAGCGGTCGCAATCGCAACCGGAGTGCTACTCTTTTTCCTTATCGCAGGCCAACTGCTCCTTGAAGCGATGCAGATCCCACTGCCCGCCTTCCAAGCTGCCGGTGGACTGGTACTGCTGTTGTTCGCATTGACAATGATCTTTGGTGAGAGCAAGCCAGAGCAAGAACAGAAAATTTCAGAAGAAGTGTGCAGTAAGCAGCTTTCCGACCTCGCAGTCTACCCACTGGCGATCCCTTCTATTGCCTCACCTGGGGCCATGATGGCGATTGTGATGTTGACCGACAATAACCGCTACTCACTGATCGACCAGAGCATTACCGCAGGGGTTATGGTGTTGGTGCTTGTTATCACCTTGCTGCTGCTACTGGGCGCCACTAAGATTCAGAAGGTGATTGGTAATGTCGGAGCCGCAATCATTAGCCGTGTCATGGGTTTGATTCTGGCGGCGGTTGCTGTAAATAACCTTCTGATGGGCATCAAAGACTTCTATCTATAAGTCTTACCAGCTTTAAAAGATGTTGCTCTCAGCCTCTGCTTGGCTGAGAGTAATACCAATCACAGTAAATAAGTGATCAAAAATAGCGCAGGAAAAAGGTTTGATAACAAGGCAGAATTTTTCGATAAGTAGTTATTCTACAATCAAAAATTCTAACGCAGTTATCGAGCATTTTAACAAGCTAGGGTGAGCAATTATTTACTACGATTGGTATAATCCTACTCCCTGACCTCACCTCCCCAAACACTCCTTCAAAACGCTAAACCTTGCTCAAAAAATAAACTTGGTCTCCCTGCGAGTTTTATCTCATCAAAAATCGACATTTTGTTAGACTTTTGGCTAATTTAACAACATTTTAACATCACACTTTTAAATCAAAAAGCGCACCAAGCCATATAAAACAAAAACTTAACAACAACCCCGCCCCGACTAAAGTTGCACAGATCCCTTGACTTATCCTTGCTACATTTCAAATCGTAACATTACGTTAACACAACAACATTCTATGGAAACGGAATAAAGGAGAAGGCAATGGCGTTCGAATCAACAGAACATGCTCAAGCCTATTGGAAGGAAAACTTGGGAATAATGGGGACTCTGCTTGCTATCTGGTTTGCGGTCTCTTACGGCGCTGGCATCTTATTTGTCGACGCGCTTAACACCGTACAACTGGGCGGTTTCAAGCTAGGGTTTTGGTTCGCTCAACAAGGGTCGATCTACACCTTTGTCGCCTTAATCTTTATTTACGTAGTGCGCATGAATGCGCTCGACAAGAAATACAACGTACAGGAAGACTAGAGGTTTAGAACATGGATATTCAAACTTGGACGTTTATTCTCGTCGGTATCACTTTCGCACTGTATATCGGCATCGCAATCTGGGCTCGTGCAGGCTCAACCAGTGAGTTCTACGTTGCAGGCGGTGGTGTGCACCCTGTCGCAAATGGTATGGCAACAGCCGCGGACTGGATGTCAGCAGCATCATTCATCTCAATGGCAGGTATCATCTCATTCGTGGGTTACGACGGTGCGGTATATCTAATGGGTTGGACAGGTGGCTATGTACTACTTGCACTCTGTTTAGCCCCTTACCTACGTAAGTTCGGTCAGTTTACGGTTCCTGATTTCATCGGTGAGCGTTACTACTCGAAAACAGCGCGTATGGTAGCGGTATTCTGTGCGATCTTCGTATCATTCACGTACGTTGCAGGCCAGATGCGTGGTGTAGGCGTTGTATTCTCACGTTTCCTAGAGGTTGATATTAACCTAGGTATCATCATCGGTATGGGTATTGTGTTCTTCTACGCAGTACTTGGCGGCATGAAAGGCATCACTTATACGCAGGTAGCTCAATTCTGTGTCCTCATTTTCGCTTTCCTTGTGCCAGCTATCTTTACCTCAATCATGATGACAGGGAACCCGCTTCCACAAATCGGTATGGGTTCAACCATTTCAGGGACGGACGTTTACCTACTCGATAAATTGGATGGGCTGACCGAAGAGCTCGGGTTTACCGCCTATACCGAAGGCAATAAGAGCATGGTGGATGTATTCTTCATCTGTGCAGCTCTAATGGTGGGTACTGCAGGTCTACCACACGTAATCATCCGTTTCTTCACAGTACCAAAAGTACGTGATGCGCGTATCTCAGCAGGTTGGGCGCTACTGTTTATTTCTCTACTTTACACAACAGCACCAGGTGTAGCGGCGTTTGCTCGTGTAAACATGATTGAGACAATCAACGGTCCTGACATGCAAGGTGTTCCAGCAGCAGAAGCACCAAGCTGGTACAAAAACTGGGAAAGCACTGGTCTAGTAGGCTGGGAAGACAAAAATGGCGATGGCAAGATGTTCTACTCGGGCGATGAGCGCAACGAGATGAAGATCAACCGTGACATTATCGTACTGGCTTCTCCAGAGCTTGCGAAACTACCTAACTGGGTTGTAGCACTACTGGCAGCCGGTGGCCTAGCAGCCGCACTATCAACAGCAGCAGGTCTACTACTGGTAATCTCAACATCCATCTCACATGACTTGTTGAAGAAAGGCTTCAGACCAAACATGACCGACAAGCAAGAGCTATTAGCCGCTCGTCTGGCAGCAATGGTTGCGATTATTGGTGCAGGTTACTTAGGTATTAACCCACCAGGCTTCGTAGCACAGGTAGTAGCGTTTGCATTCGGCTTAGCCGCAGCATCCTTCTTCCCAGCGATTATCCTAGGTATCTTCTACAAGAAGATGAACAAGGAAGGCGCAATTGCAGGTATGTTGGCGGGTATCCTATTCACAGCGTCATACATCATCTACTTCAAGTTCATCAACCCAGCAGCAAGCACGCCAGACAACTGGTGGTTTGGTATCAGCCCAGAGGGTATTGGTACACTAGGTATGTGTCTGAACTTCGTAGTATCTATCGCTGTGAACAAGGTGACAGCTGAAGTACCACAAGATGTACAAGAGATGGTTGAGAACATCCGTTACCCTAAAGGTGCTGGTGCAGGTCACGACCACTAAGCAAAAATCTCAAAAGAGACTAAAATGAATCAGTGCTTACATTGTAGGGATTAAGCACTGATTCTCAGAAAGCCGATACATCGTGTATCGGCTTTTTCTTTTCGTCCCGCCATTTATGAAAATTAAAGGTTGTTTTTAATATTCTTGTTTGATAATAATTATCATTAACATCTAATTAACGATGGTGAGAGATTAATGCAGCAACAGCAACTTATCTATTCTACGTTTTACAAAGCACAAGATCGTTTTCTCGCTTCCGATGTGGTTGAGGGCTATGAGTCGTCAACAGTCCAAAGCTATATTGACTGCAGTCTAGAGCTTGCGCTTCAGTATGAAAAAGATAGTGAGCATGAAAACATTTTGTTATGCGAGCTGTTTCTTCGTCAGCTGTTCTTTCACTTAATAGAGGCCATTGAGTCACCGCAGCGCAGCCCGACATTTCGCCGCGTATGCCTTGATTTGATCCACACGCCTCTATTTTGTTTAAAGCGCCATTACTACCAACAACCAAACGGTAAACAGAAGTATTTACCGCTCCAACAAACCCTACAGCAAGTCCAAGCTCCACTTGGCTAACAAGGATCCAGCATGACCCAAGAATTTCGAATCGAAAAAGACAGCATGGGTGAAGTAAAAGTGCCAGCCAATGCACTTTACCAAGCACAAACACAGCGTGCCGCTGATAACTTCTCTTTCAGTTCGCACACGATGCCAGCAAGCTTCATTCAAGCACTCGCTTTCATCAAACAAGCAGCCGCTAACACCAATGCACAATTGGGTCATCTTGAGGGCGATATTGCTCATGCAATTATCGATGCGAGCCAAGAGATCATCGATGGCCAACACCTTGAACACTTCCCTGTCGATGTCTATCAAACGGGCTCAGGTACCAGCTCGAATATGAATGCCAATGAGGTTATCGCAACGCTGGCTTCACGTGCGCTTCAAGGCGACGTTAGTCCGAATGACCATGTGAATATGGGGCAAAGCAGTAACGATGTTGTGCCGACAGCAATTCAAGTCAGCGTGGCACTAACGGTAGAGAAACAGCTGCTTCCTGCCCTTACTCACCTATCCGATGTGTTAGCAACCAAGCAGATGCAGGTTGCCGATGTAGTGAAAACAGGTCGCACTCACCTAATGGATGCCATGCCGATCACTCTCGCTCAGGAATTAGGAGGTTGGAAATTCCAAATTGACCATGCAAAACAAGGCATTGAGTCGAGCTTGGAGGCTGTAAAAGCACTCGCCCAAGGTGGAACAGCCGTCGGAACCGGGATCAACGCCGATCCAAGGTTTGCAGACGTCTTCGCGCACAACCTATCTCAAACAACGAAACTGCGATTCAGTTCGAGCGAAAATTTCTTCTTCAATCTCAGCAGCCAAGATGCGATCGTCGCACTATCTGGACAGCTTAAAACAGCAGCAGTTGCGATCATGAAGATCGCAAACGATCTTCGCTGGATGAACTCTGGCCCACTGGCTGGTCTTGGCGAGATTGAACTACAAGCTCTGCAACCTGGCTCTTCTATCATGCCAGGCAAAGTAAACCCTGTGATTCCAGAAGCAGCAGCAATGGCGGCAGCGCAAGTGATTGGTAACGACACCACCATCACAGTCGCAGGTCAATCTGGCAACTTCCAACTCAATGTGATGCTACCTGTCATCGCGCACAACGTGCTTGAAAGCATCGAACTACTGAGCAACAGTTCGGTGGCACTGGCGGATAAAGCCGTAGCTACCTTCACCGTTCGTCAAGATAACCTTGATGAGGCCTTAGCGAAGAACCCAATTCTAGTAACGGCGCTCAACCCAGTTATCGGTTACCTGAAAGCCGCAGACATCGCCAAAAAGGCGTATAAAGAAGGTCTACCAATTTTAGATGTTGCAGAGCGTGAAACCGATATTCCACGTGAAGAGTTGGCGAGCTTATTGAACCCAAGCCAGCTGACGAAAGGCGGAATTGCCGGCTAATCCTGCCCAATAAAAAGCGAAGCCAACGTTGGCTTCGCTTTTTGCCTACCATGATCCAAATACTAATTAAGCGACGCGATTGAGCACGGCCCTTAACTTGAGCGGCTTAACTGGCTTAGCAATAAAACTGAAACCATGCGCTTTGATCGCCGCTAGCATGTCATCGGTACGATCAGCACTGATAATAACCCCTTCGAAATTAGCACCCAATCTCAAGCGACACTGCTGCAGAACTTCCAGGCCAGTGCGCCCATTATCGAGTCGATAATCCGAGAAGATCACATCTGGCTGCCAACCGCCTTCCAGACACTTCAAGCTCTCGACCAAGTCAACCGCAGTTCTGACATCGCACCCCCAACGACCAATCAGCTTCTCCATACCAACAAGAATGTCGCTCTCGTTATCCACACACAGGATTTTCAGTTGCGCAATCTCACTGTTGACGGTCGTTGTCGTTACTTGTGGTATCGCAACCACCTTCTCAGCTCGTGGCAAGGTAATTGAGAATACGCTGCCTTCGTCCGGCCAAGAACGCATCGAGATTTCATGCCCTAGAACATGTGCGATCCCTTTTGATATCGCTAAGCCAAGCCCTAAACCTTGATCTGAGCGTACTTGACTCCCTCGAGTAAACTCTTCAAAGATCTCTTGCTGTTTATCTTCATCAATACCAGTGCCGTTATCCCACACATCAATACGCACACGATCGCCCACACGCCGCGCTCCCAAAAGCACTTTACCATTTGGGTTGTAGCGAAATGCATTGGTCAAAAAGTTCTGAATAACACGACGCAGCAGTTTCGGGTCAGACTGAATAAACAGCGATGAGGGCACCATATGGAAATCGATATTCTGCTGCCCAGCCAAGGCGCTAAATTCTGCGTTGAGGTTAGACAAAACATCATTGATAGCAAAACCATGAACGTTGGTTTCGAGCTTGCCCGACTCCAGACGCGAGATATCAAGTAAATCACCAATCAAGTCCTCTGCCGCACCAAGTGCACTCTCGATATGCGAAGAGAGCTGCTTAACCTCTTGCTCTTTCGCAACCTCTGACAACGAAGAAGCGAATAAGCGTGCCGCATTCAATGGCTGCATCAAGTCGTGGCTCACTGCCGCCAAGAAGCGCGATTTAGATTTGGATTCTTGTTCTGATACTTGAGTGGCCTTCACCAAACGCTGATTGAGTTTTTCGAGCTCTTGGGTGCGCTCATGAACTCGAGATTCTAGACTCTCATTGGCATCTTTTAACGCCTGCTCCGCTTGCCTAAACACCGTAATATCGGTAAAGCTCATCACAAACCCACCACTTGGCATCGGGTTGCCTTGCACTTCGATTACGCGACCATCCGGCCTCACACGCGAAGAGGTATGGCGAGTGCCTTGTTCAAGGTGGAAGATACGCCGTTTAACATGGTCCTCTGGATCGCCAGGTCCGCATAAGCCTTGTTCCGCATTATGTCGAATCACATCGGCAATCGGCCTACCGACTTGAATCAATCCACTAGGGAACACGAACAACTCAAGATAACGCTGGTTCCACGCTACTAAACGGAGCTGTTGGTCGACAACCGCAATGCCCTGGCCGATATGTTCAATCGCGCCTTGTAGTAAGCCACGGCTAAAATCATACAGCTCAGAAGCCTCATCAACGATGGTCGCGACCTCCTCTAGCTGCATATTCCTGCCCTGCAGAGCCGAAGTAAGTACTAACTTAGCAGAGGAAGCACCGAATACCCCAGCCAGTACACGTTCAGCATGTCGAATCAAACTGGCCGGTGATTGTTGATTGGGAAGTAATGGCTGACCTTGCTGCTGCCAATACGCCTGAAAAGCACTTTTCGCTCGCTTACGTCCTACAAAGCGTGAGGCGAGCATCTCTAGCTCAGCGACTGTCACACGACTCTGGTAAAGGCTCATGTTCTCGTTTTCAGGCAGAGGTGCGCCAACAAATGCCGCTGATTGTAAGCGCTCACTTAGGCTTGGCCTTGTCGACAGGGATACCACCACATACCAGAACGTATTCACGGTAATACTGAGCACAATCCCCCAGTTAGAACTGCTCACATCCCAGTGAGCTAATAGGTCAGGTGGTGTGATAAGCCATAGCAACAGGTTACTCTCTTGGTCACCCGCCAGCATGCTGGTTTGGCTCATCAAAGTAATCAACCAAATAATAGAACCGAATAAAAGACCAACATAAACACCTTTGCGGTTACCCAAACGCCAGTACATGCCACCAATCAGGGCTGGTGCAAACTGTGCAATCGCGGCAAACGAGAGAAAACCTATCGCAGAGAGTGAGTGGATACTATCTAATGCTTGATAAAAACCCCACGCCCCCAGTAGCAACAGCAAGATAAGCGCACGACGAATCACCAGTAACAACCCGGAGAAGTGTCGATGGGTTCTCTGTGTGAGTCGCATCCGACGCAGCAATAACGGCATCACCAGATCATTGGAAACCATGATCGCCAGTGCGATGGTTGAAACGATCACCATACCACTTGCGGCGGACGTACCGCCTAAAAAGGCCAGCAAAGCAATGTTGTTCGCCCCTTCTGCCATTGGCAGGCTAATCACATAGGTATCAGCAGGCATACCCGTGAGTAGCCCTTGCCCTGCCCAAGCAATCGGCAGTACAAATAGTCCCATCAAGATCAGATAAACAGGGAAGAGCCAGCGCGCTGTATGCAGATCTTGCGGCCTTTCATTCTCAACCACCATCGTATGGAACTGCCTAGGCAGACACACAATCGCCAACATCGTCAACACAGTATGGATAATGAGAGTGGGAATGTTAGGGGATTCGTAAGTCTGCGCAGCGACCTCAAGCAGATCAATCTTATCGCTACTGGTCGCAAGGTAGATGATAAACAGCCCAACAATTAAGAAAGCCACCAGCTTAACGATCGACTCAAACGCGACCGCCATCATCATTCCACGGTGGTGTTCGGTGTTATCGATATGACGCGTACCAAACAACATCGTGAAGATGGCCAAGGCCCCCACTACAAACCAAGAAACATGGTAATCCTGATAGCCAAAGTCTTGCGCTAGACTCGGAGCAACGATATCGAGGCCCATAGTGATGCCACGCAACTGCAGTGCAATATAAGGCAGGATCCCCACCACAGCGATAATCGTCACCGTGACCGCAAGCCCTTGTGACTTACCATATCGAGCGGCAATAAAGTCGGCAATCGAGGTGATGTGTTCACGCTTGGCTATAACAATTAAGCGCGCCAAGATCCGCCAGCACAAGGTAAAAACCAGAATCGGAGCTATGTAGATAGGAAGAAAAGACCACGGGTTGTTGCTGGCCTGCCCCACTGTGCCGTAGAAAGTCCATGAGGTACAGTAAACCGCAATCGATAAACTGTATATCCATGGGCGCCAACGAGACAACCAACGAGTTTGTCGATCTCCATACCAGGCAATTAAAAATAGCACCCCGAGATAAGCGAGTGAGACGGGGATTACGATCCATCCTTGCATTGCGAACCCTTTTCTTCCATAAAAAAACCTCTCCATAAGGGAGAGGTTTCATTTAACTAAGGAAGTGTCAGTAACACAATCAGGTCGATGAATTTCTGTGCTTCAGGCTCTAATTCTCGGCTTTAGCTGGTGCTGCTTGCAATTCGACGTCAACCACCGAGCTGCGCTCATCCAACTTAATAAACAGAGCCAGCACACCCATTGCAGCCATCACCCAGAAAATGTTCGCGCCCCACAATTCATAGCCCCAACCACTCAGAGTGGTCATCAATGCGATAAACGCACCAAGCGGAATCGCATTGTAGAGTGCTTGCAGTGCCACCATCTTATTCTCTGCTTCAGATTGGATATACTGAATGGCAGCAATGTGCGCCATTGCGAACGTCACACCATGCAGTAGTTGTACTAACACCAAGCCAAAGATATCGGTTGTCGATGCCGTGATACCCCAACGTGCAATCACACCTAGTGCAGCAACAACAAATAGCATTCTGAGTGCGATACCGGAGAAGAGTCGCTTGCTCAATGCAAACACACCCACTTCCGCCACGACTCCCAAGCTCCACAGATAACCGATGATAGCTTCAGAGTGGCCTGCTTCTTTCCAATAAATCGCACTGAAACTGTAGTAAGCAGCATGACTGCCTTGCAGCAGCGCCATCAATGCAAGAAACTTCACGACCGAGCGCTCACGCATCAAAGCGCCTAACTTCGGGCGAACTTGATGTTGCTCGGATTGCGTCACCGGCATCACAGTTGGATTTCTCATCGCCAGTATTAAAGAGACAAGCACCCCTGCTAATGCCGTATACAAAATCATATCGGTGCCAAATTTAGCCACCAGATAACCAACCACGGTAGAACCTGCAATAAAGGCTACTGACCCCCACAAACGTGTACGTCCGTAATCAAGCATCTTGAGACGGCTGTAATGGTTCGCCATTGCATCAGAAAGCGGGATAACCGGTCCATAACAGAGGTTGAACATTACCGTTGCTAGCAGCATCAATAAGAAACTACCACCGGTAAAGAAGTGGAAACCAACAAGCAATAGTGCAACAAAACTGAGGCAACGCAGTGCTGGCATCAAGTGCTCCGCTTTATGAACACGCGGAGTAATCAAAAGGTTCGCCACACATCGCGTCGCAAAACCCACACCGATCAATACCCCAATATCACCCGCCGAAACCCCTTGGTCTTCGAACCATAATGCCCAAAACGGCAGGTAGACACCGTAAGCGAAAAAGAAGCCGATGAAATATTGAGATATCCATCCATAAGGGGAAGGGTTAAACATACATATACCTATATAAACGATTGTAGGGAGGCAGCGGAGATTATGCCTTTATGCAATCATATGAAAAAGGGAATAATTACTGCTTTGAGTTTCCGTGTTATCAATGACTGCATCACAGAGGAAAATCGCACGTTTAGACTAAAGTCGTCTGGAGCTTCAGTGAGTTTTTGTCAGACTTAACATTAGGTTCTTCACTCTATCTGCGACGCTTATGCCTGACAAATTTAATATGCAGCACCCTCCCTTCGATAGCTTATCTGAGGCCGAACAGCTGACCCTGCGCTCGGCACTCGATGTGGTTTACTATCGCGCTCAAGAAATCATTCTCGAAGCGGGTCGCCCAAGCCATTATCTGCATATTTTAATCAAGGGTGCCGTGGAAGAGCGCGCTAGCAAAGATGGCGAGATTTACGCCCACTATGCGAACGACGATATCTTTGACGTACGCAGCCAATTTGAACCTCACACTAAACACCAATACATCGCGCTAGAAGATACCCTCAGCTACCTGCTTCCCACTGACGTATTCCTTGAGCTTTACAATGCCAATGGCCAGTTTGCCGCCTACTTTGATAACAACCTCGCCAAACGTAAAGAGCTCATAGAGGCTGCCAAGCAGCAGCAAAACTTGGCTGAATTTATCCTAACCAAAGTCGACGATTCGATTTATCACCCACCTCTGATCCTAGAGCCTAATCAACCTATCAATGAAGTGACAAGAACCCTTAAGGAGCAAGGGCTTGACTCGGCTTTAGTTCGCTTGGCCTATGATGATCTAAAAGCTTTTGGATCATCATATACCCTTCCCTATTCTATCGTCACACGAACCAACTTATTACACGCTGTGATGCTCGAGGATTATCCCCTTGATGCTCCCGTCGGTGAGATAGCGACCTTCCCTGTTTTGCATGTCAATGATGGTGATTTCCTGTTTAACGCCATGATTAATATGACGCGTAATCGGGTAAAACGCTTGATGGTTTGTGATGGGCAAGAAGCAGTCGGCATGCTCGATATGACACAAATATTGAGTGCATTCTCGACCCACTCTCATGTACTGACTCTGCGAATAGCTCGTGCCACTAGCATCGAAGAGTTAGCGATGGCCTCCAACAAACAGCGTCAATTGGTTGAGAGCTTAATCAGCAATGGCATTCGAACACGCTTTATCATGGAACTGATCTCTGCGGTTAACGAGCAAATTATCGAAAAAGCTTTTGAACTGATTTTGCCTCCTGCACTGCAAAACCACTGCTGTCTGATTGTGCTCGGTTCAGAGGGACGCGGAGAACAGATACTCAAAACAGACCAAGACAACGCGCTGATTATTCAAGACGGTTTAGAGTGGCATCACTGTGAAGAGGTCATGGCAGAGCTGACTCATACCCTGCAGCAGTTAGGCTACCCGCTCTGTCCAGGCAATGTGATGGTGAACAATCCGAAATGGGTGCACTCACAACAAGGCTGGAAGGAGACACTGTCGCAATGGGTGAAAAAGGCGACTCCCGATACGGTCATGGACATCGCCATTATGGCAGACGCCCATGCAGTAGCGGGCAATCGAGATCTACTGCAACCCGTTAAAGAGCACTTGAGAAATTTAATGGTGGGACAAGAGCTGATACTCACAGAGTTCTGCCGCCCCGCTCTCAGCTTCTCTGTACCGCTATCTCTGTTTGGCAATGTGAAAACATCAAAGTCGGGGTTAGACATCAAACAAGGGGGGATATTCCCTATCGTTCATGGCGTAAGAGCCCTCAGCCTTGAGCACGGAATCCGTGTCAACAACACCTTCGAACGCATCGACGCACTGGTGCAAAAGAATGTTCTTGAACAAAGCACGGCAGACAACCTCAGCGAAGCGCTCAAACAGTTCTTCAAATGGCGTCTATCACAACGTTTATCGCAGCAGCACAACAGCAATAAACTCGACGTAAAACTTATGGAGCGCGCAGACCGAGACCTACTAAGACACAGCTTGCACGTCGTGAAAAAGTTTAAGCAATGGTTGGGTTACCACTACCAAATTAGGGACTAGATCACCATGAACCGATTAGTGCGCTATTACTGGTATCGAAAGCTCAAAGGATCGCCCTATCAGGATCTCTTTACCACCAATTCAGGACAAGAGTTGGTGTCGCTCGATTGTGAAACCACCAGCCTCGACCCAAATCAAGCAGAGTTAGTCTCAATTGCAGCCACCAAAATTATCGGTAACCGCATTATCACCAGTCAGCCATTTGAGGTCAGACTAAGAGCACCTCAATCTTTAGATTCTAACTCAATCAAAATCCATCGAATCCGCCACCAAGACCTCAAACACGGGGTCGAAGAGAAACAGGCCATCAGTGCACTGCTCGACTTCATCGGCAATCGACCTTTGGTGGGTTACCACATCCGCTATGACAAAAAAATTCTCGATAAAGCGTGCTTAAAACACTTTGGTTTCCCTCTACCTAATCCATTAGTAGAAGTGAGCCAGCTCTATCAAGAAAAGCTCGAAAAGCACCTGCCTAATGCCTATTTCGATCTAAGTCTTGATACCATCTGTCGCCAACTCGACCTGCCGCTGCCCACCAATAAACATGATGCATTACAAGACGCTATCTCGGCTGCACTGATTTTTGTACGCCTACAACACGGTGCTCTGCCGCGTTTCAACTCTTCTTATTCGTAATTCAACCATTACGGATAAATGAAACGATCTAACTCTCAAAAAAGCACTTAACTCGCTATTTTTTAAGTAGAAACACGCTTCTCATCCTAAAGTCTAATTGTGGAAATGGCTCTGCTAGCCGACAGTGATAACACAACGACAGTCCACTAACTTGACTTAGAAACTGAACATAAAGGAAGTTGCCAATTCATTAGGAATGTAGGCACAAGGAGAGATGCAATGAGTGAAGCCCACGTTTATCCGGTAAAAGAAAACATCAAAGCAAATACGCACGCGGATAATGACACTTACCTAGCCATGTACCAACAATCTGTTTCTGACCCTGAAGGTTTCTGGGGAGAGCATGGAAAAATCGTAGATTGGATTAAGCCTTTCACCCAAGTGAAAAGCACGTCATTTGATCCAGGCCACATCGACATTCGCTGGTTTGAAGACGGTACGCTCAACGTATCTGCGAACTGTATTGACCGCCACCTGGCTGAGCGCGGTGATGAAGTCGCTATCATTTGGGAAGGTGATGACCCAGCTGACGACAAGACGCTGACTTTCAAAGAACTGCACAAAGAAGTGTGTGAATTTTCTAACGCCCTCAAAGAACAAGGTGTGCGAAAAGGCGACGTTGTGTGTCTATACATGCCAATGGTGCCAGAGGCGGCGGTTGCAATGCTCGCCTGTACACGTATCGGTGCCGTTCACACTGTAGTGTTTGGTGGCTTCTCACCAGAAGCACTGTCAGGTCGTATCATCGATTCTGACTCTAAAGTCGTGATCACCGCTGATGAAGGCGTTCGTGGCGGCCGTGCCGTTCCTCTTAAGAAAAATGTCGATGAAGCTCTGACCAACCCAGAAGTAAAAACCATTCAAAAAGTTATCGTCATGAAACGCACTGGTGGTGACATTGATTGGCACGAACATCGTGATGTATGGTGGCATGAAGCAACAGCAAACGTATCTTCTGAGTGCCCACCAGAAGAGATGAAAGCAGAAGACCCTCTATTCATTCTCTACACATCAGGTTCAACAGGTAAACCTAAAGGTGTTCTACACACAACCGGTGGTTACTTAGTTTATGCTGCAATGACGTTCAAGTACGTATTTGACTACCAAGAAGGCGAAACCTTCTGGTGTACTGCGGATGTGGGTTGGATCACGGGTCACACATACCTAATCTACGGACCACTGGCTAACGGCGCTAAAACAATCCTATTTGAAGGCGTGCCAAACTACCCAAATACTAGCCGAATGAGTGAAGTGGTTGATAAGCACCAAGTAAACATTCTATATACGGCTCCAACAGCGATTCGCGCTCTGATGGCGAAAGGTAACGAAGCGGTTGAAGGCACTACGCGTAGCAGTCTGCGTATTATGGGCTCGGTAGGTGAACCCATTAACCCAGAAGCGTGGGAGTGGTACTACAAAACGATTGGTAACGAGAACTCACCGATTGTTGATACATGGTGGCAAACCGAAACGGGCGGTATCTTGATCGCTCCTCTACCGGGTGCAACGGATCTAAAACCAGGTTCTGCGACTCGCCCATTCTTTGGCGTTCAACCTGCACTAGTCGATAACATGGGTAACATCATCGAAGGCGCAACCGACGGTAACCTAGTGATTCTAGATTCTTGGCCAGGTCAAATGCGTACTGTTTATGGTGACCATGAGCGCTTCGAGCAGACTTACTTCTCAACCTTCAAAGGCATGTACTTCACCAGTGATGGTGCTCGTCGTGATGAAGATGGCTACTACTGGATCACAGGTCGTGTGGATGACGTGTTAAACGTATCAGGTCACCGTATGGGTACGGCAGAGATTGAATCGGCGCTGGTTGCATTCGACAAGATTGCTGAGGCTGCAATTGTAGGCATCCCTCACGACATTAAAGGCCAAGCGATCTACGCTTACATCACCCTAAACGACGGTGAATTCCCAACGGCTGAACTTCATAAAGAGGTGAAAGATTGGGTACGTAAAGAGATTGGTCCAATTGCGACACCAGACGTACTACACTGGACAGACTCTCTACCAAAAACACGTTCTGGTAAGATCATGCGTCGTATCCTGCGTAAGATTGCAACAGGCGATACAGGTAACCTCGGCGACACTTCAACACTTGCCGACCCAAGTGTGGTTGACAAGCTCATCGCAGAACAAGCTGAGCTGGCATAAAGCCGAGGATAAACGGTCCTAGCTAGGCATGTTTATCTGATATGTTTAAAACACCCCACCTTCAAACCGTCACTTGTGTGGCGGTTTTTTTATGCCTGATCTTGATCTCAAATATCCACCCTGGAATTAAGGCCTCTCCCATTTTTTGTTAACTTGGTAACAATTATGCCCCATTACATTAGGAGATTAGACCAGTAAATTGCTGCGATTTGCGCTGAATTAGCTATAATCTGGTTCTAATTTTTAAAATCGGTCGTTTTAGCGCTAGCAAAACGGCATGATTTGTAAATAAAATGGGACATTCACACTCATCGTCATGATAAAGGAAGATAGCCCCACGATGTCTACAAAGTTTCGCATTCTAGTTTTAAATGGCCCAAACCTTAACCTGTTGGGCCTAAGAGAGCCGGCACATTACGGTTCTCAAACACTTGACCAGATAATTGATGGTCTGAAAGAGCAAGCGAAAACGCAGGACGTTGAGCTGTCTCACTTACAATCAAATCGTGAGTACGAACTCATTGAAGCCATTCACAGTGCATTTCAAAGTATTGATTTTATTATTATCAATCCAGCGGCGTTCACACACACCAGTGTGGCACTACGCGATGCATTACTTGGTGTAGCAATCCCATTTATTGAAGTGCACCTTTCTAATGTTCACGCACGTGAACCATTTAGGCACCACTCATACTTCTCAGACAAAGCCGAAGGGGTAATTTGTGGTTTGGGTGCACAAGGCTACCAATTTGCTTTGACCGCTGCGATTAACAAGCTTCAGTCAAAGTAACGAACATAACCGAACTAATAGAAACCAGCTCCAGTCATAGAGCATGGTTCATTAACAAATAAGAGAAAGAAACGATGGATATTCGCAAAATCAAAAAGCTGATCGAATTGGTTGAAGAGTCTGGTATCGCAGAACTAGAAATCTCTGAAGGTGAAGAGTCAGTACGCATCAGCCGTAACAGCACAGCTCCTGCAGCAGCACCAGTTCACTACGCAGCAGCGCCTGCACCTGTAGCAGCACCAGCTCCTGCAGCGGCCCCTGCTCCTGCGGCGGCACCAGAAGCAGCTGAAGCTCCAGCGGCAGTAACTGGTCACCAAGTTCTTTCTCCAATGGTTGGTACTTTCTACAGCGCACCAAGCCCAGACGCAAAACCATTCGTTAAAGTAGGTCAACAAGTTAACGCTGGCGATACACTATGTATCGTTGAAGCAATGAAGATGATGAACCAAATCGAAGCGGACAAATCTGGTGTTGTAACTGCAATCCTAGTTGAAGACGGCCAACCAGTTGAGTTCGATCAAGCTCTAGTAATTATCGAATAATAGAGAAGCCTCATTATGTTAGATAAATTAGTCATCGCTAACCGTGGTGAAATCGCACTACGTATTCTGCGAGCATGTAAAGAGCTAGGCATCAAAACGGTAGCTGTTCACTCAACAGCTGACCGCGACCTTAAGCACGTACTGCTTGCAGATGAAACTATTTGTATCGGTCCAGCTCGTGGTATCGATAGCTACCTGAACATCCCTCGCATCATCAGTGCGGCAGAGGTAACAGGCGCTGTTGCTATTCACCCAGGCTACGGCTTCCTATCTGAAAACGCAGATTTTGCTGAGCAAGTTGAGCAAAGCGGCTTCATCTTCGTAGGCCCTAAAGCTGAAACTATCCGAATCATGGGTGATAAAGTTTCTGCAATCACGGCAATGAAGAAAGCTGGCGTACCTTGTGTACCCGGTTCTGACGGCCCATTGAACAACGATGAAGCAACCAACAAAGCTCACGCTAAGCGTATTGGCTACCCAGTTATCATCAAAGCATCAGGTGGCGGCGGTGGTCGTGGTATGCGTGTAGTTCGTTCTGAAAAAGAGCTAACTGAAGCGATCGCAATGACACGTGCAGAAGCAAAAGCATGTTTCAACAACGATATGGTTTACATGGAGAAGTTCCTAGAAAACCCACGTCACGTTGAAGTACAAGTAATTGCCGACGGTCAAGGCGGTGCTATCCACCTTGGTGAGCGTGACTGTTCTATGCAGCGTCGTCACCAGAAGGTTGTTGAAGAAGCACCAGCTCCAGGTATCACGGCAGAAATGCGTAAGTACATTGGTGAACGTTGTACTCGTGCTTGTCTTGAGATTGGCTACCGTGGTGCAGGTACTTTTGAGTTCCTATACGAAAACGGCGAGTTCTACTTCATCGAGATGAACACTCGTATCCAAGTAGAGCACCCAGTAACTGAAATGGTTACCGGTGTTGACCTAATCAAAGAGCAGCTGCGTGTTGCTGCGGGTCAGCCTCTGTCTTTCACTCAAGATGACATCAAGATCAGCGGTCACGCTATCGAGTGTCGTATCAACGCGGAAGATCCAGATAAGTTCCTACCTTCACCAGGTAAGATCGAGCGTTTCCACGCACCAGGCGGCATGGGCGTACGTTGGGATTCTCACATCTACACAGGCTACACAGTACCACCTCACTACGACTCAATGATTGGTAAGCTGATCACTTACGGTGAGAACCGCGATGTAGCTATCTCTCGTATGAAGAATGCTCTAGGCGAGATGATTGTAGAAGGCATCAAAGTGAACATCCCTCTACAAGAATCGATCATGAATGACGAGAACTTCCAACACGGTGGTGCAAACATCCACTACCTTGAGAAGAAACTTGGTCTTCAATAGAAGCTAGTTTTGTGTAATTTGTTCGTGTAAGAACAGAATAAAATGCTCACTTTGGTGGGCATTTTTTGTTTTTAAGCATTCAAAAAACGCCACTTACTCGCCCATGATATTCCTTGGGGTTTTGGTGAATTTGCTCATATTTTCTGCTAGACTCGCCATCCAATTTTTCTCATATAGAAGATTCAGCCATGCCTTGGATTCAAATCAAGCTTAATGCGACCAACGAAAATGCCGAACAGATTGGCGACATGTTGATGGAAGAGACTGGCGCTCTTTCTGTCACTTTCCTTGATGCACAAGATACCCCTGTATTTGAGCCTCTGCCGGGTGAGACACGACTTTGGGGCGATACGGATATCCTAGCTCTATACGACGCTGAAATTGATACCAGCGCCGTTCTAGCGCAAATTAAAGCGAGCAACATGTTCCCTGCTGATTTCGCTCACAAAGTCGAGCAGATCGAAGATAAAGACTGGGAACGTGAATGGATGGACAACTTCCACCCAATGAAATTCGGTGAGCGTCTATGGATCTGCCCAAGCTGGCGTGACATCCCAGAGCCGGACGCAGTCAATGTAATGCTTGACCCAGGTCTAGCGTTTGGTACAGGTACTCACCCAACAACAGCGCTTTGCTTAGAGTGGCTAGAGGGCTTAGATCTATCAGGTAAAACAGTGATCGACTTCGGTTGTGGCTCTGGCATCCTAGCGATCGCAGCGATCAAACTAGGCGCAGCAAAAGTTGTTGGGATCGACATTGATCCTCAAGCTCTGCTTGCATCAAAAGACAATGCCGAGCGCAATGGCGTCGCTGACCAATTAGAAGTATACCTGCCTCAAGATCAGCCAGAAGGTCTGATTGCTGATGTTGTCGTTGCTAACATCCTTGCCGGTCCACTACGCGAACTTTCAGGCATCATTAAAGGTCTAGTAAAAGAAGACGGTGTACTTGCGATGTCGGGTGTTTTGGATACACAAGCGGAAGACGTGGCGACTTATTACTGTGATGAACTTCACATTGATCCGATTGTTGAGCAGCAAGAGTGGTGTCGAATCTCTGGTCGCAAGCAAGGCTAGACAAGACTTTGAGCGCTAATTGACTGAATTTTATGCAAATTACAAAAACAAATTGTAAATGCTCAAATATTAGTCTTTTCACGCAGCAAAAAAATGCGTAAAATGCGCGCCCTTGCTGGTACAGAACTGTGATGACGTTTTGAAAATCGGAAATTATCAACTTAAGAACAATCTAATCGTCGCCCCAATGGCTGGCGTAACGGATAGACCATTCCGTGAGTTGTGTCTTCGCTATGGAGCGGGGATGGCAGTCAGTGAAATGATGTCCTCCAATCCTAAGGTTTGGAAAACGTCGAAGTCTCAGCAGCGTATGGTACATGAAGGCGAATCGGGCATTCGTTCAGTACAGATCGCTGGTGCAGATCCACAGCTTATGGCCGAGGCTGCGCAATTCAACGTTGAGAACGGTGCGCAAATCATCGATATCAACATGGGTTGCCCAGCAAAAAAAGTGAATAAGAAGCTTGCGGGCTCCGCGTTACTGCAATATCCGGATCTTATCGAAGAGATCTTGAAGGCTGTGGTAAATGCGGTTGACGTTCCAGTAACGTTGAAAACTCGCACAGGCTGGGATACAGACAATAGAAACTGTGTCCAAATCGCTAAAGTAGCTGAAAACTGCGGCATTCAAGCACTTGCTCTTCACGGAAGAACTCGCGCTTGTATGTACAAAGGTGAGGCCGAATACAAACACATTAAAGCGGCGAAACAAGCTGTCTCTATACCGGTTATCGCTAACGGTGATATCGATAGTCCGGAGAAAGCAAAGTTTGTACTGGAGTACACCGGTGCTGACGCTTTAATGATTGGCCGTCCTGCCCAAGGACGTCCTTGGATTTTCCAGGAAATCCACCACTATTTGGAAAACGGCACCACGATGGACCCACTCCCGACTTCGGAAGTGAAAGACATCATGCTTGGTCATGTTCATGCTCTACATGAGTTTTATGGAGAGTTTTTAGGCCCGCGCATTGCACGTAAGCATGTGGGTTGGTACCTAAAAGAACACGAACAAGCGAGTGAGTTTCGCCGTACCTTCAACGCACTCGAAGCAGGTGATCTGCAGCTTGAGGCGTTAGAAGGTTATTTTGATAACGTTGCACCATAATTACGAGAAGAGCTAGACCGAATATGTTCGAACAAAATCTGACTTCAGAAGCATTGACAGTGACTACAGTAACATCACAAGACCAAATCACGCAGAAACCACTACGTGATTCAGTGAAAGCATCATTGAAAAACTACCTTGCTCAATTAAACGGTCAAGAAGTCAGCGAGTTATACGAACTAGTATTAGCTGAAGTTGAACAGCCACTACTAGACACCATCATGCAGTACACTCGCGGTAACCAAACTCGCGCAGCAACCATGATGGGTATCAACCGCGGTACTCTTCGCAAGAAACTTAAAAAATACGGCATGAACTAATCATTCTGACGTACAGAAATTTAAAGCCCAACTTACTGAGTAAGTTGGGCTTTTTTTATCTCTAAGCTCAGTCGCTGCAACAGCTGCCTTTCTGGGTATTCTCAGAATCCAGTGCCGCCAGAATTGAGCAGTGACTCGCATCATCATCCACATGCCCACAGCACGCATCATTGATTTTTTTCAGGGCAATTCGAATACGACTCAGCTCAGCAATTTTCTCATCAATCATCGTCAACTTAGCGCTGGTAATCGACTTCACCTCCGCGCAGCTATGCTGAGTCGCCTCTAAGCGAATATCGAGTAATTCTTTAATCTCTTCCAAGCTCAAGCCCAACGCCTTTGATTTTAGGATGAAGGTCACCTGCTTTTGATTATTTTCGTCATACAGTCGATAACCAGACTCACTGCGACTCGCCGGAGCAATAAGATGGTTTTTCTCATAAAACCTTAGCGTATCGGCTGTCACACCACAGCGTTTCGCTAATTCTCCTATCTGAAACATAGTTTTTCCTGATTTTTCATTACTGCCACAATTAACCTTTTCGTTACTTTTCAGGCTCAAATGGCAATTTTCACAATTATTTTTGAGATGCCAAACGATTGCGCGAGCTTTTTTGTAATAAATTAGTTAGAATGTGCGCCATCAAATTTGGAGACTGTTATTTTCTTAGGTATTAAACATAAGAAGAAACGGAATCTCAAAGGTCTTTACCAAAACTGGCCAATATTTTATCTCTCACTCTGTTATACGTTATCCAGAGTAAAGAAGATGGAAACAAGTTCTTTTTTGGCAAATATCTTTATTTTAACTCCATGAATTTGAGGAAGATGGAAGCATGAATAACGCTCGTCCAATTCGCCGCGCCCTAATTAGCGTATCAGACAAAACTGGTATCGTTGAATTTGCACAAGCCCTTGCTAACCGTGGTGTCGATATTCTATCGACTGGTGGCACTGCTCGCCTGCTTGCTGAGAAAGGCATCTCTGTTACAGAAGTATCTGACTACACTGGCTTCCCAGAAATGATGGACGGCCGCGTTAAGACTCTGCATCCAAAAGTTCATGGTGGCGTTCTAGGTCGTCGTGGTCAAGATGATGAAGTGATGGAAACTCACGGCATCAATCCTATCGATATGGTTGTTGTTAACCTATACCCATTCGCAGAAACCGTTGCTAAAGAAGGCTGTACCCTTGCTGATGCCGTTGAGAACATCGATATCGGTGGTCCAACAATGGTTCGCTCTGCAGCGAAAAACCACAAAGACGTAACTATCGTTGTTAACGCTCACGACTACGATCGCGTTATCACTGAAATGGACGCAAACGAGAAATCTCTTACTCTAGAGACTCGCTTCGACCTAGCTATCGCAGCATTCGAACATACAGCTTCTTACGACGGCATGATCGCTAACTACTTCGGCACTATGGTTCCATCTTACGGTGAGAACAAGGAAGGTGACGAAGAGAGCAAGTTCCCTCGCACGTTCAACCAACAGTTCGAGAAAAAACAAGACATGCGCTACGGTGAAAACAGCCACCAAGCAGCTGCATTCTACGTTGAAGCAAACCCAGAAGAAGCGTCTGTTTCTACTGCTCGCCAAATCCAAGGTAAAGCCCTTTCTTACAACAACATCGCTGACACAGATGCAGCACTTGAGTGTGTGAAAGAGTTCGACGAGCCAGCATGTGTGATCGTTAAGCACGCTAACCCATGTGGTGTAGCACTAGGTAAAGACATCCTAGAAGCTTACGACCGAGCGTTCAAAACAGACCCAACGTCTGCATTTGGTGGCATCATCGCATTCAACCGTGAACTAGACGCAGCAACAGCAACGGCTATCACTGAGCGCCAATTCGTTGAAGTGATCATCGCACCTTCTGTTTCTGCTGAAGCAGTAGAAATCGTAGCGGCTAAGAAGAACGTGCGTCTACTTGAGTGTGGTGAATGGACAACTAAGACAACTGGCTTTGATGTGAAACGCGTTAACGGCGGCCTACTGGTTCAAGACCGCGACCAAGGCATGGTTTCGCAAGATGACCTTAAAGTGGTTTCTAAACGCCAACCTACAGAAGAAGAGCTAAAAGACGCACTATTCTGCTGGAAAGTAGCGAAGTACGTGAAATCTAACGCGATCGTTTACTCGAAAGGTGACATGACTATCGGTGTAGGCGCAGGCCAAATGAGCCGCGTTTACTCTGCGAAAATCGCAGGCATCAAAGCTGCAGACGAAGGTCTACAAGTTGAAGGTTGTGTAATGGCATCAGATGCATTCTTCCCATTCCGTGACGGTATTGACGCGGCTGCAGAAGCTGGCATCAAGTGTGTTATCCAACCGGGTGGCTCTATGCGTGATGACGAAGTTATTGCAGCAGCAGACGAACACGGCATGGCGATGATCTTTACGGGCATGCGTCACTTCCGCCACTAATTCTCTTGTCATCATTGGGGCGGTAACTGCGTTGACTACGTTCGCTTACCCTAATCACATAGCGAGCTATGCTCATAGGGATAAGCTCACTTGTCGCCTTGTTAGCGCTCCCACTGATTTAAAGAGACCTCGAATAGTTGAATGGCGTAAGTACCAACTACTTTGAGCAAGACTTAACTTAAATTTCTCAAAACCGTCATTCCGTATAGCGAGGAACGAGCGTAATACGGAATCTCTTGGTTTAAAACGTTAAACAGATTCCCGACAGTTTCGTTCCTCAACTTCGAGAATGACGATTTTTGATTGAAGGATTAAAACATGAATGTATTGATCATCGGTGCCGGCGGTCGTGAGCACGCACTTGGTTGGAAAGCAGCACAAAACCC
Organism: Vibrio pelagius; assembly: GCF_024347575.1. Lineage (NCBI taxonomy): Bacteria > Pseudomonadati > Pseudomonadota > Gammaproteobacteria > Vibrionales > Vibrionaceae > Vibrio > Vibrio pelagius. The sequence goes on from NZ_AP025503.1 coordinate 2,969,391, forward strand.
AAACGTTGAAACAGTATTCATCGCGCCAGGTAACGCAGGTACGGCGCTTGAGCCAAAACTTGAGAACGTAAACATTGGCGTTGAAGACATCGCTGGTTTAGTCGCGTTTGCTCAAGAGAAAAAAATAGAACTGACTATCGTTGGCCCTGAAGCACCTCTCGTCATTGGTGTGGTTGACGCGTTCCGCGAAGTGGGTCTGCCTATCTTTGGTCCAACTCAAGCCGCAGCACAGCTAGAAGGCTCTAAAGCATTCACTAAAGACTTCCTAGCTCGTCACGACATCCCAACCGGTTCTTACGCGAACTTCACTGAGATTGAACCCGCTATCGCTTACGTTCGTGAACAAGGCGCGCCAATCGTAGTGAAAGCTGACGGTCTTGCGGCTGGTAAAGGCGTTATCGTTGCGATGACTCTGGAAGAAGCAGAAGACGCAATCAAAGACATGTTGGCAGGCAACGCATTTGGCGAAGCTGGCAGCCGCGTGGTTATCGAAGAGTTCCTTGAAGGCGAAGAAGCAAGCTTCATCGTAATGGTTGACGGTTCTAGCGTACTGCCTATGGCCACCAGCCAAGACCACAAACGTGTTGGCGACAAAGACACTGGCCCGAACACTGGTGGTATGGGGGCTTACTCTCCAGCTCCAGTAGTAACGCCTGAGATCCACAACCGTATCCTTGAAGAAGTTATCTACCCAACGGTACGTGGCATGGACGCAGAAGGCGCGCCTTACACAGGTTTCCTATACGCAGGTCTGATGATCGCAGCAGACGGCACACCGAAAGTTATCGAATACAACTGCCGTTTCGGCGACCCAGAAACGCAACCTATCATGATGCGCATGGAGTCAGACCTTGTTGAGCTTTGCCTAATGGCTATCGACGAGAAGCTAGACCAAGCAGAATCTAAGTGGGACCCACGCGCTTCAATTGGTGTTGTTCTTGCAGCTGGCGGCTACCCTGCTGACTACGCAAAAGGTGACGTAATTTCACTACCTGAAGGCGATGTTGAAGGCCAAAAGATCTTCCATGCAGGTACAGCGAATAACGAAGCTGGCGAAGTGGTGACGAATGGCGGTCGTGTCTTGTGTGCTACTGCTCTTGGCAATAGCGTTTCTGAGGCTCAGGAGCGAGCGTACGCGCTAACTAAGCAAGTTAGCTGGAATGGTATGTTCCACCGCAATGACATCGGTTACCGTGCGATTGAGCGCGAGCAGAAGTAATCATTGTTGAGATTGCAGGTATTAAAAAGGCGCATCATGCGCCTTTTTTAATTTTTGAACCTAATTTGCAGCCTTCAGAGTATTTGGCCTACCATGATCCTTTTACACCAAATGCTTCTCAGCAGTGATATCTCTACTGCTCTTTCAACAACGTAGGGCGCACAATACAGTCGTGGCTGTCTTCCGCTAGCATCAGTAACTCTTCAACCGATACGCTACCCTTACCAAGTGATACATTACCCAGCACCGCCGCATAACTGTCTACCGTCGCTAAGCGATTAATCACAAAGTTTGGCAGTGTTTGATTAAATTCAAATTCAGTGAATTCGTCACCGTCACAACTCTCAAATGAGGTGCCATTCCAGTAGCCTTGTAGCAACTCTAGGCCTTCGCCATTTTGTCTATCAGTCGCAGTCAACACAGACCTCGCTTCTTTTTTGTATCGCTCTAACTGCTTGACTTGAATCGGTAAGATTTTTTCATTGATACGGTGTTGTTGATAGACAGCCTCACCCGACGTATTAAAACGCACATGGACACGGTATGGCACGAGTTTACCATTAGAGTCGCGCTGTTCACCTTCACGGATGAACTCTCGCAAGATACCGTTCGACCAAGCATAATCGGTTTTGTACCAGCCATAATCGCCTAGAGTAACGTAATCCGCTGAGCTGTGTGGCTGTGTAAGCTTATTGGTGATCCAATAGAAACTCGTGGCATCACCCATAACCTGACCGCCAGTATAGGTTTCAAATTGTTCGAGATTTTGCGTCGGACTGGATGAGGAACACCCAACGAGAAGTGCAGAGAAGAGAGAAACGAGAAGAAATGTTTTTTTCATAAAACCTGTACCGAGGTGGAATACAACTACCTCGGTACAGTTTAGATTATTTCACTGAATCTTTCAGTGCTTTGCCTGCAACAAATGCTGGAACATTTGCAGCAGCGATTTGAATCTCATCACCAGTTTTTGGGTTACGACCAGTGCGAGCTGCACGGTGGTTTACTTTGAAAGTACCAAAACCAATTAGCTGAACTTGATCGCCATCTTTAAGAGCATCAGTTACGCCGCCAAGAGTCGCTTCTAACGCAGCTTTCGCTTGAGCTTTAGAAAGGTCCGCTTTTTCAGCAATAAAGTCGATTAATTGGGTCTTGTTCATTTTAGGTTTCCCTTCTTTGTATTTTTAAATTCAATTCACTCTAAAACATAAATGCCCCATCTGGCAAAGGTTTGTCGATGATCTTTGACTCTAATGCCGTAGTTTTAGCCATAATATGAGTAATAACTCACAATTTGTTACTCAAATTCCCTTCCAAGCCCTTGTTTAAAGGGGGCTGAGACTAAAATTAATGATGACCAAAGCATCAATTTTTTTCTATAATCCAGCTTGAATCGCTGACAAAGCGTACAATCTATCATTAAGGGCAAACATGCTGCTGTTAACTATCTACGTCTCCATTGCCATTGGAATTTCTTTTATCTGTTCTGTTTTGGAAGCTGTGTTACTGAGTATCAGTCCAAGCTACATCGCTCAACTCAAGCAACAAGGTCACCCTGCTGCTGAGTCGCTCGATAAGCTGAAAACAGACATTGATAGACCACTTGCTTCTATCCTAACGCTCAACACCATCGCGCATACTATCGGTGCTGCGACAGCGGGTGCACAAGCGGCAGTTGTGTTTGGTAGCCAGTGGCTAGGCGTGTTCTCTGCCGTACTGACTCTCGGCATTCTAGTCCTATCAGAAATCGTTCCTAAGACCATAGGAGCAACTTACTGGCGTCAACTTGCACCTGCGTCGTCAACGGTTCTGCGTTGGATGGTTTTCTTCCTAACACCTTTCGTATGGTTCTCTGAACAAATTACTAAACGTCTCGCCCGCGGCCACGAAGCGCCAAAAATGCGCGACGAGCTATCTGCGATGGCGATCCTAGCAAAAGAGAGCGGTGAATTTGCGGAAGGTGAATCTAAAATTCTGAGTAACCTGCTGGGCATTCAAAACGTCCCTGTCACTCAAGTTATGACGCCTCGTCCAGTCGTATTTCGTGTTGATGCAGAGATGACGATTAATGAGTTTCTTTCTGAGCACAAAGATACGCCGTTCTCTCGCCCACTGGTTTACAGCGAGCAGAGTGACAACATTATTGGCTTCGTGCACCGTCTAGAGCTGTTCAAGCTTCAGCAATCAGGCAGCGGTGAAAAACAGCTTGGCTCGATCATGCGCCCTATCCAAGTGGTATTGAACAACACAGCTCTACCAAAAGTGTTTGACCAGATGATGACGCACCGCCTTCAACTCGCACTTGTGGTTGACGAATACGGCACAGTACAAGGCCTTGTAACGCTAGAAGACATCTTTGAGCACCTCCTAGGTGAAGAGATCATCGATGAAGCCGACAAGAACACAGACATGCAAGAACTGGCGTTTCAGCGTTGGGAAAACTGGAAAGAGACCCACGGCGTAATCGAAAGCCGCGATGACGAGCATGAAGAAGAGCTCGAAGAGAAAGCTGAACCGAAAGAACAACAAGAAGCTGCAGAAAAAATTGAAGCCGAAGCTGAAGTTAACCAAGACTCTGATGTCTCTTCAGCAGATAAGAAAGCGTAATCAAGCACAGACAAGAAAGGCTCCAAACGGAGCCTTTCTTTTTACTATTCGATCGCAAGCTAGATAGCAACACCGATATTGCTGACAGGCTCTTCACGCAGTTCATGGCGTAAATCTTTAATCAGCTCAATATCGCGCTCTGTGGTTTCACGTAGAGGGCGGAAAATAGCCCACTGAACGTCCCACTCTTCACATACTGCTTCGTTCTCTTTTTGGTTTTGGTTAGTCACTTCGTCTGCTCCTTGAGCAAACTCAAGATCCGCGACCGTCTTCACTGACTGTTGGCTAACCTTAATTACCGCTTCAAATAGATGTTCGCGGTCCAATAAGCCATGCAGCAGTGTAGCGAGACCTTGGCAAGCATCCATTGCAGGGTACACACCATAGAAGTCGAAATCTTCTGCACTCGGGAATAGCTCTTCAATTTTCTCTAGTTGACGCTCAAAGTTCACCTTCGCGGTTTTTACCGTTAGGATTTCCCAGACACTGTCTAACACATCACGGTAGATTCGTGCTTCGGCAAATTCTGTATTCTCACAAAACATGGCATAGTTAGGGTACATACGCTCACACAGACACGCCATGAAAGTAATTTGTTGCCAAGGTTCTAGTTTTTCAAGACGAACCTGAAGTGGATTCTGTAGCATAGTCACTCAATAGTTGCAGAAAAAGACAGCGAAAGTGTACTTGATAAACCTTAGGGAAAAAAGGTAAGCCGATGAACAATTTCACCAATAAACTCTATATTCTCACCGAGCACAACGAGACCTATCAACAACTGCTCCTTGAACACGCCTTACCCGACCTAGAAATCACTGAAACCGCTGCAGAAGCGGACATTGTGCTCGCCGCGCCGCCTCTGGTTGCCCAACGCCTAAACGAGTTCACCAAGCTAGACTGGCTGCAAAGCACCTACGCTGGTATTAATACACTCATCAGTTCTGAACTTCGTCAAGATTACACTCTCACCAACGTCAGAGGTATCTTCGGGCCACTCATTGCTGAATATGTGCTAGGTTATAGCATCAGCCACTACCGCCATTTTCAACACTACCACCAGCAACAAGCTCAAAAGCAGTGGCAACCACAGCTCTATCAATCACTCAACGGTCGTACTATGGTGATCCTCGGTACCGGTTCGATTGGTAGCCATCTTGCCAAAGTTGCACAAGCCTTCGGTCTTAAAGCGATTGGAGTAAACCGCACCGGCATACCACCACATCAAACATCGTTTGACAGCACTTACCATATTAACGAAGCGCACGTCGCGCTCAAGCAAGCGGATATCATCGTCAATACCCTACCCTCAACAGCGCAAACCAATAGGTTGCTCGATGGTGAACTGCTCAGTCATTGCCAAGGTGCACTGCTATTTAATGTAGGCCGTGGCAGTACACTCGATGAAGCAGGACTTCTGTTGGCACTCAAAAACCGTTGGGTGGAACACGCTTTCTTGGATGTGTTTGAAAACGAACCTCTCGCAAAAGAGCACCCTTTCTGGGGACTACCACAAATCACTATCACCCCTCATATTGCAGCGCTTAGTGAGCCGTGTCAGGTCGTCGAGATATTCGCTAACAACTACCTGTCTTGGCGTGATGGCTTCCAACTCAAACACCAGATTGACTTCGACAAAGGGTACTAGCGGTTTACTTCGCTTGTGGCGCAGCAATTGGGTACTCTTCGAACATCTGCTGCACCTGGTCTTGAACGAATTCGTTTCGCTCTTCAGAGTCCATGGTTTCAGTTAGCTGTCTTTGAGAGACGGAGCGCCACACCACGTCGTTAGTTTGTGTATCAATCAAGTTGACACTGAGCTTGCCGTATTTCTTCTCTTTGACTCGAGTTGGTGTACTCACGCCAGCGCCATAACGGCTATTGATGCTACCCGTACCAAAACCAAAACTAAACGTCGGTCCATCCGCCAGCAATTCAGAGGCTTCCAAAATCTCATAATGGACCGTCAACTGACCATCAGACTCAGACAAGCGCATCCCTCTTAAAGCCATCTCTTTATCGACCGCTTTCTTTATTCGAGCGCCATCTAAGGTGACGGGCGTATTAGGATCCTCATGATACTGATAGGTTGAAAAACCACTAAAATCGACCGAGGAGTCATAGTCGGTCGCCACGTCCGAAGCACAACCAGAAATCAGTAGCGCACTCAATAACCAAGCAAAACCCACTCTCAACATACTCAACTCCTTCGAATTTCCCCGTTATGTAGATCATAGTCGAAAATTATCGAGACACCTGTGGAAACACGTAGAAACGAAAAAGCCCCTCACTACAACAGTGAGGGGCTTTGGAAAAAATTTAATTTTAAGCGTTACTTATGGTAAGGCTTAGACAGCTCGTGTACCGCTTCTACGAACACGCCTGCATTTTCTGGCGGCACGTCTAGGTGAATACCGTGACCAAGGTTAAATACGTGGCCAGTACCCGCATCACCGAAACCTTCAAGAATCGTAGAGACTTCTTCACGGATACGCTCTGGAGAAGCATAAAGCATAGAAGGATCCATGTTACCTTGCAGTGCAACCTTGTCACCCACGCGTTTAACCGCATCTTGAATGTTGATTGTCCAGTCTAGACCAACTGCGTCACAGCCCGTCGCTGCGATCTGCTCTAGCCACATACCACCGTTCTTAGTGAATAGCGTCACTGGTACGCGACGACCATCATTTTCACGGATAAGACCATCAACAATCTTATGCATGTATTGCAGTGAGAACAGGTTGTAATCACGAGGAGTCAGTACACCACCCCAAGTATCAAATACCATCACTGATTGAGCACCCGCTTTGATTTGCGCATTTAGATACTCGATAACGCTGTCTGCTAGCTTATCTAGAAGCAGGTGCAAAGTCTGAGGTTCTGCGTACATCATCTTCTTGATCTTAGTGAAGGCTTTCGAGCTGCCACCTTCAACCATGTAAGTCGCCAGTGTCCATGGGCTACCAGAGAAACCGATCAGTGGAACGTCACCGTTTAGATCTTTGCGGATCTGACGAACTGCGTTCATTACGTACTGCAGTTCACCTTCTGGATCTGGCAGGCCAATTTTCTCTACGTCTGCTTTGCAGGTGATTGGCTTATCGAAAACCGGCCCCTCGCCCGCGGCAAAGCGCAGTTCAAGACCCATAGCATCAGGAATCGTCAAAATATCTGAGAACAAGATTGCTGCATCAAGAGGGAAGCGACGTAGAGGTTGAAGCGTTACTTCAGATGCTAGTTCAGCGTTCTTACAAAGCGACATAAAATCACCCGCTTCAGCACGAGTTGCCTTGTACTCTGGAAGATAACGACCTGCCTGGCGCATCATCCATACTGGCGTGTAATCAACAGGCTGTTTTAAGAGTGCGCGTAGATAGCGATCATTTTTTAATTCGGTCATTCCGTAAATTCCAATTCAATCTTGTCTAGTTGTTGGCGTGTATTCTAACACTGATTGCAAGGTAAAAGCTGTGTGCTTTGCAACCTAGATCAAGTTATTAACTTTTAAATCAATGCTTAATTTGCACCCAATCATAGGCACATGTTAAAAATTTGTTCGCTAGCGAAAATTACAATTATAACACTGAGTTCCTACAACTCAGCATCTCATAACGACATCTTACTTACCCCCTCCACTTGTGGAGGGTTTTTTTTAAGTATTTGACCACCCATAGGCCAAATACTCCTGTAGGCCAACCTATCCTTTTCAGACAGAGTTAATCCGCAGCGATATCTTCAATCGTCTGCTCAATCAGCGCTCTTGCAATAGTCCCTTTCGGCGCGACGTCTGGCATAGAATCTTTCGTAAACCATTGAGCATCTGACAGTTCACTGTAGTCTGGCTTCAGTACACCACCAGCGTAGTCGGCAAGAAAGCCCATCATCATACTCGAAGGAAAAGCCCAAGGCTGGCTGCCGAAGTATCGGATGTTAGTCACATCGATTCCTGTTTCTTCTTTCACTTCACGAGCAACACACTGTTCGAGAGTCTCTCCGACTTCTAGGAAGCCCGCTATCACCGTATACATCCCGGTTTTGTGTCGTGGGTGCTGAGCAAGCAAAATCTTATTGTCGTGCCTTACAGCGACAATGATGCATGGAAAGATTCTTGGATAGTGCAACGTGCGACAATCACCACATTGCATTGCGACTTGGTTATGGTTGAGGTGATTGCGTCCGCCACATTGTGGGCAAAAACGCATGCTTTGGCTCATGTGACCGTACTGAATCGCTTTGCTAGCGAACAAAAATAGAGCCTCAGGCCAATGCAGCAATTCGCGCAGGCTTTGCATCTCAAATTGAAGATCGCTGTCTGAATCATTGAGCCAGTAAACATTGTGATTTTGATACTGACCAATGCATATCGCGTGTTCGGCATTCAGTTCGAAATCCACAGCAGTGCCAAACGGCAAACGACCTTCTGTGGTCCAAATATCACTCCCCGAGACGACACACCAATACGCTTTGTCCGTCATCTTACCGTCACCTTTTTTTAACATCCCTATGCCTCATTGCTTGCAGTTCGTTCATTTTACTGGCAATCTAATTTCATACTAGAGTTGTAGCCGATATTAATTCAGGCTATTACTTTTAGTAGCGTATAACAAATGGACCCCTACTTAAGCACTTATCATGATCACAAGGTTGTGATCAGATCATGAGGACATGGTCATGCTAAATAAATTTAAACAAGTACAAGAACAATGGGGTGGCTCGAATGAGGTCATCGATCATTGGCTCGAAACTCGACAGTCTCTAATCGTCGAGTATTGCAAGCTAGGTACTCTTCAGCCAGCAAACGGGCAATCAAACGTTGTTGAACTCCCTTCTCCTAAAGAAATCAGCTCATTTTGCGATCATGTTGTTGATTATATCTCTGAAGGTCATTTTAAGATCTACGATATGGTCATGGAAAAATGGCAAGCAACTGGCTTTAAGACCAATAACGAAATCGACACTACTTACGCGAAGATCGTCCTCACAACTGAGCCGCTGCTAGAGTTCAACGATAAATACGTAAAAGTAAGTGCGGATGATGAATTACCGGACTTCGAGGCAGACATGTCGAAGGTTGGAGAACTACTCGAAGTGCGTTTTGAAGTGGAAGACCATCTGATCCAGCTTATTGCCGACAGTCTAGCGATTCCGCCAGGCGCATAAGCAAGAAACGAAAAAGAAGATTAAATCATGAGGGTTGGCGTTAATGGCGTCAGCCCTTTTGCGTTTTTAGAACAGCATTCCCAATAGTAAAAACTCATAATTCGAGTTCTCTTTAAACGGTGATTCCCGACTCACCCAAAAACAAAAAAGGCACCCGAAGGTGCCTTTTCTTTTAAGCTCTTAACGATTACTCGTCAGAAGAGAAGCCTGCATTTAGAAGTGCAGCTAGGTTGTCAGTAGCTTGTTCAGCTGAAGGACCTTCTTGCTCTTCTTCGCGCTTAGCTTGACGCTCTTGGTGGTATGCGAAACCAGTACCAGCTGGGATCAGACGACCAACAATTACGTTCTCTTTCAGACCACGTAGGTCATCACGCTTACCAGAAACCGCAGCTTCTGTTAGTACGCGAGTTGTCTCCTGGAACGATGCCGCAGAGATGAATGACTCAGTTGCTAGAGATGCTTTAGTAATACCTAGTAGTTCGCGCTCGAAGCGTACTAGTTCTTTACCTTCCGCTTCTAGTGCACGGTTAGCAATCTTAACTTGTGAGTATTCAACTTGCTCGCCAGGTAGGAACTCAGAGTCACCTGCATGCGTGATTGTACACTTACGTAGCATTTGACGAACGATAGTCTCGATGTGCTTATCGTTAATCTTTACGCCTTGTAGACGGTAAACTTCTTGAACTTCGTTCGCGATGTACTGAGTCACAGCGTGAATACCACGTAGACGTAGGATGTCATGTGGAGTTTCTGGACCGTCAGCGATTACATCACCACGTTCAATCTTCTCACCTTCAAACACGTTCAGTTGACGATGCTTAGGAATCATCTCTTCGTAAGTTTCGCCACCCTCGCGAGTGATAACTAGACGACGCTTACCTTTCGTTTCTTTACCGAAAGACACAGTACCTGTGTGCTCAGCAAGGATCGCAGGCTCTTTAGGCTTACGAGCTTCGAATAGGTCTGCTACGCGTGGTAGACCACCGGTGATATCTTTGTTACCGCCAGATTTCTGAGGGATACGTGCAAGCGTGTCACCAATGCCAACTTCTGCGCCATCTTCGATGTTTACAATCGCTTTACCAGGTAGGAAGTAGTGAGCTGGCATATCAGTACCAGGGATCATTACGTCGTTGCCTGCTGCATCAACAAGTTTGATAGCTGGACGCATATCTTTACCTGCTGCTGGACGCGCTGCTGCATCAGTTACTTCAGAAGAAGATAGACCTGTTAGGTCATCTGTCTGACGAGAAACTGTTACGCCATCGATCATGTCTACGAACTGGATGCGACCTGCCACTTCAGTGATGATTGGCATAGTGTGCGCTTCCCAGTTAGCTACAACTTCACCCGCATCAACTGAATCTTCGTGACCTTTAGTCAGCGTAGAACCGTAAGGAAGTTTGTGCTTCTCTTTCGTACGACCGAACTCATCAACGATGGTTAGTTCAGATGCACGAGAAGTGATTACAAGCTTCTTGTCTTTGTTGATAACGAATTTAGCGTTGTGTAGCTTAACCGTACCTGTAGTCTTAGCTTGGATGCTGTTCTCTGCTGCTGCAGTAGATGCCGCACCACCGATGTGGAACGTACGCATCGTTAGCTGTGTACCCGGTTCACCGATAGATTGTGCAGCGATAACACCCACTGCTTCACCTTGGTTCACTAGGTGACCACGTGCTAGGTCACGACCGTAACACTGTGCACAACAACCGAAGTCAGCGTCACACGTTACAACTGAACGTACTTTGATGCTGTCTACAGAGTTGTCTTCCATGATCTGACACCACTTCTCATCAATCAGAGTATTACGTGGAATTAGAACATCTTCAGAACCAGGCTTAAGAACGTCTTCAGCTACTACACGACCTAGAGCAAGCTCAGAAAGTGCAACTTTTACGTCACCACCTTCGATGTGAGGCATCATGTCGATACCTTCGTGCGTGCCACAGTCATGTTCGTGTACTACAACGTCTTGAGCAACGTCTACTAGACGACGAGTTAGGTAACCCGAGTTCGCTGTTTTCAGTGCCGTATCCGCAAGACCCTTACGAGCACCGTGCGTTGAGATAAAGTACTGAAGTACGTTTAGACCTTCTTTAAAGTTCGCAGTGATCGGTGTCTCGATGATTGAGCCATCTGGACGTGCCATCAGACCACGCATACCTGCTAGCTGACGAATCTGAGCTGCAGAACCACGAGCGCCCGAGTCGGCCATCATATAGATGCTGTTGAACGATTCTTGCTGCTCTTCTTCACCGTCACGGTTGATAACAGTTTCAGAAGATAGGTTATCCATCATCGCTTTCGCAACGCGGTCGTTCGTAGACGCCCAAATATCGATAACTTTGTTGTAACGCTCACCCGCAGTAACAAGACCAGATTGGAATTGCTCTTGGATTTCACGAACTTCTTCTTCAGCAGATTCGATCTCATCGTATTTCGCTTGAGGAACAACCATGTCGTTGATACCTACAGAAACACCAGAAAGTGCTGCGTATGCAAAACCTGCGTACATGATTTGGTCAGCAAAGACGACAGTGTCTTTTAGGCCAAGCTTACGGTATGCCTCGTTAAGCAGGTTAGAAATCTGTTTCTTACCAAGCTTTTGGTTAACTAGGCTGAACGGTAGGCCCGCTGGAACGATTTGCCATAGCATTGCACGGCCGACAGTTGTATCAACCAACTTCGTTTCAGTTGTGCTGTTACCATCTTCGTCTTTAACAGTCTCAGTGATACGAACTTTAACGCGAGCGTGTAGCTCAGCAGTCTTAGTACGGTATGCCTTCTCAGCCTCTGCAGGGCCAGCAAGGTACATACCTTCGCCTTTCACGTTGATCTTGTCACGAGTCATGTAGTAAAGACCCAATACAACGTCCTGAGAAGGTACGATGATCGGATCACCTGACGCTGGCGACAGAATGTTGTTTGTCGACATCATCAGTGTACGTGCTTCAAGCTGTGCTTCTAGAGTTAGAGGCACGTGTACCGCCATTTGGTCACCATCGAAGTCGGCGTTATATGCCGCACACACTAGTGGGTGAAGCTGGATCGCTTTACCTTCGATTAGTACTGGTTCAAACGCTTGGATACCTAGACGGTGAAGTGTAGGTGCACGGTTAAGCAGTACTGGGTGTTCGCGGATTACTTCGTCTAGGATATCCCAAACGATAGCTTCTTCACGCTCTACCATCTTCTTAGCAGCTTTGATTGTCGTAGCCATGCCACGAGTCTCTAGCTTGCTATAGATGAACGGCTTAAATAGCTCAAGTGCCATCTTCTTAGGAAGACCACACTGATGTAGACGAAGGTATGGACCTACTGTGATTACAGAACGGCCAGAGTAGTCTACACGTTTACCTAGAAGGTTCTGACGGAAACGACCTTGTTTACCCTTGATCATATCAGCAAGAGATTTCAGAGGACGCTTGTTCGAACCTGTGATCGCACGACCGCGACGACCGTTATCTAGAAGTGCATCAACAGACTCTTGCAGCATACGCTTTTCGTTACGTACGATGATGTCCGGAGCAGCTAGCTCTAGAAGACGCTTCAAACGGTTGTTACGGTTGATCACACGACGGTAAAGGTCGTTCAGATCTGAAGTCGCAAAACGACCACCATCTAGAGGTACTAGAGGACGTAGATCTGGCGGAAGAACCGGAAGTACAGTCAGAATCATCCATTGTGGATCGTTACCCGATGCAATGAAGGCTTCAACTAGCTTCAGGCGCTTAGTGATCTTCTTACGCTTAGTTTCAGAGTTAGTTGTTTCCAACTCTTCGCGCATTTCTTCCACTTCTTGATGAAGGTCCATTGTTGCAAGCAGATCTTTGATCGCTTCTGCACCCATCTTAGCAGTGAATTCATCACCCCACTCTTCTAGACGATCCAGATACTCTTCTTCAGTAAGCATCTGAGATTTTTCTAGATCAGTCATACCTGGCTCAGTTACTACGTACATTTCGAAGTAAAGAACACGTTCGATATCACGTAGAGGGATATCCATTAGTAGACCGATACGAGACGGTAGCGATTTTAGGAACCAGATGTGAGCAACTGGTGAAGCAAGCTCGATGTGGCCCATACGGTCACGACGAACTTTAGTTTGTGTAACTTCTACGCCACACTTCTCACAGATAACACCACGGTGTTTCAGACGCTTGTATTTGCCACAAAGACATTCGTAGTCTTTAACTGGACCAAAGATACGCGCACAGAACAGACCATCGCGCTCAGGTTTGAACGTACGATAGTTGATCGTCTCAGGTTTTTTAACTTCACCGAAAGACCATGAACGGATCATGTCTGGTGAAGATAGACCGATTTTGATTGCATCAAATTCTTCGGTCTTATGCTGCGCTTTTAGAAAGTTTAATAAGTCTTTCACAATCAGCTCCTGTAAGGAGTTAAAAGGAGCTCACCCGCAAAAGTGAGCACCTTCTACCAATAATCCCGTGGGGATTACTCTTCGTCTTCTAGCTCGATGTTAATACCTAGCGAGCGGATCTCTTTCAACAGTACGTTGAACGATTCTGGCATGCCAGGTTCCATGCTATGGTTGCCATCTACGATGTTCTTATACATCTTAGTACGGCCGTTAACGTCATCCGACTTAACTGTTAGCATTTCTTGAAGCGTGTAAGCAGCACCGTATGCTTCTAGTGCCCATACTTCCATCTCACCGAAACGCTGACCACCGAACTGAGCTTTACCACCAAGTGGTTGCTGAGTTACTAGGCTGTAAGAACCAGTTGAACGAGCGTGCATCTTGTCATCAACAAGGTGGTTTAGTTTCAGCATGTACATGTAACCAACAGTTACAGGACGCTCAAACGCATCACCAGTACGACCATCAAACAGAGTTAGCTGACCAGATTCTGGTAGGTCACCCAGTTTAAGTAGTTCTTTGATTAACGTTTCAGAAGCACCATCGAACACAGGAGTAGCAATCGGTAGACCGCCACGTAGGTTCTTGATCAGAGTACGAACTTGATCATCAGACAGTTCAGCAATGTCAACTTTCTGACGAGTATCACCAAGATCGTAAACCTTCTGTAGGAACTCACGGAACTTGTGCAGTTCTTGTTGTTCCTTAACCATTTGGTTGATCTTGTCACCGATACCTTTCGCAGCCAGACCTAAGTGTACTTCTAGGATCTGACCGATGTTCATACGCGATGGTACACCCAGTGGGTTTAGTACGATGTCGACAGGTTGACCTTTCTCATCGTATGGCATGTCTTCAACAGGGTTAATCTTAGAGATTACACCTTTGTTACCGTGACGACCCGCCATCTTATCACCAGGCTGGATGCGACGTTTAACTGCTAGGTAAACCTTAACAATCTTCAGTACGCCAGGCGCTAGATCATCACCTTGAGTGATCTTACGACGCTTAGTTTCGAACTTCTTATCGAAGTCAGCTTTTAACTCATCCCACTGCTCAGCAAGCTGCTCAAGCTGTGATTGTAGCGCGTCGTCTTCTAGTGTTTGCTCTAGCCACTTCTTACGGCCGATTGCATCAAGCTTAGCTTCAGAGTAACCACCAGACAGAAGAACAGCTTTAACACGGTTAAGAAGGCCACCCTCAAGAATTTGGAACTCTTCAGTTAGGTCTTTCTTCGCTTCTTTAAGCTGCATCTGTTCGATTTCAAGTGCACGCTTGTCTTTCTCTACACCATCGCGAGTAAAGACTTGTACATCGATGATCGTACCTGAAACAGAGTTTGGTACACGTAGAGAAGTATCTTTAACATCAGATGCTTTCTCACCGAAGATTGCACGTAGTAGCTTCTCTTCAGGAGTCAGTTGAGTTTCACCTTTAGGTGTCACTTTACCAACTAGGATGTCGCCACCCTTAACTTCAGCACCAATGTAAACGATACCTGACTCGTCTAGTTTAGACAGAGCAGACTCACCTACGTTTGGAATATCCGCTGTGATCTCTTCAGAGCCCAGCTTAGTATCACGAGCCACACAAGATAGTTCTTGGATGTGGATAGTCGTGAAACGGTCTTCTTGAACTACGCGCTCAGATACTAAGATCGAGTCTTCGAAGTTGTAGCCGTTCCAAGGCATGAATGCGATACGCATGTTTTGACCAAGTGCTAGCTCACCAAGGTCTGTTGAAGGACCGTCAGCCAGTACGTCACCGCGTGCTACTGGCTCGCCAGGTAGTACGGTAGGACGTTGGTTAATACATGTGTTTTGGTTAGAACGCGTGTACTTAGTTAGGTTGTAGATGTCGATACCAGCTTCGCCAGGTACTAGCTCATCTTCGTTAACCTTAACTACGATACGAGAAGCGTCTACAGACTGAATCATACCACCACGTTTAGCTACGGCTGTTACACCAGAGTCTACTGCGATGTTACGTTCGATACCTGTACCAACTAGAGGCTTATCAGCTTTTAGAGTCGGAACTGCTTGACGTTGCATGTTCGCACCCATCAATGCACGGTTCGCATCATCGTGTTCTAGGAACGGGATAAGCGATGCAGCGATAGATACTACTTGGTTTGTCGCAACGTCCATGTAGTCAACGTGGTCGCGTGGGTGAAGACCAGATTCACCTTTCTGACGAGCAGTGATTAGCTCATCTGCAAACGTACCTTCTTCAGTAAGAACGGTGTTCGCCTGCGCGATTACAAATTGACCTTCCTGGATTGCAGATAGGTAATCTACTTCGTCTGTTACAACACCATCAACTACGCGACGGTACGGAGTTTCTAGGAAACCGTAGTCGTTACAACGCGCAAATGCAGATAGCGAGTTAATTAGACCGATGTTTGGACCTTCAGGCGTTTCGATCGGACATAGACGACCGTAGTGAGTTACGTGAACGTCACGTACTTCGAAGCCTGCGCGCTCACGAGTAAGACCACCTGGACCTAAAGCAGAAATACGACGCTTGTGCGTTACTTCTGACAATGGGTTGTTTTGGTCCATGAACTGTGAAAGCTGTGAAGAGCCAAAGAATTCTTTAACAGCAGCAGAAATAGGCTTAGCGTTGATTAGGTCCTGAGGCATGATCGCATCAAGATCACCAAGGCTTAGGCGCTCTTTAACAGCACGTTCTACACGAACTAGACCAACACGGAATTGGTTCTCTGCCATTTCACCTACTGAACGGATACGACGGTTACCTAGGTGGTCGATATCATCAACTTCACCTTTACCGTTACGGATAGCGATCAGCTTCTTCATCACTTCGATGATGTCTGATTCGTCTAGCGTACCGCGCTCTTCTTCTTCTTCACGCTCGATAGAGCTGTTGAACTTCATACGGCCTACTGTTGATAGGTCGTAGCGTTCTTCAGAGAAGAATAGGCTTTCGAATAGAGCTTCTGCAGCTTCTTTTGTTGGTGGCTCGCCAGGGCGCATCATGCGGTAGATTTCTACAAGCGCAGAGATGCGATCTACCGTGCTGTCTGCACGTAGAGTGTCTGACATGAATGGACCGTGGTCTAGGTCATTCGTGAACAGTACTTCTAGAGCTTTGTGACCTGCTTGAGATAGGTTAGCAAGTGCCTCTAGGCTGATCTCTTGGTTTGCACCAACAATGATCTCGCCAGTTGCTTCGTTGATATAATCTTTCGATGCAACTTTACCAACGATGTACTCTACTGGTACTTCGATGTGCTCAACGCCATCTTTCTCAAGTTGACGGATGTGACGAGCAGTAACACGACGACCAGTCTCAACGTAAACTTTGCCGTTTGCTTCGATGTCGAATGACGCAGTTTCACCACGTAGACGATCAGGAACAAGCTCCATAAGTAGAGTTTGGTCTTTCACTTCGAAGTTCACTTTCTCGAAGAATAGATCCAGGATCTCTTCTGTCGACTTACCTAGTGCACGAAGGATGATTGAAGCTGGTAGCTTACGACGACGGTCGATACGTACGAATAAGTTGTCCTTAGGATCGAACTCAAAGTCTAACCATGAGCCACGGTAAGGAATTACACGTGCGTTATAAAGAACTTTACCTGATGAGTGGGTTTTACCCTTATCACTGTCGAAGAACACGCCTGGGCTTCGGTGCAGCTGGGATACGATAACCCTCTCGGTACCATTGATTACGAAAGTACCATTGTCTGTCATAAGCGGAATTTCGCCCATGTAGACTTCTTGTTCTTTAATGTCTTTTACAGTACCTGCTGGCGCATCTTTATCAAAGATAACTAGACGTAGTTTAACGCGTAGTGGCTTTGAGTAAGTTACACCGCGGATTTGACATTCTTTAACGTCAAAAACTGGCTCACCAAGACGGTAGCTAACGTATTGCAGCTCAGAATTGCCGTTGTAGCTCTGAATTGGGAATACAGAACGAAAAGCAGCCTCAAGACCGTATTGACCTTCAGGATCCTGTTCGATGAATTTGTCGAAAGAATCAAGCTGGATCGATAACAGGTATGGAATGTCCAAAACTTGTGGACGAGTACCAAAGTCCTTACGGATGCGCTTTTTCTCGGTATAAGAGTAAACCATGGGGTTCCTCAGCTCGCTGATAAGTGACCCAAACTACCCGAAACACTCCTCGGAGGGGGTAGTGACTAACAGCTGTTTACTGTAGTGAACGACTATCTTGGAAAGGTAATCGTTTTTTTGCTCAGGTTATGACGTTTAAACAGCGGGAAAATTCGTCATAGCCCTACAGCGCAAAAAGGCCGGTGGTTATTTAACCACCAGCCAATAGCCGTTAGGCTAAGAAATTAAGTAATAATTACTTAACTTCAACAGAAGCGCCTGCTTCTTCTAGCTGTGCTTTAAGAGCTTCAGCTTCAGCTTTGTCAACGCCTTCTTTTAGAGGTGCTGGAGCTGAGTCTACAAGACCTTTAGCTTCTTTAAGACCTAGGCCAGTTGCGCCACGTACAGCTTTGATAACTTGTACTTTGTTAGAACCAGCAGAAGTTAGGATAACGTCGAATTCAGTTTGCTCAGCAGCAGCTTCGCCACCAGCAGCGCCGCCAGCTACAACAGCAGCTGCAGCAGATACGCCGAATTTCTCTTCCATAGCTTCGATAAGCTCAACAACTTGCATTACAGACATTTCTGCAACTGCGTCTAGGATTTGCTCGTTAGTAATAGACATAACAATTCTCTTTTAAGTCAACAATAAGTTTAATTAGCAACCAGTGAAAAGCAAGGCTTATGCCGCAGCTTCTTCTTTTTGGTCACGTAGTGCAGCGATAGTACGAACCAGCTTGCCTGCAGAAGCTTCTTTCATGCACATCATTAGGCGTGCAATTGCTTCGTCGTAAGTTGGTAGTGTCGCTAGTACTTCAGCATCAGTAACTGTGCCTTCAAATGCAGCAGCTTTGATCTCGAAATCTTTGTTCTCTTTAGCGAAGTCTTTGAAAAGACGCGCTGCAGCACCTGGGTGCTCGTTAGAGAACGCGATCAGAGTTGGACCAGTGAAAGTGTCAGTTAGACACTCGTAGTCTGTACCCTGAACCGCACGACGTGCTAGTGTGTTACGAACAACTTTCATGTAAACACCCGCTTCGCGAGCTTGTTTACGTAGAGAAGTCATTGCGCCAACTTCAACGCCACGAGAATCAGCTACAACTGCAGAAAGTGCACCATTAGCTGCTTCGTTGACTTCAGCAACAATTGCTTTTTTGTCTTGAAGATTTAAAGCCATTTGGTTTAACCTCTGGTTGTGATTACAGCACTCATTACAGTGTGTAATGAGCGTTTACGATGCTAATAAACATGAATCACTTCATTTAAATTAGGCATCGCCTACGTAGGTTTTATTAAGCTATAACTCCGAAAAGCACAGCGCCTACGGTCTTGGGATAGATGATTTGAATCGCTTCAAAAATCACCCAACCACAAATATTAGGCGCAGAAGTATACACTAAATCTGCGCCTAAGCAAATTAGTTTGCTTGAGTGTTCAGGCTAGCCTGATCAACAGCAACACCAGCACCCATAGTAGTAGAGATGCTTACTTTCTTCAGGAAAGTACCTTTCGCTGAAGAAGGCTTAGCTTTCTTAAGAGCAACTAGCAGAGCTTCAAGGTTTTCTTGAATCTGGTTAGCTTCGAAAGACGCTTTACCGATAGTAGTGTGGATGATGCCGTTCTTGTCGTTACGGTAACGAACCTGACCAGCTTTAGCGTTCTTAACAGCTTCAGCAACGTTAGGAGTTACAGTACCAACTTTAGGGTTTGGCATAAGGCCGCGTGGACCTAGGATAGTACCTAGTTGACCAACAACGCGCATTGCATCTGGAGAAGCAACAACTACGTCGAAGTTCATTTCGCCTTTCTTCACTTGCTCAGCAAGATCTTCCATACCAACAACATCTGCGCCAGCTTCTTTAGCTGCTTCTGCGTTTGCACCTTGAGTGAACACAGCAACGCGGATTTCACGGCCAGTACCGTGAGGTAGCACAGTAGCGCCACGTACGTTTTGGTCAGATTTACGAGCATCGATGCCTAGGTTAACAGCAACATCAACAGACTCAACAAATTTAGCAGTAGCTAGTTCTTTAAGAAGAGCAACAGCTTCGTTGATTTCGTACTCTTTAGTTACGTCAACTTTTTCGCGGATTACGCGCATACGCTTAGTAAGTTTTGCCATCTTATTAACCCTCTACCACTAGGCCCATTGAACGAGCAGTACCAGCGATTGAACGCTTCATTGCTTCGATGTCAGCACCAGTCATATCAGCAGCTTTAGTTTCTGCGATTTCTTGGATTTGAGCGTCAGTTACAGTACCCACTTTTTCAGTGTTTGGACGACCTGAACCAGACTTAACGCCAGCAGCTTTCTTAAGAAGAACAGCAGCAGGTGGAGTCTTAGTTACGAACGTGAAAGAACGATCGTTGTATACAGTAATAACTACTGGAGTCGGTAGACCTTTCTCAACAGATTCTGTTTTTGCGTTGAACGCTTTACAGAATTCCATGATGTTAACACCGTGTTGACCTAGAGCAGGACCAACCGGTGGCGACGGGTTTGCCATACCAGCTGCAACTTGCAGTTTGATATAAGCTTCAACTTTCTTAGCCATGATATTTCCTAATATTTGGGTACATGCGCTAGCCATAAGGCAAGCTCCCCATAATTTCAATGAACGCTTTTTACTTCCTCAGAAGTAAAAAGGCGCGAAATTATAATCATAATTCGCGCCTTAAACAACCCTAAAAAGGTGGTTTTTTATACTCTTTTAATTTGAACAAGTTGCTAATAAGTTATCCACAATTTTGTTCAACTATTCGAGTCTTAGTCCAGCTTTTCAACCTGACCGAATTCAAGCTCAACAGGCGTTGCACGACCAAAGATCGATACAGAAACCTTAATGCGGCTCTTCTCGTAATCCACTTCTTCAACTGTACCGTTGAAATCAGCAAATGGACCATCGTTCACACGAACCACTTCACCAGCTTCGAACATAGTCTTAGGACGTGGAGCTTCGCTCGCTTTCTCTAGACGGTTCAGAATCGCATCAGCTTCTTTATCAGTGATTGGTGCAGGACGATCAGAGGTACCACCAATGAAGCCCATAACACGCGGAATGCTGCGTACTAAGTGCCATGATTCGTCATTCATGATCATCTGAACTAATACGTAGCCAGGGAAGAATTTACGTTCACTCTTACGACGTTGACCCGCGCGCATTTCCACTACTTCTTCAGTAGGTACTAGCACATCGCCAAACAGTTCTTCCATGTTGTGCATTTTAATATGTTCGCGTAGCGATTGAGCCACACGACCTTCAAAGCCAGAGAAGGCTTGAACTACATACCAACGTTTTTTTGGAGCTTCACTCATGAATCAGAACCCTCTATACCCCAGTCACAAAGGCAACTAGACGAACCATAATGCCGTCGATGCCCCATAGTGCTAGAGCCATAACAATACTTACAGCTAGAACGATCAATGTGGTTTGCATAGTTTCTTGGCGTGTAGGCCAAACCACTTTACGAATCTCCATACGAGATTCTTTTGCAAATTCGATCGCAGCTTTACCTTTAGTTGTTGTTGCTGCAACGCCTAGTGCGGCAGCAATCAGCACAACTACACCTGCAGCGCGAATTACAACTGATAATTCACCATACAGGTAATTACCCACAACAGCGGCGGCTAGCAGAACAAAAGCGACAATCCACTTCATTGTATCTGCTGCACTTGAGCTATCAGGAGTCTCAGCGTTTGCTTTCATAAAACCAACCTGTGATAAGTCTTAAATATAGACGACAATAACCCCGCTGTTGCAGGGCACATTCCTTTGCGTTGCAGAACAACACATCTAACAGTCATTTTAGTCAAAAATGATCGTTTTATTCTTTGCTAAGAGACAAAGTTGCTGTGATTTCACGCAACTCTTTTTTTAGCGCAGAAAAAGGGCATCAAATGATGCCCTTTTTACTAGTGGTTCGTCAAATCTTATGCAAAGATTTTAGCTACAACACCAGCACCTACAGTACGGCCACCTTCACGGATAGCGAAACGTAGGCCTTCGTCCATTGCGATTGGAGCGATTAGCTCAACAGTCATTTGAACGTTGTCACCTGGCATTACCATTTCTACGCCTTCTGGTAGAGTGATGTCGCCTGTTACGTCAGTTGTACGGAAGTAGAACTGTGGACGGTAACCTTTGAAGAAAGGTGTGTGACGGCCGCCTTCGTCTTTAGAAAGTACGTATACTTCAGACTCGAACTTAGTGTGTGGGTTGATAGTGCCTTTAGCTGCTAGTACTTGACCACGTTCAACTTCGTCACGCTTAGTACCACGTAGAAGTGCACCAACGTTCTCACCTGCACGACCTTCGTCAAGAAGCTTACGGAACATCTCAACACCAGTACAAGTAGTCATTGTTGTTTCTTTGATACCAACGATTTCTACTTCGTCACCTACACGTAGGATACCACGCTCGATACGACCAGTTACAACAGTACCACGACCTTGGATCGAGAATACGTCTTCGATTGGTAGTAGGAACGGTTGGTCTACTGCACGCTCTGGCTCTGGGATGTAAGAATCTAGAGCTTCTGCTAGCTCAACGATCTTGTCTTCCCATTGCTTCTCGCCGTTTAGTGCGCCAAGAGCTGAACCTTGGATTACTGGTAGGTCATCACCTGGGAATTCGTACTCAGAAAGAAGTTCACGAACTTCCATTTCTACTAGTTCTAGTAGCTCTTCGTCATCTACCATGTCACATTTGTTCATGAATACGATGATGTAAGGGATACCAACTTGACGACCAAGTAGGATGTGCTCACGAGTTTGAGGCATTGGGCCGTCAGTCGCAGCAACAACTAGGATACCGCCGTCCATTTGTGCAGCACCAGTGATCATGTTTTTAACATAATCCGCGTGTCCTGGACAGTCTACGTGTGCGTAGTGACGTGTTGGAGTGTCGTACTCAACGTGAGAAGTTGCGATTGTAATACCGCGCTCACGCTCTTCTGGAGCGTTATCGATAGATGCGAAGTCTTTCGCTTCACCACCGTACACTTTTGCAAGTGTAGTACAGATAGCAGCAGTTAGAGTTGTTTTACCGTGGTCAACGTGGCCGATAGTACCAACGTTTACGTGCGGTTTCGTACGTTCAAATTTTTCTTTAGACATGGGGTGTCCCTCTAGGTACGGATTAAGTGGCTTTGATGACCACGCAACCAAAAAAATGGTTTTTTTATTTAAAGGAGAAGAAGCTTTAGACTGGTGCTGATACCCAGATTTGAACTGGGGACCTCACCCTTACCAAGGGTGCGCTCTACCGACTGAGCTATATCAGCACACAAATTTGAGTTGGAGCGTGCAGCGGGAATCGAACCCGCATCATCAGCTTGGAAGGCTGAGGTAATAGCCATTATACGATGCACGCAACACGTAACTCTGTTTGAGCTATTTAACCTTTAGAATATGGTGGAGGGGGACGGATTCGAACCATCGAAGGCAGTGCCGGCAGATTTACAGTCTGCTCCCTTTGGCCACTCGGGAACCCCTCCAAATTTTTAAGCTTTCTTCTCGCTCTCTTAAGAGGGAAGAAAGTGGTGCCGACTACCGGAATCGAACTGGTGACCTACTGATTACAAGTCAGTTGCTCTACCTACTGAGCTAAGTCGGCACAAGTGGGGCGCATTTTATTGAATGATTTTCCACCTTGCAATAGTAAATTGAAAAAAAATGGAAAAATCTAATAAGTAATGAAATCTAGTGGGTATTTCTTATTAAGTTTGCCTCTTTAATCCACATCTCTCTCACGAATATATTTTATTTATCCAGCGCATGATGTATTTTCCATGCACTTGTTTTGTAACCCACTATAGAGTTTTTATGAGCCCATTTATGTCATTTGACCGCGAACGTTGGTCTGAACTAAGAAATTTAGTTCCCATGACACTGTCAGAAAATGACTTAAAAGAGCTTCAAGGGATCAATGAAAAATTGACGATGGAAGAAGCGGTAGAGATCTACCTACCCCTATCACGTCTATTAAACCTCTATGTGGCAGCAAGACAGAACCGTAACTCAGTGCTCCAACAGTTTTTGGATAAAGACGAGAAAGCGCCTCCCTTTGTTATTGGTATTGCAGGCAGTGTCGCAGTAGGGAAAAGCACCACAGCTCGATTACTGAAAGCCCTGCTTTCTCGCTGGGACAATCATCCTAAAGTTGAGCTGGTAACCACCGACGGCTTTCTATATCCAAACGAAGTGCTGCAAGAAAAAGGATTAATGGGCAAAAAAGGCTTTCCAGAGTCTTATGATATTAAACGCTTGGTGAAGTTTGTTTCTGATGTCAAAGCCTGTAAGCGCAATGTGCAGGCGCCTGTCTACTCACACCTAACCTACAACATCACCGACGAAGTGAAAGAGGTCGATCTTCCAGATGTCTTGATCATCGAAGGGCTGAATGTACTGCAGAGTGGTATGAACTACCCACACGAACCACATCGTGTATTTATTTCAGATTTCTTGGATTTCTCTCTTTATGTCGACGCAGACAGCGCGCAAATTCAAGAGTGGTATGTGAATCGCTTTATGAAGTTCCGTGAGGGTGCATTCGCCAAACCAGGTTCTTACTTTAGCCACTACACCCTGCTCAATGATCAAGAAGCGGTCGATAAGGCTCAGAATATCTGGAAGTCGATTAATGGCCTCAACTTAGAGCAGAATATTTTACCGACCAGAGAAAGAGCGCACCTTATTCTACGCAAGGGCGCAGATCATATGGTTGAAGAGGTTTTGCTGCGTAAATAATAAAGGTACTTTTATTTCAATTAGTCCGCCTTGCGCAGCGAGATTTCACCTCCAATGTAGGCTTCAATACCATTCTCAGTTTCTAATAGAACGGCGCCTTGCTCATTTATGCCTTTGACTGTGCCTTCTATCTCTCTTGGTCCAATGATCAAACGAACCGAACGTCCTAGGAAGTTATCTAATCGGTTCCAGCGTCCAACGAAGTCTGTCATTCCTTTGAGCTCATACTCATCAAGTGCTTTATACCAAGCATTAATTAACGCCTGCGCGAGTTCATTACGGTCTGGAACCTGACCTCCGCAGACCTCTTTCAACGAAGTCCACGGTTGCCCAATACCCGATGTATTTGGGTCCATTGATAAATTAAGACCCATACCAATAACGATATTAGCGGCACCACCAGATTGCCCTGAAAGCTCAACCAAGATTCCCGCAAGTTTCTTATCATTGTGGTATAGGTCGTTCGGCCATTTGAGCTTAATCCCTTCGACACCCATCTCCTCAAGCGCTTCGACAATGGCAACACCGACGACTAGACTCAGTCCCATTGCCGCCGCCATACCAGCGTCCAGTCGCCAGTACATCGATAGATATAAGTTGGCACCAAACGGAGATACCCACTCGCGTCCACGACGACCACGCCCAGCGGCTTGATATTCAGCAATACATACTGACCCTGACTCTAGAGAGTCTCCCTTATCAAGCAGATGTTGGTTTGTAGAACCGATAATAGGTATAAGTTCTAAGGAAGAGTCTGCGCCAGGCGCCTTAAGCTTCGAATCATCAAGCATGTTCAGTGGCTGAGCGAGCTTATAACCCTTGCCTTGTACTCGATAAACATCTAGCCCCCACTCTTGTATACCCTTGATATGCTTACTGATAGCCGCACGAGAGACACCTATCAGTTCGCCAAGCGCTTCTCCGGAATGGAACTCGCCATCAGCCAGAGCTTTAAGTAGGGTTAACTTGGTTGTGTGGTCTCTCATGCTAGCGCCTCCAGTGCGATATCGAGATTGATCTCACCGTCTTTACCCATAAACCTCACTTCATGTTCGAGCGTAATACCAAACTTCTCTTTAACGGCAGTGCGAACTTGGTTTGCTAGTCGTACAACATCAGAAGATGAGGCGTCATTGTAGTTGATCAGAACCAAGGCTTGATTTGGGTGTACCTGAGCGCCCCCTTCTCTACGTCCTTTGAACTGGCATTGATCGATCAACCAACCAGCAGCCACTTTGATCTTATCGCCACTCTCATAGCCAACAATATTTGGATAAGTTTGAGTTAAGCGATCATAGTGATCCTTTTCGATCACCGGGTTTTTGAAGAAGCTGCCCGCATTACCACTTACAGCGGGGTCAGGAAGCTTGCTTGAGCGAATAGCACAGACTTCATCGAAGATAACGCGAGGGGAAATCGTCTCCATGTCCAACGCTTTGAGTGGCCCATAGTGATTACATGGTTGCCAGTCTTTACTCAAGATTAAACCAATCGCGACCACGATTGCTTTACCATAAAGGGCATGCTTGAATATCGAGTCACGATAACCAAATTGGCACTCTTCGCGACCTAACCTCTTTACTGTGTATGTGTCTAAGCACAGGATATCGACGTATTCACATACATCTTGTAATTCAACGCCATAAGCTCCAATGTTCTGAATCGGGGCAGAACCAGAACACCCAGGAATCATGGCTAGATTTTCTAATCCACCAATGCCTTGCTCTACAGACCACTTCACCAAGCTTGGCCAGTCTTCACCACCACTAATATGCAGCTTATAGTGTGTTTCAGTTTCGGTTCGCTCAATCCCTTCCAGCTTATTCACCATCACTAAGCCTGCAAAGTGCTCGGTAAATAGCATGTTGCTACCCTTGCCTAACATCAATTTTGGAAGGTGGCTCCACTGTGGGGATTGGTAAGCAGAGATCAGATCGTCTACAGAGCGGATTTCAATAAGCACATCACAAGTCTGCTCGATAGAGAAGGTATGTGCCTTTTTCAAACTGGCATTGAGATAAGATTGCATGGCGATATTCAATTAAACTAAACTGCGTCCATTCTACAGCAGTTACCCAACCGGCGCAGTGATTGAATGAACAATGTAATAATAGCCCAGCTGGATCCGATCAAAGTTCCATTAGTTAAGCGCTTCTATAAAGAGCACTACCCTTCCGGTAAAGCGAACAAGAGCGAGTTAATCTACTCGTTAACCGTCGATAACCAACTATTGGGAGTGGTTCGTCTTCGCACAATCGAGCAGTTTCGCTTACTAACAGGAATGGCAATTTCAAAAGAGTATCGAGGGCAACAACTGGGGAAACAGTTGATGGACTACTGTGAAGAAAAAACGTTGAATGAGCAAGATTATTGCTTTGCTTACACCCATCTAGAGAACTTTTATAACCGCCACCATTTCGTAAAAATATCACCTCAAGAGTTGCCAAATAGTCTGAAAAACCTCTTCGAACGATATACAAATAGTGGAAAAGATCTCATTCCTATGCATTATCAGCAAAATTGTTAGAGAATGCCTCGATTATCTAGTAATTCGCCATTTGCCTTTGGTAAAATTCGCTGTTCGCAATTTTGCATATTTTTAAGGTCAAACAGTCAATATGATTGCTAGTAGGAATCCATTCACACAGTTGCCCACTGTCGCTCAGAACCCCGATAAGTTTGAAGTACTGTTATCAGCACAAGAGTTCAGAACTCGTTTACTTAAAGAGATCTCTGAAGCAACTCAGCGTATCTGTCTGGTTGCTCTCTATCTAGAAGATGACGAAGCCGGTCGTGAGATCCTTACTGCACTGTATGAAGCTAAGCAAAGCAACCCTCAGCTTGATATCAGTGTCTGTGTTGATTGGCACCGAGCTCAACGTGGCCTTATTGGTGCGGAATCATCAGAAGGTAACGCTGCGATGTATAAAGCATTCGCAGACAAGTATGAGCATGAAGTCCCTGTTTATGGCATCCCTGTTCGTGGTAAAGAAGTCTTTGGTGTGCTTCACCTGAAAGGGTTCATCGTTGACAATAAAGTTATCTACAGTGGTGCTAGCCTCAATAACATCTATCTGAACTATCACGACCGCTACCGTTTCGACCGTTACCATGTTCTAAACAACAAGACTCTGGCTGACACCATGTTCAGCTACGTGCAAGAACAGATGGTGGCAGACACAGCGGTAAATAATCTAGCCGCTCATAGCAAACCAACCACTAAGCAACTTAAGTCAGCGATCCGTCAATTCCGCTCAACACTAGCGCGCTCTCAATATCAGTTTAAGAGCGAAGAGGTCTCAAGTGAGCAGGTGGCAGTGACTCCGCTTGTTGGCATTGGTAAGCGCCGTAACCGCCTAAACCAAGGCATCAATCAGTTGATCGCTCAAGCCAAAGATGAAATCTTCATCTGCACCCCTTACTTCAACTTCCCACCTAGTCTTGCGAAGGAAGTGAAAAAAGCCCTTAAACGTGGGGTAAAGGTAAGTATTGTTGTTGGTGATAAAACGGCGAATGACTTCTTTATCTCTCCAGAAGAAGAGTTCAAGACCATCGGTGGCCTGCCTTACCTATATGAGCTAAACCTTCGTCGTTTCGCGAAAGCGAATGAGGCGAACATTGCAAGTCGTAAACTGTCTATCCACCTTTGGAAGCACGATTCAAATAGCTTCCACCTGAAAGGTATTTGGGTAGATAAGCGCTACATGCTTCTTACTGGTAACAACCTGAACCCAAGAGCTTGGAAACTCGATCTTGAGAACGGTATTTTCATCCAAGATAACTACAATCATCTAGCAGACAAGTTCCAAGCTGAAGTAGACAATATCCTTCAACATACTCAGCTGATCTGCACTTATAAGCAGCTAGACAAAGTTGATAGCTATCCAACCGAAGTCCAGAAGCTAATACGCAAAATAACACGCGTAAAAGCTGACAGAGTACTTAAACAGATTCTATAAGTATCAGCTTTAAATTGTCTCTACCTTAACGCCTAGCAAGTCGCTGGGCGTTTTTGTATCTATAATACGAGATAGGAGATACGAGATAGTTTTCTCTGGCTGCATTGCCTGCCTTGTCAACGTTTTACCATTAGAACTGATTTCACTGAACAGGTAATACTTCCGCCGTCGTAACTTAAATAGGGTTTATCACTTCAATCAACTAGGTCAGGAACTAATCTTATTACCTAACAAGGTAACTATCTTTTGTTAGCGGATATAGTGCCTGAGCATATCTGCTTAAGTTTATATGAAGTTGCCAGTCGGATTAGAATCGCTGGTCTAAGGCTAAGACATCTATCCATTGAAAAGACGAAATGCCTGTGGTCACAGGAGACCAGGACTCCTTGGTCGAAGACCAAAATACCTATCCCCAGAAACGACGAAAGCCTAGTCGTAAGACTAGGCTTTCTGATAATACCAATCGCACTAATTTTGTGATCTAATATCAACTTCAAAAGGAGTTGATATGACACACGATTTTCCTAAGCTTATCCAAGCAACATCTGACGCGAGAAAACGAACTAAACTTCTTGCTATTTCGCATTTCATTGATGGGAAGACTCGTACTGAGATCTCCCAATACCTAAAAGTCAGCCGAGGCAGTGTGAATCGTTGGGTCAGTGCCTACCTAGAAAACGGACTCGATGGGTTGGTAGAAAAGCAGCATACAGGCAGACCTTCCCGCCTTTCTGAAGGACAACGCTCTCAACTGAAAAAATATATCAGTGACAATGCAATCAAACCTGATGGAGGAAGACTACAAGGCACTGATATTATTGAGTATATAAAACAAGAGTTTGACCTCGTTTATAGCCTATCTGGTGTATATAAATTATTGAGAAAGCTAAACTTAGTGTGGATTACTACTCGGTCTAAGCACCCTAAACAGTCACTTGAAGCACAAGAAGCTTTTAAAAAAATTCCTAATCGAAACGATCAATAAGATCCCTGGCCACATTCCATTAAATGACGTCCAAATTTGGTTTCAAGATGAAGCGAGATTTGGTCAACGGAATACAACGACAAGAATATGGGCTGAGAAGGGCACTCGCCCTTTAGCGATTCAGCAGCAACAGTTTGAGTCGGCGTATTTATTTGGTGCCGTATGTATTAACACTGGTGAGACCGAAGCAATAGTTTCTCCGCTGAGCAACATGGAGGCCATGCAGAAACATTTAGCGCTCATTTCGTCAGCGACTCCTTGCGGCAAGCATGCTGTAATTATTATGGACCAAGCCAGTTGGCATCAAAGCTATCTTGCCGATGAGTTCAAGAATCTAATACCAATCACAGTAAATAAGTGGTCAAAAATAGCGCCGGGAAAAGGCTTAAGAACAAGGCAGAATTTTTTGGTAAGTAGTTATTCTACAATCAAAAATTCTAACGCAGTTATCAAGCGTTTTAACAAGCTAGGATGATCAGTTATTTACTACGATTGGTATAACCATCATCCATATTCCCCCATACTCACCCGAACTCAACCCTATTGAACAAGTGTGTAGTTGGCTCCGACAGCATGAAATTGCCAATCGTTGCTTTAATAGCTACGAGGATATCGTAGACAAGCTCTGTAACGCTTGGAATCGGTTCTGTGAAGATAAGAATAGAGTCATTTCACTTTGTTTTAGGGACTGGGTTAATCTGACTTATTAATTAGTGCGATTGGTATAATACCAATCGCACTAATTTTGTGATCTAATATCAGCTTCAAAAGGAGCTGATATGACACACGATTTTCCTAAGCTTATCCAAGCAACATCTGACGCGAGAAAACGAACTAGACTTCTTGCTATTTCGCATTTCATTGATGGGAAGACTCGTACTGAGATATCCCAATACCTAAAAGTCAGCCGAGGCAGTGTGAATCGTTGGGTCAGTGCCTACCTAGAAAACGGACTCGATGGGTTGGTAGAAAAGCAGCATACAGGCAGACCTTCCCGCCTTTCTGAAGGACAACGCTCTCAACTAAAAAAATATATCAGTGACAATGCAATCAAACCTGATGGAGGAAGACTACAAGGCACTGATATTATTGAGTATATAAAACAAGAGTTTGACCTCGTTTATAGCCTATCTGGTGTATATAAATTATTGAGAAAGCTAAACTTAGTGTGGATTACTACTCGGTCTAAGCACCCCAAACAGTCACTTGAAGCACAAGAAGCTTTTAAAAAAATTCCTAATCGAAACGATCAATAAGATCCCTGGCCACATTCCATTAAATGACGTCCAAATTTGGTTTCAAGATGAAGCGAGATTTGGTCAACGGAATACAACGACAAGAATATGGGCTGAGAAGGGCACTCGCCCTTTAGCGATTCAGCAGCAACAGTTTGAGTCGGCGTATTTATTTGGTGCCGTATGTATTAACACTGGTGAGACCGAAGCAATAGTTTCTCCGCTGAG